>NZ_JBIBCI010000002.1:0-26354 GCF_042901085.1 Streptomyces sp. NPDC012794
CTCAAGGAACGGACGCTTCCTTTGTACTCACCCTCTCGGGCTTTCCTCCGGGCTTTCGTTCTGTTCTTCGTTCTTGCGTTTCCGACTCTATCAGATCCTTTCGGGCCTGACCCCCAGTCAGCGGGGTTCGTCTTCCGGGCTGTTGGGCCCTTCCGACTCCTGAACTCTAGCGGATTTCCCCGGCAACCGATAATCGGGCCTTCGGAAATGAATTCGGGCACGCCGAATTCGTTCCCAGTGGGAGATCGTGCTGAGTAGGTTGCCGCAACGAGGCGGCGGGATCGCTGACTCCGGAACCTTCCGGCTCCGGGGCAACTCGAAGAACCTTACGGATCCACGAGGGGTGTGTCAACCGGGGAGGTCGGGGCCGGTCAGGACCGGGACTGGAGCTCCTCCACGCGGTCCAGGAGCCGGGTCAGCATGTCTCCCAGTACTCCGCGCTCCGCCGTGGAGAGGTCCTGGAGGAGGTCCTCCTCGAAGACCGTGGCCGCGCGCATCGCGTCGAGCCACTTACTGCGGCCCTCGTCCGTCAGCTCCACGATCACGCGGACCCGGTTGGACTCGTCCCGCTCGCGGGTGACCAGACCCTCCGCCGTCATGCGGTCGATCCGGTGCGTCATCGCGGCCGGCGTCAGGCCCAGCTGCTTCGCGAGCTCGCTCGGGCCCATCCGGTAGGGCGACCCGGAGATGACGAGGGCCTTCAGGACCTCCCACTCCGCGTTGCTGATGCCCAGGGCCGCGGTCTGGCGGCCGTACGCGACGTTCATGCGGCGGTTCAGCCGGCTCAGCGCCGAGACCACCTTCTCGACCTGGGGGTCGAGGTCCTGGAACTCGCGCTGGTAGACGGCGATCTGCTCATCGAGGCTCGGCTCGTGGACGGGCGTAGCGCCGTCGGGGGTGTCACCCATGGTCGGAAGTATCGCATGAACCCGTTGGCGTCTAACTCCTTCGGTGTGTAGAGTTAAGGATCGAAGTTTAGGTGTGAAGTTCTGAAGTCTTCAGTCTTCGGCTCTCAAGGCAGGTGAGAAGTGACCAAGGTGATGGGCGCTGCGATGCGGCGGATCCAGGCCGGCAACGCGCTGACCGCGTTCGGCATCGGTTTCACGGTTCCGTTCCTCTACATCTATGTGGCGCAGGTGCGAGGTCTGGGCTCCATGGCGGCCACGAGCGCGTTCGTGGCGTTCGCCCTGGGCGCTCTCGTCGCGCTGCCCTTCACCGGCCGGGTCATCGACCGGCGTGGTCCGGTGCCCGTGGTGATGGGTGCCGCCGTCACCGCCTCGGTGGGTGCGCTCTCGCTCGGGCTCTCCACCGGCATCGCCCCGATCCTGCTGTCCGCGCTGGCGCTGGGCGCCGGGCAGGCCGTGATGCAGCCGGCGCTGGCCACGATGATCGTGTGGTGTTCGACGCCGTCGACCCGTACGCGTGCCTTCGCCCTGCAGTTCTTCATGCAGAACCTCGGACTGGGCATCGGCGGGCTCGTGGGCGGCCAGATAGTCGACGAGAGCCGTCCGGGCAGCTTCACCCTGCTGTTCGGCATCGAGGCCGTGATGTTCCTGGTGCTGGCGGTCGTCATCGCCACCGTGCGCATGCCGCACGTCCAGAACATCAGTGAGGCGATGGCCAAGGACGCGGCGCCGGCCGGCGGCGGCTGGAAGCGGCTGCTGGGTCACAAGGCGATGGTCCAGCTGTGCGTGCTGGGCTTCGTGCTGTTCTTCGCCTGCTACGGGCAGTTCGAGTCGGGTCTGGCGGCCTTCGGTACCGAGGCCGCGGGGATCTCCCCGTCCACCCTCGGGTTCGCGCTCGCCGCCAACACGGGTGCGATCGTCGTGGCGCAGTTCGTGGTGCTGAAGCTGGTCGAGAAGCGTCGCCGGTCGCGCGTCATCGCGCTGGTCGGGCTGATCTGGACGGTGGCGTGGCTGATCGCCGGGTTCTCGGGTCTGGGGCACGGGAGCGCGATGATGGCCGCCGCCGCGTTCATCACCACGTACGCGCTCTTCGGCATCGGTGAGGCGATGCTGTCGCCGACGCTGGCGCCGCTGGTCGCCGATCTGGCGCCGGAGGGTTCGGTCGGGCAGTACAACTCGGCCTTCGCCCTGGTCAAGCAGATGGCGCTGGCGCTCGGGCCGCTGGGTGTGCCGCTGGGAGCGGGGATCCCGATGCTGTACATCGGGGTGTTCGTGCTCGTGTCGCTCGGGATCTCGGTGCTGGCGCTGCGGCTGGGCGGGCGGCTGAGCCCGGTGCAGGACAACCCGTCGGTGGTGAGCAGGGTCGTGGCGCAGGGGCCGGCGGTCGCCGGGAAGACGGCCGTGGCCGTGGAGCGGGCGGAGCGCGTGTCCGCGTAGTGCGTAGGAGCAGGGAGAGCCTCCGGTCCTTTTGGCCGGGGGCTCTTCCTCTTTTCGTGCGGCTACGTGTCGGGCAGGGCGAACTCGCACCAGACGGCCTTGCCGCCGCCGGGGGTGCGGCGTGAGCCCCAGGCCGAGGCGATGGTGGCGACGATCGAGATGCCGCGGCCGGTTTCGTCGGCCGGTTCGGCACGGCGGCGGCGGGGGAGGTGGTCGTCCCCGTCGGTGACCTCGACGATCAGGCGGCGGTCGGTGCGGCGCAGGCGCAGGTGCATGGGCGGCGTGCCGTGCTGGAGGGAGTTCGCGACGAGCTCGCTGGCGGCGAGGACGCCGAGGTCGCACAGCTCGACGGGGAAGCGCCAGGAGCTGAGGACGCCCTGGGCGAAGGCGCGGGCGCGCGGGGCGGCCTCCACGCCGCCGAGGAGTTCCAGGGCGGCGTTGTGGAAGAGCTCGGCGTGGACGCCGGTGCGGGCGGGCTGCTGGAGGACCATGACGGCGACGTCGTCGTCGTGGTCGGCGTCCACGCCGAGGGCGCGCATCAGGCGGTCGCAGATGATGGCGGGGGTGCCCTGGGCGCCGGAGAGGGCGCGTTCGAGGGCGGCGACGCCTTCGTCGATGTCCTCGCCGCGGCGTTCGACGAGGCCGTCGGTGTAGAGGACGGCGGTGGAGCCGGGGCCGAGGGCGATGGTGCCCGAGGTGTGCAGCCAGCCCCCGGTGCCGAGGGGCGGGCCGGTGGGGTCGGCGGCGCGGCGTACGGTGCCGTCCTCGTCGCGGACCAGGATGGGGAGGTGGCCGGCGGAGGCGTAGGCCAGCAGTCCTTCGTTGGGGTCGTGGACGGCGTAGACGCAGGTCGCGATCTGGCTGGCGTCGATCTCGGCGGCGAGGCCGTCGAGGAGCTGGAGGACCTCGTGCGGGGGCAGGTCGAGGCGGGCGTAGGCGCGGACGGCGGTGCGGAGCTGGCCCATGACGGCGGCGGCGCGGACTCCGCGGCCCATGACGTCGCCGATGACGAGGGCGGTGCGGCCGGCGCCGAGGGTGATGACGTCGTACCAGTCGCCGCCGACGGCGGCTTCGGTGCCGCCGGGCTGGTAGGTGGCGGCGACGCGGAGGTCGTCGGGCTGTTCGAGCTCCTGGGGGAGCAGGGAGCGCTGAAGGGTGACGGCGGCCTCGCGCTGGCGGCGCTCGCTGGCGCGCAGGCGTTCGAGGGCTTCGGCGTGGTCGGTGACGTCGGCGAGGTGGACCAGGATGCCGGTGTGCTCGGGGTCCGGTTCGCCGTCGGTGACCGCCTTGGGGAACTCGACCGGGGTGCAGGTGACGGTGTACGAGCTGCCGCCCGGGGCGGTGCGGTTCTTGGCGGTACGGGGCTTGCCGCTGCGCTGGACCTGGTCGAGGAGCGGGAGCAGGCCGAGGTCGCCGAGTTCGGGCAGGGCGGTGTGGGCGGGGGCGCCGGTGGGGCGGGGGCCGAAGCCGGCGGTGTAGGCGTCGTTGACGTAGGCGACGCGGTGCTCGGGGCCGTGGACGAGGGCGACGAGGGCCGGGAGCAGGCCGAGGACTTCCCGTACGGGCAGTTCGTCGAGGGCGGGGACGGCGGGGAGCGGGGCCATGCCGGTGCCGCGGACGGTGGCTTCGGCCGGGGTGCCCTCTTGGGGCCCGGCACGGTGGGCGGCGCCGCGGGCTGCCGGGACGGAGCCCTCACCGCGTTTGGCCTGGGCCGCGGCGTGCTCGTTCCGGGCGGCGGCGCGGCGCGTGCCGGGAAAGCGGGCGCTCCAGCGCGTGAAGTTCACTGCGTTCAAGCCTCGTGGTGTCGCAGGTGGTCGCGGTGTGTCCGCCCGGCGGTGCCGGGTGGTGCCCCTGGGGTCGGTCGCTCGTCGGTGTCACTCGTCGGGTGTCACTGTGTGCAGGCGTGAGCCCACCTATGGTCACACGTCCAGTGTGGCCGACGGCACTGACAACGTCAGCCCTGCTTGTCCCGCGGTGGGTCGGGGTCGGGCTTGGGCGGCTGGTTCCGGGGGCCGCCGCCTGCGGCGAGTTCGAATTCTGCCCTGGGGTGTTCGAGGGATCCGAGGGAGACGATCTCGCGTTTGAAGAGGCCGGCGAGGGTCCATTCGGCGAGGACCCGCATTTTGCGGTTGAAGGTGGGGACGCGGCTGAGGTGGTAGGCGCGGTGCATGAACCAGGCGGGGTAGCCCTTGAGCTTGCGGCCGTAGAGCAGCGCGACGCCCTTGTGGAGGCCGAGCGAGGCGACCGAGCCGACGTACTTGTGGGCGTACTCGGTGAGGGCCTCGTCGCGCAGGGCGGCGACCAGGTTGTCGGCGAGCTGTCTGGCCTGGCGTACGGCGTGCTGGGCGTTGGGGGCGCACTCGCGGGCGGGTCCTTCGGCGCCGGTGTCGGCGGTGATGTCGGGGACGGCGGCGGCGTCGCCGGCGGCCCAGGCGTGTTCGACGCCTTCGACGGTGAGGAAGGAGGTGCAGGTGAGGCGTCCGCGTTCGTTCTTGGGGAGGTCGCTGGCGGCGAGGATGGGGTGGGGTTTGACGCCGGCGGTCCAGACGATGGTGCGGGTGGGGAAGCGGGAGCCGTCGCTGAGGACGGCGACCCGGTTCTCGCAGGATTCGAGGCGGGTCTCGAGGCGGACGTCGATATTGCGGCTGCGCAGCTCACGGACGGTGTAGACGCCCATTTCGGGGCCCACCTCGGGGAGGATTCGGTCGCTGGCCTCGACCAGCACCCATTTCATGTCCTCGGGCTTGACGTTGTGGTAGTACCGGGCCGCGTACCGGGCCATGTCCTCCAGTTCGCCGAGTGCCTCGACGCCGGCGAAACCGCCGCCGACGAAGACGAAGGTGAGGGCGGCGTCGCGGATTGCGGGATCGCGGGTGGAGGAGGCGATGTCCATCTGTTCGATGACGTGGTTGCGCAGGCCGATGGCCTCTTCCACGGTCTTGAATCCGATGCCGTAGTCGGCGAGTCCGGGGACGGGGAGGGTGCGGGAGACGGAGCCCGGCGCGAGGACGAGTTCGTCGTATTCGATCTCGATGCCGCCGGTGCCCTCCTCGGTGGTGGCGAGGGTGGTGACGGTCGCGGTCCGCTTGGCGTGGTCGATGCGCTGGGCCTCGCCGATGACGATGCGGCAGCGGTCCAGGACGCGGCGCAGGGGGATCACGACGTGCCGGGGCGAGATCGCGCCGGCCGCGGCTTCCGGGAGGAAGGGCTGGTACGTCATGTAGGGCTCCGGGGTCACCACGGTGACCTCGGCTTCGCCGGCTCTCAGCTTCCGCTGGAGACCCAGGGCCGTGTACATGCCGACGTAGCCGCCGCCGACGACGAGGATGCGCGTGCGGGGCGGGGGACCGGGGTCGTCGCCCGGGGAGTTAGCAGCCTTCACCACCCCATGACGCAACGTGGCCGGGAGTTTGTCCACAGGCCCGGCAAATTGTGTGACCGGCGGGGGTGGTGGGACGAGGCTGTCAGGAGATCCCGATCACGTTAAAAGTCAGCAGGTCAGGGCCCCGGAGGGGGTGATTCCGGGGAGTTGTGGCGGAAAAGTGGGGGTGAATGCTCTGATCGGGCGGTGCTCGGTCGGGGGCTGCCTCTTCTGAATTGACTCTGGCTCAACTATGTTCGTATCTCGTCGAGGATGTAGGACCTGGGCCCTCATGACCGTGGCCCCCCTCGACACGAAGGCGGGGAGTGTCTCCGGGGGGAGACAAGTGATTACCGGGGGATACATATGAACATTTCCGATTTCCATGGCTCTGTCACCGCTCTGTCCGCGGAGACCGGTGGCCGCGTGATGGCAGGCTCGACCACCCACGGAGTGGGCCGGTCCACGCCGCTGCGCGTCGACGCACAGCGCAACCTCGAGCACGTCCTGCGGGCGGCCCGGGAGGTCTTCGGCGAGCTGGGCTACGGGGCTCCGATGGAGGACGTGGCACGGCGGGCGCGGGTCGGTGTCGGGACCGTCTACCGGCGGTTCCCCAGCAAGGACGTGCTGGTCCGGCGGATAGCCGAGGAGGAGACCGCCCGGCTCACCGAGCAGGCCAAGTCCGCCCTGGGCCAGGAGGAGGAGCCGTGGCAGGCGCTGTCGCGCTTCCTGCGCACCTCCGTGGCCTCCGGCGCGGGCCGGCTGCTCCCGCCGCAGGTCCTGCGGGTCGGCTCGGCCGCCGAGGAGGACGCCGCCCAGCAGGAAGCCGCGGCCCGCGTGCCGCACCAGCGCCAGGCCGTCGGCGGCACGGCGGAGCTGCGCGTCGTGGGCGCGCGGTCCTCGATCGAGGACGAGCCCTCGGAGGACGCCGGAGCGGGTGCGCTGCTGGAGGTCGTCGGCCAGCTGGTGGACCGGGCGCGGGAAGCCGGTGAGCTGCGCGCCGATGTCACGGTGGCCGATGTGCTGCTGGTGATAGCGACGGCCGCGCCCGCCCTGCCCGACCCGGCTCAGCAGGCCGCGGCTTCGGCCCGGCTGCTGGACATCCTGCTCGAGGGGCTGCGCTCCCGCACCGCGTGAGCGGGCGCCTCGGCCGCCGGTGAACCGCCGCTCGCCGCTCGCTGAGCGGTCGCGCCGAGTCGTTGACGGGCCGGTCCCCGCAGGGGTGGGGGCCGGGCCGTCGGCGGCGGAGCGGGCTGGGGGGTGTTGGCGGGGCTGTCGGGCGTCGGGGGGCCGGGGGCCGGGGCTGCGGGTTGAAGCCGGCTGTCGGGCTGTCGGGGCGGGCGTCAACGGGGGCGTCTGATGGCGCATCGCTCGAAGGGGTGATGAGCCGTACGGCGATTCGCCGGATCTTGCCCGGACGGGTGGATGCCGCGGAGACGGCCCCGGGGCGCCACCGCCGTGTGACAGGCTGGATCGGTGTACCGGTTCGAGTGTGTCGTGCGGGGGCTTCCGCGATGAGCGTTGACGGGCGGGACGAGTCTCTCGGTGGCGTCGGTGGAACCGGAGAGGCGGGGGCTGGCAGCCTGCCCGCCCAGCAGGTCCCGGCCCAGCGCGAACGCGGCGGACGGCATGCCGCGTCCGGACCGGTGGACGGTGAACTGCCCCCTGCCGACGGCGACTTGATCAGCCGGATGCGCGGTGGGGACGACGGCGCCTACGAGGAGCTGTTCCGCCGGCACGCCGACGCGGTACGGCGCTACGCGCGGACCTGCTGCCGGGACGGGCACACCGCCGACGACCTCACCGCCGAGGTGTTCGCGCGGACGCTGCAAGCGGTACGGGGCGGGGCCGGGCCGGACCAGTCGGTGCGGGCCTACCTCCTGACCACCGTGCGGCGGGTCGCCGCGGCTTGGGCGAAGACCGCCCGGCGGGAACATCTGGTCGAGGACTTCGCGGTGTTCGCGGAGCAGGCGGCCGCGGGTGCGGAGAGCGCCGGCGGACTGTCCGGGGACGCCACCCTGGAACTGGGCGCCGACGTCCGGGCGATGCACGAAGCCGAACGGTCGCTCGCGATGCAGGCCTTCCGGAGCCTGCCGGAGCGGTGGCAGGCCGTGCTGTGGCACACCACCGTCGAGGAGGCCTCGCCGAGTGCGATCGCCCCGCTGTTCGGGCTGAGCGCCAACGCGACGGCGGTACTGGCCAGCCGGGCCCGGGAGGGCCTCAAGCAGGCGTACCTCCAAGCCCATGTGAGTTCCGCGCTCAGTGCGGGCGGCGACTGCGCCCGCTATGCGGACCGGCTGGGCGCGTACGCCCGGGGCGGGCTGCGGATGCGGGCGGAGCGGGGGCTGCGCAAGCACCTCGAGGAGTGCGCCAAGTGCCGGCTCGCCGCCGGAGAGCTGAAGGACGTCAACGCGGGCATTCCCGCGCTGCTGCCGGTGGCGGTCATCGGGTGGTTCGCCGCCGGGTACGCCGCCAAGGCGGCCGGGGTGGTGGCCGGTGGGGCCGTCGCCGCCGGGGGCGCGGGGGCTGCCGCCGCGGCTGGCGGATCCTCGGCCGGGGCCGGGGCTGCGGGGGCGGGGGCTGCCGGGGCGGGGGCTGCTGGTGGGGCCGGGGCAGGGGGTGCCGGTGGGGCCGGGGGGGCGGTGGTCTCCGAGGGGCTGGGCCTGCCCGCCAAGGCCGCCATCGCGGCCGGGATCGCGGTCGCCGCTGCCGCCGGGGTGGTGTTCGCCCTGGTCGGGGACGATCCCGAGCCGCAGGCCGCGCCTGCACCCGGGGTGGTGGCGCCGGTGGCGCCCGAGCCGCCCGAGCCGCCCGCGCCGCCCGCGCCCGCCGCGCCGGAGTCGACGCCGCCCGGGGATCCGACGCCGGCGGCACGGGTCGCGCCGCCCCGGCGGAGCGCGGTGCCGTCCGCGCCACGCTCCTCGGCCCCCGCTCCCCCGGCCGTGCGGCCGCCGGCTCCGGAGAGCCCCCGGCCGAAGCCGACCCCTTCGCGGCCCCGGCTCAAGGCACCGCCGCCGCAGGGGTTCCGGCTGGCCGGGCTGGGGCACTCCGCGTACGGGAAGGGCACCGGGCCGGGGCTGGAGACCTGGCGCAGCAGCTGGGTGTGGCAGCGGTGGGGGCTGGTGGCCGGCGGCCGGCAGTTCGCGCAGGGGATCACCGTCCACTCCCGCTCCTCGGTGGAGATCACCCTCAACCGGCAGTGCACCCGCTTCTCTGCGCGGGCCGGGGTGGACGGGCTGTCGCTGCTGACCGACGGGACGGTGCGGTTCTCCGTCTACGGCGACGGGCAGCGGCTGTGGCGCTCCGGCGCGCTCGGGTACGACGACACCCCGGTGCCGGTCGAGGTGCCGCTGGCCGGGCACGCGAAGCTGCGGCTGGTGGTGGAACAGGTCCGGCAGGGGCACCTGCCGACGCTGGCGAGCTGGGCCGACGCGGTGATCAGCTGCGGCTGAGGCCGGCCGCCTCGGTGACCGCGCCGAGTACCGCGAGGACCTCGCCCGGGGTCAGGGTCCGGCCCTCGGCCTCCGCCCGGGCCTGGCCGGCCGCCCCGAGAGCGGCGCGGGTGCGTTCCGGGAGCCCCTCCAGGGCGGCCTCCTCCGGGACCGGGCGGGGAAGGCCCGCGCGCCAGGCTGTGGCCGCCGCGAGGACTCGTACGCTCTCCTCGGGACGGCCGGCGTCGGCCAGGAACAGTGACGCCGACTCGGCGATGCCGGCCAGGACGCGTTCCGCGCAGTGCGCCTCCACCGCGCCGGCGAAGACCGGGCCGATCCTCGCCAGCCCTGCCCGCGCGCCGTGCTCACGGGCCTCCAGGACGGCCTCGATGAGGCCCAGCCCGGCGGTGAACTGCGCGGCTACGCTGCCCTGCTCACCCGCCGTGCGGGCGGCGGCGCACTCGGCGCGGGCCCGGTCGTGGTCGCCGCGCTGGAGGGCGAGCGTGGCGGACAGGAACCGGGCGAAGGCGCTCACGTCGTACACCCCGCCGTGCTCGTGGGCCTCCCGGTCGGCCTCCGCCAGCAGCCTCTCGGCGGTGTCGAAGTCCCCTTCGCGGTAGGCGGTCTCCGCGATGCGGGCGATCGCGAAGGGCGCCTCGATGCGGGCGCCGACCTCCCGGGCGAGGCGCAGACACTCCTCGTAGGCGGCGCGGGCGGTGGCGTACTGGCTGCGCGAGAGGGCGGCTTCCCCGGCGGCGCTGGCCACCTGGGCGCGGATCCAGCGGTCGCCGACGCGGTGGGCGAGGTCCTGGAGCTCGGTGAGGTCGGTGTCCGCGGTGGAGAGGCCGCCGGTCGTGTCGATGGCGAAGTGGGTGCGCATCAGCAGGGGGATCGCGAGCTCCCATTCGCCTCCCTGGCGACGGCAGTTGGCGATCGATTCGTCGATGCTCGTATGGAAGCCGACGATGTCGCCGGTGAGGAAGCAGATCGTGGGCCAGAGCATGCCGGGGAAGCGGGTGGCCTCCGGGGTTCCGCGGCGGAAGACCTCCTTGAGGCGGAGGGCGACGGCCTGGTGCTCGGGCGTGCGGAACCATTGCGGGCCGGTGCTCTCGGCGCGCAGGAACATGTGGAGCATGCGCAGGCGCATGTGGGGCCAGTAGTCCGGGGAGTCCTCGGGCGGTTCGGCGGGGATCCGGGCGAGGAGGCGGGCGGTCCATTCGGCGCCCTCGGCGCGGTAGTCGCGCAGCCACCAGAACCAGCCGAGGGCGGAGAGCAGGCGTTGGGCGGTCTCGGTGTCGCCGTCGTCCGGGTCCCCGCCGGTGGTGGTGTGGAGGGCGGAGCGGAGGTTGTCGAGCTCGGCCTCGACGCGGCGGATCCACGGGAGCTGGCCGGCGGAGCGCAGCAGCGGCTCGGCGCGCTCGGCGAGGGCGGCGTAGTGGGCGGCGTGGCGGCGGGCGGTGGCGCGGGCGTCGGCCGGGTCCGCGGCGAGGCGTTCGGCGGCGTACTCGTGGATGGTCTCCAGGAGGCGGTAGCGCATGCCGTCGGGGCCGGGGTCGGCCTGGACGAGGGACTTGTCGACGAGGGCCGCCATGGCTTCGGCGACGTCGGTGACCTTGGTGGCGGCGGGGGCTTCGGTGGTGCCGGCGGGGTCGGTGGTGTCGTCCGCGCAGACGGCTTCGGCCGCTTCCAGGTCGCAGCCGCCGGCGAAGGCGGACAGCCGGGCGAGGACGGTGCGCTCGGCGTGGCCGAGGAGGTCCCAGGACCAGTCGACGACGGCGCGCAGGGTCTGCTGGCGGGGCAGCAGCGTGCGGGCGCCGCCGGTGAGGAGGCGGAACCGGTCGTCGAGCCGGTCGGCGATCTGGCGCGGGGTGAGCAGGCGCAGCCGGGCAGCGGCCAGTTCGATGGCGAGCGGCAGTCCGTCGAGGCGGGCGCAGATCTCGGCGACGGCGGCCGGGTCGTCACCGGGACGGAAGCCGGGGCGGGCGGCGGCGGCCCGGTCGGCGAACAGCCGGTGCGCGGGGGCGGGCGGCAGCGGTTCGAGGGGGCGCAGGAACTCGCCCGGCACGCCGAGGGGTTCGCGGCTGGTGGCCAGGATCCGGACGCCGGGGCAGTGGGTGAGGAGGCGTTCGGCGAGTTCCGCGGCGGCTCCGATGACGTGCTCGCAGTTGTCCAGGACGAGGAGCAGGCGGCGGTGCGCGCAGTGTTCGACGAGGGCGGCGGTGGGGTCGTCGTCGGCGGTGGTCCGCTCGCGGGCGACGAGACTGTTCTCGCGCAGGCCGAGGGCGCTGAGGACGGCGCCGGGGACGGCCGCGGGGTGGTCGAGGCGGGCGAGTTCGACGAGCCAGCCGGAGTCGGGCCGGGCGGCGGCCGCGTGCTCGGCGAGGCGGGTCTTTCCGGAGCCGCCGGGGCCGGTGAGGGTGACGAGGCGTACGCGGTCCAGGTCGGCGGCGAGGGCGGCGAGTTCGGGCTCGCGGCCGACGAAGGAGGTCAGGCGGGGCCGGATGTTGCCGCGGGACTGCGGGGACGGGGACCGGAGCAGCTCTGCGTGCAGGGCGCGCAGCGCCGGGCCGGGGTCGGCGCCGAGGCCTTCGGCGAGGTCGCGGCGGGTGCGTTCGTAGGCGGCGAGGGCGTCGGCGGGGCGGCCCGCGGCGCGCAGGGCGCGGATCTGCTGGGCGCGCAGTGGTTCGTCGTACGGATGGTCCTGGATCAGCGCCTCGATCTCCGGCAGGAGTTCGGCGGGAGCGGTGGCGCCGCAGCGCAGGTCGGCCTCGACGCGGTCCCGCTGGGCGCGGGCGCGGCGGGCCTCGCAGGCGGCGGCGTGCGTGGTGCGGGCCGGTTCGGGGAGGTCGGTGAGGGCGCGGCCGCGCCACAGGGCGAGGGCCTCGCGGAGGGTGGTGGCGGCGGTGCCGGGGTCGCCGGCCAGCTGCTCGGCGCCGAGGGCCGCGAGACGGGTGAAGCGGTGGAGGTCGACGTCGTCGCGGTCGGCGGTGAGGCGGTAGCCGCCGACGGGGTCGGTGGTCAGCTGCCCGGCGCCGAGGGCGCGGCGCAGACGGGAGACGAGGGCCTGGAGGGCGGCGGGGGCGTCCCGGGGCGGGTCGTCGCCCCAGACCTCGTCGACGAGGTCGGTGACGGACGCGGCGGCCGGGGCGCCGGCGCGCAGGGCGAGGGCGGTGAGGAGCGCTCGCAGGCGGGCGCCGCCGGGGGTTCGGGGGGCGCCGGTGTCGTCATGTGCCTCGGTGGGGCCGAGGATTCGGTACCGCACCGGCCAATTCTGCCTTGCCGCCGCGGGGAGCGCGGGTGGGTTTTCCGGCGGGCGGGCGGGGGGCGGGCGCGTCGTGGTGGGGGGCGGGGGCTGGGGCTGGGGCCGGGCCACCGGTCGGCCGCGGGCCGTGTGCCGCTGCGCGGAGCGGGTCCCCTGCCCGCCCTTCGCCCGTTCCCCGGGGCGCCGCCCCGGAGCCCCGCGCCTCAAACGCCGGCGGGGCCGGAGCACCTGGGCTCCGCCCCGTCCCCGGGCCCCGCGGCCGGGGCGGCGGGGCGGGAACACCCGGGGCTCCACCCCCGTCGCCGGCGCCCCGGAGGCGGCGGGGCCGGAACACCGCGGGCCCTGCGCCCCGGGCCCCAGGCCGGGGACCGGCGGGGCGGGAACACCCCCGGCCGCCGGCCGGGCCGGGTTGTCGCCGCTGCGGGGCGGGGCGGGGGCGGCCAACCGCCACCGCGCCCGGTCGCCCCCGCCCCGCCGCCCACCGGGCCCCCTCAGCGGCTGGCCGGGAGGGCCGGTGGAGTGAGGCGGGGGAGGCGGGTGTCCAGGGGCGGGACCGCGCGGCGGCGGGGGGTGGAGGTGCCGGTCCAGCAGGTGCCGCGACGGGCCAGGAGGCGGCGGAGCCACAGTTCCATCGAGACGAGTTCCGCGAGCCCGTCGAGCGGGACGGGCCGGCCCTCCGCCGCGTCGATCAGGGCCTGCTGGACGACGCGGGCGTCGACGAGGCCGGCGTCCGCGAGGAGCGGTGCCGTGAAGAGGGACAGCAGGGAGGTGAGGGCGGCCCGCAGTCCCAGGCGGGTGGCGGTCTCGTTCGGGGTGTGCGAGGTGGCGCCCCAGCCGGCCGGGAGTTCGCGTACTCCGGCGGAGGCGAGGACGCTGCGCAGGATCTCGGCGCGGGCCCCGGGCTGTACCCGCAGGGACTCGGGCAGGGCGCGCGCGGCCCGTACGACCTGGTTGTCGAGGAACGGCGTGTGCAGGCGCTGGCTGCGGACCTCCACGGCCTGCTCGAAGACCCGGTGGTCGGCGGCGTGACGGGTCAGCAGTGCGCGGGCGCGGGCCTCGCCGGGGCGCAGCGACAGCGGGGGCCGTCCGGCGGCGGCCCTCAGCCGGATCGATACTTCCGCCAGGGCTTCGCCGGTGAGCCAGCCCGCGGCGGGGCCGGGCCGGGACCAGGTGAGGGCCGCCAGTGAGGCGTCGACCGGTCCGGAGGCGGCGGCGAGTGCGGCGCCTCCCGCGCGCAGCCGGGCCGCCGCGGCCTCCATGCCCGCGCGGTACGGCGTACGGGCGAGGCGGCGGGCGGCCGAGTAGACGGAGAAGGGCACGAGCAGCGGGTCGGCGGGCGCGGAGCGGGCGAGGGCGGCGACGGGGCGCAGCAGGTGGCGGCGTCTGCGGTCCAGGAGGAGGTCGGCCATGCGGGCGGGGTGCGCGTCGAGGACGCGGCGGGCTCCGTGTCCGGTGAAGTGGTCGGCGGAGCCGGCCGCAAGCCGGCGCCGTTCGCGGGCGGCGGAGACGAGGGAGGGGCCGGGTTCGTCGGTGAGGGGGCCGTCGAGTTCCGCGTACGGGAGGGCTTCTTCGGCGGCGGCCACGACGATGTGGTGCAGCCGGGGGTCGGCGGCGATGGCGTGGGCGCGCGCGAGTTCGCCCTCGCGGCCCTGCGGGGTGGCGAGGTCGTTGAAGGTGACGGCGAGGAGGCGCGAGCCGGAGCCGTGGAGGGTGCCGGGGGCGCCGGGCAGGCCGGCGGCGAGGAGGGCGAGCGTCGCGGAGGCGGTGCCGCCGGAGAGGTCGGCGCCGACTCCGGGTGCGGGTGCGCCGCGGGCCGCGCGCCGGTCGGCGGGGCCCATGCCGGGCACCGGTCCGGGGTCGGGGAGCAGGGTTTCGGGGGCATGCCGCGGCGCCGTGAGCCGGGCGCGCACCGCCGCGGTCAACGCTTCCCGTACGCCCTCCACCGCTCGTTCGGGGTCGGCCTCGGGGGCGGCCACGGCGAGGGAGGCCACGGGTTCGTAGCCGGTGATCTCCCGGGAGCCCTCGCGCAGGATCAGCGTGTGGCCGGGCGGGATGCGCCGGACGCCGGCGTACGGTGTGCCGTCGCCCAGTGCCTCGGGGCTGTCGGGGCAGGCGAGGAGGGCGGCGAGGTGGCCGACGTCGAGCTGCGCCTCGATGAGGTCGGCGAGGGGGAGCGCGGCGGTGGCGTACGCGGTCCCGCCCGCCCAGGGGGTGTAGAAGACGGGCCGTGCGCCGGCGAGGTCGCCGAGGACGGTGATCCGGCGTCCGGCCTGGACGACGGCGGTGTAGCTGCCGGGCCACTCGGTGAGGTGGCGCAGGGCGCCGCCGCGGGCGGCGTAGAGGGCGCGGCGCAGTTCGTCGTCGGTGGCGCCGCAGCAGCCGAGCACGGCGAGCCGGGTGAAGGGGTCGGCGGGGTCGGCGGTGACGGTGCGGATCTCGTCCGGGCGCCAGTCGCCGACGGCCCAGAGGGGGTCGGGGTCGCCCCACAGGAGCTGGGCGCCGACGGGGTGGACGGTGCGTTCGGCGTCCTGGGCGGCGGGGTCGTCGGCGTGCGCGGCGTCGGCGATGCGTCCGTGCTGCGGCGGCCCGGGGTGGGGCGGGCGGCCGGGGGAGGGGGTGCCGTAGGGGGAGCCGTGGGAGGGGTCCGCCGGTGCTCCCGGGCCGGACGGGACGCGTCCGGCCGTGCCGAAGCTCGCGGCGATACTGCTCCACCCGACCAACCAGCGCACCGCCGCCTCCCCCAGCCCGTGGGCAAATGACCGGGGCAACGGACGGCCGGGACGGCACGGACAACGTGCGTCGGCGTGCGTCGGCGCTTGGAGGGCGCGGCCGGCGGGACCCCGGGTGGCTCGGGGTCCATGCTGCCACGAGAAGGGCGTGCGAGAGTGGCTTCGGGGGGCGCACATGCGAACGAACACGCCCCGGTCACGCGGTATTTGGCGTTCCGTTCCCACCGCCCCATAGGTCGGTTTCGGCCATTCTTCGGCCGTACTGAGGGCCCCTGCGGGCCCTCGCGCGGGCGGCCGGGGACGGCCGCGGGGCGCGGTCCGGGAGGCGTCTGCGACCTCCCGGACCGTTCCGCCACCCGCGGGGATTGAGGCAGCGGCATCCCCCGGCCCACCGGATCCACTCAGCGGGCCGACCCACGCACCGCACATCGAATCGCCGGGCCCCGTGAGCGGCCAGAGCGCACGGCCGGGCGCACGGCCACACGGCCGGAGCACGAGCCGACGCGCGCGCCCGGGGCACGACCCCCCGGGCGGACTGTGCATACGGACAACAATCCCGCCATACGGAACTCGGGGCCTTAACGCTTGGGAGGCGGGGAACTACGCTGGGTTTACGAAATGCCGGGCGCCTATGCCCCGGCGGCGTCTGCGTTCCGCGTGTGACGAGGGGTGGCGCATGTCCAGGGAGCTCCGCGAGCCCAATGAGAAGCTCGGCGCCGTCCTCGCCCTCGCGGGCATCAGCAACGCCGGGCTGGCCCGGCGGGTCAACGACCTCGGTGCGCAGCGCGGCCTGACGCTCCGGTACGACAAGACGTCCGTGGCGCGGTGGGTGTCGAAGGGGATGGTGCCGCAGGGCGCGGCCCCGCACCTGATCGCCGCCGCCATCGGCGCGAAACTCGGCCGACCGGTCCCGCTGCACGAGATCGGGCTGGCGGACGCCGATCCGGCACCGGAGGTGGGGCTGGCCTTCCCGCGCGACATCGGTGCGGCGGTGCGCTCGGCGACCGACCTCTACCGGCTGGACCTCGCCGGGCGGCGTGGCGGTGGCGGGATCTGGCAGTCGCTCGCCGGCTCGTTCTCGGTGTCGGCGTACGCGACGCCCGCCTCCCGGTGGCTGATATCTCCGGCCGACAGCTCGGTCGCGCGCGAACCGGCCCCCGTCGGCGCCCCGGGCGTCGGCCCGGGCGCAGCGGCCACCGGCCGGGCTTCCACGACCGTCGCCCCGCCGCGACAGACACCTGAAACCCCCGCTCAGGGCGTTGTGCCCGCCCAGTCCGGGCCCGAAACCGTACCGCCCGCCGTCGCTGCCGCCGCCCGGCCCGTCCCGGAGGCCTTCCCGCAGCGCGTGGGCCACAGCGACGTGACCAAGCTGCGCGAGGCCGCGGAGGACGCACGCCGCTGGGACTCCAAGTACGGCGGCGGGGACTGGCGTTCGTCGATGGTGCCCGAGTGCCTGCGGGTGGACGCGGCGCCGCTGCTGCTCGGCTCCTACACCGACGAGGTGGGGCGCGCGCTCTTCGGGGCGACCGCCGAGCTGACCCGGCTGGCCGGCTGGATGGCCTTCGACACCGGCCAGCAGGAGGCCGCCCAGCGCTACTACATCCAGGCGCTGCGTCTGGCCCGGGCGGCGGCCGACGTCCCGCTCGGCGGGTACGTCCTGGCCTCGATGTCCCTCCAGGCGACCTACCGGGACTTCCCGGACGAGGGCGTGGACCTCGCCCAGGCAGCCGTCGAACGCAACCGCGGGCTGGCCACCGCCCGCACCATGAGCTTCTTCCGACTGGTCGAAGCCCGGGCCCATGCGAAGGCGGGCGACTCGGCGGCCGCCGGGGCGGCGCTGCGGGCGTCCGAGGGCTGGCTGGAGCGCTCTCGCGACGGCGACGCCGACCCGACCTGGCTGGGTTTCTACTCGTACGACCGTTTCGCGGCGGATGCCGCGGAATGTTACCGGGACCTCAAGCTCCCCCGCCAGGTCCGCCGCTTCACCGAGCAGGCGCTCTCGCGCCCCACGGAGGAGTACGTGCGCTCGCACGGGCTGCGGCTGGTGGTGAGCGCGGTCGCCGAGCTGGAGTCGGGCAACCTCGACGCGGCCTGCGCCGCCGGCACCCGGGCCGTGGAGGTCGCGGGCCGGATCTCCTCGGCGCGCACGACCGAGTACGTACGGGACCTGCTGCACCGGCTGGAACCGTACGGCGACGAGCCGCGCGTCGCCGAGCTGCGCGAACGGGCCCGCCCGCTGCTCGTGGCCCCCGCGTAGCCCCGTTGTCGGTGGCGGGGTGCAGTATGCAGGGGTGGGAGGTGTCAGCGTGGACTGCGACGTGCTGGTGATCGGTGGCGGGATCGTCGGCTTGTCGACAGCCCATGCCCTGTCGCGCCTGGCCCCGGGCACCCGGGTGACCGTGCTGGAGAAGGAGCCCGGCCCGGCCCGGCACCAGACCGGCCGCAACAGCGGCGTGATCCACAGCGGCATCTACTACCGCCCGGGCTCCCTCAAGGCCCGTTACGCCGTGCGCGGCGCCGCCGAGATGGTCAAGTTCTGCGCGGAGCACGGCATCGCGCACGAGGTGACGGGCAAGCTGATCGTCGCCACCGACCGCTCCGAGCTGCCCCGGCTGCACTCCCTCGTCCAGCGCGGCCGGGAGAACGGCATCCCGGTGCGCGAGCTGGGACCGGCCCAGATCACGGAGTACGAGCCGCACGTCCGGGGCCTCGCGGCGATCCACGTGGCCACCACCGGGATCGTGGACTACGGCCGGGTCGCGGCGCAGCTCGCCGAGAGCTCCGGGGCGGAGATCGTCTACGGCGCGGAGGCGGACCTGATCTCCCGCCGCCCCTCCGCGGTGGCGGTCCGCACCACCGCGGGCGGGGTGTTCCGCGCCCGGGTCCTGGTCAACTGCGCGGGCCTCCAGTGCGACCGGGTGGCCCGCCTGGCCGGTGACGACCCGGGCATGCGGATCATCCCCTTCCGGGGTGAGTACCACGACCTGGCCCGCCCGGAGCTGGTCCGGGGCCTGGTCTACCCGGTGCCCGACCCGGCGTTCCCCTTCCTCGGCGTCCACCTCACCCGGGGCATCGGCGGCGGGGTCCACGTCGGCCCGAACGCCGTCCCCGCGCTGGCCCGCGAGGGCTACGGCTGGGGCACGGTCCGCCCGCGGGACCTGGCCACGGAGCTGGCCTGGCCGGGATCCTGGCGGATGGCCGCGCGGCACTGGCGGTACGGGGCGGGCGAGATCCACCGCTCCCTTTCCAAGCGGGCCTTCACGGAGGCCGTACGCCGCCTGCTGCCGGCCGTCACTGAGGCGGACCTCACCCCCGCGGCGGCGGGGGTCCGCGCCCAGGCGGTGCTGCGGGACGGGACGCTGGTGGACGACTTCCTCATCCGTGAGGCCCCGCGCACGGTGCACGTCCTGAACGCCCCCTCGCCCGCGGCGACCGCGTCCCTGCCGATCGGCCGCGAGATCGCCACCCGAGCCCTCCAGCACCTCGGCACCCCCTGACCCCTCCCCCGAAGGCACTGCCCGGGCGCCCGGCCAGGGCCACCGCCCCCACCCCCCGTCGTAGAATCTCCGCATTGTGTCTGAGCCCCTGAACCCCCAGCCCAGCCTCCCCGACTCCCCGCCGGAGGCGTACACGCCGCCCAAGTGGCGCACCGAGCCGCGGTTCCCCGACGGCCCCGCGCCCGACCCCGCCGGGTCGCACCACGAGCGGCGGATCCGCAGCTTCCAGCCGCGCCGCAGCCGGGTCACCACCGGCCAGGGCGAAGCGCTGAAGCGGCTGTGGGGCACCTGGGGCCTCGACATCGACGGCCACGAGGTCATCGACCTCGGCAAGCTCTTCGGCGGCCTCCCCGTCGTCCTGGAGATCGGCTTCGGCATGGGCGAGGCCACCGCCCAGATGGCCGCCGCCGATCCCGGCACCGGCATCCTCGCCGTCGACGTGCACACCCCCGGCCAGGGCAACCTCCTCGCCCTCGCCGAGCGCAACGGTCTCACCAACATCCGGGTGGCGAACGGCGACGCGATCATCCTGCTCCGCGAGATGCTCCCGCCCGCCTCCCTCGCGGGGATGCGCGTGTACTTCCCGGACCCGTGGCCCAAGGCCCGCCACCACAAGCGCCGCCTGATCCAGCCCGAGTTCCTGGACCTGGCCGCGACCCGCCTGGCGCCCGGCGCCGTGCTCCACTGCGCGACCGACTGGGAGGACTACGCCGAGCAGATGCTCGAAGTCCTCACCGCCCACCCCGAGTTCGAGAACACCCAGGCCGACGGCGGCTACGCGCCCCGCCCGGAGTTCCGCCCGCTCACCCGCTTCGAGGGGCAGGGCCTGGACAAGGGCCACGTCGTCCACGACCTCCTCTTCGTCCGCCGCGGCGAGCGCGCGGTCGAACCTGACTCCAAGAACTGACAAACGTCACTCCGAGTGTCCGAGTGGCTCGGTAGGGTCATCATGTGTACCGAGCGCTCTCCCGTGTGCTCGCACGCCCATCGGGCACGGCCCGCATGTGCGTGCTCGTCACGCTGCTCACCGCCACCGGCGCCGTCATCCTCGAACTGGTGCGGGAGCAGACCGGCACAGCCGGTTTCTTCGTGGGCCTCGGCCTGGCCCTGCTGCCGGTGCCGCCGCTGGTGGCGGCGTTCCGGTGGCTCGGCCTGGCCGCGCCGGGCCCCTGGCGGCAGTCGCTGTTCTGCTTCGGCTGGGGGGCCTGCACCGCGGCGCTGATCGCGATACTGGCCAACAGTTTCGCCACGGAGTGGATGGCCGCGGCCTCCGCCGACCCCTCCGCCGCCGACCGCCTCGGTTCGGTCGCGATCGCGCCGGTGGTGGAGGAGACCGCGAAGGCGGCGGCCCTGCTCCTCGTGTTCGTCTTCCGAAGACGGCGGTTCACCGGCGTCGCCGACGGGATCGTGTTCGCCGGGTTCACCGCCACCGGCTTCGCCTTCACCGAGAACATCCTCTACCTGGGCACCGCCTTCGAGGAGGACCTGGCCAACGGCACCCGCGCGCTGGACTCGGTGACGGCGGCGACGTTCTTCGTGCGGGCCGTGCTCTCCCCGTTCGCGCACCCGCTCTTCACGGTGCTCACCGGCCTCGGCTTCGGCGCGGCCGCGCTCACCTCCCGCCGTGCGCGCAGGAACGGGCTGCCCGTGCTGGGGCTGGTCCTGGCCATGGGCACGCACGCGCTGTGGAACGGCTCCTCGCACTTCGGTGAGTACGGTTTCTACGTGGTCTACGGCTGCGTGATGGTCCCGGCGTTCGGGCTGCTGCTGTGGCTGGCCGTGCGGATCCGGCGCCGCTGCCTGCGGGCCGTCGCCGCCGAGCTGTCGGTGTACGCCGCCGCGGGCTGGCTCGGTCAGGCGGAGGTGCCGGCCCTGGCTTCGATGCCGGCCCGGTCACTGGCCCGCGCCCTGGCCCGCCGCACCGGAGGCCGCCCCGCCGCCCGAACGGTGTCCCGGTACACGGCGGACGCCGCCGCCCTGGCCCTGCTGCGCCGCCACGCCCGGCGGTCCGGCCCGGGTTCCCGGGATCCGGAATTCGCCGAGCGGGAGCGCGAGTTGCTGCACCGGCTCTGGCTCGGCCGCGCGACGGCCGCGCCGGCGCTGGCCCGGGCGGCCGTACTGGAGGACCTGCTGCCCCCGCCGCGCTGGACCCCGCCGGCCGCCCCGGCGCCCGCGCGGGTCCTCGTACCGGCCCCCAGGACTCCGGAGCTGTCGGCCTCGCACCCGTGAGGAACCGGGCGGGACCGGCAGTACTGCCGGGCGATCAGGCGGTGATCAGGGGGTCAGACGATCAGGGGGTCAGACGTCGAGGCCCTTCGAACGCATCCACGCCAGCGGGTCCACCGTCGAGCCGCCCTTGCGGACCTCGAGGTGGAGGTGCGCACCGGTGACGTTGCCGGTCGCGCCGACCCGGCCGATGGTCTCGCCGGCGCCCACGGAGCCGGAGGTCACGGACATCGAGGAGAGGTGGCAGTACCAGATCTCGGTACCGTCCTGAAGCTTGAGGACGATCCGGTAGCCGTAGGCCCCGGACCAGCCGGCGGAGGTGATCGTGCCGCCGCCCACGGCCTTGACGGGGGTGCCGGTCGGGGCGGCCAGGTCGAGGCCGGTGTGGTAGCCGGAGGACCACATGGAGCCGGCGACGCCGTAGTGCGAGGTGAGGGTGTAGGAGGAGGTCGGCAGGGAGTAGCCGCCCGCGGCCGTCGTACCCGAACCGGTGCCGGAGCCCGATGCGATGCCCGTCCCCGCCGAGGCCTTGGTGGCGGTCTGTTCGGCGGCGGCCTTCTCCGCGGCCGCCTTCTCGGCGGCGGCCTCGGCGGCGGCGCGCGCCGCCTCGGCCTCCTTGTCGGCCGCTTCGCGCTGGGTCCGGGCCTCCTGGGCGGCACTCTCGCGCGCGGTCCGCTCGGCGTCCGCTCGGGCCCGGGCCTCCTCGGTGTCCTGCTGCGATTCGGCCTGGAGGAGGATCCGGTTGAGCAGCGCCTCGCCCGCCTGCCGCGGCACTTCCGCGGTCTGCGCCGCGCCCGCGGGGCCGGTACCGGGGCCGGCCTCGGCGGCGGTCCGTACGGCGTCGCCGCCGGAGCCGGAGTCGCTGCCGTCGCCCAGCAGGTCGGGCACGGAGGGCATGGATATGGAGACCTGGGGCCGGTCCTGCGCGGTGGCGATGCCGCCCGCGCCGACGGCCGCGATCACGCCGACGCCGAGCACGGTCGAGCTGCGGGCGAGTCCGCCGCGCGGCTTGAGGACGCGGTGCTTGCCGCGGAGCGGGCGTGCGGAGTCCTCCGTGGGATTCCACTCGCCCCAGGCTCCCGCGGTGGGGGTCTCCTGGAGGTCGATGCCTTCAGAGGCAGGCGAGTTGGAGGCCACCGGGGCACACTCCTCATGGGCGAGAACGCACACGGGTGCCGTCGTTGCGACGGCTGGGACGACCGCGCTGCGTTATCGAAAGGTAATCTACGCGGAGGAATGAATCCAAGCCGAAGCGATTGATCGTTAACCCCAATCGGCCACACATCGCACAGCTTTGGCCTTCGCATTCGCCATATCCAGCTCCAACCAGGGCAATTCATCCGCCCCACTCCCGCCACTCCAGACCCGGTGCCCCCATGACGCACCGTCAAAAGGATCGCGTAGAGCACGCCTTCCGCTACGCCCGGTCACTCACGGGCCGTCGCCGCGCACCACGGGGACGGCCCGCCGACGCTCCGGCTGCCCTCCCCCGTCCTGGCCACCGCGAGCAGCGCCATGTCGTCCGTCGCGCCTCCGCCGGTGTGCCGCCGCACATCGGCGCTGAGCACGCCGAGCAGCTCGTCCGGCCCCGGGAAGACCCGCCCCCGCAGCCGGACCGCCGGATCGTAGAAGCTGCCCGCCCCGTCGCGCGCCTCGGTCAGCCCGTCGGTGTACAGCAGCAGGGTGCTGCCCGCCGGGAAGGGCCACTCCTCGCGCCGGCAGACCTCGTCCGGCGCCAGCTCGCCCAGCCCCAGGGGCAGCGCCGGCTCGGCCGGGGCCAGTACCTCCAGGCCTCCGTCCGCGTACAGCAGCAGGGGCTCGGGGTGGCCCCGGTTGAGCAGCCGCAGCCGTTCGGCGCCGGGCGGGATCTCGCCGAGCACGCACGTGGTGAACCCCTCCACCGCGTCCAGGCTGCCCCGCCGCGCCCCCTCCCGGGCCAGCGCCCGCTCCAGGCGCCGTGCGAGCCCCTCCAGGGTCGGCTCGGTCTCCGCCGCCTCCCGGAAGGCCCCCAGCACCACCGCGACGGCCTCCACGGCCCCCAGCCCCTTCCCCCGTACGTCGCCCACCGCGAGCCGCACGCCGTACGGGGTGTCCTGGACGGCGTAGAGGTCCCCGCCGATGAAGGCGTCGGCCTGCGCGGCCTCGTACCGGGCGCAGACGCGCAGCCCCGCGATCCGCTCGGCCGGGGTCGGCAGCACGGCCCGCTGCGCGGCCTCGGCGATCCCCCTCGCCGAGGCGAGCCGCTCGCCGCCGCGCCGTACGACCCGGTTGATCAGCAGGGCCAGCCCGGAGACGGTCAGCACCGTCACCAGCTCGGTCAGCGCCTCCACCTTCCAGCTGGTGCCGTTGTGGACGTGGAGGCCGACGACCACCAGCGAGGAGGCGATCCCGGTCAGCGCGGTCGCCCGGAGGGAGAACAGGGGAGCCGCGACCAGCGGTGCGGCGGTGAAGAAGGGGGACCCGGTGAAGCTGGGCGGGGTCAGCAGGGTGAAGACCAGTCCCAGCAGGATCAGCAGGACGGGCAGGAGCCGCGCCACCCGCCGGGCGGCGCCGTCCGCGCTGCCGCCCTCGCCCTGCCGCCCCAGCCCCGCCACGCTGCTCTCCCGCCGCCCGGTCGCCCGTCCCCCCAGGCTGACGGCAGACGGCCCGGTACGGCGAGCGGACCGGGGCGAAGGAGTGAGGGACCGGCACCGGCGGACGCCCGGGACACGAACGGGGCGAACGAGGCGAACAGAGCCGGGACACGACGAAGGCCCGGTTCCACCAGGGAACCGGGCCTTCGTACTGAGTAGCGGGGACAGGATTTGAACCTGCGACCTCTGGGTTATGAGCCCAGCGAGCTACCGAGCTGCTCCACCCCGCGTCGGTAAACCCAACTCTACGTCATCCGGGGGACGCCTCCCGCCAATTAACCGGCCCGCACGCCTGAAGTGCGACATCACCGCAGGTCAGAGCCTTGATAACCGATCCCATCCCGGCACCTGGGCAAGCGGAACCCGCCCGGCGCGGAGGTCCCGGGACCGGCCCCGGGCGGTCCGGCGGCGGCGGAGTCCGCCGACTCGCTACCGGGCTGGGGGCTGCTTGTGTCCGGGGTCCAGCCGGTAGTCGGGACAATCGCGGTTTTGGCATGCACCTGGGCCCCATGCGGGAACGAACACCCCGAGGGTCTTGCGACGGTGGACCGCGGCCGGCACCGACTGCTGACACGTCGGACATACGTAGGCTTCGGATTTACGCTTCATTTTGACCATTTCTTTACGATATGCCCGTTCTGGCGGCTCGGGAAGTCCCTGGCCCTCCCGCCGGCCCGAGCGCGGACGGGCATCACCGTCCCGAGCCGGTGCACCCGCTGCGTACTCGGTGGCATCCGTCTCGGGGGGCGCGCCGGCCGCTCGGGACCGCTCGGTGGCCGCAGGGGCGTCTTCGTCAGCCTCTCCCGGAACGTCCAGTGGGGCCGGTCTGCTGAGACTGAGCAGCACCGAACCCGCCAGGACCACGACGATGACCGCGAGGCTGACCGGTGAGGGGATCTCCGGGATGCGGGGGCTGATGAGCTTGTGGGACGCCTGGAGGATGAGCTTGACGCCGATGAAGGCGAGGATGATCGCCAGGCCCTTGTTCAGGTAGTGGAAGCGGTCCAGGAGCCCAGCGAGCATGAAGTAGAGGGCCCGCAGGCCGAGGATGGCGAACGCGTTGCTGGTGTAGACGATGAAGGCGTCATCGCTGACCGCGAGGACGGCGGGGACGCTGTCGACGGCGAAGATCAGGTCGGCGGCCTCGATCGCGGCGACCACCGCGAGCAGCGGGGTCGCCATCCGTACGCCGGCTTCCTTGACGAAGAACTTCGCCCCGGCGTACTCGTCCCGTACCGGGATGAGCTTGCGGAGCAGCCGCACGGCGAAGCTCTTGCCGGGGTCGAAGCTCTCCTCCTCGTCCTTGAGGAGCTTGTAGGTGCTGTAGAAGAGGACCGCCGCGAAGGCGAAGAGCACCGCGGTGAAGCGGCTGACGACGGCGACGCCGAGGGAGAGGAAGATCCCGCGGAAGACGAGGGCGCCGATGACGCCGAAGAAGAGCACGCGGTGCTGGTAGGCCCGGGGCACTTTGAAGTAAGCGAAGATCACCGCGAAGACGAACAGGTTGTCGACGGACAGGCTCTTCTCCAGGAGCCAGGCGGTGGTGTACTCGGTGCCGGCGGTCGTACCGAGGACGAGGAAGACGGTCGCGCCGAAGATCAGGGCGAGGCTCACCCACAGGGCGCTCCAGGCGGCGGCCTCTCTGAAGCCGATGACGTGCGCGGTGCGATGGGACAGGAGATCGACCGCCAGCGACACGACCACCGTCGCGGCGAACGCCCCCCACAGCCAGAGCGGGACATCAAGCACGCCGAACACCCTCACCTCGGCCCGCGCACATGGCGCCGGCCCCTTTTGTCCCAGTGTGCGGTCTTACCCCCGCCTGAGCACGCGGAGTGGCCTCGGCTCCCGCCCTCCGCACGGCGTGCGGCCGCCCCCGGCCACCGGCGGGCAGGCCGGGGCGGACGAGGGCACGCCCAGGGCCATCCGCCCACGCATCGCTCACGCACGGACCCGGAAACGACTGAGCGCCCCACCTGGCCGAAACCGGGTGGGGCGCTCAGTGCAGGTCGGAGGGGGTTCCCCCCGCCCGCGAGCGGTAGGCCATGTCGGACTCGAACCGACAACCAACGGATTAAAAGTCCGCTGCTCTGCCAATTGAGCTAATGGCCCTCCATGTGCTCACCCCAGAGCATAGCCGGAGAGGGGCTGCTGGCCGATCGGGTATCGCCGGGTGTGGCCCGGCGGTTTCCCGCCATGCGGCGCGGGAGGGGCGAAACGGCCGGAAATGGGCTCGGCCCCCACCGCACCGGAGTGCTGTGGGGGCCGAGTCCTCGTCAGGCGGCGCTCAGGCGTCAGCCGTTGCGCTTCCAGCGGGGCTTGTCGTCGCGGCGGCCGCCGAAGGTGGAGCCGGACGGGCGGTTGTCGTCACGGCGGCCGTAGGGGCGCTCGCCGGCGCCGCCGGAGCGGAAGCCGCCGGAGGGACGGTCGTCGCGGCGGAAGCCGCCACGGTCGCCACCACGGTCGTCACGGTTGAAACCACCGGACGGACGGTCATCGCGACGGAAACCACCACGGTCGCCACCACGGTTGTCGCCACCACGGTCATCGCGACGGAAGCCACCCGACGGACGGTCGTCACGACGGAAGCCGCCACGGTCGTCACGGTTGAAACCACCGGACGGACGGTCATCGCGACGGAAACCACCACGGTCGCCACCACGGTTGTCGCCACCACGGTCATCGCGACGGAAGCCACCCGACGGACGGTCGTCACGACGGAAGCCGCCACGGTCGTCACGGTTGAAACCACCGGACGGACGGTCATCGCGACGGAAACCACCACGGTCGCCACCACGGTTGTCGCCACCACGGTCATCGCGACGGAAGCCACCCGACGGACGGTCGTCACGACGGAAGCCGCCACGGTCGAC
>NZ_JBIBCI010000002.1:26448-609489 GCF_042901085.1 Streptomyces sp. NPDC012794
ACGGAAACCACCACGGTCGCCACCACGGTTGTCGCCACCACGGTCATCGCGACGGAAGCCACCCGACGGACGGTCGTCACGACGGAAGCCGCCACGGTCACCGCCACGGTCGCCACCGCGGTTGTCGCGGCGCTCGTAGTTGCCCCGGTCGTCACGGCGCTCGAAGGTGCGCTCCTGGACGACGGGTTCGGCGACGGCCGCCACGGCAGCGGCGACCTCGGCCTCGGCGGCCTCGACGACCTCGGCGACGGCGGCCTCCGGGTCCTCACCGCGCTCGCGGGCGGAGCGGGCGACGAGACGGTCGGCCTCCTCGCGCAGCTCGGCGGCGCGACGGGTCGCGCGCTCCAGCTGCTTCGTCAGGTCGGCGACCTCGCGCTCGGCCTGCTTGGCGGCGTTGTTCGCGGAGTCGGCCTGGACCTCGGTGAGCGAGCGCGCACCGGTGATCTCGGCGACCTCCGGGTCGAAGGCGCCGGCGCCCTGGACGATGTGGCGCGAGGCGTCGACGCCCGCGTCCTCCATCAGGCGGAAGATCTGGCGGCGCTGGTGCGGCAGGGCCAGGGAGACGACGACACCGGACTTGCCGGCACGGGCGGTACGGCCCGAGCGGTGCAGGTAGTCCTTGTGGTCGCCGGCCGGGTCCACGTTCAGGACCAGGTCGATGCCGTCGACGTGGATGCCGCGGGCGGCGACGTCGGTGGCGACGAGCGCGTTGACGTAGCCGTCCTTGAAGTCGGCGAGGACGCGGGTACGGGCGCCCTGCGTCATGCCGCCGTGCAGCGCGTCGGCCTTCACGCCGGCCTCGATGAGCTGCTCGGCGATGCGGTCGGCGCCCAGCTGGGTGCGGACGAAGATGATGGTGCGGCCCTTGCGGGCGGCGATGGCGGCCGTGACCGGCGCCTTGTCCTTCGGCTTCACGACGAGGACGTGGTGGGTCATGGTCGTGACGTTGCCCTGGGCGCTGTCGACCTCGTGCGTGACCGGGTTGGTCAGGTAGCGCTTGACCAGGGTGCCGATCTCGTTCTCCATGGTGGCGGAGAAGAGCATGCGCTGGCCGCCGCCGGGGATCTGGTCGAGCAGCTCGGTGACCTCGGGCAGGAAGCCCAGGTCGGCCATCTGGTCGGCCTCGTCGAGGACGGCGACCTCGACGTTCTCCAGGGAGCAGGCGCCGCGGTTGATGATGTCGCGCAGGCGGCCCGGGGTGGCGACGAGGACGTCGACACCGCGCTCCAGGGCGTAGATCTGGTTGCCCATGGAGGTACCGCCGCAGACGACCTTCATCTTGAGGCCGAGGACGTCGCCGTAGGGCTGGAGGGCGTCCGCGACCTGCATCGCGAGCTCACGCGTCGGCGTGAGGATGATCGCGCGGGGCTTCTTCTTCTCGGTGTGGCCGCCGGCGAGGCGGGCCAGGGTCGGCAGACCGAAGGAGAGGGTCTTGCCGGAGCCGGTGCGGCCGCGGCCGAGGATGTCCTTGCCGGCCAGGGCGTCCGGGATGGTCGCGGCCTGGATCGGGAACGGGGAGGTGACGCCGTTCTGGGCGAGCTTGCGCACGACGCCCTCGGGCAGACCGAGGTCCGCGAAGGTGGTGGTGGGCTCGGCGTCGTCGGCGTCGGCCGCGTCCGCCTCGGCGGTCACGTCGGCGACATCCGCCACGTCGGCCTCGAGGGCCTCGATGATCTCGTCGCGCTCGATGGCGTCCATGGCCTCGGTGACCGCGAGGGTCTCGGCGTCGACGATCTCGGTGGAGTCGTTCTCGGGCATGACGGAACGGTCAGAACTGGAAATGGACATGCGAAATGCGAAACCTTCCGGAGTCTCGGCACGCGCCCAAACTCCGTGAATCGCAAATCGACCGCCTCAATGCGGTCAGCCACGGCTAGGGAGAGTACGCGCCACACGGCGCTCTTCGGATTCGGCGCCGGGCAATGGGATCAAACGATCTATAACCATACGCACCCTCCCGGGGGTCTGGCAAGTCGCTCCCGGGACATCGCCCCTGACCTGCGGCGATGCTCCGGGGACGAGTCGCACGAACTCCGGAAGGGCCACCCAGAACCCCGTGGATCGGGGCAGAGCGCCCCTACGCGACGCTCGACCCGGGACCCGGATCGGACGGCGACGTCGGTGTGGGTTCCGTCACAGTCGGCGAGGGCTCCGCGGTCGGGCCGGTGCCGCCGCTGGTCCCACCCGACCCGCCCGACCCACCGGACCCACCCGAACCGGAGCCGCCGGAGCCGGACCCGGACCCCGAGCCCGAGCCCCCCGACGCCGAACCGGATCCCGAGCCCCCGGCGGCCGACCCCGCACCGCCGGCCCCCGAGCCCGAACCGGAGCCGCCCGCCGCGGACCCCGAGCCGCCGGTCCCCGTACCGCCCCCGGACGGCGCCTGGCCGCCCTGACCGCCCGCGCCGCCGCCCGGACCGGCCGTGGGCGCGGGCTGCCCCGGCTTCGCGGGAGCCCCCGGGCTGGGCGAGGCCCCGGCCGCGCCGGAGGCCTTCCCGGGCTCACCCGGCTTGGCCGCCTGGTTCCCCGTACCGTCCTTCACGCCGCGCCCGCTGCCGTGGACCCCGGAACCGTGGCCGCCGCCGGCCGCCCCGGCGGGCCCGCCCGTGTCCTTGCCGCCGACCGAAGCCGCGGGCCCGGGCTTGGCGGCGTCCTCACCGACGCTCATGCAGCCGGCCGTCGCCGCCACCGCGAGGGCGGAGACGGCCAGTCTGAGGGACGCTGACAGGGAAGCGGTCAAAGGGCGCACGGGGGCACCTCCGGAGCACTGCGGCGGGGTCCGCGATGAGCGGGTCAATGAACCCAACTCCCTTTACCCCGTAAGAGACACGCCCCTTACGCGAACAGCTGTCGCGCCACCTGAGAGCCGAGCGTCACCGCGCCCAGCCCCACCAGCACCGACGCGGCGACGTTCGCGGCGGCGAGGGACCGCCGGCCGCGCTCGGCCAGCCGCAGGGTCTCGTACGAGAAGGTCGAATAGGTGCTCAGCGCCCCGCACAGCCCCGTACCGAGCAGCAGCCGCACCTGCGAGGAGCCCGCCCCGGCCAGCGCCGCCCCGGTCACCACCCCGAGCAGCAGGCACGCGGCGGCGTTGACGACGAAGGTCCCCCACGGGAAGACGGATTCGTGCCGCGCCTGCACCGCCCGGTCGGTGAGGTACCGCAGCGGCGCCCCGACGACCGCGCCCGCCACGACCAGCAGCCAGTTCACCGGTGCCCCCGCGCGAGCGCCAGCCGCGTCACCGACGCCGCCGCCCACACCGCAGCCAGGGCCGCCGCCACCGTCAGCCCGGCGTACGCCAGCGCGGTCCCGGCCTCGCGCTCGTCCAGCAGCCGGGAGAAGTCCGCGGCGTAGGCGGAGAAGGTGGTGAACCCGCCGAGCACGCCCACCCCCGCGAACGGCCGCAGCAGCGGGTGCGGCGCGCTCCGCCCGCCCTCGCTGATCAGCACCATGAGTACGCCGATCAGTGCGCAGCCCGTGGCGTTGGTCCAGAAGGTCGCCCACGGGAAGGCCCCGGGCCCGGCCGGCCACAGCAGGGCCGCCCCGTACCGCGCCGAGGCGCCCACGGCACCGCCCGCCGCGACGGCGGCGAGCACCCGGCCCTGCGGTTCGGCGCGCTGGGCGGGTACGTGGAGGTCGACGTCGGGGTCGATCGCCTCCGCGCCGGGGACGGGCCGGGTCACCCGTAACCCAGGGCGTGCAGCCGCTCGTCGTCGATGCCGAAGTGGTGGGCGATCTCGTGCACGACCGTCACCTCCGTCTCGGCGACCACGCTCTCCCGGTCCTCGCACATCCGCAACGTGGGGTTCCGGTAGATGGTGATGCGGTCGGGGAGCACTCCGGCGTACCACTCGCCGCGCTCGGTGAGCGGTGTCCCCTCGTACAGGCCGAGCAGCTCGGGATCATCGGCCGGGGGCTCGTCCTCGACGAACACCGCGACGTTGTCCATCAGCCGCGTCAGCTCCGGCGGAATGCGGTCCAGGGCCTCTGCGACGAGCTCCTCGAACTCCTCGCGCGTCATCTCCAGCACCCGGCCATTGTCGCTCCGGCGGGGCCCGCCGCCGCCCCGGGGGAAACCGTTTTGGCGATAGCTCCTCCGATCCCATATGCTTCTCACGTCCCCGACGCGCTGAAAAGTGCCCGGCGGGCCTTTAGCCCTCATCGTCTAGTGGCCCAGGACGCCGCCCTTTCAAGGCGGTAGCACGGGTTCGAATCCCGTTGGGGGTACGCAACACCATGTGCAAGACTTGCTCTTGCACAAACCAGGTCCTGTGGAGCAGTTGGTTAGCTCGCCACCCTGTCAAGGTGGAGGTCGCGGGTTCAAGTCCCGTCAGGATCGCTGAGGCTGGAAACAGTCTCGTGGCTGGGTAGCTCAGTTGGTACGAGCGATCGCCTGAAAAGCGATAGGTCGCCGGTTCGACCCCGGCCCCAGCCACAACAGGAAGGCCCCGTCCATCGGACGGGGCCTTCCGCGTGTTACCCCTCCCGCTCCTCCGCGCGGGCCGTCCGCCGCCACCGGACCAGCCCGAAGGCGAGCGCCCCCGCGCCGACCAGTGCGAGCAGCGCCCAGTCCGGTACGGCGTCCGCGAGGGCGCCCACCCGGCGCTCGACGGCGTACGAGTCGTCCACGTCCAGCAGCCCGGGCAGGGCGCTCGTCCCGTCGTAGGCCAGGAACAGCGTGCCCAGGGTGATGAAGAACAGCCCGGACAGCAGCGAGGTCGTGTGCAGTTCGAGGCGGCCCATCCGGACGGCCCGGCCGCGCAGCCAGCGCCGCCGCCCCAGGTCGAAGCGCTCCCACAGCAGGGCCAGCACGAACAGCGGTACCGCCATGCCCAGCGCGTACACGGCCAGCAGCAGACCGCCGTAGACCGGGCTCCCGCTGACGGCGGCCACGGTCAGGACGCTGCCGAGGATGGGGCCCGCGCAGAAGCCGGCCAGCCCGTAGACCGCGCCGAGGGCGTACACCGACAGGGCCGTCGTGGGGCGGATCCGGCCGGACAGCTCCGAGAGCCGCTTCGGGGCGAAGCCGAGGCCCAGGATCTGGGCGAGCCCCAGCGCGATGATCAGCCAGCCGCCCGCGAGGACGAGCAGGTCGCGGTTGCCGTGGAAGAAGCGGCCCGCGTAGGAGCCCGCCGCGCCCATCGGTACGAGGGTGCTCGCGAGGCCCGCGTAGAAGATCCCGGTGCGTGCCAGGAGCCGTGAGCGGGAGTCGATCGAGTACGCGAAGAAGGCGGGCAGCAGCAGGGCGCTGCAGGGGCTGAGCAGGGCGAGGAGACCGCCGAGCAGGGCGGCCAGGTATCCGATGCCGGTCACTGCCCGGCCGCTGCCCGCTCGGCCCTGGCGATGGCGGCCGCGAAGGCGTCCAGGGGCTGGGCGCCGGCGAGGGGCTGCCCGTTGACCAGGAAGGAGGGGGTGGAGCGGACGCCGATGCGGTAGCCCTCTTCCTGGTCCCTGCGCAGGGCGGCGGCGGCCTCCTCGCCCGCCATGTCCCGCTTGAAGCGCTCCAGGTCCGGGACCCCGGCCTCGCGGGCCAGCTCGGTCAGGCGCTCCTCGCCGAAGCCCTTGGCCTTGGCGTCCTCGGCGTACGCGGCGGCGTGGAAGGCCTTGAAGCGGTCCTGCCGGCCGGCGGCCCAGGCGGCCTTGGCGGCGGCCTCGGACTCGGCGCCGAAGATCGGGAAGTTGCGCCATTCGATGCGCAGGGTGCCGTCCTCGACGTACTTCTTCACCAGTTCGGGTTCGGTGTCGCGGGCGAACTTGCCGCAGTAACCGCACTTGAAGTCGGAGTACTCGATCAGGACGACGGGGGCGTCGGCGCGGCCCAGCGCGAGCTTGTCGCCGGCGTCGCGGCGGGCCAGGGCCTTGAGCTCGGCGGCCGGGTCGGTGCGGGGCGCGGAGGCGGAGGCGGTGTCGCGGGGCCGCTCCTCGGGGGCGGTGGCCTGCCAGGAGACCAGCCCGAGGGTGACGGTGGCGAGCGCGACCCCGGCGGAGATCAGCAGGGGCTTGCGGGACGAGCGGGACATAGGGGTGCTCCAGAGCTGCGTGTGATGAGGGGAACCGGTGGTGCGGCTCCTTCTAGACCCGCATCACGGACAGCTCCACCGGCGAGGGCGCCGGCCGGTCCGGCCCGCGTACGGGGACCCGTACGCACTCCCCCCGGTCCGGCCGCTCCCCCCCGGGCGCGGGGCGCGCCGGAGGCACCGCGGCGTGGTCCTGCCCGGGGCGGGGCGGTACGGCGGGTGCCGGGCCGTGGCCGGGGGAGTCGGGGCCGCAGGCGGGCCCCCGCCCCGGGAGCCGCTCGGCCGCCGTCTCCCGCGCCGGCCCCGCCGCGGCGCCGGCCGGGTGCGCCACCGGGACCGCGGCGGCCGCGTCCTGCCGCACGGCGATCTCGGCGCCCGCGGGCGGCGGTGCGAGCGGGCCGGCGGTGCGGGCGAGGCCCGTGAGGGCAACCGCGAGGAGGCCGAGGACCAGCGCGAACAGGGCGGCGGCCGGAGCGCGGGGAGGACGGCGGGACAACGGTGGGCTGCCTCTCACTCGCACGGCCGGGGGACTCGTCCCGAAATGGTACGGGGAGGGGCACAAATGCGTTCGCCACCCGCCCGGCCCAGGTGAGATCCTCGATCAGGTATGTCTACTTCCTTCGCCGCCCTGCAGACGCTTCTCGGAGAGATCTCCCTCCGGGACGCGCACCGCCTCGGCCGCCGCCTCGAGGGCGCCCGCCGTATCCGCAAGCCCGAGGCCAGGCAGGCCGTGCTCGACGAGATCGCCGCGGAGGCCGAGAAGGCCGCCGCGCGACTGGCCGGCCGCGCCTCGCGCATGCCGGAGGTCACCTATCCCGAGAACCTGCCCGTCAGCCAGAAGAAGGACGAGATCGCCGAGGCGATACGCGACCACCAGGTCGTGATCGTGGCGGGCGAGACCGGCTCCGGCAAGACCACGCAGATCCCCAAGATCTGCATGGAGCTGGGGCGCGGCGTCCGGGGCATGATCGGGCACACCCAGCCCCGGCGGATCGCGGCCCGTACGGTCGCGGAGCGCATCGCGGAGGAGCTGAAGTCGGAGATCGGCCAGACGGTCGGCTGGAAGGTCCGCTTCACCGACCAGGTGGACCCGGACGCGACCTTCGTGAAGCTGATGACGGACGGCATCCTGCTCGCGGAGATCCAGACGGACAGGGAGCTGCGCGCCTACGACACGATCATCATCGACGAGGCGCACGAGCGGTCCCTGAACATCGACTTCCTGCTGGGTTACCTGGCCACGCTGCTGCCCAAGCGCCCCGACCTCAAGGTGGTCATCACCTCGGCGACCATCGACCCGGAGCGGTTCTCCCGGCACTTCGGGGACGCGCCGATCGTCGAGGTCAGCGGCCGTACCTATCCGGTGGAGGTGCGGTACCGCCCGCTGCTGGAGGAGGACAGCGAGGAGAGCGACCGGGACCAGATCACGGCGATCTGCGACGCGGTGGACGAGCTGCAGGGCGAGGGGCCGGGGGACATCCTGGTGTTCCTCTCCGGTGAGCGGGAGATCCGCGACACCGCCGACGCGCTGGTCAGGAAGCAGCTGCGCTTCACCGAGGTGCTGCCGCTGTACGCCCGGCTCTCGCACGCCGAGCAGCACCGGGTCTTCCAGCCCCACACCGGCCGGCGGATCGTGCTGGCCACGAACGTCGCCGAGACCTCGCTGACCGTCCCGGGCATCAAGTACGTGATCGACCCGGGCACGGCCCGCATCTCCCGCTACAGCCACCGCACGAAGGTGCAGCGGCTGCCGATCGAGCGGATCAGCCAGGCCAGCGCCAACCAGCGCAAGGGCCGCTGCGGCCGTACCAGCGACGGCATCTGCATCCGGCTGTACTCCGAGGACGACTTCAACGCCCGTCCGGAGTTCACGGACGCCGAGATCCTGCGGACGAACCTGGCGTCCGTCATCCTCCAGATGACGGCGGCCGGGCTCGGGGAGATCGAGAAGTTCCCCTTCATCGACCCGCCGGACCACCGCAACATCCGCGACGGCGTGCAGCTGCTCCAGGAGCTGGGCGCGCTGGACCCGGCGCAGAAGGACGTGAAGAAGCGGCTCACCCCGCTGGGCCGCCAGCTCTCCCAGCTGCCCGTGGACCCGCGGCTGGCCCGCATGGTCGTGGAGGCGGACAAGAACAACTGCGTGCGCGAGGTCATGGTCATCGCGGCGGCCCTGTCCATCCAGGACCCGCGCGAGCGGCCCTCGGACAAGCAGACGCAGGCGGACCAGAACCACGCCCGGTTCAAGGACGAGACGAGCGACTTCCTCTCCTACCTGAACATGTGGCGCTACGTGCGCGAGCAGCAGAAGGAGCGCGGTTCCTCCGCCTTCCGCCGGATGTGCAAGCAGGAGTACCTGAACTTCCTGCGGATCCGGGAGTGGCAGGACATCTACTCGCAGCTGCGCACGGTCGCCAAGACCATGGGCATCCACGTCAACGAGGCCGACGCGCCCGAGACGAGCATCCACGTCTCGCTGCTGGCCGGTCTGCTCTCGCACATCGGGCTCAAGGACACCGACAAGAACGAGTACCTGGGGGCCCGGTCCGCCAAGTTCGCGATCTTCCCGGGCTCGGCGCTGTTCAAGAAGCAGCCGAAGTTCCTGATGTCCGCGGAGCTGGTGGAGACCTCGCGGCTGTGGGCGCGGGTGAACGCCAAGGTGGAGCCCGAGTGGGTGGAGCCGCTGGCGCAGCACCTGATCAAGCGCACCTACAGCGAGCCGCACTGGGAGAAGGACCAGGCGGCCGTGATGGCGTACGAGAAGGTCACGCTGTACGGCGTGCCGATCGTGGCGCAGCGGAAGATCAATTACGGCCGGATCGACCCGGAGGTGTCGCGGGAGCTGTTCATCCGCAACGCGCTGGTCGAGGGCGACTGGCGCACGCACCACAAGTTCTACGCGGACAACCGCAAGCTGCTGACCGAGGTCGAGGAGCTGGAGAACCGGGCGCGGCGCCGGGACATCGTCGTGGACGACGAGACCCTGTTCGACTTCTACGACCAGCGGATCCCGGAGCACGTGGTGTCGGGGGCGCACTTCGACTCCTGGTGGAAGCACAAGAAGCGCGAGGAGCCCGAACTCCTCGACTTCGAACGGGAGATGCTGCTCACGGAGAAGGCGGCCGGGGTCACCAAGGCCGACTATCCCGACACCTGGCGGCAGGGGCAGCTGAAGTTCCGGGTGACGTACCAGTTCGAGCCGGGCGCGGACGCGGACGGTGTGACCGTGCACATCCCGCTCCAGGTGCTGAACCAGGTCACCGACGAGGGCTTCGACTGGCAGATCCCGGGCCTGCGGGAGGAGGTCGTCACGGAGCTGATCCGCTCGCTGCCGAAGCCGGTCCGCCGGCACTACGTACCGGCGCCGAACTTCGCGACGCGTTTCCTGCGGACGGCGCATCCGATGCGGGAGCCGCTGCCCGTGACGCTGGCGCGCGAGCTGCACCGGATGGTGGGGGTGCCGGTGTCGCCGGAGGACTTCGACCTCGGCCGGATCCCCGACCACCTGAAGATCACTTTCCGGATCGTCGACGAGCGGCGCCGCAACCTCGCCGAGGACAAGGACCTGGAGGCCCTGCGGCTGAAGCTGAAGCCGAAGGCCCGCCAGGCCCTCTCCAAGGCCGCGGCCGCCACCGCCGAGCGGGCGGGCGGGGAGTCGCTGGAGCGCACCGGGCTGACCGACTGGACGATCGGCACCCTGGTGCGGGTCTTCGAGACCCGCCGGGCCGGCCAGCCGGTGAAGGCGTACCCGGCGCTGGTGGACGAGGGGACGAGCGTCTCCGTACGGCTCTTCGACACCGAGGCCGAGCAGCAGCAGGCGATGTGGCTCGGCACCCGGCGGCTGATCCTGCTGAACATCCCGGTGAATCCGGCGAAGTTCGCCTCGGACAAGCTGACCAACCAGCAGAAGCTGGCGCTGTCGCGCAATCCGCACGGTTCCATCCAGGCGCTGTTCGACGACTGCGCGATGGCGGCGGCCGACAAGCTCATCGCCGACCACGGCGGTCCCGCCTGGGACGAGGCGGGCTTCCGCCGGCTCCACGACGCGGTCCGGGCCGACCTGGTGGACACGACGGTGCGGACCGTGGCCCAGGTGCAGCAGGTGCTGGCGGCCTGGCAGGCCTGCGAGCGGCGGCTGAAGGCCACCGGCAGCCTGGCCCTGATGGCGAACGTCGCGGACGTGAAGGCCCAGCTGGCGGCGCTGATGCCGGCCGGTTTCGTCACGCTGACCGGGCTGAAGCGGCTGCCGGACCTGATGCGCTACCTGGTGGCGGCCGACCGGCGGCTCCAGCAGATGCCGACGGGCGTCCAGCGCGACACCACGCGCATGGAGAAGGTCCACGAGATGCGGGACGAGTACCTGTGGCTGCTGGAGCAGCTGCCGAAGGGCCGGCCGGTCCCGGAGGCGGTCACGGAGATCCGCTGGATGATCGAGGAACTGCGGGTCAGCTACTTCGCGCACGCGCTCGGGACGGCGTACCCGATCTCCGACAAGCGGATCGTGAAGGCGGTGGACGCGGCGGCGCCGTGATCCGGTTCGACCGCACCCCCTGAGCTGCTGTACAGTCTGTTTCGCAGCCGCGCCAGTCGGCCGCGAATCAAGGTCCTGTGGAGCAGTTGGTTAGCTCGCCACCCTGTCAAGGTGGAGGTCGCGGGTTCAAGTCCCGTCAGGATCGCAGAAACGTCAGGGCCCGCATCCCCTCGGGGGATGCGGGCCCTGACGCGTATCCGGGTGCCGTCCGCGCGTACGGCGCCCGCTCCGCCGACGGCTCCCCGCCTCGCGATCACCCGAAACCCGCCGTGCCTCTGAGCGCCCCCCTGAGGGCCCCGGCACCCCCGCGTGCGGTCCGGTCCCCGAAACGCGGCCCCGGCCCCTCCAGCGGCCGCCCAGCGGGGCCGGTGCCCCATCCGTCCGGGCCGGAAAAATCCCTCGTACGTGTGAGGCGCTCTGTACCGGACCTTCCCTTTACGAGGTGCATTGCCGGATGTACAAGAGTTATCAGCTGTGACGGGAGTCACCCTATGAGTTTTCGAGACCCGTACGTTTATCGGACCCCTACGCCCGCTCGATTTAATATGTGCAATGGCACCCACCCCGTCGGCCTCGCCGGCGACGGGATCCCGCACTGGTCCGGAGCATAAAAAAAGACCGCGCTGGACCCGGCGGAGTCCAGCGCGGTCAAACGGCATGGAGCCTGTTGGGGCAGGCCCGGCCGATGAAGCCATGTGGGTTTCATCGGATTGGGGGATCCGACACGTACCCGTTAATGCGGTGGTGCTGCGGGACCTCAGGCCTCGCTGCGCTGCTGCGGAATTCCCGCGAGCAGTGCGCGGACCTCAGCCTCGCGGTAACGGCGGTGTCCACCCAGGGTGCGGATGGACGTGAGCTTGCCAGCCTTGGCCCAGCGGGTGACCGTCTTCGGGTCCACGCGGAACATCGTGGCAACCTCAGCCGGGGTCAGCAGCGGCTCGGCATCAGGGGTGCGAGCGGTCATGAGCGGCCTCCTCGGGAGAACCGAACCATCTCGGTTCTTTCCTCTAAATTCTGCACCTTGGCCCGCGTTGCCCGAAATGGACATACGCAGGCCGAGTCGGTTATAGGACGAACGGCTTGTCCTCGGCACTACAACTACACCATCCGTCCAGCCTCGACGGCCAAACCGATGGAATTGCCCTCCGAGGTGTTCATCAGCGGCGGAAGCCGATGGACCGTCCCATAACGGACAGTCACCCCACTGTGACGATCAGTCACAGAGCGATCAGGAGCCGTCAGACCCCCCATAGAGTGCAATACCGAGCATTCCGCCCAAAGTTGGGCGGAAGGAACCCTCCCCGGACTCCTTGTCCTATTTTGGCACGAGGGTAGGGGAAGGGCGCAAGGGTGTGGATAGTGCGTTCCGTCACGCTTGAGCCAATGGCCCGTATCGGGACGTAGGTCCTGGGACTAAGACCTTAATGCGGTGATCGAACCCCTGATCTGCGTATTGCGGCCGATCGGCCGATGACAACCGATACGGGCGATACGAGGGGGGTCCGAACGGGTCCGAACGGGTGCCGAACGGGATTCGTACATGATCCCCACCGACCCCGGGTTCCGAAAGGCCCCGAGCCCACCTAGTTCGCGAAGAGCCTCTCCCGGACCGCCCGCCACCGAAGCGACAGCTCCCCGTACACCTGCGCGGCCCCCTCGTGGTCCCCCGCCCGCAGGGCCGCGATCCCCTCCGCCAGATCACGGGCCGACCGGTCCCCCGCCAGGCCGTCAGCCGGCAGCGCGTGCAGCAGCCCGCCGTAGTCCAGTTCGACCATCGACCGCGGATGGAACTCCTCCAGCCAGCCGCCGACCTCCGCCAGCCCGTCCGCCAGCGGCCCGTACCCCCGCCCCTCCGCCGCCCGCAGGGTCCGCAGCGTCCGCGCCAGGCGCCTGCGGGCCTGGACCATCGGCGTCCGGTAGCGCAGCCGCTCGCCCGGCAGGTACTCCCGCTCCTCGTCGGCCACCAGCACGAACCAGCGCAGGGGCACCTGCCACACCCCGGTACGGATCCACGGGCGCGCGTCCGGGTTCCGCTCGCGCCAGGCCGCGTACGCCTCCGCGGCCCGGCGCCGCTGCGCCGGCGGCAGCGCCGCGTCCAGCACCGGGCGAGGGAAGTCGGCGACCAGCTCCGGGAGCGCCAGCCAGCCGCGCAGCCGGGTCCGCCAGGGGCAGACCAGCAGCACCCCGTCCAGCTCCGCCGTGAAGGCGTCCCCGCTCTCGTGCACCGGGACCCCCACCACGGGGACCCGTACCAAATCCGCGAGGGACCGCCGCAGTTCGTCCTGGGCCGTCGGCGCGCCGCCGCGCCGGGCGTACGCCGCCCAGTGCGTGCGCTCGGGCTCGGTGAACGCCGTCAGGGGCTCGTACACGCGCAGGTAGGAGGCGTACGGGACGGCCGGCCCGGGCCGTGGGGATTGGCTCACGCACCCGTCCTGCCCCTTCCGGCGGTCCGGCTCACCTCCGGAGCGGCGGTAACACGGGAGTGTTCCGATCCCCGGACAGGGGGTACCCCCGCACGCCGCAGGTCTTACTCTGCTCCCAGTGCGCCCTCCCCCACCCGCAGGGCGGGCGACTTTCCGCCGCATCTCTTCCATGGGAGTCACCACCGTGACCGAAATGACCGACGGCGTCCTGCACACCCTGTTCCGTTCGGAGCAGGGCGGCCACGAGCAAGTCGTGCTGTGCCAGGACCGTGCCACGGGCCTCAAGGCCGTCATCGCCATCCACTCCACCGCCCTGGGCCCCGCCCTCGGCGGCACGCGCTTCCACGCGTACGCCTCGGACGAGGAAGCCGTCCGCGACGCGCTGAACCTCTCGCGCGGCATGTCGTACAAGAACGCCCTCGCCGGCCTCGACCTCGGCGGCGGCAAGGCCGTGATCATCGGCGACCCGGCCGTCCTCAAGACCGAGGAACTCCTGCTGGCCTACGGCCGGTTCGTGGAGTCGCTCGGCGGCCGCTACGTCACCGCCTGCGACGTCGGCACCTACGTCGCGGACATGGACGTCGTCGCCCGCGAGACCCGCTGGGCCACCGGCCGCTCTCCCGAGAACGGCGGCGCCGGCGACTCCTCGGTGCTCACCGCCTACGGCGTCTTCCAGGGCATGCGCGCCAGCGCCCAGCACCTGTGGGGCGACCCCACCCTGCGCGGCCGCAAGGTCGGCGTCGCCGGCGTCGGCAAGGTCGGCCGGCACCTGGTGGAGCACCTGCTGGAGGACGGCGCCGAGGTCGTGATCACGGACGTCCGCGAGGAGTCGGTCCGCGAGATCCTCGCCAAGCACCCCGGCGGCAAGGTCAGCGCCGTGGCCGACACCGAGGCCCTGATCCGCACGGAGGGCCTGGACATCTACGCCCCCTGCGCGCTCGGCGGCGCCCTGAACGACCACTCCGTCCCCGTCCTGACCGCCACGGTCGTGTGCGGCGCGGCGAACAACCAGCTCGCCCACCCGGGCGTGGAGAAGGACCTCGCGGACCGCGGGATCCTCTACGCCCCGGACTACGTGGTCAACGCGGGCGGGGTCATCCAGGTCGCCGACGAGCTGCACGGCTTCGACTTCGACCGGTGCAAGGCGAAGGCCTCGAAGATCTTCGACACCACCCTGGCGATATTCGCACGTGCGAAGGCCGATGGGATCCCGCCGGCCGCCGCCGCCGACCGGATCGCCGAGCAGCGCATGGCCGACGCCCTCGCCCTGCGCGCCGCCGCCCGCAAGGCGTAGCCCCTTTCGGGGACCCGCCGGGGCGCGGCGAGACGGAACTCACTGCGCTTCGGCGGGTCGGCGGCCTGGAAAGCGTTAAAATCGCAGCTGACCAGCGAGTACGGGGTGTCCCGCTGGTTCTGTGGAGAGGCGCGTCATGCGGGCGGCGTACCGTATGGCCGCGGAAGCAGGTACCGTTAAACCCCTACGGACGGTCTCTCCACGGAGAGCCCGCTCCGAACCATGAACGCGTGTCAGACTCTGGGGCCGTCGAGCCCCGTCACCGAGGGGGTCGAGCCATGGGGCGCGGCCGGGCCAAGGCCAAGCAGACAAAGGTCGCCCGCCAGCTGAAGTACAACAGCGGCGGGACTGACCTCTCGCGTCTGGCCAATGAGCTGGGCGCATCGCAGACAGAGCCGCTGCCTATCAGCGCGCCGGTCGAAGTCGATGACGATCTGGACGACGACGACCCGTACGCCAAGTACGCGGATCTGTACAACGATGACGACGAGGACGAGGACGAACAGTCCGGTCCGTCGGCGCACCGTCGCGGGGCTTGACGCAACGATCCTCTGCACACCGCGTGCGTACCAGCGGGCTGAGTCAGCCGCTGAACCCGTTCCATACGTGCCGAAACCCGGTCCAGGGCATTGCCCCGGACCGGGTTTCAGTGCTGCTCAGACCGCGTAGCTGCCGGTCAGGGCCGCGCCCTCGGCGTGGTCGCCCCGGTCGAGGATCTCGCCGGCGACCCAGGCCTCGACGCCACGGTCGGCCAGGGCGGTCAGGGCCACGTCCACCGACTCCTGCGGGACCACGGCCATCATGCCGACGCCCATGTTCAGGGTCTTCTCCAGCTCCAGCTGCTCGACGCTGCCGGCCTTGCCGACCAGGTCGAAGACGGCGCCCGGGGCCCAGGTGCCGCGGTCGACCGTGGCGTGCAGGTGGTCGGGGATGACCCGGGCGAGGTTGGCCGCGAGGCCGCCGCCCGTGATGTGCGAGTACGCGTGGACCTCGGCCGTGCGGGTGAGGGCCAGGCAGTCCAGCGAGTAGATCTTGGTGGGCTCCAGCAGCTCCTCGCCGAGGGTGCGCCCGAGCTCGTCGACGTGCTGGTCCAGGGACATCCCGGCCCGGTCGAAGAGGACGTGCCGGACCAGCGAGTACCCGTTCGAGTGAAGGCCGGACGAAGCCATCGCGATGACGGCGTCACCCGTACGGATGCGATCCGCGCCCAGCAGCCGGTCGTACTCGACCACACCGGTGCCCGCGCCCGCCACGTCGAAGTCGTCCGGGCCGAGCAGCCCGGGGTGCTCGGCGGTCTCGCCGCCGACGAGGGCGCAGCCGGCGAGGACGCAGCCCTCGGCGATGCCCTTGACGATGGCGGCGACACGCTCGGGGTGCACCTTGCCGACGCAGATGTAGTCCGTCATGAAGAGCGGCTCGGCGCCGCAGACGACGATGTCGTCCATGACCATGGCGACCAGGTCGTGGCCGATGGTGTCGTACACGCCCATCTGGCGGGCGATGTCCACCTTGGTGCCCACCCCGTCGGTGGCCGAGGCCAGCAGGGGGCGCTCGTAACGCTTGAGGGCGGAGGCGTCGAAGAGGCCGGCGAACCCGCCGAGGCCGCCGAGGACCTCGGGGCGCTGCGTCTTCTTCACCCACTCCTTCATCAGCTCGACGGCGCGGTCGCCCGCTTCGATGTCCACGCCTGCGGCTGCGTAGCTGGCACCGGTGGTCTTCTCTGTCATGACAGGAGAGAGCTTTCGTGTCGTTACTGCGGTTGGTGCGGGGCCCTGGGAACGTGCTGGTCTTCCGGGGCTGGAAGGACAGGGCCCGGCGCAGGTGGTGCTTCAGCCGGTCCTACGGGCGGCGGAGCGCGTCGGCGGCGTCGGTGCCGCCCGCGAGCTCGGTCTCCAGCAGCTGCTTGCCCAGCAGCTGCGGGTCGGGCAGCTCCATGGGGTACTCGCCGTCGAAGCAGGCACGGCAGAGGTTGGGCTTCTGGATGGTGGTCGCCTCGATCATCGCGTCCAGCGAGATGTACGAGAGCGAGTCCGCGCCCAGCGACGTGGCGATCTCGTCGACCGTCATGCCGTTGGCGATCAGCTCCGCGCGGGTGGCGAAGTCGATGCCGAAGAAGCACGGCCACTTCACGGGCGGGGAGGAGATCCGGATGTGGACCTCGGCGGCGCCGGCCTCGCGGAGCATCTTCACCAGGGCGCGCTGGGTGTTGCCGCGGACGATCGAGTCGTCCACGACGACGAGGCGCTTGCCCCGGATGACTTCCTTGAGGGGGTTGAGCTTGAGGCGGATGCCGAGCTGGCGGATCGTCTGCGAGGGCTGGATGAAGGTCCGGCCGACGTAGGCGTTCTTGACCAGGCCGGAGCCGTAGGGGATCCCGCTGGCTTCGGCGTATCCGACGGCGGCGGGCGTGCCGGATTCCGGCGTCGCTATCACCAGGTCGGCCTCGACCGGGGCCTCCTTGGCGAGGCGGCGTCCCATCTCGACGCGCGAGAGGTAGACGTTCCGGCCGGCGATGTCGGTGTCCGGGCGCGCCAGGTAGACGTACTCGAAGACACAGCCCTTGGGCTTCGCTTCCGCGAAGCGCGAGGTGCGCAGGCCGTTCTCGTCGATCGCGATGAGCTCGCCCGGCTCGACCTCGCGGACGAAGCTTGCTCCGCAGATGTCGAGGGCGGCGGTCTCGCTCGCGACCACCCAGCCGCGCTCCAGGCGGCCGAGGACCAGCGGGCGGATGCCCTGCGGGTCACGGGCGGTGTAGAGGGTTCCCTCGTCCATGAAGACCAGGGAGAAGGCGCCCTTGACCTGGGGGAGGACCTTGGCGGCCGACTCCTCGATGGTCAGGGGCCTGCCCTCGTCGTCGGTCTGGCCGGCGAGGAGGGCGGTGACGAGGTCGGTGTCGTTGGTGGCGGCCACCTGGGTGGCGCGGCCGTCCTGACGGGGGAGGTCGGCGACCATCTCGGCGAGCTCGGCGGTGTTCACCAGGTTGCCGTTGTGACCCAGGGCGATCGAGCCGTGGGCGGTCGCCCTGAAGGTGGGCTGAGCGTTCTCCCAGACGGAGGCACCGGTGGTCGAGTAGCGGGCGTGACCGACCGCGATATGACCCTGGAGCGAGCCGAGAGAGGTTTCGTCGAAGACTTGGGAAACGAGGCCCATGTCCTTGAAGACGAGGATCTGGGAACCGTTGCTCACAGCGATTCCCGCGGACTCTTGTCCGCGGTGCTGCAGTGCATACAGTCCGAAGTAGGTGAGCTTGGCGACCTCTTCACCCGGAGCCCAGACACCGAAGACGCCACAAGCGTCCTGGGGGCCCTTCTCGCCGGGGAGCAGGTCGTGGTTGAGTCGTCCATCACCACGAGGCACACCACCGAGTGTAGGCGAGATCGACCACTGGTCCGAATTGGGGACGGCCGGGAAATGTCACAGCACGGAGGGTGACGGAACGGCCCCGGCTGGTGTTCCGATCACTTTGTGCGGAGCTACGAATAAGGCGGCCGAAAGAGGCGCGGCGATGGCCTCAGAGTGACCGGACGGTCACCCTCGCGCCGCCCCGCACAAGGATCCGGCTGACGGCGCGAGCGCCGACGGACGCCCTTCCTCCCGGTCACAACTCTTTCCCGCTTTTCATGATTTCGCTCCTCCGGGCGGCGATCCCCGGTGCGATGGGTCCGGCCGCGACCGCCCGGCAGCGGCGAGGCCCGACCCCGGCGCGAAGCCCCTGTGTCTTCGTACGAGCCGACGTCGCCCCAGGCGCCGTCCGCGCGGCCGGATCACTCCGCGGACGAGGCCGCCTCGGCGGTCAGCGAGTCACCCTCAGTGGCCGTGAGGGTGAGGTTCCGACCCTGGATCCGCCAGCTGAGGGGACCGCTGCCGAAGAGGGCGGTCAGGGCCCGTTCCAGCTCGCCCGCCGGGCCCTCGCAGGCCATCCGGGTCGTGGTCAGCGGCCCCAGGGTCAGGGTGGGGCCGTCGACGGCCGCCGGGGCGCTGAAGCGGTTGCAGCCGAGGGTGCCGCTCGCCCGCCCGTCGGGGGTGAGGGTGAAGCGGGCCGCCCGGCCCTCGGGGGCCGCGGTCCCGGCGACGGAGCCGACGATCCACACGGTCGCGGTGAGCGGGGCGTCGGGGAGCGGCGCCGTCGTCGTGGCCGGCCCGGTCGGGGCGGCGGCGTCCCGGACCCGCCCGTCCGGCCCGCACGCGGCCAGGGCCAGTACGGTCAGGGCCAGTACGAGGCCCAGGGCGGCGTTCGTGAGGTGCCTGAGGGTACGCATGCCCCTGGGACGGGCCCGGTCCCGGCCCGGTTCCCCCCTCAGCCCATCAGGGGCAGCAGCGCGGACAGGTCGGCCCGCTCGCCGCTGGCGCTGACCCGGGCCGCGTCCAGCTCCGCGGCCCAGCCGGTACGGCCCGTCGCGAGCCGCACCCAGGTCAGCGGGTCGGTCTCCACCACGTTCGGCGGGGTGCCGCGCGTGTGGCGGGGGCCCTCGACGCACTGGACGACCGCGAAGGGCGGGATCCGCACCTCGACGGAACCGCCGGGCGCCTTGAGCGCGAGGGCGTCGGCGAGCAGCCGCGTACAGGCGGCCAGGGCCTGCCGCTCGACCGGGATGTCCAGTCCGGCGGCGCGGTTCAGGTCGTCGGTGTGGACCACCAGCTCCACCGTCCGGGTGACCAGGAAATCGGCCAGGGTCATGTCGCCGATCCACAGGTCCAGCACCCGGCTGCCCCGGTTCGCGTCCAGCGCCTGCGCCATCCGGGCCGCCGCCCGCTCGTACAGCTGGGGCAGCGGCTCCCCGCCGAGGGCCTCGCGGGCGGCCTCGGAGATCTTCCCGGCGAGGGAGGCGGTGGCGAACGGCCACTCGACGGCGGTCAGCTCGGCGACGGCGGCGGGCGGCCGGGCCAGGCCGGACGCCAGCGAGTCCGCGACCCAGGCGACGTGCGCGGCGAGTTCGGCCACGGACCACTCCCCGAGCCCGCTGGGCCGCGTCAGCTGCTCCGGGGTCAACTCCCCCACGGCGGCGGCGACGTGCCCGAACTGCGCGGTGATCGCGGTGCGGATCTTCGCCTGGTCGTACGTGCGCGGCTTCTTCCTGGCGGGCGGCATGCCCCGACCCTACTCGGGCCCCGGCAGCGGGCGTGGGCCTTGCGCACCTCGCCGGGGCGGTCCCGGGGCAGCCGCACACGCACGGTCGGGCGGCGCCGCCAACGCCGCGGGCCCCCGGCCGGAGGGAATCCGGCCGGGGGCCCGCGGGAAGAACGGCGGGATCAGGCCAGCAGGGCCGGGATCGTCGCCTCGTGGGCCTCGCGGAGCTCGGCCAGGGGCAGGGTGAACTCGCCCTGGATCTCGATCTCCTGACCGTCCACCACGCCGATGCGGGTCGCGGGCAGGCCACGTGCGCCGCACATGTCGGTGAAGCGGAGCTCCTCGCTGCGCGGGACGGCCACGACGGCGCGGCCCGCGGACTCGGAGAACAGGAAGGTGAACGCGTCCAGGCCCTCCGGGACCACGATCCGGGCACCGTTGCCGCCCTTGAGGCAGGACTCGGTGAGCGCCTGGATGAGGCCGCCGTCCGACAGGTCGTGCGCCGCGTCGATCATGCCGTCGCGGGAGGACGAGATCAGGATCTCGGCGAGCAGCTTCTCGCGCGCCAGGTCCACCTTCGGCGGCAGGCCGCCCAGGTGGTCGTGGACGACCTGGGACCAGGCCGAGCCGCCGAACTCCTCGGCCGTGTCGCCCAGCAGGTACAGCAGCTGGCCGGCCTCCGCGAACGCCATCGGCGTACGGCGGTTGACGTCGTCGATGACGCCGAGGACCGCCACGACCGGGGTCGGGTGGATCGCGACCTCGCCCGTCTGGTTGTAGAGGGAGACGTTGCCGCCGGTCACCGGGGTGCCCAGCTCGAGGCAGCCGTCGGCGAGGCCGCGGGTGGCCTCGGCGAACTGCCACATGACGTCCGGGTCCTCGGGGGAGCCGAAGTTCAGGCAGTTCGAGATCGCGAGCGGCTTCGCGCCGGTCGCGGCGACGTTGCGGTACGACTCCGCCAGCGCGAGCTGCGCACCCGCGTACGGGTCGAGCTTGGCGTAGCGGCCGTTGCCGTCGGTGGCCATGGCGACGCCGAGGTTGGACTCCTCGTCGATGCGGACCATGCCCGCGTCCTCGGGCTGCGCCAGGACGGTGTTGCCCTGCACGAAGCGGTCGTACTGATCGGTGACCCAGGACTTCGAGGCCTGGTTCGGGGAGGAGACCAGCGCCAGGACCTGCGCGCGGAGCTCTTCCGGGGTCCGCGGACGGGGCAGGGCGCCCGCGTCGTCGGCCTGGAGGGCGTCCTGCCACACGGGACGGGCGTAGGGGCGGTGGTAGACCGGGCCCTCGTGGGCGACGGTGCCCGGGGGCACGTCCACGATCTGCTCGCCGTGCCAGAAGATCTCCAGGCGCTCGCCGTCGGTCACCTCACCGATGACGGTGGCGATGACGTCCCACTTCTCGCAGATCTCCATGAAGCGGTCGACGTACTGCGGCTCGACGATCGCGCACATGCGCTCCTGCGACTCGCTCATGAGGATCTCCTCGGGCGAGAGCGTCGCGTCGCGCAGCGGGACCGTGTCGAGCTCGACGCGCATGCCGCCGGAACCGGCGGAGGCCAGCTCGCTCGTGGCGCAGGAGAGCCCGGCACCGCCGAGGTCCTGGATGCCCGCGACCAGCTTCTCCTTGAAGATCTCCAGGGTGCACTCGATGAGGAGCTTCTCCTGGAAGGGGTCGCCGACCTGGACGGCGGGGCGCTTCTTGGGCTTGCCCGTGCCATCGGCACTGTCAGACGCAGCGTCGAAGGTCTCGGACGCGAGGACCGAGACGCCGCCGATGCCGTCGCCGCCGGTGCGGGCACCGTAGAGGATGACCTTGTTGCCGGGGCCGGAGGCCTTGGCGAGGTGGATGTCCTCGTGCTTCATCACGCCGATGCAGCCGGCGTTGACCAGCGGGTTGCCCTGGTAGCAGGCGTCGAAGACGACCTCGCCGCCGATGTTGGCCAGGCCCAGGCAGTTGCCGTAGCCGCCGATGCCCGCGACGACGCCCGGCAGGACGCGCTTGGTGTCGGGGTGGTCGGCCGCGCCGAAGCGCAGCGGGTCGACGACGGCTACGGGGCGGGCGCCCATGGCGAGGATGTCGCGGACGATGCCGCCGATGCCGGTGGCCGCGCCCTGGTAGGGCTCGATGTACGAGGGGTGGTTGTGGGACTCCACCTTGAAGGTGACCGCGTAGCCCTGGCCCACGTCGACGACGCCGGCGTTCTCGCCGATGCCGACGAGCATGGCGTCGTTCTGGGGGACCTTCTCGCCGAACTGCTTCAGGTGGACCTTGCTGCTCTTGTACGAGCAGTGCTCGGACCACATGACGGAGTACATGGCGAGTTCGGCGCCGGTGGGGCGGCGGCCGAGGATTTCGCGGATCCGGGCGTACTCGTCCTCCTTGAGGCCGAGCTCCCTCCACGGCTGGGAGGCGTCCGGCGTCTCGGTGGCGTTCTTTACGGTGTCGAGGCTCATGCGCTGACCAGCTTCTTCAGGACCGACGTGAAGAACGGGAGGCCGTCGGTGCGGCCGGTCCCGATCAGCGGCTCGACCGCGTGCTCGGGGTGCGGCATGAGGCCGACGACGTTCCCCGCGGCGTTGGTGATGCCGGCGATGTCGCGCAGCGAGCCGTTCGGGTTACCACATCCATCAGCGGCTTCGCCGCGGACGACGTACCGGAAGGCCACTCGGCCTTCGGCCTCCAGTTCGTCGAGCGTGCGCTCGTCGGCGACGTACCGGCCGTCCATGTTCTTGAGCGGTACGGAGATCTCCTGGCCGGCGGTGTAGTCGCCGGTCCACGCGCTCTCCGTGTTCTCCACCCGCAGCTTCTGGTCGCGGCAGATGAAGTGGAGGTGGTTGTTGCGGAGCATCGCCCCCGGCAGCAGGTGGGCCTCGGTGAGGACCTGGAAGCCGTTGCAGATGCCGAGGACGGGCATGCCGGCCTTGGCCTGCTCGATGATGGTCTCCATCACCGGCGAGAACCGGGAGATGGCTCCGGCGCGCAGGTAGTCCCCGTAGGAGAAGCCGCCCGCGAGGACGACCGCGTCGACCTGGTGGAGGTCCTTGTCGCGGTGCCACAGCGAGACCGGCTCGGCCCCCGCGAGGCGGATGGCGCGCAGCGAGTCACGGTCGTCGAGCGTTCCGGGGAACGTGACGACTCCGATGCGAGTGGTCACCGTCAGGCCTCGACCTTCACGGTGAAGTCTTCGATGACGGTGTTGGCGAGGAACGTTTCGGCCATCTTGTGGATGCGGTCGAGGGCGGCCTGGTCGACCGGTCCCTCCACCTCCAGTTCGAAACGCTTCCCCTGGCGGACGTCGGCGATCCCGTCGAAGCCCAGGCGCGGCAGTGCACGCTGCACCGCCTGGCCCTGGGGGTCGAGGATCTCCGGCTTGAGCATGACGTCGACTACGACGCGTGCCACTGGCACTCCCGATGAGGTGGTTGGTGCGAAGGCGGTTCCCTCAGCGTACCCGCCCGAAATTTCTACGCGGGTAGATATCCTGTCGGCCCGATCCGCACGCCGTTTCGGCTTCACCAACGCTTCGCAAAATCCACCGGAAAACCACGCGCCCGGGATTGCGGCGGGACACGCGGGGAGAATTAACTGGGCTTCGCAATTCAATGCGAATCGCGGTACAAAGGAATCAGTCGAGACCGTGACATTTGCCGCTCCGCGACGGGTACGGTTTGACGCATTCCACCGAAACATCCACACAGGCGACATCACCGCACGTCAGCGCGCGGCGAAGCGCACGAAGGGACCGATATCCGTGGCGCAGCGCGTAGTAGTCACGATCTCCGACGACCTCGATGGCGGAGAAGCGGCGGAAACGGTCACGTTCGCCCTCGACGGTAAGTCGTACGAGATCGACCTCAATGAGGCCAACGCAAAGAAACTGCGGAAGACCCTGGCCCCCTTCGTGGCCGCGGGCCGCCGCCAGTCCCGCTCGGGGAAGGCTTTCAAGATGACGTCGATCGCCCCGGACCCGGCGGTCGTACGGGCGTGGGCCCGTTCCCACGGGCACGACGTGCCGCCTCGGGGCCGCATCCCCAAGGCCGTCTACACGGCGTACGAGGAAGCCCACTGACCCACCCCTGACCCACCTCGCGGAGCGTCGGGCGGGCGGCCACCGGTCGCCCGACGGCCGGCCCGGAGGGGTCCCCGCGACCCGGATTTGCCATGCACCCCCTCTGATCGGCTAATGTGTGGATCACGCCGAGGGGCGAGGCCGAAAGGCCCGAACCCCGAAGTCGTGCGGGTGTAGTTCAGTAGCAGAACACCCCCCTTCCAGGGGGGAGGCGCAGTGTGCAATCCCTGTCACCCGCTCTGCACGCTTTACCGACCACGGTTGTGGATCAGGTAGAGTAGTGCTCGCATCGCGACGGCCCCGGTCGTAGCGAGATGCGGACGTAGCTCAGTTGGTAGAGCACCACCTTGCCAAGGTGGATGTCGCGCGTTCGAGTCGCGTCGTCCGCTCAGAGAGCGAAGGGCCCCGATCGGAATCCGATCGGGGCCCTTCGTCATTCCCGCTTCCCGCTTCCCGCACCCTTCGTGGCGCACGTCACATTCAATGACAAATGTCATCGCGGCCCGTGACAGCGCGCACTGCCGCGAACTCCGCGCCGCCGCGAGGCTGGATCCACGGTGACGGACGAGGCGGCGTCGCCGGCCCACGAGACGGTGCGGCGGCCACCACGCTGGCCTGGATGATCGTCACGGTGTTTGCTGTCCAGCGGCGCTCCCGCGGGACAGCGCGGCCGCCAGTCACGCACGTCAGAGGAAGAGCCGGGGGGGACGGGACCGTGTCGAAGCTGACCGGGTGGTGGGGGAACCGCAGCAGTGCGGGGAAGGTCGAGCTGTACACCCGCTGGTCCTTCCACTTCTTCGTACTCGTGGAGATCGTGTCGTTCGGGCTCGTCGCCCTCACCGGCCGGGAGAACGACACTCCCCGGCCGCTCGGGGTCACGGCCTTCCTGGTGGTCTGCGCGCACGCCGTCCTCGTCGGCTTCCTCTCCTCCAGGGCGCTGGACTTCGTGTCCGGCCGCCGCGAACCGCCCGTGCGGCTCGCGGTGGTGACCTCGGCCCTCACCGCCGCGGCCGTCCTGCTCTTCCTCTTCCTGCGCCGCTTCGGCACACTCGACGAGTTCGCGGCGCCCGGTCTGGTGGTGGGGGTGAGCTGCTTCGGCTGCGGATCCCTCGTACTGACCCTGGAGAAGGTCCGGCACATGAGGTACGTGCCGCTGGCCGCCGCGGCCGGGACCGCGGCGGTCGTCGCCGCGCTGGGCCTGGACCTGGACGAGGTCGTCGGCTACTTCATCGCGGTCCTGATCGCCGGCGCCTTCCTCGCCTTCACCTGCGGGTTCTCCGGATGGCTGCTGCGCACCGTCTACGAACTCGACCACGCCCGGGAGATCCAGGCCCAGCTGGCGGTCGCCGAGGAGCGGCTGCGGTTCGGCCGGGACCTGCACGACGTGATGGGCCGGAACCTCGCGGTGATCGCCCTCAAGAGCGAACTGGCGGTGCAGCTGGCACGGCGCGAACGCCCCGAGGCCGTGGACCAGATGATCGAGGTCCAGCGCATCGCTCGCGAGTCGCAGCGGGAGGTGCGCGACGTGGTGCGCGGGTACCGCGAGGCGGACCTCGCGGTGGAACTGGAAGGCGCGCGCGGGGTGCTGAGCGCGGCCGGGATGGACTGCCGGGTGGAGTTCCGTACGTCGGCGGTACGGACGCTGCCGGGCGAGGTGCAGTCGGCGCTGGGCTGGGTGGTGCGGGAGGCCACCACGAACGTGCTGCGGCACGGGGACGCGCGCAGCTGCCTGATCCGGCTGACGGCGGCGGAGCCCGGGGACTCGGTGACGCTGCTGGTGGAGAACGACGGGGCGCCCGACGCCCCCGCCGGAATGCCCGGGTCCGGGCTGACGGGGCTGCGTGAGCGGCTCGCGGCGGTCGACGGGACCCTGCTGGCGGGGCCGGCCGAGGGCGGCCGGTTCCGGCTGCGGGCCGAGGTGCCCCTGGACACACGACGAGTGGAGGTGCGGGCGTGACCCCCGTACGGGTACTGCTGGCCGACGACGAACACCTGATCCGGGGCGCGCTGGCCGCACTGCTGGGCCTGGAGGACGACCTCGTGGTCGTGGCCGAGGCGGCCTCCGGACCGGAGGCGCTGGCGATGGCGCGGGCGCACCGGCCGGACGTTGCGGTGCTGGACCTCCAGATGCCGGGCGCGGACGGTGTGAGTGTGGCCACATCGCTGCGGTCCGAACTGCCCGACTGCAAGACCATGATCGTGACCAGTCACGGCCGTCCCGGACACCTGAAGCGGGCGCTCGCGGCGGGCGTGCGGGCCTTCGCGCCGAAGACGGTCTCGGCACAGCGGCTGGCCGAGCTGATCCGCACCGTGCACGCCGGAGGGCGTTATGTGGACCCGGAGTTGGCGGCCGACGCGATCAGCGCCGGCGACTCGCCGCTGACGGCCCGCGAGGCCGAGGTGCTGGAACTCGCGGCGGACGGGGCGCCGATCGCGGAGATCGCGGAAAGGGCCTCGCTGTCGCAGGGAACCGTGCGGAACTACCTGTCGTCGGCGGCGACGAAGCTCGGCGCGGAGAACCGGCACACGGCGGTGCGTTTGGCTCGGCAGCGGGGTTGGGTATAGTAGTTCTCGCGTTACGGCGCAGTGCGGACATAGCTCAGTTGGTAGAGCACCACCTTGCCAAGGTGGATGTCGCGCGTTCGAGTCGCGTTGTCCGCTCAGAGTGCGAAGGCCCCGATCACCGATCGGGGCCTTCGTCGTTCCTCAGGCGCCGGTGACCGAGGCCCAGGACTGGCCGGTGAGGCGCTCGTAGGCCTCGACGTACTTGGCGGACGTCTGCTCGGCGACCTCCTGCGGGAGGGCCGGCGGGGGGAGTTCGCCGTGGCGGTCCCAGCCGGAGGCCGGGGAGGTCAGCCAGTCACGGACGAACTGCTTGTCGAAGGACGGCTGCGCGCGGCCCGGCTCCCACAGGTCGGCGGGCCAGAAGCGGGAGGAGTCCGGGGTGAGGACCTCGTCGGCGGCGACCAGCCGCCCGTCCTCGTCGAAGCCGAACTCGAACTTGGTGTCCGCCAGGATGATCCCGCGTTCCCGGGCGATCTCGCGCGCCCGGGAGTACACGGCGAGGGTGGTCTGGCGCAGCATCGCGGCCGTCTCGGCGCCCGTGGTGCGCGCGACTTCCTCGTAGGAGACGTTCTCGTCGTGCTCGCCGACCTCGGCCTTGGCGGCCGGGGTGAAGATCGGGGCGGGCAGCTCGGAGCCGTCGACGAGGCCCTCGGGGAGCGCCAGTCCGCAGACCGTGCGGCTCTGCCGGTACTCGGCGAGGCCGGAACCGGTGAGGTATCCGCGGGCCACGCACTCGACGGGCACCATCTTGAGGTTCTGGCAGATCAGGGTGCGGCCGGCCCAGTCGGCGGGGGCGCCCGCGGGCGGCTCGGTGCCGAGGACGTGGTTGGGGACCAGGTCCGCGAGCTGGTCGAACCACCACAGGGAGAGCTGGGTCAGGACACGGCCCTTGTCCGGGATCTCGGTGGGCAGCACCCAGTCGAAGGCGGAGATGCGGTCGCTGGCGACCATGACGAGCCGGCCGTCCTCGTCCCGGTAGAGGTCGCGGACCTTGCCGGTGTGGAGGTGGACGAGGCCGGGCACCTGCACCGGCTCGGGCTTTTCGACGAATCCGGACACGGGGTCTCCCTGTGGTTCTGTACGAGCGCGCCCCCATTCTCCCGTACGGGCCCCCGTGCACCGGTCAGGGGGTCGCTCAGTCCCGCTTGCAGATCCGGTCGAGGAGGTTGGCCGTGGCCCGCTGGACCCGCTCGTCCACGTGCCCCGGGCGGTCGAGCGCCGGGGACCAGGCGAAGGTGCCGGACGCGAAGACCAGGGCCCCGCTCGGGGCCCGGTACAGGGAGGTCTCCTGGTGCCGCTTGGCCCCCTCGCCGTCGAAGTAGGGGGAGTGCGCGAGCAGGATCCGGTCCTGGTGCTCGGGGAGCTGGACGCGCGGGAAGTAGCGGTCGGCCTCGCCCGCCACCATCCCGTCCAGCTCGTCGTTCTCGGCGGCGCCGGTGGAGTCCCAGAGCCAGTGGGAGGCGTTGCGGACGATCAGCGGCGCGGGTTCGGGGACCCGGCCCGCGTACTGGATGCCGAGCAGCTGCTGTTCGGGGCGGTCGATCTCGCGCCACAGGCTGGGGCGGCCGGGGCCGCGGCGTTTTCGGCAGGTCAGGAGCCGGTCCTCGACGCCGGAGGGCGAGGGGGACAGCTCGACCTGCCAGTACATGGTGTTGGCGGAGAGGAAGACGAGGGAGGTGCCGTGGTCGCGGGCGCGCTCGACGGTGCGGCGCATGGGGACCGACCAGTACTCGTCGTGGCCGGGGAAGACCAGGCCCCGGTAGCGGGTCGGGTCGATGCGGCCGGCGTGCAGGTCGCGGGTGTCGGCGTAGGCGAGGTCGTAGCCGTAGCGTTCGGCCCAGCGGATGAAGTCGTAGGCGTGGCCGACGTGCAGGGGAAGGCCGGCGCCCGCGTAGGGGCGGTCGAAGGACACGGTGGTGGCGGCGTCGCGCTCGCCGAGGAGCCGGCCCTGCTCGTCCCAGGCGTGGTAGAGGCTGGCGCCGGTGCGGCCGTCCTCCGGGTAGAGGTTGTAGGCCTGCCAGGTGATGTCCGGGAGCAGGAGCAGGAGGTCGGCGGGGTGATCGTCGCGGACCGTGAAGGGGATGTGGGAGCGGTAGCCGTCGGCGGTGGTGAGGACGGCCACGTACGCGCCGATGCTCCAGTAGGAGGGGACCTGGAGGCGCCAGGAGAGCCACCAGTGGTGGCAGGAGACGGTGCGGTCGGCGGTGAGCGGGGGCGGCTGGACGATGCCGGACAGCCGGGGGCTGGTGGTGATCTTGGAGGCGCCGTCCCCGCCGTAGTGGCCGATCCGGTAGACGTCGACGGAGAACTGCTGGGGCGGGTCGACCGTGATGTGGAAATCGATGGCCTCGCCGGGGGCGACGGCTCCGGTGGAGGCGAAGCCCTTGATCTGCCGGTGGACGTCGTCGGCGGTGCGGGGGCCGCCGCGGGGGTTCTGGCCGGGGACGGCGAGCGCGGGGCCCACGTACCAGGGCACGACCTGCCCGGTGTCGTCGAAGTACACCTCGCTGCCCCGGAACCAGGGCAGGGGCCCCTGGCCGAAGGGGTCGTTCACCGCGTGCGCGAGCGCACCCGACTCCCAGCGCCGGATCTGGTCCGCACCCATACCGTTCCCCTCCCTCATCCCCCGAACGTGTGCTCCCGTTGGTCCGCGGCGGGTTTTCGGACACCCATCCGCGACCGGTCCCCAGCACATCACATAACGCACTCACTCCGTCACCGTTCGTCGTGAATTGACGTGACCGGAACGTAGCGCGCCGCCCGGGACGCGCCGGGCGCCGTGCGCGCCGGGGCGGCGCGGTGGTGCCGGTGACCGCGCGGGCCGGGGCGGCGCGGTGGTGCCGGTGGGTCAGAGGAGGCGGACGGGCTTCTCGGGGGGTACGCCGAGTTCGTCGAGCCAGTCGCGCAGGGGCTCCGGGTCCCCGTCCTCCACGAGGGAGAGCACCCGGGGGGCGAGGTCCGCGCGGCGCTCGCCGCCGACGAGCAGCACGGGCCCGTCCAGCCAGTCCAGGCCGGGACCCGCGCCGGCGGAGTCCACGGCGGCGCAGCACACCAGGGCGGTGACGTGGTCCGCCAGCAGGTCGCGGCCGCTGCGCGGGGGCTGGAGGGGAAACAGCGGCAGCGTGTCCGCGCCGCCGCGCGGCCGGGGGCTTCCGGCTCCGGCGGCGCGTTCCTCCCGGGCCAGGTCGCCGCTGAGCCGCCCGGCGAGGGCGTCTCCGGCGGCGCCGTCCCCCGAGGGGTCGGTGAGGTAGCCGAGGATCCGCTCGAGCGTCGGCCCGCCCTGGGAGGCCGGTTCACCGAGGGCGGCCCGGTCCGCGGGCCGGGCGGCGGCCGTGGTGGAGGCCGTGGCGGGGCCGGCGGGGTGGCCGGGGCCGGTGCTCGCGGACCCCGGGACTCCGGCCTGGGCGGGGGCTCCCGTGGCCGCCGGGACCGGCTCCCCCGGCGGCCGGGAGCGGTCCGGCCGGGCCGGAGCGGCCGGGGACGGTGCCGGGCCGGCCGGGACGGACAGGGCGTCCAGGGCGGCGTGCAGGCGGGCCGCCTCGGTACGCCACTTCCGGTCCACGACCTCCTGCGGGTAGGCCGTCCAGTCCACCGGCGCCCAGTCGGGTCCCGCCTCGGCGGGGCCGCCGTGGAACAGCCGGGCCGCCAGCAGGGAGGCGGCCTCGTCGACCACTCCGGGCTGCTCCAGCAGGTCGCAGGCGGGGCGCTCGCCGAGCCGCGAGGTGAACCCCTCGGCCAGCCGGTCCCGCCGGGACAGTTCGGTCAGGGCGGAGACCACCCCGACGTCGAGGTGCGCCGGCCAGCGGCCCATCCGCCAGGCCGGCAGCGCGACCCGGGTCAGCAGCCGGTCCCAGCCCGCGTAGGCGAGACCGACCTGCTCCTGGGCGACGATGCGCAGCGCGTAGTCCACGTCCTGCGCGCGGTCGGAGGCGGCCGCGGCCACCCCGCGCTCCATCTCGGCGGCGTCCGTCCGGCACAGCCGCAGCAGCAGCCGGGCCGGGCGGGCGATCCAGCCCAGCCCGCGCCTGCCGCCCACGTCCACCGCCGCGTCGAGCCCCCGTACGAAGCCGCGCGCGTCGGCTATGTCCGGGTGCGCGGAGGGACCCGTACCGGCGACGACGGGCGCGAGGACGGCCCGTAGCTCGGCGACCCGCATCCACCACAGGAACGGCGAGCCGATCACCAGCACGGGGGCCGCGCCGGGCTCGGACTCCGGGCCGCTGCCTATGCCGGACCGGCGGTGGGCCGCATGGGTGCGGTCTTCCAGCCAGCTGTCGCAGTCCGGGGTCAGCGCTATCGCGGAGGGCGCCGGGACGTCCATCCGGTCGGCGAGGTCCCGCACGAGCCGGTAGAGATCGGGGGCGGCGGCCTCGGGCAGCGGCACCGTCGGGGTCACGGCGGGACCCGCGCGCAGCACCACCGCGCCGAATATCCCGCCCGCCAGCAGCACCAGCGCGGCCACCGCGCAGACGGCCAGGGTCACCGCCGGCCAGGGATCCCCGGCCAGCCGGCCCGTCATACGGGCGGCGAGGAGCACCACCGCGACGGCGGCGGGCAGCAGCACGACGGCCATGGCTCTGCTGCGGACCCGCAGCACGGCGAGGGCCCGCGACCGCGCGGACGGCGCGCCCACTTCTGCGTTCGAACCGGTTCCGGACACGACCGGACCTCACCCCCTCTGCCCTGCGGCGGCTTTGCTCACTCCCCCACTGTGACACCCGCCACTGACATCGCAATGCCGGTGGGCCAAGTGCCGGAATGCTTGCGCCGCACCCTAGTTGGGGCGGGCGCGGCAGTCAGGCACTCCGGGGGACGATCACCCGATGGAATGGCTTTGGGTAAAGGTGGGTGCGTTCGAAGGCGGCCGGATGCAGTCGCACGCGCATACACGCGCGGGCCCGGTGCGCGTCTTCGCGCCCCCGGGCCCGCCTCGTGACAGCCGTGCTGGTCAGCGGCCTTCGGCCGCCTTGGCGGCGATGTCCGTGCGGTGCTGCGAGCCGTCCAGCCTGATCCGTCCGACGGCCTTATACGCCTTCTCGCGCGCCTGCGCCAGATCGGAACCGGTCGCCGTCACCGAGAGCACGCGGCCGCCCGCGCTGACCACCGCGCCGCCCTCGCGCCGGGTCCCGGCGTGCAGCACGTACGCGTCGGGCGCGTCCTGCGCGGCCACCTCGTCGAGGCCCTCGATCGGATCACCGGTGCGCGGGGTGTCCGGGTAGTTGTGCGAGGCGATGACCACGGTGACGGCCGCGTCGTCGCTCCAGTTCAGCGGCGGGAGGGCGTTCAGGGTGCCGTTCGCGGCGTTCAGCAGCACGCCTGCCAGCGGGGTGCGCAGCCGGGCCAGGACCACCTGGGTCTCGGGGTCGCCGAAGCGGGCGTTGAACTCGATGACGCGGGTGCCGCGGCTGGTGATGGCCAGGCCCGCGTAGAGGAGCCCGGAGAAGGGGGTGCCGCGGCGGCGGAGCTCGTCGACGGTCGGCTGGAGGACCAGTTCCATGACCTCGTCGACCAGCTTCGGGTCGGCCCACGGGAGCGGCGAGTACGCGCCCATTCCGCCGGTGTTGGGGCCCTCGTCGCCGTCGAGCGCGCGCTTGAAGTCCTGCGCGGGCTGGAGGGGCAGCACGGTGACGCCGTCGGTGACGGCGAAGAGGGAGACCTCGGGGCCGTCGAGGTACTCCTCGATGACGACCCGCTCGCAGGCCAGCGCGTGGGCGCGGGCGGCGGCGCGGTCCTCGGTCACCACGACGCCCTTGCCGGCGGCCAGGCCGTCGTCCTTGACCACGTACGGGGCGCCGAAGGCGTCGAGGGCCGCGTCGACCTCCTCGGCGGTGGTGCAGACGTAGCTGCGCGCCGTCGGCACCCCGGCCGCGGCCATCACGTCCTTGGCGAAGGCCTTGGAACCCTCCAGCTGCGCGGCCTCCGCGGACGGGCCGAAGACCGGGATGCCGGCCGCGCGGACGGCGTCCGCGACACCGGCGACCAGGGGCGCCTCCGGTCCGACGACGACCAGGCCGGCGCCGAGTTCGGTGGCGAGGGCGGCGACCGCGGCGCCGTCGAGGGCGTCGACCGGACGCAGCTCCGCCACCTCGGCGATCCCGGCGTTGCCGGGGGCGCAGTACAGCGCGGAGACGTCGGGGTCGAGGGACAGAGAGCGGCACAGGGCGTGTTCGCGGGCGCCGCCGCCGATGACGAGGACCTTCACGCCGCCCAGGGTAGCCCGGACGGCGCGGCCGGTTTCGTGCGGCCACCCAATCAGCGCGGGCTACTCATTCGTGTATTCCTCCACAACGGTCGCTCCGAGCTCGCGCACGATCAGCTCGTGTCCGGTCAGGGCGCTGTCGACGAGGTCCGGGTCGTCCTCCTCGGGTACGTCGTCCTCGGGGGCGACCGGCGGGGGCGCCTGCTGTACGGGCGGCCGCGGCGCGGAAGCCTGCTGCTGGGGCGGCGGCTGGTGGGCGGGGGCCTGCGGCTGCTGGGGCGGCGCCTGGGCCGGCCGGTCCTGGGGGGCGGGGGGCGGGCTGTGGGCAGGGGCGGCCGGGGCGGAGTAGGAGGAGTACGAGGAGGACGCGGCCGGGGCCGGGCCGCCCCCGCCCACCACGGCGTCGATCTTCCAGTTGACCTGGAACTGCTCGGCCAGGACCGCCTTCAGGACGTCCTCGCTGCCGCTGCTCGCGAAGTTGTCGCGGGCTCCGGCGTTGGGGAAGCCGAGCTGGAGGGTGGTCCCGTCGAAGCCGGTGACCTGGGCGTTCTGGCTGAGCAGGATCCAGGTGAAGCGCCGGCGGTTCTTGACGGCCTCCAGGACGCCGGGCCACATCGCCTGGACCTGCCCGACTCCACCGGCCATGTCGGCGGAGGGCGCGGCGGCCGTCGGCGCGGGCGCGGAGCCGGACGCCGCGGGGGCGGCGGCGGGCGCGGGGGCGGGGGTGGCCGGTGCCGGGGTGCCGCTGCCGGGCACGGCGGCGCTGGGCCACGCCCCGGCGGCGGGGGCCACGGGGGCGGCCGGGGCGGCGGCCCCGGGCCAGGCACCGCGCGCGGGCGCGCCGCTGCCGGGCTGCGCGGCCCCGGGCCAGGCGCCGGGCGCCTGCGCGGGGGCGGCAGCCGGGGCGGGGGCCTGCGCGGCGGCCGGGGCGGCGGCCGGAGCCGGGGCGGGAACCTGCGCGGGCGGGGCCTCCGCTGCGGCCTCCGGCCCGGGACCCCGTACGGCGGCACGCGCGGCGGCGACCCCGCCGCCGGGCCCGGCCGGGGCCATGGCGTGCGCCTCGGGGCCGGGCACGTACCCCATGACGGGCGCCGCGACGGGCGCGACGGCGGCCACGGGCGGCGCGGCGAAGGCGGCGGGGGGCCCGCTGCGCTCCAGCCGGTCGAGCCGGGCCTGGAAGGAGCGCTCGTCGTCGAAGGCGGCCGGCAGCAGCACCCGGGCGCAGATCAGCTCCAGCTGCAGCCGGGGCGAGGTGGCACCCCGCATCTCGGTGAGCCCGGCGTTGACCAGGTCGGCGGCACGGCTGAGCTCGGCGGCCCCGAACACCGACGCCTGGGCCTGCATCCGCTCCACGACATCGGCGGGGGCGTCGATCAGCCCCTTCTCCCCGGCGTCCGGCACGGCGGCCAGGATCACCAGGTCGCGCAGCCGCTCCAGCAGGTCGGCGACGAACCGGCGCGGGTCGTTCCCGCCCTCCACCACCCGGTCCACGACCTCGAAGGCGGCGGCCCCGTCCCCGGCGGCGAAGGCGTCCACGACGGAATCGAGCAGCGATCCCTCCGTGTAGCCGAGCAGGGAGGTGGCCATGGCATACGTCACACCCTCCTCGCCGGCACCGGCGAGGAGCTGGTCCATGACGGACATGGAGTCACGCACCGACCCGGCGCCGGCGCGCACGACGAGCGGCAGCACCCCGTCCTCGACCCGTGCCCCCTCGCGCCCGCAGACCTCGCCGAGGTACTCGCGCAGCGTCCCCGGCGGCACGAGCCGGAAGGGGTAGTGGTGCGTCCTGGACCGGATCGTCCCGATGACCTTCTCGGGCTCGGTGGTGGCGAAGATGAACTTGAGGTGCTCCGGCGGCTCCTCGACCACCTTCAGCAGGGCGTTGAAGCCCGCCGAGGTGACCATGTGGGCCTCGTCGATGATGTAGATCTTGTACCGGCTCGACGCGGGCCCGAAGAATGCCTTCTCGCGCAGGTCACGGGCGTCGTCCACACCACCGTGCGAGGCGGCGTCGATCTCGATCACGTCGATCGATCCCGGCCCGTTGCGGGCCAGGTCACGACAGGACTGGCACTCCCCGCAGGGGTCGGGGGTCGGGCCCTGCTCGCAGTTCAGACACCGGGCGAGGATGCGGGCGCTGGTCGTCTTTCCACAGCCGCGCGGGCCGCTGAACAGGTACGCGTGGTTGACCCGGTTGTTCCGCAGGGCCTGCATCAGCGGGGCAGTGACATGCTCCTGCCCGATGACCTCGGAGAACGACTCGGGGCGATAGCGGCGGTACAGCGCAAGGGACGACACGTCTACGAGGTTATCCGGGCCCACCGACAACAGCGGCCCGCCGACGCCCCCGGCCCGCCCGCCCGAGAACGCAAAGCGCCCCCCACGCACCCGCCAGAGCCCACTTACCCTTGCTGCCTTCCGGCCCTGGGGGAGTTGGGTGAGATAGCGCCACGTGAGGGGCTGCCCCCCACCCTAGCGGATACGACCCCCCGGAATCGAGCCGGTCCCCCGGCCGATCCGGATCGGGACCACCGATCCGGATCGTGTTCGCGAGCACCCCTCAACGTCTTGTATTGTTTGCGGCGGAGGATTCGCCTAGAGGCCTAGGGCGCACGCTTGGAAAGCGTGTTGGGGGCAACCCCTCACGAGTTCGAATCTCGTATCCTCCGCACTCGCCCACCAGGGCAAACGAAGGACCCGACCGCACAGCGGCCGGGTCCTTCGTCGTTCCGTGGTTGCAGTTTTGGTTGCAGTTGCCGCGATCCACCGGACGTCAGCAGGGCTCCTTCGCGCATCGGCTCTGTCCTACAGGGGCTGATCGCGTACCGCTCGACGGCGAGCACGGCGCCTCTCCGAGAGCAGCGCGCCAAGCGGCCGTGTCGCTATACTCCGCTCGTAGCGGCGCATCGTGCGCGCCCGCTTCCGAGCTGCAGACGCGCCCACACCGCCAGTAGCGACGAGGACAAGGGTCACCGACTCGCACGACGTTGTTCGCCCAGGTCAACCGTGATGCGGCGGTGCGTGTGGGGCTCCGTCAGCGAGGACACACGATGACCAGAGATCGCGCCCGCAAGCAGGAGATCCGAGCCCGGATGGCTCAGACGGGCGAACCGTACAGCGAAGCCCGTCGGCAGCTGACTGTAGAGATCACGGCGTACTGCCAGCAGTGCGGCGAAGAGATCGCCCCCGACGAGGGGAAGCTGTCGCTCAGCAGAGGCGAGCACGAGCGGGCGCGGGCGGCCCGTGAGGCGTTCGAGCGAAAGCGGCAGGAGCGGGTCGCTGCTGCCGCGCCCAACGACTTCCAAGCACGCATTCTCAATCCACGCGACGTTCCACCCCGAGCTCAGTGGGTGGTCTTCCACTACCGGTGCCGTCCGGCGGAGCACTGGGATGGGTACGGGTTCGAGGTAGGCCGCATGCGTACGTATCGCGAACTGATGGGCGTGATCATTCACCTGGCAGACAAGGGCTACTTCGAGCACACCGATCTACAGACAGTCCTGGCTGAGATGCACTACACGGAGCCGTGGGGGGCGGACGAGCAGAAGCGTCGTTTCCGGTCGGTCCGTCCCGTAGAGCTGTGACAGCCAAGTCCCACCAGTGGCGCCCCTCCTGATCTAGACAAGCCGGATGAGGAAGCTGGGGCCTGAACGTGAGCATGGCCGAACCATTCGATTGGTTCGGCCATGCTCAGGTCACCACTCGTCTGTATCGCCGTACTTCCCAGGGTTTCGGGCTCGGTCCACAGCCTGGGCACACGCTTCGACGAAGGCAGCTTCGACGGCTGTCTTATCCGTGCCACGCACTTGGGCCTCGACCTCCTGGCCCAAGCCGGGACGTCGGGTCGTGCGCCAAGCCGAGACGCGGTTGGTGTAGCGGTCAGTCTCGAACTCCCAAGCCGGTACTGCCCACTGCTCGGGGAGCCTGCCCGCCGCGCGTCTGCCGCCAGGAAGGAACAGGGCTCGGGCATGGAAGACCACGACCCGCTCCGGCACACAGTCGCGGATAGCGCTCCCGCCGCCGGGGCCCTGGTGTTCCCAGCGCCAGCGGTCCCATTCCTCGACTTCGGCAGTGTGGTCGGGCCAGTCCTCGCTCCACCGTGCGACGACCTCGTCGGCGTGCTCGCGGTGGAGGAAGGGCACGGGCCGCTCGCCGAGGCGGGCAACGTGGACCACCAGCTCGGCGGGAACGGGGCTCTGGCCGGCCTTCGGCGCGGCTTCCGCCTGGCCCGTGCCCCACAGGAGGCCGCCGACCTTGTCGGCAGTGTCCTTGAGGACGCGGCTGGTCAGGTGCTGGTAGCGGCGGCGCATCCGGGCGGACTTGCCGGGTTCCCAGCCCATGATGGCGTCGACGACCGCGTCGGGGACGCCGAGGATGAGCAGGACGGTGGCTGCGGTGTGGCGGGCGTCGTGGAGGCGAGCGGCGCGGACACCTGCGGCCTTCAGCAGCTCCTTCCACTTGTGGTAGTCCGTGTTCGGGTTCAGGGGCTCGCCGGTGGGCGAGGTGAAGACGTACCCCTTCTCGGTCCACAGGTCGCGGGCAAGGGAACGCTCGCGGGCCTGTTCCTCCTTGTGCTGGCGCAGCAGCTGGATCAGCTCGTCGGGGGCACCGATGGGCCGCTGGCCGGCGCGGGACTTCGCGTTTTTGGTCTCGCGCCGGGTGTTGATCTTCTGGGGGCAGTAGCCGGGCTTGCGGCCGCAGCGGTCGCCGCAGCCGTGCTTGTAGCGGGGCCGCAGCCGGCCGCGCCGTACGCGGATGACGCCGAGGTCGAAGTCGACGTCGTCCCACTGCATGCCGAGGACCTCGCCCTGCCGCAGACCCAGGGCCAGGGCGATGACCCAGCGGGCGGTGTTGCGGTGCTCGGCGGCTTCGGCGAGGAGGCGCTGGACCTCCTCGACCGTGTAAGGGTCGACTTCCTCCTCTTCCAGGCGCGGGGCCTTGGCGATCGTGGCCGGGTTGACGGTGAGGTGGGCGCGGCGGACCGCTTCGTTGAGGGCGGTGCGTACGGTGCGGTGGACCTGGTGGGCGGTGCCGGCGGCGCTGCCAGAGTCCTGCATCTTCTTGTAGAAGCGCTCCAGGTGCTCGGGCTCGAGCTTCTCCAGGCGGTGGGCCCCGAGGTTGGGGATGAGGTGGTGGTTCACCGCGACGCGGTAGCCGTCGATGGTGTTCTCCGAGACGTGCGCTGCGGCAATGTTCTCCACCCAGTGCGTCAGCCACGTCTCCAGCGTCCAGCTCTGACCGACCTTGCGGACCGTTCCCTTGTCACGCTGCCGTTCAAGCTCGCGTACGAGCTTGGTGACCTCGGGGCGGGTCTTGCGACTCACGTGACGCCGGTTCGAGTTTGCCGTTGTCCTTGATCCCGACGGTGACGTAGCCGTGCCATCGACCGTCCTTGCCCTGGAAGATTGACGAGGCGCCGTTGGGCTGGCGGGGTTTCGGTGCGGAGGCTCGCGTCACGCGGCGGCCCCGAAGTCGGTCGCCGACAGTCGGCGGGTCAGGAAGTCGTTCACCGCCTCCGCTACTGGATGCACACCGGTCTGCTGCGGGTGGACGGCGAGAAGATGTCGAAGAGCACCGGCAATTTCCTCACCATCCGCGACGCCCTCACCCGGACGGACTTCCGCACCCTGCGGCATGCCTTCCTCTCCCAGCACTACCGCTCCTCCATGGAGCTGAGTGACTCCACGCTGGAGCAGGCCCGGGGGGCACGCCGCCGGATCGAGAACTTCGCCCGGACCATCGACGCCGCGCACACGGACAGCCAGGCGAACGCCGCACGCGCCGCCGACACCTGGAGGGAGATGCGTGAGCGCCTGGACGACGACTTCGACACCCCCGGCGCCCTGGCCGTCCTCTTCCAGTTCATCCGCGAGCAGAATCGCATGGAGGAGCCGGCTGGCCCGGCCGCTCTGCGGCTGATCGAGGACGTGAACAACCTCTTCGGAACCTTCGACATCCCCGGCGCCGCCCAGAGCGATGCCGCTGTCGACGAACTCGTGAAGGAACGCGACCGGCTCCGTGCGGCGAAGAAGTTCGCCGAGGCCGACGCGATCCGAGACCAGCTCACCCAGCAGGGCGTGATCCTCGAGGACTCGCCCGAAGGCACCCGTTGGTGGAAGGAGCCCACCGCATGACCTGGAAGAGCCGCTTACCGCTCGTCGTAGAGAGCGCGATCCCCCTCAGCCTCTGCGGAGCGCTGATGGACCACGTGAAGAACCAGACCGCCCACCCGCGTACCTACCAGGGTGTCATCGACGAATCGCTACGCAAGAGCGAGTACGTCGAGATCCAGACGCACCTGGAGGAGGCGGTCATCTCGCACTGCGCCGCCCACTTGCGTAGCCACTTCGAGATCGCCCCGCAACGGATACCCACCCAGCCGGCGGTCGTCTACCGCTACGGCCCCGGCGTCGGCTTCGTCGCCCACCACGACGAGGTCACCGACATCGAACGTGAGCGGGCCCGGACCAACGGACAGCCCGTCGTCGGCGGCGACCTCACCCTCGTGATCTGGCTCAACACCCCTGACTCCTTCGGCGGCGGCGAGCTGTTCTTCGAGAACCCCGCCCAGGAGATCAAGCCGCCCTGCGGCACCCTGGTCGCCTTCCCGGCAACCCGCGACCACATCCATGGCGTGCGGCCGATCACGAGCGGCGAACGCGTCACCCTCGTCGTACGCGTCGATGCCAAATGCCTTTGAGCACGGCCCGCTTGCCCTGCCAGAGTGGGCAGCCAAGATGCCAGGATGAGTGGCATGACGACGATCGACGGTGAGGTAGCGCCCGGGTTCGAGCCGGTCCGCGAGGCGTTCATGGAGAACTTCACCCAGCACGGGGACATCGGCGCGGCCGTGTGCGTCTACTGGCACGGCCGGCCGGTGGTCGACCTGTGGGGTGGCGTCGCAGACCCCGAGACCGGCCGTCCGTGGACACGAGACACCCTGCAACTGGTCTACTCGGCGACCAAGGGAGCCACCGCGACCGCGGCACACATGCTGGTCGAACGCGGACTGCTGGACCTTGACGCGCCGGTGGCGAAGTACTGGCCGGAGTTCGCAGCGAACGGCAAGGCGGACATCCCCGTCCGTTGGCTCCTGTCCCACCAGGCCGGCCTGGTCGCCCTGGACCAACCGCTGCCGCTGGCAGAGGCACTGTCCTGGGAGCCCATGGCAGTAGCGCTGGCGGCGCAGCGTCCCCAGTGGACTCCGGGCACCGCACACGGGTACCACGGCCGAACCTGGGGTTGGTTGGTCGGCGAAGTTATCCGCCGGGCCTCCGGCCGCTCACCAAGCCGCTTCTTCGCCGACGAGATCGCGCGCCCTCTCGGACTGGACTTCTTCATCGGCCTGCCGGCGAGCGAGCGCGACCGGGTCAGCCGCATGGTGTACCGGCGACCGGCAGTTGACCTTACGACGGTGCCGGCCGAGTCGGTCCCCGAGGAGCTCCGCGAACAGGTCGCCGCCTGGCGGGACCCGAACTCCTTCAGCAACCGGGCGTTCGCGGTCACCGACCCGGCCGCGATCGACTTCGACTCGCCCGAGGTGCAGGCCGCGGAACTCCCGTCCTCCAACGGCATCGCCACCGCACGGGCCCTCGCACGCATGTACGCCGCGCTGATCGGCGAGGTAGACGGCGTGCGCCTACTCGCCGAGCAGACCCTGTCCTCGGCGATCCAGGAGCAGGCCAACGGCCAGGACCAGGTCATGGTGATCCCGAGCCGATTCAGCACCGGATTCATGCTGCCCACGGAGGGCAACCTCATGACCGGACCGAACGCCTTCGGCCACACCGGCCGCGGCGGCTCGCTCGGCTTCGCCGACCCCGCACAGGGCATCGCCTTCGGCTACACCATGAACCACATCATCAGCGGCTCGGACGATCCTCGCGCGGCTTCGCTGACCGAAGCAGTCCGGAAGTCGCTGACCAGTTCAGGGTGATCGATGGCTGCACGGGCACGTGGCCGACCCGTTCCAGGCTCGTCCCAGCCGAGCCCTTCGGAGCAGCAAACAGTGGTCTATCCAGGTGCCCAGTCACGGATCACGAGGAACGCCGCCTTGTAACCCGATGAGAGGGGAGTGTCGTGAGTCTGCTGCCGACCGCCACGAGCACCGATATGCAGGAACACCAACCCTCCGCACATCGGTGCATCCGCCGCGCTGGCACAGTCCACGACGAAGCCCTCGCGCCCCGCTCCCGTCGGCGCCTGCTCGTCCGAGCCCGCGATCCCCGTCCACCGCTGCGGTGAGAAGTCGGGGACCAGGACACCGGCGGACGGGGGCTGGTGCGCGAAATGGCCAGCCGCCAAATGGGGCCACCCCACGTCCGCCGGAAAGGTCGTATGGGCCGAACTTCCACTCCACAGTCCGGGGTGATTTAGCTCGGTGCGCCTTGGAGGAACCGAGAAGCGCACCGAGCCGCCCCAGAGTCGCTCGTCCAGGCACAGGCCGGACTAGACAGGGAGCCAAGCTGGCGTCACCCCACGGAGGGGCTGGTCTCGCCCGTTTGCCCGCCTGGCTGCTCACGCGGGCTGAACACGGCCGCCTCGAAGGCGGCCAGAGCCCCAACGGACGTCACGGGCAACTCGCGCAGGTGCCGGCGAATTGAGGCGAAGGACCCGATGAGTGCGGACCATGTCTCATGGTCACCTGGCAGTGGCACCGTGATCCGCTGAAGACCATCGATGTAGAGACGGCGACGCACCGCTCCGCGACTCTGCCGCTCAATCTCTGCCCTCCCTTGCTCGCTCTTGAGGTACATGAGCAGGTACTCGGCATCGAACGGTGCATCCTCCGTGAGCCGGAAGACCGCATAGTCAGGGCTGACCCAGCCAGCCTCCTCCTCCCGGCGGCAGAGCGCGATCGAGCCGACGTTGGCACGCATGGGGTTATAGACGAAATCGCCAGGTCGGAGCTCGCGGTAGCGACTGGTGTCGCTGGCGGTCTTGCCCTTGAAGGGTGCCAGGCCACCGGCATTGCTCACGCCCACGAAGCGGTCAGGTGTCTTACCGCCTGCTCGCGCGCCAGCTTCGACGACGAAGTTCCCGATCGGGATGGCCTCCTGGAGCGGATAGTTGTGCAGCTCGGCGTGCGTCTTGACGAGTGCTTCCGTCAGCTCACTCAGGATGCCCAGTCGCGCCTGGAGCTCTTCCAGCTGCTCGCCTGCCGTCTCTGCACCCGTGACCTGCGCCGCGTTTGGCCAGGGGACATCGAGGTCGAAGCCGCTCTCGACGAGCGCGTCGTACGCAACCTCCCAGGAGTATTCGTCCGGCTCGCCTTCGACCAGCCAACGCTCGACACCCTTGAGGACGTCTCGAGTCAGTGGATTAGTCTTGCTATAGGAGCGCTTCCCCGGCGGCGACGGCACCTGGTAATACCGAATAGTCTCGGTACGCCCGCTCATGGTAAAGAAGATGAGATTGGTGCGAATGTCTGCGGCGGCAGGGAAAACCCCTGTGGGCAGGCGCACAATGGCCGTCACGTTGAACTCGTTTACCAAGCGGCGGCGCACAGTTGAAAACGCAGTCTCAGTGCGATACAGAATACCATCTGGGAGAACGATCGCGGCCCGTCCGCCATCGCGCAGTTTGGCCATGCAATGCTGCAGGAAGAGCAATTCGGTGGCAGCGGACTTGCTCGGGAAGTTTTGTTGCACCTGAGGGTTCTCGGTGCCACCAAACGGCGGATTCGTCAGGATGACATCAAATTGGTCGCTCGGGTTGACATTGCGGATGTCCTGTTCGAGCGTGTTCCGCCGGATGATCTGCGGGTCCTCGACGCCGTGCAGGATCAGGTTCATGGTGCCGACGAGCGCGGCAATCTCCCCAGACTCCTGGCCGTAGATCGTCTCTGAGTTGAACTGTTCGCGCTGCTCTGTCGTCTTGGTGGACGGCGCAATGTGCTCGGCGCTCGCGACCAGGAAGCCTGCCGAGCCGCAGCAGGGGTCATAGACCTTCTCGCCGAGTTTCGGGTCGACGCAGCGCACCATGGTCTCAACGACCGGCCGCGGCGTGTAGAACTCACCGGACCAGCCGGCGTCGGCCGTCTGCGCCAGGAGCCACTCGTAGATGACGCTCATGGAGTGATGGTTGTCCAGAGCGTGGAAGTCGATCGAATCGACGATGGAGATGACTTCCTTAAGCGAGTAGCCCGACTTCATGACCGTGCGGACCTCGGCGAAGATTGCGGCGAAGCGCTCAGCCCGGGTGCTACCGGACAGTTCGCGGAGGTAGGGGAGTAGATCGTCGGTGACGAAGTCGATGAGCTGGTCGCCAGTGAGTTTGGAGTTCCTGGCCCAGGTGCCCCAGCGGTACTCATCCTTGATGAGCGGCTTGTAGACGGTACCGTCGATCTTGGCGACCATCTCATGGTTCTCTTCAAGCGAGTCGAAGACCTTCAGGAAGAGCAGCCAGGTGAGCTGCTCCAGGTACTTCAGGGCGTTCTTGGTGTTGTCGTCGGCCCGCATCTTGTCGGATGCTGCCTTGATCTTGGCCTGGAGTTCGGAGAGGGTCATGCGTTGCTTTCGGGCTCGAAGAGGGCGCGGGGGATGGCCCCAAGGAAGGAGGCGACCTTCTCTGGTCCGCCAAGGAGTGACGTTACCCCGAGGATGCCACCCCAGCGGGCCACGAACGGAGGCAGTCGAAAGAGTTCGCTACTGGCGATTTCTGCCACGCCTCCCAGACGGAATTTGTCCAGCACGGCCACGATGAAACCGTCGGGAAGATCGGGGAACTCGGCAACCAGCACCGGCTCAGCCGCGGTCGCTCGGGCAGATAGATTCACCGGCTCGAAGTCGAAACCGACGCAGGCTAGAAGGTCGAAGGCGTCGACATCGGCGCGTACCAGCACCAGCGACAGTAGTTCGGGAGTGACCTGCCGCATGCCGAGGTATTCGCTGAGTTCGGCACGCTTGTTCTTGTCGACCCATTTGTTCCGAAGCTCCTCGAGCGAGCTGATCCGCTCGAGGATTGAGGACTTCGCTCGCTCGAGGTACTCGTTGCTGTGTATGACGTTGCCGTTGCCGAGGTCCAGCTCTACCTCTTCGGCGATGGCCACGTCGACGCCAGAGATCCTGATCCGGAGATCGACCTGGGATGGCTTGCGCAGGGCCACTTCCAGCTCGGTGGCTTCTGCCTCTGTTGTGTCGACGCGCAGGTGCCGACGGGTGTAGCCCCTGCTGGTCACGAAGACGTCAACGACTGTGCCCGGCAACTCCTCGATACGGAATGCACCGTCGTAGTCGGTCCGAGCCTCAGCGAGCAGGCGCCCAGTCAGACGAACGGAGATCGAGGCATCGGCGATTAGTTCGCCTGTCTCGTCGTCCCTGACGACCCCGGCCACAACTAGATCACCTTCCATCGGACCAGCGACTGGGGGTGACGTGGGCAGATCCCAGTCGTCGAAGAGGCGAGTAGCGTTGGTGTAGTCGATGATCCGGAAGTACGTCTTGCCGGTGATCGGGTCGACCCGGCTTCCCCTCCCGATGATCTGCTTGAACATCGTTACTGAGCTGATCGGCCGCATGAAGACGATGTTGCGTACCGAGGGCGCGTTGACACCAGTCGAGAGCAGGTCAACGGTGGTGACGACAATCGGTTCCTTGCTGGAGGCCAACTGGAACTGCTCCAGGATGGCTCCGGCATCCCGTTCTTCGCTGACGATCCGGGCGGCGTAGAGGTTCTTTCCGGTCTCGGATCCGAGCAGGTCCTGCATCTCGCTGCGCACCAAGTCGGCGTGTTCCATGGTGACGCAGAAGATTATGGTCTTGTCGAGGGCGCCGTTCGTCCGCAGCACGCCGGCCAGGTGCTGGCACAGCAGGCGGGTGCGGTCGGGGACCACAATGGCCCGCTCGAACTCGCGCATCTCGTAGGTGTCCCGAGGCGTGGCGCCCTCCGGGACGATGAGCTCGGCACCGCGCTCAACCTCCTCCTGGATGACCAGGCTTTCGTCGACGGTGGTCTTGACTCTGAGTACCTTGTAGGTCGCGAGGTAGCCGTCGTCAATGCCGCGACCGAGGGAGTATTCGAAGATAGGGCGTGGGATACCGCCCTCATCCAGGTTTTCGCCAGCGAAGAAGGCATAGGTGTCGATGGAGTCGTCCTGCTTCGGCGTTGCGGTCATGCCCATATGGAAGGCGTCCGAAAAATACTCCAAGATCGCACCCCAGTCTCCGTAGCCGCTGCGGTGGCACTCGTCGACGATGACAATATCGAAATAGCCCTTGGGGTAGCGCTCAAAGACCTTCCCACCGCCGGGGGCGTCGGCGTAGAGCGTCTGGTAGATGGCGAAGTGGACCTCACGTGCCAACGGGACGTCGGGGCCGGATACCACTCCGCGGCGCTCCCCCAGCCCGCCAAATTCGTTGTATGCCTGATCGCGCAGGCTGACCCGGTCAGCGATGAACAAGATGCGTCGGGCGTATCCGGTGGCCAGCAGCTTGTAGGCGAAGTTGAAGGCGATGAACGTCTTGCCCGTGCCGGTGGCCAGCGAGAGCAGAGCGCGGTGGCGACCAGTGAGGACCTGCTCGATCGCGGCCGAGACTGCATGCTCCTGGTAGTAGCGCATGGCTGGCGCACCGGGAAGCGCGAAGGCTGGCTGCAGGAGCGGGTTCGGCACCTGGTCGCCGCCACGGCCCGTGACGGTCTTGCCGCGCCACGTTGCTCCGGCCTCGAAGCGCAGACGGAGCTCGTCAGGCGTCGGGAAGGCATGGAGCTGTCGCACCTGCCCCGTGCGCAAGTCTTGCTCTACGATGCCGTGCCCGTTCGTCGAGTAGGCGAATGGCGCCGCCAGATCGACGGCGTACGCCAGGGCCTGCTGGAGGCCGGCGCCTTCGGCGTGAGACTCGTCCTTGGCCTCGACGACGGCGAGGATGCAGCCGCGCGGCTCGGTGCGCAGAACGTAGTCGACGAACTGTGGATTATCGCGAACAGTCTGATCACCAAGCAGCCGCAGTTTGCCTGGGCGGTACATGTACTCCTCGTCGACCAGCCCGTCTGCCCAACCTGCAGCTGCCAGAAGCGGGTCGATCAACTGGAGGCGCGTCTCCTTCTCATTTAGGCTCACCTGCCTAGTCTGGCAGCAGGGCCTGACACCGCAGAGCGAAATCGAACATGACGGGTCACAAGACGCTGGGCAGACGCTGGCTGTCAGAGCCCGTCCCCGGTGCAGGTGGCTGCACCCCTCAACTCTCGCCGGAACCGTCTGAGCAGTGTCGCGAGTGCCGCAATCGGCACCCGTTTGCCAGGCCGTGGCTCCCTGGTCACCTCCAGGTGGCTGGCAAGGGCTGGTTGCAGTTCTGGTTGCATTCGCCTCCGTCCGGGGCCGTCCGGACTGAGGCAATCAGAACGCTCCGCCGCAGGTCAGGACGTATACGGCCCCCGCCGGACGAGCGTACGAACATTTGGAAAGCGTGTTGGGGGCAACCCCTCACGAGTTCGAATCTCGTATCCTCCGCAGCCGCCTGAACAGGCGAAACGAAGAGCCGGACCGCTGATTGCGGTCCGGCTCTTCGGCATGCCCTGGTTGCAGTTCCGGTTGCATTTATATCGCCTCAATCGGGATATTTCAGGGTCCGCGCAACACCGCCTGCGGAACGCGGTCCTCGAGGAGGGAACCGCTCCCGTTCGTCACCCGCGCCGCCGGCGTGTGCACCATGCTTGGCTCTGCACCGGGGCCGTTCCGGTGCCGCTGCCCGGTCCGACGAGGTGCCCCATGAAGTCCCGATCAACGCTGGCAGCCTGGCTGGGTTCGCTCGACGCTCCGCGCCTGGCACGCGTACTCGCCACGCGGAAAGACGCGGCGGCGGCTCCAGAACCCCGCACGGTGGGGGAGCTGGCGGACCGCCTCCAGCGCCCGGGGTCGGTGGCACTCGCCCTGCCGCCACTCACGCTGCCGTGCCTGCAAGTGGCCGAGGCGCTGGCGGCGCGGGGAGGACCGGCCTCGCGCGACGACCTGGCGAAGCTGCTGGGAGCAGAGGACGGCGAAGCCGCTCGCGGCCTGGACTTTACGCTGGAGGCACTGGCCGATCACGCCCTGGTGTGGCCGGACGGCGCAGGCGCACTCCGCATGGCCTCTCCCCTGCGGCAGGCGTGGGAGGCACCCCTGGGGCTGGACGCCCCTCTGGAGAAACTGCTGGCAGGCGCGACCTCGGAGGAGCTGCGCGCCATGCTGGTGGCACTCGGTATCAAGCCGCCGAGCACCAAGCAGCAGCGGCTGGCGGCCTTGGTGGAACACCACAGCGACCCGGAAGCCGTCGCCGAAGTCGTGGCACGGGCACCCGCGATCACCCGGGAGCTGCTTGCCCGTCGAGCGGACTCCACCGCGGGGCAGCGGCAGTTCGTCATGTTCGGGTCGCCCGGCCCCGACCTCGAACCCGGCGCGCGGTGGGCACTCGACCGGGGACTGCTGATCGTGGACCGTCACCGGTACGGTCCCGCGCGCATGCCCGTCGAAGTGGCGCTGGCACTGCGCGGGCCGGGCTGGCACGCCCCGTTCGATCCCCTTCCGCCTTCCGCGCAGTCGGTGGCCATCGGCTCCGCCGAGGTGGAGCGGGAGGCCGCAGCTGCGGCCACGGCGTTCGCCGCCCAGGCCGCATCGGTCCTGGCCGCGTGCTCCGCGTCTGCGCCGGCCAGGCTCAAATCCGGCGGGATCGGTGCCCGCGAACTGGCCCGGATCGGCAAGGCCGCCCAAGCCGACGACGCCGTCGTACGCCTCACCCTGGAAACCGCGTACCCGGCCGGGCTGCTGGGCCGAGACGGTGACCGCGTAGCACCCACCGAGACATACGACGCCTGGGCGGAACAGGAGCCCGCCGAACGACTCGCCGTACTGCTCCGGGCATGGCACCACTTGACTCTCACCCCCACCCAAGCGCGCGACGAGGACAACAAGGCACTCCCCGCCCTCGCCGGAGCACCTCCCTGCGGCGGCTGCCTGCAAGCCCGGCACGGGCTGCTCCACGCGGCGGCACAACTCCCGGCGGGACACGGCGCGACCACCGGCTCGAACCTGGGGCCGCTGGTGGCCTGGTACCGCCCGCTCGCCGACTCGTCACCTCAGGACGGGACACCGTTCGCCGCTCTGATCCGCGAGGCCGAGCTGCTCGGCGTACTCGCTCGCGGCGCACTTTCTCCCCTCGGTACCGCCCTGCTGGAAGACGACGCGGCAGCTTTGGCCGCCGCGTGCGGGCGACTCCTGCCCACGGCTACCCGAACGGCCCGGATCGGCGCCGACCTCACCGCAATCGTCACCGGCACGCCGTCCGCGCCACTCGCCTCGCTGCTGGATTCCGTCGCCGACCGCGAGACCAGCGGGACGGCCTCGGTGTGGCGGTTCAGTACCGGCAGCGTCCGCCGGGCCCTGGATGCGGGGCATCCGCCTGACGGCCTCGCAGCCGACCTGGCCGCCGTCGCCGCCGGGCCGCTGCCCCAGCCCCTGTCCTATCTCATCGCCGACACCGCCCGCGGTCACGGCCGCGTGCGCATCGCCCCCGCCGCCTGCGTCATCCACGGCGAGGAGCCGGCGCTCCTCACCGAGATCGCCGCCCACCGCAAGCTCGGCAAACTCGGCCTGCGGCAGCTCGCGCCCACAGTGCTGATAAGCCGCAGCCCGCTGGAGACGACCCTCGCCGCGCTCCGGGCCGAGGGCTACGCCCCCGTCGGCGAGAGCGCCGACGGAACCGTACGCATCGAGAAGGAACGACCGCAGAGGGCCGCCGCCGTACCGACCCCCCGAAAGGCCGGCACGGGCTCCGGCCGCCACAACGCGGTCAAGCGCACCGTGAGGACACCGGCCGGGACCGACCCGAACACCCTGGCCGTCCGCCTGCTCACCGCCCCACCCACTACCCCGGACCCCGACCCCCTCGGCAGTGGGGTCCCCTTCGGCACCGACACCGAGGAGATCGTCGCCGGGTACGCGAAGCGGCTGTCCTACACCGATGTCCGCCAGCTCGCCCATGCCGTCGACACGGGAACGCCCATCACCGTCGAATACGTCGCGACCTCCGGCAACCGCACGGTACGCACCCTCAGCCGCCTCGAACTCGACCCGCCCTACCTCGAAGCCTGGTGCCACCTGCGAGAGGACGAGCGCGTCTTCACCCTCTCCCGGATCCACAGCGTCATGCCCTCGTAGCCGTCCGTGCGCAGTTTCAGATATACTTTGCTCCATAGTTGATATCAGGAGGTGCACATGAGCCGAACCGTCATCGATCTGGACGACGAGTTGGTCGCCGACGTGGCGAAAGCCCTGGGAACGAGCACCAAGAAGGAAACGGTCAACACAGCGCTCCGCGAAGTGCTGGAAAACCGGCGCCGCGCACTGGCCCTCACCCGGCTCCGCGCCGCCGCCGATCAGGGCGCCTTCGACCTGGAGTTGTTCGAGGACAAGAGGAACTACCGGCGGTGAACGCGGCACAGTTCCTGATCGACACCAGCGCCCTCGCACGCTTCCTGACGGGAGACGCGGAGCAGTACGGCTGGGACCAGGCGGCAGCCGCCGGGCTCATCGCCACCTGCCCCATCACGGAGCTGGAATTCTTCTACAGCGCCCGGTCCGCCGCCGACCGGGCGCGCGGCATCGAGGACATCCGGCTGATCTTTGGCTGGGTCCCCGTCGACGACCGCGCTTACGACCGCGCCTGGCAGGTTCAGGAGGCCCTGACCAAGCAGGGCAAGCACCGCAGTGCGGGCGCGGTGGATCTCGTGGTGGCCGCAACAGCGGAGCTGCAGGGCCTCACGCTCCTACACCGCGACCACGACTTCGAATGCATCGCCGCCGTGACCGGCCAGCCCCTCCAGTGGTACGGCCCGGAGGGCCGTAAGTAGTCGAGCAGTGGTTGCAGTTCTGGTTGCATTCGCCCCCGTCCGGGGCCGTCCGCCAGGTAGCACCTCAGGCACTTCACCCCACGTCAGGGCGGGTACGGCCTCCGCCGGACGGCCATACGAACATTTGGAAAGCGTGTTGGGGGCAACCCCTCACGAGTTCGAATCTCGTATCCTCCGCCAGTGCCTCACCGGGCACTTGAAGGCCCCGACCGGGAAACCGGCCGGGGCCTTCCGCGTTGCGTGGTCTCAGTTCCCGTCTCCGTCATTTACGACACAGTCGGACGATCTACCGCATTCCAGCCTCGATGGCTACCCACCGTGCTCCCAAGGATTCAGCAGGAGTACGCCTGATCTCGCCAGCTGCTTGATGTTGCGGCTCACCAGCGTCCAGCCGTTCGCCGGCGCGGTGGCGGCGATCAGCGCATCGGGTGATCGATGCTGGTCCCGGCGCTCTTGAGCCTCCGGTGCAGCGCGAGGTACGCGAGCGCCTCCCGCTCTCCGACCGTGGCGAGCCGGTCTCGGTACTGATCACGGATGTCGGCGAGCGCCCGCTCAAAAGCGGGTCATCGCACCAGATCCGCAGTCCCCTGGATGCCCGCTTCGGTCTCCGCGATCGTGATGACGCGCGGCCCGCGGCCGCCCGCGGCTGGATTCTTCGGCGGACGAGCAAGGGCAGTCCCTGACGAAGGTGATCGCGAGGGCCGTCAGTCCAGGTTCAGGCGGGCCAGTTCCGTGCGGGACCGGATGCCCAGCTTCGGGTAGGCCTTGTACAGGTGGTGCTCCACCGTGCGCGGGCTCAGGAAGAGAAGGGCGGCTACCTCGCGGCTGCTGCGGCCCTCCGCCGCCAGGCGGACCACCTGGAGCTCCTGCGGGGTGAGGCGGTCGGCGAGGGCGCGGGCGGTGGGGACGGCCGGGGTGGCGGACTCGCCCGCGGCGCGGAGTTCGGCGCGGGTGCGGTCGGCCCAGGGGGTGGCCTGAAGGCGCTCGAAGATCTCCAGGGCTTCGTGCAGGCGGGCCCGGGCCTCCGCCTGGCGGCGGGCGCGGCGCAGCCACTCGCCGTGGACCAGCAGGGTGCGGGCGGCCTCGAAGGGGCGCCCGCTCTTCGCGTGGAGCGCTTCGGCCTCCGCGTACGCGTCCTCCCGTCCCGTCAGCTGCGCCTCGCAGCGCAGCGCGAGGGCCCGGGCCCAGGGCTGGCCCCCGGCCTCCGCCCAGGACACCAGGCGCTGCCACGGGAGCCGGGCGCGCTCGGGGGCGCCGAGGCGTACCGCGGCCTCGACGAGGTCGCCGGTCGCGGCCACCAGGGCCGTCATGTAGTGGGCCGGGCGGGTCCACGCCGACTCCAGGCGGACCAGGGCGTCCTCGTAGCGGCCCAGGCCCAGGTCGAGCAGGCCGAGCAGGCAGGCGACCGCGATCCCGCCGTCGACCGGCCCCCCGGCCACGGGCCGGCAGCGCTCGGGGTCTCCCTCGATCGCGGCGATCCGGGCGAGGGCCACGTCCAGTCGGCCGATGCGCTGTGGCATGCCGCAGTCCTCGGCGACGGCCCGGGCCTCGGCCACCGAGGCCTCCGCGTCGCGGTGCCGGCCCTGGATGACCTGGAGCCGGGCCAGCATCTGGAGGGCCTCCGGGAGTCCGCCGACCAGGCCGGCGCGGCGTCTGCGGGCCACTTCGGCGACGACCAGTTCCTCCGTCCGGCCGTCATCGCCGAGCAGGGCCGCGGCGTAGACGGGACGCATGCCCGGTCCGCCCTCGGCGACGGCCTCGGCGAGGGCTGCGAGACCGGCGCGGTGGTCGCCGTCCACCAGCCCGGCCATGCCCTGGACGGTGTGGTCGCCGGGGAGGAGCCCGGCGCAGGCGCGCACGGAGTCGGCGTCGCCGGAGAACCACGCGTACGTCGCCGCGGTGCGCAGCATCGACGCCGCCGGCCCGGGCTCGGCCTCCGGGGCGCCTGCGACGAGGAGGCGCGCCGCGGCGGCCTGGTCTCCGCGCTCGAACTCCACGGCGGCGCGGACCTCGGCGAGGGCCGCCCGGTCCGTTCCGGTGGTGGCGAGCGGGCCGGCCTGTTCGGCCAGTACTCCGGCCAGGCGCAGGTCCCCGGCGCCCACCGCCGCGGCGGCCGCGCGGCGCAGCATGCGTCCGCGGTCCGGCAGGGAGGTGGTGAGGGCCGCGGCACGCTGGTAGAGGTCACAGGCGATGGCGGGGGCGGCCCGGTCCCGGGCGCGGTCCGCCGCCCGGGCGACTTCCGCGGCGACCGAGGCGTCCGGTCCGAGGGCGGCCAGCGCCAGGTGGCGGGCGCGGGCGTCCGAGTCCGCGGCCAGGCCGGCCAGCTCGCGGTGTACGCGGGCCCGCTGGACGGAGGCGGCGCTCTGGTAGGCGGCGGCGCGGATCAGCGGGTGCCGGAAGGCCGGCTGGACGCCGTCGATCCGGAGCAGCCCCGACCGTTCCGCCGCCTCCAGCGCCTGCGGCCCGTTGCCGCCCAGCGCGTCGACGGCGGCCAGTACGGAGGCCAGGTCGCGGCTGCTGTCGGCGGCGGCGGTGAGCAGCAGCAGCCGGACGTCGGAGGGGAGTTCGGCGATCGTGTCGCGGAACGAGGCGAGCACCCGGTCGGTGACGTGCCGGCCGGCGGAGGGCCCTGAGGTGCGGTCGCTCCGGCCGAACTCCAGGAGTGCGAGAGGGTTTCCGTCCGCGTCCTCGAGGACCTGCTCGCGTCGCGGGGCGGGCAGCCGGTACCGGTCGAGCACTTTCGCGGCGGCCTGCCGGTCCAGGCGGGGGAGGAAGAGTTCCGGGAGACCGCGCGCGTCGAACCCTTCCTCCCGCGCGGCGAAGACGAGCGCCACCGGCTCGGCGTCGAGCCGGCGGGCCGCGAACAGCAGGGCGTCCGCGCTGCTCTGGTCCAGCCACTGGGCGTCGTCGACCACGCAGAGCACCGGGCCGGACTCGGCGAGGTGGGCGAGCAGGGTGAGCAGCGCGAGCCCGGTGGTGTACCGGTCCGCGGGGACGGCGGAACCGCCCAGTACCGTACGCAGCGCCTCCGCCTGCGGGCCGGACAGCTGCGCCACCACGTCCTGCAAGGGCCACAGCAGTTGGAGCATGGCGGCGCCGACGAGGTCGCGTTCCGCCTCGCAGCCGGTCACCCGCAGCACCGTGTGCACCGGCGCCTCCGAGACGCGGTCCAGCAGGGCCGACTTGCCGATGCCCGCCTCCCCGCGCAGGACGAGCGCGCCTCCGCGCCCCTCGCGCGCCGCGCCGAGCAGTGCGTCCAGCGCCGCTTCCTCGGTCTGCCGTCCGTAGAGCATGTGCCGCTTCCCCCCTCGCTGCTCGCGCCGCCCCTGACGGGCTTACGCAGGCGCCGGCTTACGCAGCACTGACGTGCGCAACCGCCGGCTTACGTAGCCGCTGCCAGAAACCTTACTGATCCGGCCGGTAGCCGCCCCTGCCTACTGTCGGGAGCAGCTTCGCGGTACCCGCCGCGGCCTGTCCCTCAGGTCTCTCAGCAAGGAGTCCGACCATGACCGTGCGTGTCCTCGCCCTCGTCGGCAGCCTCCGGGCCGGCTCGCACAACCGGCAGCTGGCCGAGGCGGCCGTCAAGCACGCGCCCGAGCACGTCTCCGTCGAGATCCACGCCGGTCTGGCGGAAATCCCCTTCTACAACGAGGACATCGACGTCGCGGGCGCCGTACCGGGCCCGGCGGCGGCCCTGCGGGAGGCGGTGGCCGGGGCGGACGCGCTGCTGTTCGTCTCGCCCGAGTACAACGGCACCATCCCCGCCGTGCTGAAGAACGCGATCGACTGGCTGTCCCGTCCGTACGGGACGGGCGCGATCACCGGCAAGCCGGTCGCCGTCATCGGTACCGCCCTGGGCAGTTACGGAGGGGTCTGGGCCCAGGACGAGACCCGCAAGTCCGCCGGTATCGCCGGCGCCGCCGTGCTCGAACAGGCGCGGCTCGCCCTCCCCCGCTCCCTCACCCGCTTCGCCGACACCCACCCCGGCGACGACAGCGAGGTCGTCACCGGAATCCTCCAGGTCCTCGACCAGCTCGCCGCCAAGTCGACCGTCTGAAACGTCCGGGCTGACGTACCGCAGCTCCGTCTGGCATTCACTGCGGCCGGGTCACCGGCCGGAAAGGAACACCGCCATGCTCATCCTGACTCCCCGTGAAGGCGCCGCGCCGAGGGTCTTCGGACCGGCTCCGCACGGCCAGGGCTCCCAGATCTCCCCGATCATGCTGCAGGAGGAGCTGTGGGAGCGGATGCGCGCGCTGCCGTACGTCTACATGGCGCCCACGCTGGTCTCGGTGCCGCACGCCCGTTCTCTCTTCATCCCCGAGGGCATCGGCACGGGCCCGGTGGAGGCCTTCCAGCGCGGCCGTGAGTGGGCGCACATCCACCCCCACCACGACGGCTCGCTGCACCTGACGCTGCCGCGGGACGCCGAGGCCGACGTCATCGCCGCGGGCTGGGGCGTGCACCACCCGGCGCAGCCGGTGACGCTCATCTACGGGCCCCGGACCGCGGAGGAGCTGGAGACCGTCTGGAAGATCGTCCAGTTCTCCTACCGGTACGCGGTCGGCGCGAAGTGAAGCCCCCCGGCCCGGCCGGCCGTCGGAGCCGGCGAGGCCGCCCGGCGGTGGAGCGGGGCGGAACGCGCCGGCTTCGCTGAGCGGCCGGGTCCCCAGGCAGTGTCCGCCCCCGCGCGGTGGACACTGCCTGTTCCCGTGCGGCGCTCCCGGGGCCCGGCGCTCGCGCCGGCGCGGGGCCTGCGGGAGGCGACGTACGCCGGCATCAGGCGTCGGGGCCGGGGCGTTCGCGGTCGCCCCGGCCGGCGGTGGCGTACGCGAAGCCGAGCGCCGGTGACGGCGGAGCGGGCGCCGTGCCGCGCGACCTCACGACCTCACGACCTCACGGCCTCCAGGTCGAGGACCAGGGTCCGGCCGAGGTCCTTGGTGGGAGACCGGGTTCTCGACTCTCAAGGAATTCCGTCGGACCGGGCCGCACCCTCACGACCGGCGGCCAACGAACCGGAGCACCCCATGACCATCCTCACCACCGGCGCCCGCGGCAAGGTCGGCCGGGCCGTCCTCGAACGCCTGCACTCCGCCGGTCTCACCGTCCGTGCGGCCAGCGCCTGTCCCGCCGAACTGACCGTCCCGGCCGGCGTCGGGACGTACAAGCTGGCCCTCGACCGGCCCGAGACCTTCGCCGCCGCGCTGGACGGCGTGCGGCAGGTCTTCCTCTACCCCGAGCCCGCCGGCATCCAGGAGCTGGTCGCGGCGGCCGAGGCCGCCGGCGTCGAACACGTCGTACTGCTGTCCTCGTCCTCGGTGCTCGGCCCGGACGCCGAGAACGACCCGCTCGCCGGCCACAGCCTCACGGTCGAGCGGGCCCTCGCCGCCTCCACCCTGACCTGCACCTTCCTGCGCCCGGACGCCTTCGCCAGCAACTCCTTCGGCTGGGCGTACTCCATCGGCCGGTCGCTGCCGGTCGAGCTCGCCTACCCCGACGCGCACATCGCGCCCATCCACCCCGAGGACATCGCCGACATCGCCGTGGAGGCCCTCACCGGCGACTCCCTCACCGGCCGTCGGCTCACCCTGACCGGCGGCGAGTCGCTGACCTTCCGCGGCCAGCTCGCGATCCTCGCCGACGCCATCGGCCGCGAGATCACCGTCGCGCACATCACCCGCGCCGAGGCCGAGCGGCGGATGGCCGCCCACATGCCCGCGCCGATGGTCTCCTCGCTCCTCGACCTGTGGGAGGCCGCGAACCGCGGCCCCGCGCCCATCGCCGACACCACCGCGACCCTCCTCGGACGCCCCGCCCGCACCTTCGGGCAGTGGGCCCGCGAGAACGCCGCCGCCTTCACCGGCCGCTGAGCCGGGGCCGGCGGCACGGCCGCCCTCACGCGCCCCCGCTTCACCACCGCACGCCGTATCACGGAACGTAACCGTCCCTTACCTTCGGTCATGACGACTGGTCAGACGAGAGGAACGAGGCGGGCGATGACGATGCGAAAGACGGCGCGGCTGCTGGGGGCGTGCGCGGCGGCCGCGGTACTGGCGCTCGCGGCCCCCGGCACGGCACAGGCCGCCCAGGGGGTCCTGTTCATCGACGGCGTCCGGTACGACGACCCGAGCGGCTGCTTCCCGCTGGGCGACTTCGTCCCCTCGGAGGTCGCCAACTTCACCGACGGGGTGGCCTGGGTGTGGAACGGCCCGCACTGCGACGGCCGGGTGGTGCACGCGGTCCACCCGGGCCGGATCGCGATCGGGCACGGCCTGAGCCTCTACATCGAGTGAACGGCGGGCACCGCCCCCCTACCCCGGTACCGGTCAGTCCCGCACCACGCGCCCGAGCGCCGCTCGGCCCGCCGGACCCCAGGTCCGTTTGCCGCCGGGCAGGCCCCGCTCCCACGCCCGGCCGATCTCGACGAGGCCGAGGCCCCGCAGGAGCGCCCACCCCCGGGCGCGCCGGACCGTCGCGGCGTCCACCTCCCCGTACGCGGCGAAGAAACGTGACACCGAGGCCCCGGGGAGCAGCAGCCATGCCGCCGCCAGGTCCGTCGCCGGATCTCCGGCGCACAGCTCGCCGAAGTCGACCACGCCCGCGAGCGTGCCGTCCGAGACGACGACGTTCGCCGGATGGAGGTCGCCGTGCAGCCAGACCGGCGGGCCGCCCCAGGCGGGGGCCGCCACCGCCGCGTCCCAGACCGCCCGGAGCCGCCTGCCGGTGGCGGGGGCCGGGAAGGTGCCGAGCGGCACGCCACGGCCCGGATTCGCGGGGGCGCCGTCGGGAGCGGGCCGGTGGAGGGCCCGCAGGAAGGCCGCCAGCCGGCCGGCGGCGTCGTGGCCCCGGCTGATCGGGACCCGGTCGGCGGGGTCGCCGGGGACCCAGGCGGCGACGGTCCAGGGCCTCGGGAAGAGCGCGGACGGCTCGCCGGCGCGCAAGGGCACCGGCACCGGGAGCGGCAGGTGCGGGGCCAGTACGGGCAGCCACGCGCGCTCCTTCAGGAGCAGCCCCGGAGCGCGCTCCGTACGCGGGACCCGCGCGGCCAGCCCGTCGCCGAGGCGCCACAGCTGGTTGTCCCAGCCATCGGCCACCGGACGGATCTCCAGCGCGGCGAGGTCCGGATGCTGTTCGCGCAGCAGCGCCCGTAAGAGGCGCTCGTCGATCCCGTCCATCCGCTCCCCAACTCCCCGGCTCCTGTTCCGTACGCGGGACTCCTCCCGCTCCTCACCCTCAGGACGTACGCGGGCCGCCGCGCGGTTGACGGGCTTCCGGCCCGGGCACCGGCTCGCGGTTATCCGGGGGTCGGTGGGGCCGTACGTTTCTTTTGCTACGCAGTACCGGGGGAAAACACCTTGCCCAACCCACCCAGCCCTCCCCGGCGAGGCCGCCTCACTCACACGGGTGAACAAGTCCAACTCGGCTGGATTTGGAACCGGTTGCCGGGCATATGCTCGCCCCGACCACCCCAGACATGAAGCGGCCCCCGCCGGGACGGCAATCCCGAACGAGGGCCTCACCAAGCAGGAAGTAACCGGCTTCCCCATGGCTCTCAAGCACACTAGCGTGCGCATGCGCGCGGCGTACGGCGTTCATCACTCCAACGTCCGTCACACATCCCGGTACACCGTCATCGGGAACCACCTGCTCCAGAACCCCGCCCTCTCGCTGACCGCCCGGGGCCTCGGCGCGTACATCCAGTCGCTGCCGCCCGGAACACCCATCAGCATCAAAGAGCTGGTCAAGCGGGTGCCGGAGGGGGAGGTCCGGATCGCGGCGGCGCTGCGCGAGCTGGAGGCGCTCGGCTACCTGGAGCGGGTCCGGGAGCAGCTGCCGAACGGCCGGTTCGTCACCCGTGCGGTGTCCTACAACCACCCCAAGGCCGCCGCCATGGCCCGCGCCGAGCGGCCGCCGGCCTCCCAGCCGAAGCCCGCACCGGAACCCGCGCCGGAGCCCGCGCCGGAGCCCGCGCCCGTCGCGGAACCCGAGCCCGAGCCCGCGCCCGTCGCGGAACCCGAGCCCGAGCCCATCGCGGAGCCGGAACCGGAACCACAGCCCGAAGCCACACCGCAGCCCGAGCCCGGACAGCCCGAGCCCGCACCGCGGCCGCAGCCGCTCCCGGCGCCAGAGCCGCAGCCCGACACCCCCGCCCCCGCTCCCGACGTCCCGTCGGCCGCTCCGCCCGTGGACGACGGGCCCTCCCCCGCCCGCAAGGCCGCCATGGCCCTGCTCGCCGAGCTGCGCCGCGTCGACCACCGCCTGCTGCTCGGCCAGCGGGACATCGAGCTGCTCTCCGGGAAGGCCGAGGTCTGGACGGAGCGCGGGGCGAGCAAGGAGGCCGTGATCGCCGTGCTGACGGCGAACATCCCCGACTCGGTCCGCAACCCGGCCGGACTGATCGCCCACCGCCTCTCCGTCCAGGAACCCCCGGCCCTGGCACCCCTCTTCCGCAAGGCCGCCTACGTCCCGCCCGACCCCTTCCAGAGCTGCGACACCTGCGACCGGGCCTTCCGTAGCCCCACCCCCGGCACCTGCGGCCCCTGCACCGACGGGATCTCCGTCGGCACGGCGGCGCCGTGGAGCCCCACCCCCTGGGACTGAGCCGGAGGCCGGACCGTACGGCCGTGCCGGTCAGCCGAACTCCGGCATCTCCCCGACCGTCGTCGACAGGTCGATCACCGCGAACGCCGCGCCCTGCGGGTCGGTGAGCGCCGCGAAGCGGCCGAAGGGGCTGTCCATCGGCCCGAAGTGCAGCTGCCCGCCGTGCTTCCTGGTCTTCTCGACCGCCTCGTCGCAGTTCGGCACCGCGAAGTAGACCTGCACGTACGACGGGATCTCCGGCGGGAAGTCCTCGCCCATCCGCATGCGGCCCAGCACCGGGTTCCGCGGGCCGCCGATGCTGAAGACCTTGAAGTCCATCCCGGCTGCCTCCGGGTCGTCACCGGCCTCCATCTGCTGGGACTCGTACGGGAAGACCTTCGACAGGAACTCGTCCGCCGCGTCGGGATCCCGGGTGAACACCTCCGCCCAGGCGTACGCGCCGGGCTCGCCCAGCTTCTCGAAGCCCTTGTGCTCGCCGGGCTGCCAGACCCCGAAGACCGCGCCGCTCGGCTCCCGGGCGATCGCCATCGTGCCGAAGGAGCCGACCCGCATCGTCTCCATCACCAGCGTCCCGCCCGCCGCCTTGATCTTGTCGGCGGTGGCGGCGGCGTCCCGCGAGGCGAAGTACAGACACCACTGCGAGGGCGCGTCACCGCCCGGCATCGGCGGCACCACGGCCGCGACCGCCTTGCCGTCGGAATACGCCTGCGTGTAATTGCCGTACTCGCTGCTGGCCTCGCCGAAGGTCCAGCCCAGCACGTCGCCGTAGAACTCCTTGGCGGCCTCCACATCGGTGAACATCGCGTCCACCCAGCACGGGGCGCCTTCCGGGAACTCAGCCATGGTCGATCGACTCCTGTGTCGTCTGTCGTCCAGTACGCATGCTTGCCCTGTCGATCCCACGCTAGGCGGGGGGTCTGACAATCGCGCGGCGACCGCGTGCCGCCCGCGCTGCCGGGCGGTCCCGGGGGAGGCTGGGGGCATGGACGACATCACCATCCGGCTCGCGCAGCAGCCCGAGGCCGACGCCCTGCTCGCGCGCAGCCCGCTGGCCGCGCTGACCGGCATGCTCCTCGACCAGCAGGTGCCGATGGAGTGGGCGTTCTCGGGGCCGTGGACCATCGCCCAACGGCTCGGCACCGACGACCTCGACGCGCACGCCATCGCCGCCCACGACCCCGAGGCCTTCGCCGCGCTGCTGTCGCAGAAGCCCGCCGTGCACCGCTATCCGGGCTCCATGGCCAAACGGATCCAGCAGCTGTGCGCGTACCTGGTGGAGCACTACGGCGGCGACGCGTCCGCCGTCTGGGCCGACGCCGCCACGGGTGCGGAACTGCTGGCCCGGCTGAAGGCGCTTCCGGGCTTCGGGGAGCAGAAGGCGCAGATCTTCCTGGCCCTGCTGGGCAAGCGGTTCGGGGTGCGCCCGAAGGGCTGGCGCGAGGCCGCCGGCGGCTACGGCCTGCCGGGGGTCCACCGCTCGGCGGCCGACATCACGGGCCCGGAGTCACTGGCGAAGGTCCGCGAGTACAAGCAGGCCCAGAAGGCCGCCAAGCGCTCCCCGTCCTGACGCGCGGGGCAGCCGGGCCGAGACGGCCCCCGGGGCCCCGGCAACCCCATCGGCAGCCCGACCGCGTAAGCCGGGCCCTACGCCGACCGCGCCACCCGGGCGCGCAGCACCGAGGCGTAGACCTCGTCGGCGTCGAGCCGCCGCAGTTCCTCCGCGATCAGCTCGGCGGTGCTGCGGATCTTGAGCGCGACCTTGCGGTCGGGCCAGCCGGGCAGGACCAGCGTGGCCAGCGAGCCGGTGGGGCGGTCCACGACCACCTCCCCGGCGGAGGTCTCCAGCCGGACGCGGGTGATGAGCGGCCCGGCCGTCGCCACCCGGGTCACCGGCACGCCCAGGCGGTCCTCCAGCCAGCGCGCCAGCAGCTCGGCGCTCGCGTTGTCGGCCTCGCTCTCCACCGTCGCGGCGGTCACCGGCAGCGGCCTCTGGTCGAACGCGCAGGCCAGCAGGGAGCGCCACGGCGTGAGCCGGGTCCAGGCCAGGTCGGTGTCGCCGGGGGCGTACGAGGCCGCGCGCGCGGCCAGCACGCCGACCGGGTCGGGCGCCGCCTGGGAGTCGGTGATCCGGCGCTGCGCCAGGACGCCCAGCTCGTCGCGGGCGGGATCGGCGGGGACGTCGGCCGGCCACCACGCCACCACCGGCGCGTCCGGTGCCAGCAGCGGGAGCACCACCGAGCCGGCCTGGGTGGCGAGGTCGCCGTGCAGGCGCAGCAGCACGGTCTCCCCGGACCCGGCGTCCGATCCCACGCGCAGCTCGGCGTCGAGCTGGGTCCGGCGTCGGCGTTCCGGGCCGCGCGAGGTCCGCTTGATCACCGCGATGATCCGGCACGGGTGCTCGCGCGAGGCCTCGGAGGCCGCGCGCAGCGCGTCGTAGGCGTTCTCCTCGTCGGTGACGATCACGAGGGTCAGTACCAGCCCCATGGTGTGGCTGCCCACGGCGCGGCGGGCGTCGAGGAGCGCCCGGCCGATCTTGCTGGACGTGGTGTCGGTGAGTTCGGTCCGCATGCCCCCGAGTCTGTCAGCGCCCGGCGCGGGGCCGGCAGCCGGTTCGCTCGATTCCGTCTGGAGGAGCCGCGGGGTGACGCCGGCTCAGCGGCGCCGCCGCGCCGTTCCGAAGACCGACCGCGAGATCTCCCGTCCCAGCTGCGTCCCGATCGACCGCGCCAGGGAGCGGAACAGTCCGCTCCCCACGACCTGTTGGACCAGGGAGGGTTCCGCTTCCGGCGCGCCGCGTGCGGCCTTCCCCGCCTTCCCCTCCTCCGCGGCCCGCTTCCGGGACTCCTCCGCCGCGGCGGCCGCCTCCGCCTCGGCCTCGGCGGCGGCCTGTTCGGCGGTGATCTTCTCGTACGCGGACTCGCGGTCGACCGGCTCGGCGTAACGCGCGTACAGCGGCGATGACGTGACGGCCCGTTCCAGGGCGTCGGCGCCGACCGGCGCCATCAGCGACTGCGGTGCGCGCAGCCGGGTGGCGGCCACCGGGGTGGGGGCGCCCGTCTCGCTGAGCACCGTGATGACGGCCTCGCCGGTGCCGAGCCCGGTGAGCGTCTCTTCCAGGTCGTACGCGGAGCGGGGGAAGGTCTTCACCGTGGCCCTGAGGGCCTTGGCGTCGTCCGGGGTGAAGGCGCGCAGGGCGTGCTGGACGCGGTTGCCGAGCTGGGCCAGCACGTCCGCCGGGACGTCCTTGGGGGTCTGGGTGACGAAGAAGACGCCGATTCCCTTGGAGCGGATCAGCCGGACGGTCTGGGTGACGGATTCCAGGAACGCCTTCGAGGCCCCGTTGAAGAGCAGGTGCGCCTCGTCGAAGAAGAAGACCAGTCTGGGCTTCTCCAGATCTCCGACTTCGGGCAGCCCGCCGTAGAGATCGGCGAGCAGCCACATAAGAAATGTAGAGAAAAGCTGTGGTTTGTCCTGAACTGCCGGGAGTTCCAGTACGGAGACCACTCCGCGCCCGTCGGCGGCGGTCCGGAGCAATTCGGCGGTGTCGAATTCGGGTTCGCCGAAGAATTCCGTCGCGCCCTGCCGCTCGAATGCGGTCAGGGCGCGCAGGATCACTCCGGCGGTGACCGTGGAGAGTCCGCCGATGCCCTTGAGCTCGGACTTCCCCTTGTCGGAGACGAGGAAGGCGACCACGGCCCGGAGGTCCTTGAGGTCGATCAGCTCCAGGCCCTTGGAGTCGGCGTAGTGGAAGATCAGGCCGAGGGACTGCTCCTGCGTCCGGTTCAGCTGGAGCACTTTGGACATCAGCACCGGCCCGAAGGCCGTCACGGTCGCACGGACCGGGATGCCGGGGCCGATCCCGCCGAGGGAGTAGAACTCGCCGGGGCAGCCGGCCGCCTTCCACTCCTGCCCGACCTGCGCGGCCCGCGCCGCGGTCCTTCCGTCCGCCGCGCCGGGCGCGGTGATGCCGGAGACGTCGCCCTTGATGTCGGCCAGGAAGACGGGCACCCCGTGGGCGGACAGCTGCTCGGCGATCAGCTGGAGCGTCTTGGTCTTGCCGGTGCCGGTGGCTCCCGCCACGAGCCCGTGCCGGTTGAGCATCGACAGCGGGATCCGGATCTGCCGCTCGGGCAGGCACGTCCCGTCCCAGAGCAGGGCGCCCAGGTGGAGCGCGGGGCCGGTGAAGGCGTACCCGGCGGCGATCTCGGCGGCGGCCCGACCGGACGCCCCGGCCGAGCGGGGCGGTGCGGCCGCGGCTTCCCCAGTCGGACCGGGCGGGTCCGCCGGATCGGGTGAGTCGGTGCCCTGGCTCATGTATCCCTCCCGTAATAGGCCTGTCTGCCACTTTTGCACCGCCCGGACGAGGCTGCGCCCGGAGGCACCGGCCCGGTAGGCTTTCCGTGTGATCTTCAAGCGCATCGGAAGCGGGCGGCCGTACCCCGACCACGGCAGGGAAACCACCCGGCAGTGGGCGGACGTCGCCCCGCGCCCGGTCCGGCTCGACCAGCTCGTGACCACCAAGGGACAGCTGGACCTCGAGACCCTGCTCGCCGAGGACTCCACCTTCTACGGGGACCTCTTCGCCCACGTCGTGAAGTGGCAGGGCGACCTCTACCTGGAGGACGGGCTGCACCGCGCCGTGCGCGCGGCCCTCCAGCAGCGCCAGGTCCTGCACGCACGCGTCCTCGAGATGGACTGATTGCGCCTTTCGGGTCGCCCTCACCCGATCAACTCATCATTTAGTAGGCATCATTCCGGTACGGCACTACGCTGCCGCTCATGAGCATGCTCACTCCCCCCGGCATGGGCGGAAAGTACCGCGTCACGGGAGCTGCCTACCCCCGTATGAGCCGTCCCAGGCGGCGCCGGAAGATCGTCCTCGCCCTGCTGGGATGCGTCGTGGCCCTGGCCCTCCTCGGCTACGGAGCGCTGCAGCTCATCGACGTGTTCGGCGGCGACGGCAGCGGCGAGCGGAATATGGCGGCGGCCCGCAAGGACTGCCCGACGGCCTCCGCCAAGCCCGCGGGCGCCGTGAAACCGGCCACCGCGCCCGACGCAGGCCCCGCCGCCTCCAAGGCCCCCGCGGTCGCCCTCCCGCAGCCCGGCCAGATCACCGTCAACGTCTACAACGCGACCCCGCGCTCGGGCCTGGCCAAGGCCGTCGGCGACGAGCTGAAGAAGCGCGGCTTCACCGTCGGCCACGTCGGCAACGCCCCCGCCGACTTCGACAAGAAGGTCCAGGGAACCGGGATACTGCTCGGCTCTCCGCGCACCGACAAGGCGGCCTACTCCGTCCTCGGCACCCAGCTCACCGGGCTCGCCACCCAGACCGACGCCCGTGAGGGCGCGGACATCGACCTGATCCTCGGCGACGCCTTCAAGGAGCTCAGCACGAAGGAGGACGCGGACAAGGCGCTGGCCGTCCTGGCCAACCCCGCGCCCACGCCCTCCGCGCGGTGCTGATCCCCCTCCGGGGGAAGGACTGCTACTCGGCCGAGCCGTACATGCGGTCGCCCGCGTCGCCCAGGCCCGGCACGATGTAGCCGTGCTCGTTGAGCCGCTCGTCCACGGCGGCCGTCACCACGGTCACCGGCGTGCCCGCGAGCTCGCGTTCCATGATCTCGACGCCCTCGGGCGCGGCCAGCAGCACCACGGCGGTCACGTCGTCGGCGCCGCGCTTGATGAGTTCACGGATCGCGGCGACCAGCGTGCCGCCGGTGGCCAGCATCGGGTCGACGACGTACACCTGGCGGCCGGAGAGGTCCTCGGGCATGCGCGTCGCGTACGTGGAGGCCTCCAGGGTCTCCTCGTTGCGGACCATGCCCAGGAAGCCCACCTCGGCGGTCGGCAGCAGCCGCACCATGCCGTCCAGCATGCCGAGGCCGGCGCGCAGGATCGGGACGACCAGCGGACGCGGGTGCGACAGCTTGACGCCGGTGGTCGGGCCGACCGGGGTCTCGATGTCGGACTGCTCGGTGCGCACGTCGCGGGTGGCCTCGTACGCGAGGAGGGTCACCAGCTCGTCGGCGAGCCGCCGGAACGTGGGGGAGTCGGTGCGCTTGTCGCGCAGCGTGGTGAGTTTGTGCGCCACCAAGGGGTGATCGACGACCTGCAAACGCACAACATCCTCCAAGACTCAGCCGGGCTTCGATCTGCGATCCGCGAACTGCGAGACCCTGCTACCTGCGAAAAAACGGCCGCCTGTTCGCGACCCACTGGCAAAAGGCTACGCGCTGTGCGCACCGCTCCGCGTCCGCCGCGGGCCCCGGGATGCGGAGCGCCGTGCCCCCCAGCACCCTGGACTCGTGAGCAACGGACCGGTCATCGCGGCCGTCGACGGATCCGAGCACAGCCTCCGCGCCCTGGAATGGGCCCGCGCTGCGGCGCTGCGGCACGGCACCGGGCTGCTGGTCGCCCACGTGCTGCCCGACGTCACCCAGCTGTACGCCGGCCGCCGCTCGGCGCTGCACGACCCGAACCAGCCCGAGGAGCACGCCGACCCGGTGACCGACCGCGTACGCGCCCTCTTGGAGGCCTCTCCCGAGCTGCCCCGCGAGGTCCGCTACGAGTCCCTGGAGGGCTCGGTTCCCGCGGCCCTGCGGGTGATCAGCGCCGAGGACTCGCCCCGGATGCTGGTGATGGGCTCCCGGGGGCGCGGCGGGTTCGCCACGCTGCTGCTGGGCTCGAACAGCAGGGCCGTGGCCACCACCGCGTCCTGCCCGGTGGTGGTGGTCCCGCACTCCGATCGCGACGCGGCGGCCCGTCCTGCCGGGGAGGCCGCGGAGCCCTCGGCCGGCAAGGTGGTGCTCGGGCTGCACGTCACCGAGACCCCCGAGTCGGTACTGACCTTCGCCTTCACGGAAGCCGCCGCACGGGCGACCACCGTCCAGGTGGTCTCCGCGTACGCCGTCCCGCCCGGCCCGGCCAACCTGCTCGGCGCCCCCTTCGCGGTGGTCCCGCCCGAGGCGCTCGCCGACGCGGGGGACACGGTGCCGGCCGAACGGGAGACCCTGCGGGCCCAGACGCGGCGGCTGGAGCAGCTGCGGGCCAGGTACCCGGACGTCCCCGTCGAGCAGGCCACCGAGCCCGGCAACGCGGCCGGGCGGCTGGTGGAGGCGTCCCGGTCGGCCGCGCTGGTCGTGGTGGGCCGCCACCACCCGCGCGTACGGTCCCTGCTGATCGGATCGGTGGCGCACGCGGTGCTCCAGCACGCGCACGGCCCCGTGGCCGTCGTACCGACCCTCCCGGAGGAGGACGGCGCGCCCTGACCGCCGGCGCTGTCGCGGCCCGACCCCTGACCTGGGGTGATCTGCGCGAAGGTGGCATCAAACGAGCCGGCCGGGGGAAGGTGGGAACGCGGGGGGTCTGCTTCGCGACGGCGGAGGAGGACGACCGGACCAGCCTGGGGTGGTGCCGATGCCGGAGACGCAGCCCGACGACATTGACGCGAGAGAGGCCTACGAGACGCCGGAGACGGCGGCGCAGCGCAGGGCGCGACGCGCGCAGTTCCTGCGCGATCTGAACGAGGCAAGAGAGCTGCGCGACCGGGTCCAGCCCCGGCGCGCCCGCGCGGCCCGGATGCGGCAGCAGATGCGGATGCGGACCTTCCGCTGGTGAGCGGGGGCGCGGCCGGGCGCGTCGCGGCCCGTACCGGCGGCGCCCGCACCGGTCCCCGGACCACCCCCGCGACCCGGCGTACGACCGGCGCCGCGACACGGCCGCCGTGCGGAAGACCTCTCGCAACGCCGCTGTTTCTGCCACGATGCCGATTGGGCGGGGTGCGGACGGCGGGCGTCACGGCCGTGCACACCCCAACCTCCGGCCGGGGGGACCTCCAACCGGCACGCCTATGACCAGTGGGAGAGTCACGGTGTACTTCGCCGCACTGCTCGCGCGCACCGAAGACGGGTGGGAAGCGAGCGACATGGAACTCGACGACGTCGAGTCCCTCAGTGATCTGATCGATCTCGCACGGTCCGCCGCTGTCGACGACGACACGGTGGTCGCCCTCATCGAGCAGGAGGACGCCTGGTTCGGCGTCATCCGCGTGGACGGAGAGGAGGACCCTCGGTACTTCGTCTCGAACGCCTCCGTGGCCGACCGCAGCTCCTACGGAGCGATGCTGACGAAGGAACTGCTGGGCACCGACGAGGAGGACGAGGACCTCGACGACCTGGACCTGGACGGCACCGAGGACGGCGACGGCGAACCGGTCGCCGCCTACACGGACGAGACCGACGACGAGGACGACGAGCCGCGCTCCGGCTCCGAGCCCCTGCCCGCCGGCCCCCTCGGCGACCCCCGCCTGCTGGACGACCTCGGGGTCGGCCACAAGGAACTGCTGACCCTCGACGGAGACGCCCTCACGGAGATCGCCGACGCGCTCGGCGCCACCGAAGTACTGGAGGCCGTCCGCTAGTGATCTCCGAGCACGACGTTCCGTACGGCCCCGATCCCGTACGGGATCCCTGGCGGGACTCCATGCGCCTGGCGCTGAAGGAGGCCGCCCTGGCGGTACCGGCCGGCGACGTGCCGGTCGGTGCCGTCGTGCTCGGTCCCGGCGGGGAGCTCCTCGCCACCGGGCACAACGAACGGGAGGCCGTCGCGGATCCCACGGCGCACGCCGAGGTACTCGCGCTGCGCCGGGCGGCCGCCCGGCTCGGGGAGTGGCGGCTGACGGGATGCACGCTGGTCGTGACCCTGGAGCCGTGCGTGATGTGCGCGGGCGCGCTCGTCCAGTCCCGCGTGGCGCGTCTCGTCTACGGGGCGGGGGACGAGAAGGCGGGCGCGGCCGGGTCGCTCTGGGACCTCGTGCGCGACCGCAGGCTCAACCACCGCCCCGAGGTGATCCGCGGGGTGCTGGAGCAGGAGTGCGCGCGGCAGCTCACCGACTTCTTCCGGGAGCGGTGAGCAGCGCCACGTGCTGCGGATTTGCAAACCACTCCCCACCGTGGGCTAGGATCTCTCTCGGTAGTGTGTCCGAGTGGCCGAAGGAGCTCGCCTCGAAAGCGAGTATGGGGCAACCCATCGGGGGTTCAAATCCCTCCACTACCGCTCTTGGGAGCCCCGGTTCGTACGAACCGGGGCTCTCGTGCGTCCCCGCCGTGACCGGCCGTCCGCTCGGCCGTTGACACGGCATGACCAAGACCCAGCGCATGCTCGCCGCCTTCGCCCTCGCGGGGGCCGCCGCGGGCCTCGCCGCACCTGCCGCCTCCGCCGCGCCCGTGGGCGTGACCCCCCTGGCCCTCCCGGACCTCCCGGCCGCCGCCCCGGGCATGCCCGCCGGCGCGCAGCCCTCCGTACCCGAGATCGGCGCGAGGCTCAGCCAGGGGGCCAACCAGCTCAACCAGCTGGCCGACGTGCCCGACCAGCTCACCCCGGTGATCGCGCCCGTCGAGCCGGTCCTCGGTCTCCTGGGCGCCATCCAGTAACCCCGCCGCCGGCCCCGCCTCCCCGTCCTTCCCCCGCCCCCCAGACGCGAAGAAGGCCCCGACCGGAGCCGGGACCTTCGACGGTGGGGACGGGGGAAGTGGCCATCGGGGGGACGAGCCACTTCCCCCGGTGAGGACGGACCTGCCAGTCCGAGCCGCGGTCAGGGGGAAGCCCGCGGCTCGGACCCCGCAGTGAGGTCCGGTCCCTCACCCACCGGTTTCCTGCCAGAACCGGTGGGCTCGCGTTCCATCCTGCTGCGCCCCCGACCCGGCGCTCAGCGGCAAAGGGCCCCAACCAGCGGGTCATTGGTCCTTAAAGGTCAGGTGAGTGACCAAACCTGACCGGTTAGACTCACCCGACTTTGCAGCGCCGGTTGGGGAGGCCGACACCGTTCATGGACACCAAGAAGCTCATCACGGGCGTCCTCACCGTGTTCGTCCTCTTCGTGATCATCACCCAGCCCAAGCGGGCGGCGGAGATGGTGGGAATAGGCTTCCAGGGCATCTCGGATGCGGCCTCGGGCATCGGCGAGTTCATCACCGAACTGGTGAACTGAAACCGTACGCCGAAGCGATTTCCGGACTTCCAGGTCCCCCACTCCGACGGGTGGGGGACCTTTCGCGTTCGCGGCCGGGGGAGCCGGTAAAAAGAATACGCCTAAATGCCCAACTTGCCCTCAACACGGCTATATACGGTGCTTGCACATAGTGCACATCTCTTGTGATGCTATGACCGCTTTTGACCGATGAGTTGACCGAAGGGGTGGCGTGACCGTGCCGGCCAGTACTGCGCCTCAGGTGCCTCCCCAGCAAGAGCTCCGCCCGCACGAGCCGCGCCGCCAGGAGCCGCGACCGGCGGAGCCCCGTACGGCAGAGCCGCGTACGGCCGAACCCCGTACGGCAGAGTCCCGTACGGCGGAGCCGCGCACCGAGGCGCGTCCCGGACCCGGGCCCCACGAGCCGCGCCCCGAGTCCCGCCCGCAGGAGTCCCAGCAGCCCCCGGAGTCACAGAAGCCCCTCCAGGACGTGAACGAGGCGCCCGAGGAGCCGCCGCAGGCTCCACCGAGACCCCAGGGCCGGGGCGCCGACACCCGGGCCCTGACCCAGGTGCTCTTCGGCCAGCTGAAGGGGCTGGAGCCGGGCACCAGCGAGCACCACCGGGTGCGCGGGGCCCTGATCGAGGCGAACCTCCCACTCGTCCGGTACGCGGCCGCCCGCTTCCGCAGCCGCAACGAGCCGATGGAGGACGTCGTCCAGGTCGGCACCATCGGGCTGATCAACGCGATCGACCGGTTCGACCCCGAGCGCGGGGTCCAGTTCCCCACCTTCGCGATGCCCACGGTCGTCGGTGAGATCAAACGGTACTTTCGCGACAACGTTCGTACCGTGCACGTCCCGCGCCGCCTCCACGAGCTGTGGGTGCAGGTCAACGCCGCGACCGAGGACCTCACCACCCTCCACGGCCGCACCCCGACCACCGCCGAGATCGCCGAGCGGCTGCGCATCGGCGAGGACGAGGTGCTGTCCTGCATCGAGGCCGGGCGCAGCTACCACGCGACCTCCCTGGAGGCCGCCCAGGAGGGCGACGGCATGCCCGGTCTGCTCGACCGGCTCGGCTACGAGGACCCCGAGCTGGCCGGCGTCGAGCACCGCGATCTCGTGCGCCACCTGCTGGTCCAGCTGCCCGAGCGGGAGCAGCGGATCCTCCTGCTGCGCTACTACAACAACCTGACGCAGTCCCAGATCAGCGCGGAGCTGGGCGTCTCGCAGATGCACGTGTCGCGGCTGCTCGCCCGGAGCTTCGCCCGTCTGAGATCCGCAAACAGGATCGAGGCTTAACCGGAACGGGTGGAGCCGTTACCGCGTTTCCCTACAGAATCGGCTCATTCCGCTCGGTCGCCCGTCTGTCGCTGGAGATACTTGTCGACATGGCGCTACAGCGTGTTGCCGACATGTGACATTCTGCTGGAACCGCGTTTGCCGCAGCCCCGCCTCCGGTATTCAGGTGGAGGCTGCGTTCCTCCGACGGGCGCAGAGACGCGACCGTCCGCGACCTCAAGGGGGTGGCATGTCCGTAGAACAGGGCAGCTCCAAGGTGCTCACGCTCGACAAGCGTGAGCTGCCGGCAGTGGCCGACCGCTCGGAAGCCATCGACACCCGCACCCTCTCCCGCACTCTCTTCCAGCGACTCGCCGCCCTGGACGCGGACAGCCCCGAACGGGCGTACGTACGTGACACCCTGATCGAGCTGAACCTGCCGCTGGTGCGCTACGCGGCGGCCCGGTTCCGCAGCCGCAACGAGCCGATGGAGGACATCGTCCAGGTCGGCACCATCGGCCTGATCAAGGCGATCGACCGCTTCGACTGCGAGCGCGGCGTGGAGTTCCCGACGTTCGCGATGCCGACCGTCGTGGGCGAGATCAAACGATTCTTTCGGGACACTTCCTGGTCCGTCCGGGTCCCGCGCCGGCTCCAGGAACTGCGCCTCGCGCTGACCAAGGCGAGCGACGAACTGGCCCAGAAGCTGGACCGGTCCCCGACCGTTCCGGAGCTGGCGGCCGTGCTCGGCGTGTCCGAGGAGGAGGTCGTCGACGGCCTCGCCGTCGGCAACGCCTACACCGCCTCCTCGCTCGACTCGCCCTCCCCGGAGGACGAGGGCGGCGAGGGCTCCCTCGCGGACCGGCTCGGGTACGAGGACAGCGCGCTGGAGGGCGTCGAGTACCGCGAGTCGCTCAAGCCGCTGCTCGCCAAACTCCCGCCCCGGGAGCGGCAGATCATCATGCTGCGCTTCTTCGCGAACATGACGCAGTCGCAGATCGGCGAGGAGGTCGGCATCTCCCAGATGCACGTCTCCCGGCTGCTCACCCGGACGCTCGCCCAGCTGCGGACCGGCCTGATCGGGGACTGAGCCAGGAGCGCGGGGTTCACATTTGACATGGCGTCAGGAACACTGGCGCGATGCGAACGGGATCCCGCGCTGCGCTCGCCCTCGCCCTCTGCTGCACGGCCTCCGTCGCCCTCACCGGCTGCGGCCGGGACCGGGACGGCCACGTCGTCGTGGGCGCGGTCGCCGCGGGCCCCGAGCGGGGCGCGGGAGAGAACGTGCCGCCCGGGGGCCGGGTGGAGTTCCAGCCGCTGGCATCCGCCGGATCGGCCGCCTCCGCCGAAGCCCCCGTTTCTACGCCGCCCGGCGCGCCCGGATCCCCGCCCGCCGGCGGCTCCGCCCAGGGCGGAGGGACGGCCGGCGCTCCCGGCGGCTCCGCGCCCGTCGGCGGCACCCCGCCGGACCCGGGTTCCCCGGCCACCCCGGGCGGCACCGGGGGTGCGGGCACGGGCGACACCGCCCCGGGCTCGCCCGGCACCCCGGCCCCGCCCGCCCAGCCGACCCCGCCCGGCACGCCGAGCACGCCCGGCACGCCCGTACCGCCGGCCCCTCCGGCACCGCCCGCCCCTCCGGCCCCGAAGCCGCCCGCCCCGCCGGCCACCCCGGCGCAGCTCACGCTCGGCGCCCCGGCCCGTACGGCGGCGTCCGACCGCTGGTGCGAACGCGTCACGGTGACCTTCACCAACACCGGCACCACGGCCGCCCGCTCCGGCACGGTCAGCTTCGCGACGCACGTCATCGGAGCCCTCGGCATCGACTGGGCCACGGTCACCACGACCCAGCCCCTGCCCGCCCCCCTCGCGGGCGGCGCCTCGAAGACGCAGGTCTACACGGTCTGCGTGGACGCCTGGCGGGTTCCGCTGGACATGCACGTCGAGACCCGGAAGGTCACCGCCACCTGGAGCTGACCCCGGCGGCGGAACCGGGCGACGGCGGCCGCCCCGGCTGACCGGCGGGGGCGCGCCGGCCCGTCGGCGGTTTTCCGATTCCTTTACCGCCCCCACTCCGAAATAATTTGCCTGTAGCAACCATGCGGTTCTATGGTTGCCTTAAGCAACAAGATGGGGGTGGTTCCCGGTGTCCACACCGACGGCCCAGCACACCCGCTACGAGGAGCTGGCCCGCCAGCTCACCGGAATCGGCGCGGTCAAACGCGACCTGGCCCGGACGCTGCCCGCGCACTGCCCGCCCGGCTCCGCCACCGTCCTCACCATCCTCGACCGGCACGGCGAGATGCGGCTCAGCCGGCTCACCGAGTTCATGGGCGTCGACATCTCGGTCAGCAGCCGGCACGTCGCCCACGTGGCGCGGCACGGCTGGATCGAGCGCGAGACCGACCCCGGTGACGGCCGCTGCCGGATCCTGCGCCTCACCGGCGCGGGGCGCGCCGTGCTCTCCGAGCTCGGCGCCCGCTACACGGACGCGCTGGAGAGAGCCCTGGCCGACTGGGCGGCCGAGGACATCGACGTACTGAACACCCTGCTGGCCCGACTCCGATCGAGCTTCTAGGCAAAGGAAACACATGGCTACGACCACACCCGACGGTGTGCGGGGAGGCGGCCGGTCGGAGACCACGTCCGACGGCGCACCCATGACGCACCCGCAGATCATGAAGGCGCTGTCCGGGCTCATGCTCGGCATGTTCGTGGCGATCCTGTCCTCGACGATCGTCTCCAACGCCCTGCCCCAGATCATCAGCGACCTCGGCGGCACCCAGTCCTCCTACACCTGGGTCGTCACCGCCGCCCTGCTGTCGATGACGGCCGCCACCCCGCTGTGGGGCAAGCTGTCCGACCTGTTCAGCAAGAAGCTCCTCGTCCAGATATCCCTGGTGATCTATGTCCTCGGCTCGGTGATCGCCGGCATGTCCCAGAACACCGGCATGCTGATCGCCTGCCGCGTGGTCCAGGGCATCGGCGTCGGCGGCCTCTCCGCCCTCGCGCAGATCGTGATGGCCGCGATGATCTCCCCGCGCGAGCGCGGCCGCTACAGCGGCTACCTCGGCGCGGTCTTCGCCGTCGCCACCGTCGGCGGCCCGCTGCTGGGCGGCGTCATCACCGACACCGACTGGCTGGGCTGGCGCTGGTGCTTCTACGTCGGCGTACCGTTCGCCGTGATCGCGCTGATCGTGCTCCAGAAGACCCTGCGGCTCCCCGTGGTCCGCCGCGACGTCAAGGTCGACTGGCTCGGCGCCTTCCTGATCAGCGGGGCCGTCTCGCTGCTGCTGATCTGGGTCACCCAGGCCGGGGACTCGTACGACTGGATCTCCTGGACCACCCTGGCGATGACCGGCGGCGCCGTGGTGCTCGGCCTGCTCTTCCTCCTGGTCGAGTCCCGCGCGAGCGACCCGATCATCCCGCTGCGGCTGTTCCGCAACAAGACCATCAGCCTGGCCTCCGCCGCCTCGCTCTTCGTCGGCATCGCGATGTTCTCCGGCACGGTCTTCTTCAGCCAGTACTTCCAGCTGGCCCGGAACGAGTCCCCCACCATGTCCGGCGTCCTGACCATCCCGATGATCGGCGGCCTCTTCGTCTCCTCCACGGTCTCCGGGCAGATCATCACCAAGACCGGCAAGTGGAAGGCCTGGCTGGTCTCCGGTGGCGTACTGCTGACCGCCGGGCTCGGACTGCTGGGCAGCCTGCGCTACGACACCCCGTACTGGCAGATCGCGCTCTACATGGCGCTGACGGGGCTCGGCCTCGGCATGATGATGCAGAACCTGGTCCTCGCGACACAGAACCAGGTGGCCCCCGAAGACCTCGGCGCCGCCAGCTCCGTCGTCACCTTCTTCCGCTCCCTCGGCGGCGCCGTGGGCGTCTCGGCGCTGGGCGCGGTCATGGCCAACCGGGTCACCCACTACGTGCAGGACGGGCTGGCCGCGCTCGGACCGAAGGCCGCGGCCCTCGGACACGGCGGCACCGCCGGGGGCGGGATCCCCGACCTCGACAAGCTGCCCGCTCCGTTCCGCACCGTCATCGAGTCCGCCTACGGGCACGGCGTCGGCGACGTCTTCCTGTACTCCGCCCCGACCGCGCTGCTCGCGCTGCTGCTGGTGCTGTTCATCAAGGAGGTCGCGCTGAAGTCGAAGCCGTCCCTGCACAGCCCGGCCGCCGAGGGCGGTACGGAGGCCGCCGCGGCGGGCCCCAGGAACTCCGCCGCGGACACCGCCCGGGCCGGCGCCTGAGCGGAAGGGCCCTGAGCGGCCCGGGCCGGGACCCCGACGGGGTTCAGGCCCGGGCCGCCGCCGTATGCGCGGCCTTGGCCTCGATGCCGGCGATCAGGACGTCGAGGGCGAGGGCGAACTCCGCCTCGGCCGCCCGCCGGACCGTGCCGCCGCAGCCGTTCAGGGCGCAGCCGCTCAGGAACTGGGAGACCGCCAGGTGCGCGCCCGTCCGGGCGGCGCCCACCAGGCCGGTGGCCCCCAGCAGCCGGTGCAGCGCGGCGTCGAAGGCCCGGGCGTGCGGACCGATGTTCGGGTAAGCGACGCTGAGCGGCGCCACCCACGGGTGTTCCGCCAGCAGCCGCCGGTAGCCGCGGGCGAGGGACCGCAGCCGGGCCGGCCAGCCGCCACGAGGGGGCGGTCCGGCGGGCAGCCGCTGCTGGCCCAGGGCGCTGTCCAGGGCCAGTTCGAGCAGGTCGTGCTTGGTGTCCACGTACCAGTACAGGGACATCGCGGTGACCCCCAGTTCGGCGGCCAGCCGGCGCATCGAGAACCGGCCGAGTCCCTCCGCGTCCAGCAGCCGCACGGTGGCGGTGGTGATCCGTTCCCGGTCCAGGCCCGAAGGCGCCTCGCTGCGCCGTCTGGTGGGGGCGGCGGGCCTGGCGGCCAGCCACACACTGGTCCTGGAGTCGCCCGGATCGGCCTCGGTCACCATGGAGGCGCCCTCCTCACCACAAGGGGATCAGCCCGGAATGCCCGGTCCGCCCTCTTGATGCTAGGGGGTGACGCGTGGATGGGGGGAGGATCAGGACGGGCCGGCCACGGGGGCCGTGGGGTCGCGGACGGGGGCGGCAGGGGTGCACCGGGACAGGGGCGTGCGCGTGCGCGGGACCCCTACTCGGCCGGCTTGATCAGGTAGCCGGCTCCGCGCCGGGTATGGATCATCGGGGGCAGGCCGGTGCCGCCGTCCAGCTTCCGTCGCAGGTAGGAGACGTAGAGCTCCACCACGTTGGCCTGGCCGCCGAAGTCGTAGGACCACACCCGGTCCAGGATCTGCGCCTTGCTGAGCACCCGGCGCGGGTTGCGCATCAGGTAGCGCAGCAGCTCGAACTCGGTGGCGGTCAGACGGATCTCCCGGCCGCCCCGCACCACCTCGTGGCTGTCCTCGTCGAGACTCAGGTCGCCGACGGTCAGGACCGAACCGCCCCGCGTGGCCCGCGCCGCCCCGGAACGGCGCACCAGCGCGCGCAGCCGGGCCACGACCTCCTCCAGGCTGAACGGCTTGGTGACGTAGTCGTCGCCACCCGCCGTCAGGCCCGCGATGCGGTCCTCCACCGAGTCCTTGGCGGTCAGGAACAGCACCGGGACCTGAGGGAGTTCCCGGCGCAGCAGTCGCAGGACGGCCAGCCCGTCCATGTCCGGGAGCACCACGTCGAGGACCACCACGTCCGGGCGGAACTCCCGCGCCGCCCGCACCGCGCCGGCCCCGTCACCGGCGCCCCGGACCTCGCAGCCCTCGTAGCGCAGGGCCATCGAGAGCAGCTCGGAGGGGGACGCCTCGTCGTCGACGACGAGGACCCGGCAGGGTCCGCCGTCGGGCCGCAGCAGGGCCGTCGGAGTACCGGTGGACGTGGACGCGTGGGAAGTGGTCGTCGCGGTCATGACCCCACGCTGGCGGCCGCCCCTGAGAGCGTTCTTGCGCCTGTCTGTGAATCTCCTGAGAAAGGCCGGGGCTCAGGGAGTGAGGCCGAACAGGCGGGCGCCGTTGTCGTGGCAGACCGCGCGCAGCCAGTCGTCGCCGAGGCCGAGCCGTTCCAGGGCCTCCAGCTGGTGCTCGTAGGGGTAGGGGATGTTCGGGAAGTCGGTGCCCAGCAGGATCCTGTCCCCGAGGTCGGCGAGCCGCCCGAGCTCCCCGGGCGGGAAGGCGCTGAGCCGCTCGGAGAAGTCCGTGAAGACCATGGTGGTGTCCAGGCGCACCTCCGGGTACCGGTCGGCGAGGTCGAGGAAGTCCGTGTACTCGGGCATGCCCATGTGGGCGACGATCAGCGGCAGCCGCGGGTGGCGGGCCAGCAGGCGGGCGATCGGCTCGGGTCCGGTGTGCTTGCCCGGGACCGGGCCCGAACCGCAGTGGACGACGGCCGGGATCCCCGCCTCGGCCAGCAGCCCCCAGACCGGTTCCAGCCGGCTGTCGTTGGGGTCGTAGCCGCCGACCTGGAGGTGCGCCTTGAAGACCCGCGCCCCGCCCGCCACGGCCTGCGCGGTGTACGCCGCCACGTTCTCCTCCGGGAAGAACGTCGCGGTGTGCAGGCAGTCGGGGGTGCGGGCGGCGAAGTCCGCGGCCCACGCGTTGAGCCAGGCGGCCATCGCCGGCTTGTGCGGGTAGAGCATGGAGGTGAAGGCACGGACTCCGAACTCCCGCAGCAGCGCCACCCGCTGCTCCTCCTCGTGGCGGTAGGTGATCGGCCATTCGACGCCGGTCAGCGGGCCGACCGCGTCGAAGTAGTCCCAGACCTTGTCCAGCACGCGCTCCGGCATGAAGTGCGTGTGGACGTCCACCAGGCCGGGCAGTCCGAGCCGCTCGTGGAAGGCGCGGACCGCGTCAGCCGTTGCGGGCAAAGCCGTGGCTCCGCTCGACGGTCGCGACGTGCAGGGTGTAGCTCTCGTACCAGTGGGCGCGGCCCTGCTTCATGGCCGCCTGGTGCTCCAGATCCTCCCGCCAGGCGCCGAGGGACTCGTGGTCGCGGAAGTAGGCGACGGTGATGCCGAGGCCGCCGGGGGTGCGGGCGAACTCGTAGCCGAGGAAGCCGGGGTTCTCCCGGACGATCTCGTTCATCCGGTCGTTGGTCTCCGGATAGCCGCTCTCGTCAGAGGTGCGGACATTGCTGAATACGGCCATCACGTACGGCGGTTCGAACGCCGGAACGGGCTGAATGCTCATGCCCACACCCTCGGCGGAAGACCCCTGGCGTGTCCACGAAAATCGGCCCCCGCGGGCCAAAGGGATCCAAGTTTTGACCTTGCTCCCCCGGGGTCCGTAGAGCCCGGGGTCGGAGCAGCCAGGGGCCAGAACAGCCCGGTTCGAAACAGTCCGGGGTCAGAACAGCCCGCCCTGTTCGGCCTCGGACGGCGCGGGCGCGACCACGGTGAGGGGTACGTCGGTCCGCGCCCCGTCCGGAGCGGCGGAGAGCTCCCATCCGGCCAGCAGCCGGGTGTCCACCACGAGCCCGTCCGCGAAGTGCAGGTCCGGCCCGGCGGCTCCCGCCAGCCGCCCCACGACGGTCCCGCCGGGCACCAGCTCCGTGACCAGGCGGACCGGGACCGGCAGCCCCGCCGGCGCGAAGGCCCCAGCATGGTCGGTGATCTCGCACCCCACCCGTTCCAGGGACTCCGGCCACCCGGGCAGCACGGCGGCCCGCGCGTGCAGCTCGGCGACCTCCCGGGCCCGCTCGGGCTCCGGCGGCAGCTGGGCCCGTACGGCGCGCTTGCGGGCGTACGCGATCCGGTCGGGCACCCCCAGGGCGGCCCGCAGCAGCTCCTCGGTCCGGCGCGCCGCCATCAACGGTCCGCGCCCCAGCCAGGCCCAGGTCACCGCACCCTGCTCCAGCAGCCGCACCGGCCCGCGCTCCTCGGCGGTGATGCCGACCTTCACCATCCCGGGTCCAAACCAGGCCAGGTACACGCGATAGGTGCGCGGATCGGCCGCGTTGGTGTCGGCGGCCACCGAGAAGGACCGGTCCAGCCGGGCGCACTCGAGGCACTGCGCACTCCCCGCGCGGCCCGGTACCGACCGCGTCGCGGGACACGGCGTGCGCTTCCCGGCCCGCCACACGCCCAGGCAGTGCCGCTCGCCGCGGGCGGTGAAAGCCAGCCGCTGCCCGGGGGCGAGCGGGCTGCCGCGCTCCCCGCGCCCGCACCACCCGATGGCGGGGCCCTTCGCACTCCACCGGATCCCGGTGCACCACCAGTTCCCGGCGGCGGCGGTCACAGGGGGAGCGGCCGCTCGAAGAAGGTCTCCAGGACCACCGTGGCCTGCGTGCCGCTGACTCCGTCGATGGCGTAGAGCCGCCGCAGGACGTCCTGGAGCTGCTCCGTGGTGGCCGTGCGCACCTTGACCAGCGCCGAGGCGCTGCCCGCGATGATGTGCGCCTCCTGGATCTCGGGGATGGCGGCGAAGTCCTCCGCCGACTCGCCCATCCACGCGTTGGAGTCCACCATCACGTAGGCCAGCACGCCGCTGCCGACCGCGGCCGGGTCCACGTCGACGGTGGTCCGCCGGATGACCCCGCGCTCGCGCAGTTTGCGTACCCGCTCATGGGTGGCCCCGGCCGAGAGGCCCACGGCCGCGCCCAGGGCGGCGTAGGACTGGCCCGCGTCCTGCTGGAGGCGCAGGACGAGCGCCCGGTCGATGTCGTCCACGCCGTCTTCCTTCCATGGGCCGGTCGGCCCCTTGAGCCGCTTGAGCCCGTCGGCTCTCGCAAAGACGGTACCGGCTCCTGCAATCCCACCATCACACCGAACAGAATTCGGCGCTTCATCCATCTGAGGGAATCAGGCGGGACACTTCCGACCTCACCTCCTAGAGGTCCTGGACGAGCACTTCCGCACCCGCGGCGCCGGGCCAACGGCGACGCCCACCAGGAACGGCTCTACGACGACCGCCACCGCCGAGAGGGCCCGCACACCCCGCCGGCCGCGCCCCCACCCGGAGCCGCTCCGGATCCGCCGCTGCTCTGAGTCCACCCACCCCTCGAGGCCGCCGCCGCTCCGGATCCGGATCCGCCCACCGCTCGGCCCGGACGGGCGTCCAGCCGATGTGCGGCTAGCGCGCGACGAACTGCGTCAGGATCGCCTGCATCTCGTAGATGTCGACGCCCTTGGTGAAGGTCTTCTCGATCGGCGCCGGGTTGCCGGATATCCAGATCTTCAGCTCGGCGTCGAGATCGAAATGCCCGGCGGTCTCCACCGAGAAGTGCGTGATGCTCCGGTACGGGATGGAGTGGTACTCCACCTTCTTGCCCGTCAGCCCCTGCTTGTCGACGAACACCAGCCGCCGGTCGGTGAACAGGATCGTGTCGCGCACCAGCAGGTACGCGGCGTAAACCTGCTCCCCGTGCCCCAGCAGCCGCGCGTAGTCCCGCTGCGCCGACGCCGGGTCGACGGTGTGCGCGTTCCCGAACATTCCCATGAGAGCCCCCATCAAGGTTCGAACGATCTTCGAAAACCCTAGCGGGGTGGCCGCGTGGTCCACGTCCCCCTCAGGAGCCATCCCGCCCCTGAGTTCCTCCGGGGGATCCCCTCCCCCTCCGGTACTGCCATCACATACGAAAGAGGCCCTCAGGACTTCTCCTGAGGGCCTCTCGGCTGTGCACTCGGCAGGATTCGAACCTGCAACCTTCTGATCCGTAGCTCTAGCCAGATCGGTCGGCAACGGGCATCCCGGTCACTGACCGGCACTGTAGGCACACCACCGGCCGGGAACGGTTGCTGCGGTTGCGGTACTGCGTTGCTGTACGCAGCGCCTCTGCGGTCGCACGTAACAGAGTCGTCGTGGCTACGCGGCCAAGGCCACGGGAGCCCCTGCGCCGCAAGTAGCGTAGCCGAGCGTCACACGCTAAGCCTAAAGTCTTCGATCTTCTGCCGGATTAGCTCAGTGGGATCTGCCCCAGCTTTTTTGTCGCTCAACATCTGACTTACGTCAGCATCACTCAAGACGACGATCATCTTGTCATGAAGAACCCATTGCTCGCGCAGCGTGTAGAGAAGCCGCGAGTCGGGCTCCGTTCGACTAAAGATGAGAGCGAAAAGGCCCACACCGTGGCGCTGCAGATAATTGGCTATCTGAAGAATTTCTTCTTTCTTGATTGATTCCGAATAATTCTTCGCGTCAATTACGACGTGATCGGCATGATAGCGGGTGCGTAGGTATGCCCAGAACCCATCCAAAGCATAGTTCGGAAGAATCAAGTCTCGACGGTTCACGCTGCTAAAATTCGGCCTCTCCCAAATGGGCCGCGAGAGCGGTGGACAGAAAAGGAATTCTGAAATCTCCCTGCAAAGTTCTTGGTACTTCATCCAGTTAGGGCCAGGCGCGACGTCCATAAGCTGCTTGAGCAGATCATCGGCCCGGCCTTCTATCGGGCTGCCCGCGGACGAGGCGCCCAGAAACTGTGTCGCCTCACCCGCTCGGCCAGCCTTTATCGCGTTAGCCGCCAGCCATGTGCGATCCCAGATGCTAATTCCCGATAGCCTAAACTGCTCATGAGCTTCTGGAGAAAGTTCCCCGGGGATGGCGAGGATCACCCGAGGGGGGTGCCCAACTATTTCACCGACCCGTGCACCCGTAGCGGTGAGCTGCTCGATCACTACTCTGACCCGATGTCGCGTCTGAGGGCCAGGGACCTTGCATTCCACTACATGCAATCCCATATCATTCGTGAAATGAAAATCGAATCCGAGATCTTTCAACTGGAGGCGCTCATCGGAAGTGAAGCGCCCAAGCTTTAGGTCTTCAATGATTCCGCGAAGCAATGCCTCGAATTCCAGGGCTGGGATTAGGTCTTGGTACCTCATTTACCCCCCTCTGTCTCGTCGAAGACAGTGTGTCGTAGACAAGAGTGTGCTGATGGGTAAACCGCAGAGAACGTCAGTGGAGTTTGCCACGCAGGCTGCCCCCAACTCCCATCCCGTCTGCCGTCGGCCCATGGCATGTAGAGCAGGCGCGGTGCCGGGCGTCCAGGTGGAGCGCCCAACTGGACGAACGACCTGGACGCCCGGGGCCGTGTCTGCTCGGCTTGTCCTGGGTCGATGGCAGACGGGATGGGAGTTCCCCCGCCCCAGCCACATACGGCCGGCACCCGCGAGCGGCGCCCCCGCCATCCCGGAGCCTGAGCGCCCCCGCCGGAGGCATGTCGGTGAGGGAAGAACCAGCGGCCCCCGTGGGGCTCGACTCATGCCTTTGGGCCTATCCCACTCGCAGGGGCGGGCGTCGGCGCAGCGCGCGCGGAGCGGGCCGAAGGCAGGAGCGTCGCGCGGAGCGGAGCCGGGAAGCCCGCCCGGCGGAGCGCAGCGCAGCCGGGTGCCTTGATGAGGTAGAGAAACCTGTAACAGGTCCGTGCTGCTCCCGCGGCTACGCCGTGGTGAGTGCGTCGGCGATGGTCTGCATGGAGTCCGTGACGACGTCGGCTCCAGCCTCAGCGAACAGGGCCGCCTTGTGGGGCTTGTTGGCGTAGCCGATGACCGTCGTGCCAGCTGCATGAGCGGCCTGGATGTCCGTGAGCGAGTCGCCGATCAGCGTGCAGTGCGTGACGTCCATGTGCGCCTGCTCGGCCGCCGTGATCAGCGGGAACGGGTTGGGCTTCATCAGGTGGGGCTGCCCGGAGGGTCGACCGACGATCCTGGCCACGTACTCGCCCAGGGAGTGCAGGTCCAAGAACCGCTGCACGCAGGCGGCTGAGTTGTTGCTCACCACGATCACGGCACGCTCTGACGCCCGTGCCGCCCGGAGAGCTTCTACCGCTCCAGGAGTGGGCGGACCGGCCACCGCAACTGCCTCGACCTCCGCCGCCGTCAGGGCACGCTCGACTTCATGTCCAATGGCAACGTCGGCTTCATGGGCGATGCGAAGCACTTCGATGGGGTCATCGGTCTTCGCCGCCTCCGCGCCCGCGGCAGGGTCCTTGGCCGCGAGGATGGCCGTGAGCTGCTCGGCGACCTTGGGTGCGGGCAAGCCGGCGAACACGTCGCACACGGGCCCGTCGAAGTCGAAGAAGACGACGCGCGCCTTCACGAGGATCTCCGCGAGGCGGTCATCGTGCGTCAAGGTCGAAGTCCCTTCCGATGGTCTCCCACACGCTGTCGAACCACATGCGGGCCTGCTGGACCTGCTGGGCTCCGCTGGAGGACTCGCCCTCGTTGACCGAGTGGTGGAAAAGCGTCGTGTCCTTGCCCACCAGGTCGAAGATCTCGATCGTCTCGCCCTGGGCGACGACCTTGTTCGGGCGGATCGGGTAGTACCCGAAGAACGAGTCCTCGTTGTTGATCACGTACAGCTTGAAGAACTGCGTGCCGCTGTGGACGCGGACGTCGATCCGGGTCTCGGCGACGAGCCCGAGGTGGCCCAACTCGGCGATGGCATCGCGGATGCTGCGGGTGTAGTTGACCATGATGTCGTGCATGCGGTCGCGGAGCCGCTCGTCGTCCGCCCCGTCAGCCATGCGAACCGGCGCGGCCTGCGGTACGGACATGTCCGGGACGAGTATCCGCATGACGATGCTCGACGGCGTGAGCCGGCCGACTCGGATCTTGTCCAACGGTTCCTGAAGCGCCCCGTGCAGCGTCTCGCTGGAGAAGCCGGCGAAGTCGATGGTCACGTGATCCTTGGCGAACGCCTGCTCGACGTACGGCCGCAGCCCCGCCGGCCGCTCGGTCCGGTTCCGGACGAACACGCCGCTGCCCTTGCGAGAGACCACAAGGCCCTCGTCCTCCAGGTCACGGAGCGCCCGTTGGATCGTCGCCCGCGCGAATCCGTACAGCTCCGTCAGCTTGGCGTGGGACGGCAGCTTCTCGCCGGGCCCCAGCTTCCTGGTGCGGATGGCGGCGCCAAGACTGCTGGCCACCTGCTCGTACGGGGCTCGGTCGTCGTCTGGGTCTAGGGGCTCGGGGACGAAGGTCATGGGTCGATGGTAGGGGAAACCCCTTCAGGCAGGACAGCCATGGCAGTCATGTTGTTGACATGGCTAGCCAAGTCCCCTAACTTCGAGATGTGAGCAACCTGGCTAGCCCAGTTGGTCATCCAGCTTCCTGCTGCATCTCTCAAGGAGACATCCATGCCGTCGTTCAAGGTGGACACGTCGACCGCCGTGGTGTTCGTGGCCACGGCCCCGACCCCGAAGCTCGTGAGCAAGCAGACCGGTGAGCGCGCGATGGACCGGGAGACCGGCGCCGGGCTGTCCACGGTGGGCCTGCTGATCTCGGACGATGGGGAGGGCAACCTCTACCAGGTGACCGTCCCGGAGACCGGTCTCCCCGAGGGCCTGCTGCCGGGCATGCCGGTGTCGGTGATCGGCCTCAAGGCCCGTGACTGGGAGAACACGTTCAACGGCCAGACCCGGCACGGCATCTCGTTCCGCGCCGTCGCCCTCACGGTCGGGGTATGACCATGGCCGACCTGACGCCCTTATGGGAGATCGGCCTCCCCCTGGCCGGTGCGGGCGGCGCCCTCGGATACGCCAAGGCTCGCGCGCCCCGCGTGTACTGGTCCCTCGTCGGACTGCCGATGGCGAGCGCCCGGTTCACGGTGACGTACCGGTCCACGATGGACGTGTGCGGGCTGACGGTCCAGCCGTCCCGCTTCCGGGCCTTCCTCGTCCGCAACGTCGCCCGCCGCAGCGACGTGCAGCCCGTCCCGCCGAAGATCCGCCGGTTGCGGGGCTCTTCGACCGGCATGCGGGTCACCCTGCGCCTGCCGGCCGGGCTGGAGCCCGCCGACGTGGTCGCGGCCTCTGAGCGTCTCCGTCACGCCTGGGGTGTCCACTCCGTGCACGTGGTGGAGACCAAGCCAGGGTTCGTAGAGCTACGGATGACCGGCTACGACGTCCTGCGCCGGGTGAAGATGCCACGTCGGCTCCCGTCCGGTCGGATGGTGGCGTCGGTCGCGCTGCGGGAGGACGGTACGGCGTTCGTACGGGACTACGAGAAGGTCCCGCACGCGCTGACGCTCGGCGCCAACCAGTCGGGCAAGTCCATGTACCAGCGGAACCTGATCAAGGGGCTTGCGGGCCTTCGAGTCGCCCTCGTCGGCATCGACTGCAAGCGAGGAGTCGAACAGCGTCGGTACGCACCTCGGCTCTCCGCTCTCGCCGTCACGCCGGATGAGGCATCGGGCCTCCTCAATGCACTCGTGGGAGAGATGGAGGACCGCTTCGACCTGCTGAACCAGTACGGAGCTACCGACCTCTGGGCCCTGCCCGACGAGGTCCGGCCGGTGCCGGTCGTCCTGCTCGTGGACGAGGTCGCGGAACTGTTCCTCGTGGCCACCAGGAAGGACGAGGACCGCCGGGACCAGATGGTCACGCAGTTGATCCGTCTCGGGCAGATGGCTCGTGCCGCCGGTATCTACCTGGAGATCTGCGGTCAGCGCTTCGGCTCCGAACTCGGCAAGGGCGCCACCACGCTCCGCGCCCAACTCACCGGCCGCGTGGTTCACCGCGTCAACGACAAGCAGACCGCCGACATGGGCTTGGGCGACATCGCCCCGGACGCCGTCGTCGCCGTGACGACGATCCCGGCCGATAAGCCCGGCGTCGCGGTGGCCGGCGACTCGTCCGGCGGCTGGACCCGGATCCGCACCCCCGAACTGAGCGCCGACGAGGCTGCCGAGATCTGCGCCCAGTTCGCGCACCTGACCCCGCACCTTCCCGCCCTCGCGGCGTACCGACCGGTGATCCCGGCCGCCGTCCCGGCCCACGAGCCGGTCCCGCTGGTGAAGCCGATCCCGGCGACGGACTAGCAGTCCCCTCCCTTGGTCGGCGCGACCTTCTCGCGCCAGGTCCCTACCGGCCCATGCCCGGAATCGAAAGGAACCGTCATGACCACCGCCAAGACGCCTTCGCCCCGCAAGACCCGCCTGCCCAAGCCCGCCCCGGCCGCCGAGAAGTGCGGCACCTGCGCCGGATCGGGCGAGACCACGACCACCGTCCGGGTCGGGCGCAAGCGCCGGGAGATCGGTGCCACGCAGACCGGGCTGTGCCTGGACTGCCTCGGCTCCGGCACCGCGTGACCAGTCCCCGAACCACCGGTGCCGGAGCACAGGACCCGGCACCGGCCCCCGAAAGGAGGTGACCCGTGTCCCGCTCTCTCCGCCTCGACCCCGTACTCATCCAGGCCGTCATCGCTGGCGCCCTGTCCTTCGCCCACCTGCACGACCTGGCTGCGGCGGCCGGACAGGACGGCTGGAAGGCCTGGGCCTACCCGGTGAGCGTCGACCTGCTGCTGGTCGCCGCATGGCGCCGGATGCGCACGGACACGGAGAACCGCGATGCCTGGCTCTGGTTCGCCATCGCCCTCGTCGCATCGCTCGGCGCCAACGTCGCCACCGCCGGACTGCTCGACCTGACCGACGTCCCGCCCTGGCTGCGGATCCTCGTCGCGGGCTGGCCCGCGCTCGCCTTCCTCGGCGGCACGCTCCTCGCCCATGCACCTGCCCTCGCGGTAGAGCCCGACCACTCGGAACAGCCCAAGGTCGAGCCCGCCCCGGACGTCACCGTGGAGCGCGCGCCCGAACCGGCTCCCGAGTTGCCGCCGGCGGACCCCGCTCCTGAGCACGAACCGTCGCAGGCCGCCCCGACCGCACCCGCCGTCTCGGTACCGCCCGCGCTGCTCGACCACGCCCAGAAGATCGCGAACGCCCACCAGGCCCAGACCGGGGCCCCGATCGACACGGCGACTCTACGGAGCCGCCTCGGCGTCCCGGCCGCGTTGGCGGACGCCATCGCCATCCAACTCGCCTGAAAGGAAGGGAGACAGACCCGTGCGCCCGAACCGCTTCTACCAGGTCATCCGCTTCGGCCCCGTGAGGGTCGGCAGCTACAGCGATGGCCGTGGCCGCACTCTGCACACCGCTGTGTGCACCGCCCCCGGCTGTGACTTCTCCGCCGACTACCGCAGTCGCGCCGGCGCCGAACTCGCCGCCCGAACCCACCGCTGCAACCCCCGCTGACCACGAGGAGACCCGCGTCATGGACGTACCGCTCTGGCTCGCGCTGATCGTCGTCGGCGCCCTCGGCTACAAGCTCATCCGCCCGCCGCTGTGGCTCGTGGCGGTGATCCTCCTTGGCGGATACCTGCTCGCCAACAGCTTCATGGCCCCGCTCATCGACCCGCTCACCAAGTAGGGAGACCCCGTCATGATCCGCCCGAAGATCCCGGTCAACCCGCTCCCGACCGGCCTCGTCGCCCCGCTCGTCCACCCAACCACCGGGGACATCACCCACGGCTCGACCAACACCCCGGTCTGCGACTGCCAGCACACCGCCCCGGCCCCGACTACGGACCAGCCCCGCGTCCAGCTCCCCGCGGTCCACCTGACCCCGGCCGGCCTCGTCGCCGTTGTCGCCGGTGGCGCGGGCTTGGTCCTCGTCGTCGGCGCGGTCCTGGTCTCGATGCTCCTCGCGGTCGCCATCACCGGCGCCTCGGTCGCCGTCTGCGCCGTCGTCCTGCGCTCGCTCCTCAACGGCCACAACCACCGCTAACCGGCCCCGGGACGGCTTCCACCGCCAAGTTTCCGCCGTCCCGGCGCCGTACTCCTGCCCGAACCAGACGATCCGGAAGGAAGCACCATCATGACCCAGCACACCCCTGCCCTGGCACCGGTCTGCCCTCACTGCGACGGCCACCCCTCCGTCGCCATCACCCTCGGCGGCCGCGACCGCGCCGGACACCTCCGCACCATCACCGCCCACTGCCCTGCCTGCCACGGCACCGGTACCCGCAGCATCCGTGCTCGGCAGATCACCGCCGGGCGGTGAACAGCATGAGCCTCACCCCGTCCCCCGACCGCCCGGGGCTGCACGTGAGCAAGCCGTCCCCCTCCACGCCGGCCACCGCCTCCGCGGTCTGCCACTGCGGTGCCTCGGCCACCGCCAAGGGAGACGCCCAGGTCGGCGCTCTGGTCGCCGGATGGAACACCAACCACGGCTCCGCCCACGGGAAGGGAGCCCGGTCGTGAACACCACACTCCCTAACGGCCTGAGGGTCCTGGACCTGTTCTGCTGCCAGGGCGGAGCGAGCATGGGCTACAGCCTCGCCGGCTTCGACGTCGTCGGTGTCGACCTCTCCCCGCAGCCCCGGTACCCGTTCCGGTTCATCCAGGCCGATGCCATCGACTTCGTCCGCGAGCACGGGGCGGACTTCGACTTCATCCACGCCTCGCCCCCCTGCCAGCGCTACACCCTCGCCCAGCGGATCCAGAAGCGCGATCATCCCGACCTGATCGCGCCCACCCGCGCGGCACTCGAAGCGACCGGCCGCCCCTGGCTGATCGAAAACGTCGAGGAGGCAGCCGCCGAACTGCATGCGCCGGTAACCCTGTGCGCCGCCTCCTTCGGAATGCGCACCTATCGCCATCGACTCTTCGAAACGGGGGGCGGCTTCACACTCACCCCGCCCCCGCACCAAGCGCACACCGCGCCCCTGACCAAGATGGGACGCCCTCGCGCCGAAGGGCACTTCGCTCACTACGTCGGGAACTTCTCCGGAGTCCAGGAAGCCCGCAAGGACATGCGCGTCTCCTGGATGAGCCGCGACGGCATCCGCGAATGCATCCCGCCCGCGTACACGCAGTACATCGGCAGCGCTCTGCACGCCACCCTGCTGGAGGTGGCCGCGTGACCGACACCGCCACTGCGGCGGGCCTGGACCCGGCCACCCTGAGTGATCTGCTCCGGGTGGCCGGGGACCCCAGCTTCGACCGGCTCCACGAACAAATCCGCCGCACCGGAGGATGCACCGCCCCGATCCGACTCAGCGGCGGTATCAAGCTCCTCGACCCCGCCACCCGCACCGTGATCCACGCCTACAGCACCGATGCCGAACCCGGCGGCGTCCTCCGCGTCGCCTGCGGCAACCGCCGGGCCTCCCGGTGTCCCGCCTGCGCCTGGACGTACGCCGGCGACACCTACCACCTGATCCGGGCTGGCCTCGTCGGCGCTCCCGACAAGGGCACCCCCGAGACGATCCGCAACCACCCCCGCGTCTTCGCCACCCTCACCGCCCCATCCTTCGGCCCGGTCCACAACCGACCCGGTACCCGGTCCTGCCGCTGCGGTACTCGGCACTCCGAAGACGCGCCCGCGCTCGGCACCCCGCTCGACCCGGACACCTACGACTACGCGGGCGCCGTGCTCTGGAACAACCACGCCTCTGAGCTGTGGCGGTACTTCACGATCTACCTCCGCCGCGAGATCGCCCGCCGCGCTGGCCTGACACAGAAAGCCTCCCGCCAACAGTCCCGCGTCTCCTTCGGCAAGGTCGCCGAGTACCAGAAGCGCGGCGCCGTCCACTTCCACGCTGTGGTCCGCTTCGACGGACCGGACGGGCCCGATAGCCCACCGCCCACCTGGGCCACCCTCGACCTGCTCACCGACGCGATCCGCGCAGCCGCCGCCCGCGTCCGCGTCGTCGTGCCGGCCAGCCCGAAGCACGGCGTCACCAACGACTGGGTGCTTCAGTGGGGCGAACAGCTCGACGTCCAGCCCATCGGCGCCTTCGGGGACGGGGAGGAGCTGACGGAACAGGCCGTCGCCTCCTACGTCGCCAAGTACGCGACCAAGGCCGCCGAGACCACCGGCACCGTGGACCACCCGGTCGGCAACAAGGAAGCCCTCGTCCTCCTCGGCGTTCCCGACCACCCACGGCGCCTCATGGAAGCCTGCATGGACCTGGACCGGGCCTACCCGGACCGACGGCTCAGGGCCTGGGCCCACATGCTCGGCTTCCGCGGGCACTTCTCCACCAAGTCCCGCCGCTACTCGACCACCCTCGGCGCCTTACGCCAGGTGCGCGCGGACTACCGCGCCGCCCAGCAACGCGCCTCCCTCGGCCTGCCCGACCCCGACGACCACCCGGAGGCCACCCTCCTCGTCGTCGCCCACTGGTCCTACGCCGGCCACGGCTCCACCCCCGGCGAATCCTGGCTCGCCGCCAATGTCCGCCGCGAGATCCAGCACAACCGCGAACACGCCCGTGAGACGCGGGCCGAACTGTCCGACCTGGAAGGGGAGACCGCGTGGCTGCCGTAGTCATCCAACGGAAGTGGCACACCACCGCAGAGGTTGCCGACATGCTCGGCTTCGGCCTGTCGAAGACCAAGATGCTCGTGCTCACCGGAGAGATCCGCTCCGTGAAGGTCGGTCGCAACCGGCGCATCCTTCCTGCCTGGGTGGACGAGTACGTCGAGCGCATCACCGCCGGCGCCGAAGGGTGGGCGGCATGAGCGGTAAGCGCGGCAACGGCGAAGGTTCGATCTACCCGTACAAGAACGGCTATGCGGCCTACGTCTGGGTGACCAAACCGGACGGCAAGCGCGCCCGGAAGTACGCCTACGGAAAGACCCGCGAAGAGGTCCACGAAAAGTGGCTCAACCTGCACGTGGAAGCCAAGAAGGGGCCCGTGGCCACCCGGCACCGGACGGTCTCGGCGTTCCTCGCCTACTGGCTGGAGTCGATCGTGAAGCCGAACCTGGCTCCACTGTCGTACGTCTCCTACGAGGGCTACGTGCGCCTCTACATCGGTCCACACCTGGGGACGAAGCGGCTGGACAAGCTCACCGTGCGGGACGTCCGGGAGTGGCTGACCAAGCTGGCGGCCGTCTGCCAGTGCTGCGCCCAGGGCAAGGACGCAAAGCGCTCGCCCGACAACCGGCGGTGCTGCGCCATAAAGGAGTGCTGCGAGTCGTACCCGTCGCGCCGCGTCATCCAGGGGTCCCGTGACGCGCTCAGGGCCGCCCTGACCCACGCGGTGACCGAAGAGGAGATCGGCAAGAACGTCGCCTCCCTCGTGAAGGTGCCCAAGCCCCGGCGCAAGCGGATCAAGCCGTGGTCCGTGGTCGAAGCGGGCCGGTTCCTCGCGGACGGGGTCGCCCGGGAGGATCACCTCTTCGCCGCCTGGGTGCTCGTGCTGTGCCTCGGGCTGCGGCGCGGGGAGGTCCTCGGGCTCACCTGGAAGTCGATCGACTTCGACGCCGGGGAGCTGTACGTCGATCACCAGATCCAGCGGGCCGGGCGGCAGATCCTGCACCGGGAGACCAAGACGGAGGACTCCGACGACTTCCTACCGCTGCCGGCACTCTGCCTCAAGGCACTGCGGATGCGCCGTGCCCAGCAGATTGGGGACCGCAAGGCAGCCGGGGAGCTGTGGCAGGACAGCCACGGGCTCGTCTTCACGACGAAGTACGGGACCCCGATCGAGCCGGGGAACCTGACCCGGATGTTCGCGCTCCGGGCTCGGCGGGCCGGGCTGCGGGTGATCCCGCTCCGGAACACCCGGCACACGTGCAGCTCGCTCCTGGTCGCGCTCAAGGTCCACCCGAAGGTGGCACAGCGAATCCTGCGGCACTCGCAGATCGCCATGACGATGGAGGTCTACGCCGAAGCGAGCGAGGAAGCGGTGCGGTCCGCGATCGGCAAGCTGTCCGAAGCGATGGGCGGCGCCGGCGGCTGAAGCGGTTGCTGTACTTCGCTGCTGTACGGCCCGAAACGCCAGAAGCCCCGGACTTTCGTCCGGGGCTTCTGAGCTGCTGTGCACTCGGCAGGATTCGAACCTGCAACCTTCTGATCCGTAGTCAGATGCTCTATCCGTTAAGCTACGAGTGCTTGGGCTTCCCGGGGTTTTTTTTCGCCCCGTTGGCCTTGCGAGAACAACAATACATGGACCTCGCCGGGACGCGAAATCCATTAGCTACAGCGCCTCTGACCTGCGGAAACGCTCTGGAAGAAGATCGTCCGGGCGGATCCGCGACACCGCTCCGGGCCCGGCGGGCTACCCATGAGGGGCCGCCCCAAACCCTTCCAAGGCCTGAACGCACCGACACGGCTCACGCCGACGCCCGACGCGCCTCGGGCCGCCGTGACGAACACACCGCCACTCGCCTCCCGGCGAATCCGGCGCGCACCGGTGCCCGAACGCACGGAAGCCCCGGTCCATCAGGACCGGGGCTTCGGTGAGGTGCGGAGGCGGAGGGATTTGAACCCTCGATGGGGTGTAAGCCCCAAACCGCATTAGCAGTGCGGCGCCATAGACCGGACTAGGCGACGCCTCCAGCACACCTTCGCGTACGAAGGTGCGTGCAGATGATGACACAGGCGCGGGGCCGGTCACCAATCCGCTCCCAACGGTACAAGGAGCCGGGGCCACAGGGCAAAGGCTTAAGCACGCAACGTCCGAGCCGGAATGTCGTTGGTGAGGCGTACGACGTACGGACGACCTGGAGTGCCCCATGCTGCGTCTCGCCGCCTTCGCCGTCACCTCCGCCCTGGCCGCCGCGGCTGCCGGACCGCTGCCGCCGCTGCCCCTGGGACGGCTGCTGGCCGCGCCCGACCGGCTGACCATCGAGATCTCCAAGAGCGGCAACCGCCTCGTCGACGGCACGCACCGGCTGGAGTGCCACCCCGCCGGCGGCGACCACCCCTTCGCCCAGGAGGCCTGCGCCCGTCTCGACGCCCTGTCCAAGCAGGGCAAGGACCCCTTCGCCGAGCCGGACTCCAGGAACTGCTCCTTCCAGTACGGCGGGTCGGCCGTCGCCCGCATCACCGGAACGTGGCGCGGCCAGAAGGTGGACAGCACCTTCCAGCGCAGGAACGGATGCGACATCGCCCGGTGGAAGAACCTGGAACCTGTGCTTCCGGGGGAGCATTCCTGACCTGGGACGATGCGGCGGATGCGCGCTTTACCCCGCACATCCGCCACCTCACGGCAGGGCGGTGCCCTTAGACTCCTCCCGTGACATGCCGGTAGTCGTGGTCAGGGAGGAAGCTCGTCGTGAGCAGCAGGCCATCCCGAGGCGCTGCTCGCCTCGCAGCAATACTCGACGCGCTCCCGGACGCGCTGTTGCTCGTCAACGCCAACGGCACGGTCGTCAACGCCAATTCGATCGCCCTCGAGGTCATGGAGAGCCCCGGCACCGGGCTCGTCGGCCGAGGGGTGCTCGACCTCCTGCCGGAGTTCGACTCCAAGCAGATCCCCGGTTCGATGCGCCGCCCCGGCGACCGCGAAGAGGGCCGCTCCCGGCCGAAGCGGATGATCGCGCGCCGCACCGACGGCAGCGAGTTCCCCGTGGAGGTCACCAGCGCCCACCTCGACGGCCGTGACGCCTACCGTGAGCCGCAGCCCTACACCGGCGACGAACTGCTGATGCTCGTCGTCCGGGACCTCTCCGAGACCGTGGACACCGAGGCCGAGCTGGCCCGCTCGCAGCGGCAGACCGAGATGATCCTGCGCGCCGCCGCCGAGGGCGTCGTGGGTACGGACACCGAGGGCCGCGTCGTCCTCGTCAATCCGGCCGCCGCGCAGATCCTCGGCTACCGAGCCACGGACCTCGGCAATCGCGAACTGCACGGGCTGATCCAGCACTCGCGCGCCGACGGCTCGCCGTTCCCCTTCGACGAGTCCCCGCTCGCCGACACCCTGCGCAGCGGGCGCAAGCACCGGGTCCGCGGCCAGGTGCTGTGGAACAAGGCCGGGCAGCCCGTCGCCGTCGACCTGACCACCTCGCCCGTACGGGACGGGGAGCTGCTCGTCGGCGCGGTGATGACCTTCACCGACCGCCGCCCGTACGACGCCCTCGCGGCGCGCCACGCCCAGCTGCTGGCTGTCCTCAAGGACTCCCTGCGCGGTCCGCTGGAGGAACTGCGCGGGGAGCTGGCCACGCTGGCCGCCGACGACGGGGGGCAGCTGTGGCCGGAGGCCAACCAGCTGCTGCACCATCTCGCCGCCGGCTACTCGCGCATGACCACGCTCGTGGACAACGTGCTCGAGTACCAGCGTCTGGACGCGGGCGGCGACAAGCTCAAGAAGAAGAACGTCCTCATCAACACGGTCGTCGCGGCGGGCGTCGACGGCGCGGTCGAGCTGATCGGCCCCGGGCGGGCGCAGTTCGCCGTCCATGCCCCGACCATCGAGGCCGAGGTGGACGCGGAGCGGATCGCGGCCGCCCTCGCGCACCTGATCACGGACGTCGCCGGGGTGGACGCCACCGGCAAGACCGCCCAGGGCAACGGGTACGGCGACTCCACGATCGTGGTGGCCGCGGCCCAGCGGGGCGATGTCGTACGGATCGAGGTGCGCGGCCCCTACGAGGGCGGCAACCCGGTGCACGAGCCGATCGTGCGGGGCATCGTCACCGCGCACGGCGGGGTCCTGCAGACGGTCGAGGTGCCCGGCGCGCCCGGCGGGGCATACGTGCTGGAGCTGCCGCTGGGTTCGGGCGCCGGGACGGTGACCCTGCCGGAGCCGGAACAGCAGCCCGCCCCGGAGCCCGAGGCCGCCCCCGCGACGGTCTCCGGCGGCCGGCGGGGCCGGCGCGGGGTCGACGCCTTCCTGGAGGACGAGGCCGCCGCGGCGAAGGCCGCCGCGGCACGCGAGGGCGGGAGCGCGCTCGCGCTGCCGTCGGGGCGTCGCCGGGTGGAGGGCGAAGCCCCCGCGCAGGGCGTCGTGTCCGGGCCGGCGGAACTGGCGCAGTCCCCGGTGAACCCGGCGGGGCTCGGTACCGGGCGCCGGCGCGGCCGCGACGGCGATGACGCCCCGCACGACCGGCCGGTGCCCCCGCAGGGCACCGCCATGCCCGCGCTGCCGCCCGTACCGACGGTGCCCCCGGTCCCCGTGACCGAACACCCGGCGGGCCGCCGCCGGGCGCTGGGGCCGGCCGGGGCGGCCGCACAGCCCGCGGGCCCCGTGCCGGCGGCCGGGATCCCGGCTCCCGCCGCGCCCCGCCCTGTCGCCCCCGAGGGTGGTTTCGCCCTGCCCGCCGGGCCCGCCCCGGGTTCCGCTTCCGCCGAGACCGACTCCGACGGCACGGGCGGGCGCCGTGGCCGGCGGGTACTCGGGGCCCCTGCGGCCCCCGAGCCGCCGGAGCCGGCGACCGGTGCGGAGCCCGGACCTCCGACCGGGCGGCGGCGTGCCCTGCCCTCGACCCCCGCCTGGCCGGTTCCCGCGGCCCGCACCGCTCCCGAGGACGGAGCAGCCCCCGGGCAGCCCTCGGTCCCCGGTGCCCGCCGGCCCGGCGAGGCTCCGGCGAACGGGGCGCAGCCGATCAGCGTGCACGCTCTGGGCACCCTGGGCCAGGGCATCTCCGTGGACCCGGCCGCCGCGGGCGCGGAAGGTTCCGGTTCCGGTCGGCGCCGTCGTCTCGCCGAACCCGCGCCCCAGGGGCGGGCCTTCGCCATAGGGGCACCCGAGGCGGGGGCCGCCGAGGGTCCGGAACCGCTGGACGGCCCCGGGGGTGCGGTCGAGGTGGTCAACCGGCCCGTACCGCAGCCCGTGGACGACGAGCTGCCGCCGGAGCCGCTGGACAACCCGCGCCGGCTGCTGGTGTGGCCGGCGCCGGACGCGCAGACGCAGCAGGCGCTGAGCGAGCGCGGCTACCGCCCGGTGATCGTGCACTCGCGCGAGGAGGTGGACGCGCAGATCGCGGCGTTCCCCGCCGCGCTGTTCGTCGACCCGCTCACCGGGCCGATCACCCGGACCGCCCTGCAGTCCCTGCGCCAGGCCGCGGTGGCCGCCGAGGTGCCCGTACTGGTGACGGCCGGGCTGGGGCATGCCACCCGCGAGGCGGCGTACGGCGCCGATCCCGCTGTCCTCCTCAAGGCGCTCGCGGCGCGCGACAGCGAGCAGCACCCGTCCCGGGTCCTGCTGATCGAGGAGCACGACGAGATCGCCACCGCGCTGACCGCCGCGCTGGAGCGGCGCGGTCTCCAGGTCGCCAGGGCGGGCGCGGACACCGACGCCGTGGAGCTGGCGACCCGGATGCGGCCCAACCTGGTGGTCATGGACCTGATGCAGGTCCGTCGCCGGCGGGCCGGGATCGTGGACTGGCTGCGCGGGCACGGGCTGCTGAACCGCACCCCGCTGGTCGTCTACACGACCGCCGGGATCGGTCCGGCCGACCTGCCACGGCTGGCCTCGGGCGAAAGCGTGCTGTTCCTCGCCGAGCGGGCCACCACCGCCGACGTGCAGGGCCGCATCGTGGACTTGCTGGCCAAGATCGGGACCAACTAGCGATCCTGGGGCCCATGGCCATCACCGACACGTCCGAGCGCCCCGTTCCCGCCGACAACGGGGAGGTCAACCTCCTCATCGCCCGGCAGGTGGAGCCCGGCCACGAGGAGACGTTCGAGGCCTGGGCCCACGGGATCCTGGAGACGGCCGCCGCGTTCCCCGGGCACCTCGGGTACGGGCTGTTCCGGCCCGCCACGGAGGGCGGGCCGTGGTTCCTGGTGCACCGCTTCCGCGACCAGGCGGCCTTCCAGCGCTGGCAGGACTCCTCCGAGCGGGCCCAGTGGTTCTCGAACTGCCTGGGGCACCACCACACCGAGATAGCCCGCCGTGAACTGCACGGCATGGAGACCTGGTTCGCCAAGCCGGGTACGACCCGGCCCGCGCCGCCACGCTGGAAGATGGTGATCAGCTCGGGGCTGGCCATCTTCCCGATCTCGCTGGCGGGCAACGCGCTGCTCGGGCCGTATTTGGTGGACCTGCACTTCGTGGTGCGGACGGCCGCCTTCGCGGTCGTCTTCAGCACCCTGATGACCTACGTGGCCATGCCCGCCGTCAGCCGGCTGCTGCGGGCATGGCTCACGCGCGGCTGATCCGGCGGGGCCGGTCGGCTAGCCGAGCGTGGTGACGTCCAGCTCGCCGTCGGCGTACTGCTTGCGGATCACCTTCTTGTCGAACTTGCCGACGCTCGTCTTCGGCACGGCACCGACGATCGCCCAGCGCTCCGGGAGCTGCCACTTGGCGATCGACTGGCCGAGGAACGCGCGCAGTCCGGCGTAGTCCACGGTGGCGCCGTCCTTGAGGACGACGGTGGCCAGCGGACGTTCGCCCCACTTCTCATCCGGGACGGCGACGACCGCCGCCTCGGCCACCTCGGGGTGGGCCATCAGGGCGTTCTCCAGGTCAACGCTCGAAATCCACTCGCCCCCGGACTTGATGACGTCCTTGGCCCGGTCGGTGAGGGTGAGGAAGCCGTCGGGGCTGATCACGCCGACGTCCCCGGTCTTGAGCCAGCCGTCCGCGCTGAACTTGTCCTCGGGACGGTCCGGTTCGCCGGCCGCGCCGCCGTAGTAGGAAGAGGCGATCCAGTTGCCGCGGACTTCCAGCTCGCCGGCGGACTCGCCGTCCCAGGGGAGGTGGTCGCCGTTGGGCCCCACGAGACGGGCCTCGACGCCGGCCGGGAAGCGGCCCTGGGTGACCCGGTACGGCCACTCCTCCTCGGCGCTCAGCCCGGCCGGCGGGTGTGCCATGGTGCCCAGCGGCGAGGTCTCCGTCATGCCCCACGCGTGGCAGAGGCGGACGCCGAGCTTGTCGTAGGCCTCCATCAGCGAGGGCGGACAGGCCGCACCGCCGATGGTGACCTGCTTCATCGAGGTCAGGTCGCGGGGGCGGGCGGTGACCTCGGCGAGCAGCCCCTGCCAGATGGTGGGGACGGCCGCGGCGTGCGTGGGCTTCTCCCGCTCGATCATCTCGGCGAGCGGGGCCGGCTGGAGGAACCGGTCCGGCATCAGCATGTTGATACCGGTCATGAAGGTGGCGTGCGGCAGTCCCCAGGCGTTCACGTGGAACTGCGGGACGACGACCAGCGAGGTGTCCCGGTCGGTGAGGCCCATCGACTCGGCCATGTTGACCTGCATGGAGTGCAGGTAGATGGAGCGGTGGGAGTAGACGACGCCCTTGGGGTCGCCGGTGGTGCCGGAGGTGTAGCACATGGCCGCGGCCTGGCGCTCGTCGAGCTCGGGCCAGTCGTAGTGCTCGGAGCGGCCCTCCAGGAGTTCCTCGTACTCGTGCACGCGGACGCCGAGGCCGTCGAGGGCGGAGCGGTCGCCGATGCCCGAGACCACGACGTGCTCGACGGTGGGCAGGTGCGGCAGCAGCGGGGCCAGCAGCGGCAGCAGGGTGCCGTTGACGAGCACGACCTTGTCGGCGGCGTGGTTGACGATGAAGACCAGCTGCTCGGGGGGCAGACGCAGATTGAGCGTGTGCAGGACGGCGCCCATGGACGGAATCGCGAAGTAGGCCTCGACGTGTTCCGCGTTGTTCCACATGAGCGTGGCGACGGGGTCGTCCTGCCGGACTCCGAGCTCGTCACGCAGGGCGTTGGCGAGGCGGGTGGCGCGGGCACCGATCTCGGCGAAGCTGCGGCGGTGCGGCTCGGCCTCCCCGGTCCAGGTCGTGACCTGGGACTTCCCGTGGATCGTCATCCCGTGCTGCAGTATGCGGGTGACGAGGAGTGGTACGTCCTGCATGGTGCTCAGCAAAGCGTCCTCCCGGTGAGCGCTGCGGCTCTGCGGCGGCTTTAGGGTGCAGCCGATTCTGCGCACGTACCGGTCGGCATGTCACTACCCGGGAGTACAAACAGGGCGGCCGATCATTGTGACCAACACCTCCCCAGCCGTTGTTTCACGTGAAACAGTCACGGCTCAGAAGGAAACAGCCACCCGGTTCACGTCAAAAAAGCCAGCCGTTTCACGTGAAACACCGACCCCTTTCCATGGGAAAAGCGGTCCGTTTCACGTGAAACAACGGCCGGAGCCTCAGCGCACCGGAGTGAGTTCGGGGTCCTCACGCAGCTTGACCAGCGCCCGCGAGACCGCGCTCTTGACCGTGCCGACCGAGACACCGAGCATCTCGGCGGTCTGCGCCTCGCTCATGTCCTCGTAGTAGCGCAGGACGACCATGGCCCGCTGTCGGTCGGGCAGCCGGGTCACCGCGCGCCACATCGCGTCGCGCAGCGCCTGCGCCTCCGCGGGGTCGGTACCCTCGAGCGCCTCGCTCTCCGGGATCTCGTCACAGACGAACTCGTCCACCTTGCGCTTGCGCCACTGGGAGGTGCGCGTGTTGACCAGGGCCCGCCGGACATAGCCGTCCAGGGCCCGGTGGTCCTCGATGCGGTCCCAGGCCACATAGGTCTTCGCCAGTGCCGTCTGGAGCAGGTCTTCGGCGTCACAGGCGTTGGCGGTGAGGGAGCGCGCGGTGCGCAGGAGGACGGTGCCACGGGTCCGGACGTACGCCGAGAACGACGGATACGGCGTCGGATTCGAGGCGAGCGTGCACACAGGCGTGGTCATGGCTCCACGCTAGAAGCGGCGCGGCCTCCTGGGATCGGCCCCAAGTGCCGAAGCCGGATCCCTCTCAGGTTGTACGGCCGGGCCGCACCCCACCTCCTGAAGGTGGAGGGCCCTGCCCCGCCACCGGGACCGGAGTCAGTTCCCGGTCCCAAGGATCAGGCCTGAGGTCGGCACCCCCGTACCGGCCGTGACCAGTACGTGCTCTGCTCCCGCGAGCTGGTTGACGGAGGTGCCGCGCAGCTGGCGTACGGCTTCGGCGATCCCGTTCATGCCGTGCAGGTACGCCTCCCCGAGCTGCCCCCCGTGAGTGTTGAGGGGGAGCGCTCCTGCCGCCGTGAAGTCGGCGGCCTCGCCCGGGCCGCAGAAGCCGAAGGCCTCCAGCTGCATGAGGACGAAGGGGGTGAAGTGGTCGTAGAGGATGCCCACGTCGATGTCCGAAGGCCGCAGCCCGCTGGTGCGCCACAGCTGGCGGACCACCACGTCCATCTCGGGCAGACCGGTGAGGTCGTCGCGATAGAAGGAGGTCATTGCCTCCTGGCGGCGGCCGGCACCCTGCGCGGCCGCGGTGATCACGGCGGGCTTCTGGCGCAGGTCGCGGGCCCGCTCCGCCGTGGTGACGACGAGGGCCTGACCGCCGTCGGTCTCCTGGCAGCAGTCCAGCAGCCGCAGCGGTTCGACGATCCAGCGCGAGGCCGCGTGGTCGGCGAGGGTGATGGGTCTGCCGTGGAAGTAGGCGGCGGGGTTGTTCGCGGCGTTCTTCCGTCCGGTGACCGCCACGTGGCCGAAGGCCTCGGGGGTGAGGCCGTAGGCGTGCAGGTAGCGCTGGGCGGCCATGGCCACCCAGGATGCCGGGGTGAGCAGGCCCCACGGCAGGGACCAGCCGAGGGCCGTGCCCTCCGCCGAGGGTTCACGCTGCTGGACGCCGGAGCCGAAGCGGCGGCCGGAGCGCTCGTTGAAGGCGCGGTAGCAGACCACGACCTCGGCGACTCCGGTGGTGACGGCGAGAGCGGCCTGCTGGACGGTGGCGCACGCCGCGCCGCCGCCGTAGTGGACGCGGGAGAAGAAGGAGAGCTCCCCGATGCCGGCCGCCTGGGCCACGGTGATCTCGGGGCTGGTGTCCATGGTGAAGGTGACCATGCCGTCGACGTCGGCGGGGGTGAGTCCGGCGTCGTCGAGGGCGGCGTGCACCGCCTCGACGGCGAGCTTCAGCTCGCTGCGGCCGGAGTCCTTGGAGAACTCGGTCGCGCCGATGCCGGCGATGGCGGCCCGGCCGCCGAGGTCGTCGCGGGTGCGGACGCTCATGCCCGCGCCCCCAGGCTGACGGTCACGGTACCGGTGACGTGGTGGCCGATGCGGTTAGCTCCGACGACCCGGATTTCGGCGGTGTCTCCGTCCATGGCGGTGACCGTGCCCGTGAGGGTCATGGTGTCGCCCGGGTAGTTGGGGGCTCCGAGGCGGATGGCGACCTTGCGCAGGACCGCCCGCGGGCCGAGGCGGTCGGTGATGTAGCGGCCGACCAGGCCATTGGTGGTCAGGATGTTCATGAAGATGTCCGGGGACCCCTTCGCGCGGGCGAGCTCCGCGTCGTGGTGCACGTCCTGGTAGTCGCGGGAGGCGATCGCCCCCGCCACGATCAGGGTGCGGGTGACCGGTATCTCCAGCGGCGGCAGCGCGTCGCCGACGTTCATGCGTGTTCCTCCTCGGATATGAGCGCGCCCAGTTCGGCCAGCAGCTCGCTGCCGCAGCCCAGGTAGGCGTCCAGCTGGCGGCCCCACAGGAAGTGCCGGTGGACGGGGTGGTCGAGGTCGGCGCCCATCCCCCCGTGCAGGTGCTGGCCCGCGTGGACCACCCGCTTGCCCGCCTCGGACGCCCACCAGGCCGCCGTGAGGGCGTGGTCGTGGGCCGGGAGGCCCTCGTCGATCCGCCAGGCCGCTTCGTACGCGGTGACCCGGATCGCCTCCGTGTCCATGTGGGCGTCGGCCGCGCGGAGCATGACGCCCTGGTTCGTGGACAGCGGCCGCCCGAACTGCTCACGGGTGGAGGTGTGTTCCACGGCCCGTGCCAGCGATCCCGCGCAGACCCCCGCCTGGAGTCCGGCGAAGGCGGTGCGGGCCGTGTCCAGTACCCGGCCGTAGGCCTCCCGGCCGCCGAGCCGCTCCGCGCTCGCCCCGTCCAGGGTGAGGGCCCCCGCCGACCAGGGCGCGGTCGTCTCCACCGGCCGGGCGGCGACTCCGGGCGCGTCCGTCCGTACGAGCCACAGGGACCGGCCGGTATCGGGGACCAGCACGTGGGTGGCGTCGCGCAGCCAGGGGACGACGGGCGTGGTGCCGGTGAGACGGCCGTCGGGGGTGGCGGTGAACCGGCCGCGTTCCGGGAAGGCGCCGGTGGCCACGGCCTCGCCGGAGCCGAGGGCGGGCAGCAGCCGGACCCGCTGTTCGGGGCTGCCGTGCGCGGCCACGGGCAGGACGCCGTACGCGCAGGTGGCGGCGTACGGGACCTGCGCGGTGGTGCGGCCCTGCTCCTCCAGCAGCAGCACCAGGCCGAGGAGGCCGACGTCCTCGACGGCGGCGGTCAGCCCGGCGGAGGTCAGGGCCTTCCACAGCTCGGCGTCGCTGCCGGTGCCGGCGGCGGCGAGGCGGTCGTGGGTGGCCAGGTCGCCGAAGATCCTCGCGGCCAGACCGGCCGCGGCGGCCTGTTCCTCGGTGGGGTGGAAGTCCATGTCAGCCGGCCTCTCCGCGGAAGACGGGCAGTTCGAGCGAGTCGTCGACGCGCAGGAACTCCAGCTGGACGGGCAGGCCGATGCGGACCTTGTCGTAGGGAACGCCGGTGATGTTGCTGATCATGCGGACGCCCTCGGCCAGCTCGACCAGGGCGACCGCGTACGGGCCCCCCGCCTCGGCGGGATCCTCGTGCGCGGTGAAGGCGGGGAAGGGCGGATGGTGCATGACCACGTACGAGAAGACCGTGCCGGCTCCGCTCGCCTCGACGGTGTCCCAGTCGGGGGAGGAGCAGGCGTTGCAGCCGGGCAGCCAGGGAAAGCGCGGGGTCGCGCAGGCGGTGCAGCGCTGGATCAGCAGTTTGTGCTCGCGGACCCCGTCCCAGAAGCCCTGGTTGTCGCGGTTGATCACGGGGCGCGGGCGGGACGGGGCCCCGGAGTGGCCGCGTTCCGGGAGGGGCCGGGCCTCGCGGCCGCGTTCCGGCCGGGCCGCCGGGGCGTATTTCAGGATGCGGAAGCGGTGGATGCCGGCGGGTTCGCCGTTCGCGCGGACGTTCATCCGGGTCGTCACGAAGTGGCCGGTGCCCAGCTTGGTCGTCTTGCGCGGCGAGACCGACTCGATCACGGCGTCGAAGGTCACCTCGTCGCCCGGGCGCAGCGGGCGCAGGTACTCCTGCTCGCAGTCGGTGGCGACCACGGAGGTGCAGCCCTGGTCGTCGAGGAGGGCGAGCAGCTCGTCGTAGGCGGAGGAGCGGTCGGTGTGGCCGGAGAGGCCCCCCATCGTCCAGGCCTGGAGCATGGTGGGCGGGGCGATGGCGTCCGGTCCCGTGTAGGCGGGACTGGTGTCGCCCATCGCCTCGCACCAGTGGCGGATCATCGCCTCGTTGACGGCGTCCTTGCCCCGGCCGGCGGTGGCGGCGGGCCGCCCCTCGAAGGCTCTGAGCCGCTCATGGAACCGGTCGCTCTCCCCGCCGGTCATCGCTTCCTCCCCTTCATTCCGAGTCGCATCGTGGCGACGATCTCCCGCTGTACCTCGCTGACCCCGCCGCCGAAGGTGTTGATCTGGGCGGCCCGGTTCATCCGCTCAAGCTCGCCGCCGGCGAAGGCCTGCGGTCCGCGTAGGAGGGCCTCCTCGCCCACCGCCTCCTGGCAGATCCGGTACACCTCGACGGTGGACTCGGTGCCGAGGAACTTCACTCCGCTGGCGTCGCCCGGGGCGAGGGTGCCCGCTGCGACGTCCTGGACGAGGCGCCAGTTGAGGAGGCGTACGGCGGCCAGCCGGGCGTGTGCCTCGGCGAGCCGGGACCGCACCCAGGGGTGGTCGGCCGGGCGCTCGCCGGTGGCGGGGTCCCGGGTGCGGGCGTGGCGCAGCGCCTGATCGTAGAAGTCCTCGGCCTGCATGCCGATGGCGGCGAGGGCGACCCGTTCGTGGTTGAGCTGGTTGGTGATGAGGCTCCAGCCGCCGTGTTCGGGGCCGACGAGGTTGCCTTCGGGGACCCGGATGCCGTCGTAGTACGTCGCCGTGGTGGTGAGGCCGCCGACGGTTTCGATCGGGGTCCAGGCGAAGCCGGGGCTGTCGGTGGGCACCAGGATGATCGATATGCCCTTGTGCTTGGGGGCCTGTGGGTCGGTGCGGCAGGCCAGCCAGATCCAGTCGGCGTTCTGGGCGTTCGAGGTGAAGATCTTCTGTCCGTCGATCACCCATTCGCCGCCGTCGCGTACGGCCCTGGTGCGCAGTGCGGCCAGGTCGGTGCCGGCCTCAGGCTCCGAGTAGCCGATGGCGAAGACGGTCTCGCCGCGCAGGATCCGGGGCAGGAAGTAGTCCTTCTGGTGCTGGGTCCCGTACTTCATGAGGGTGGGGCCGACGGTGTTGAGGGTGACCATGGAGACGGGGGCGCCGGCCCGGTAGGCCTCGTCGAAGAAGACGAACTGCTCGTCGGGGCCGCGGCCCTGGCCTCCGTAATCGACGGGCCAGCCGAGGCCGAGCAGCCCGTCGGCGCCGATGCGGCGCAGCAGTGCGCGCTGGGCGGCCGGGTCTTCGGGCACTCCGCCGGGAAGCAGGTTCCGGAAGTACGCGCGCAGTTCGGCGCGCAGTCGTGCCTGGCCTTCGGACGGGGCGAGGTGCACGGCGCTGGCCTCCCGGCATCACATCGGACGAATAAAACTGACTGTCCGTCAGATTTACCGTTGATGTCAAGGTCGCGACCGCCCGCGGGCGGGACACGCGCGGGCGCCCGTATGACCGGACCCCAGCGGGTCCGGTCATACGGGCGCCCTCATCGGTCAAGCGGCGACGGCGGTGCTGCCTGCCACCAGGGGAGGAAAGCCACCGCGACGTTGGAGTCGGCCGGGTGGATCGCCGTGGACGCGGAGCGGTTGACCTGCGCGGAGTTGATTTGGTTCGACGCCCCGGAGCCGGTGGCCACCTGCTGCGAGGTGGAGTTGCCCACCGAATCCCCGGCGAACCACCCCACAACCTGCCGTTCCCCCGCAAACATGACCAATATCGGATAAACCTCGTTCACGCCCCTACTACCCCACGCGGCGCACCAGCATCGTGCGAACCCGCCACGCACATGAGGCGAATCGTTCCGCCAGACCGGCCCGCCCCGGACATGCCGAAAAGGGCCGCTCCGTCCGGGAACCCCACCGTCTCCCGGTCCTGCGGCCCTGCTTTACCAGCCTTCACACCCCCGCACGCCCCGGCCGAACGCCGGTGTGACCACTGCGCCCCACTCCCGGAGGCGCTGCGCGACGCTTCCGCGCCGCATCCTGCCGTTCCTTCTGGTCCTGCCGTTCCCGCTGTTCCTGCTGCGCGGCAGCTCCTGCTGCCGCTCCCCGCTAGGCGGCGAGGGAGAGCCGACCCCGGCCAGCGGCGGGAACGCGAGCCGCGACGGTGACGGCGGCAGCGTCCGGAGCGAGGGCCGGGGCAGCGGCGGGGACGGCATCAGCGGCGAGGGACGCGGCGGTGGTCGAGCGCCGGACGGACGGGGCCTTGCCGTGGGCCTCGGCCCGGATCCGCTGCTTGATCGTCGGCGGGAGCGAACCGCCCCGCATCATCGCCCGCCACGTCCGCCGCGCCACCACGCCCGGCCGCCGGCGCACCGCCGGAGCCACGGGGGCGGCGACCGCTTCACGGGCGGCCACCCGCGCCGCCTTCCCACCGAGACCGAGTGCGGCCAGGAGCGCCACGAGCGCGGCGAGGACGGTGGTCCAGATCGAGGCGATGCTGCGGTGCGTCATGACGGGCCCTCCATTGCGGGATGTTCCGACGGGCGGATCTGCATACATTCGTCATGATGTGGTCGCAACCGCACGACCCCCACCACGCGCGCCGATCTTCCGACAAACACCACCCGGAAGGCCCAGGGGCGGCCGCCCGCCCCGACGGGACAGCACCTCACACCGAAGGGGCGCCCCGGAATCGGGACGCCCCTTCTTGGTCAGCGCATGCGCTGAGGTGTGGCGGTGGGTGTGGGATTTGAACCCACGGTGACTCGCGCCACGACGGTTTTCAAGACCGTTCCCTTAGGCCGCTCGGGCAACCCACCTGGCCGGTACAGAGTACCGGGATGTGGGGGTGGGTGGGGTGGGTGTTCCGGGCGGCCGGGTCAGGAGGTCTGGGCCTTGTCGTAGGCCGCCTTCGCCTCGTTGCCGAAGTAGGGCCCGAACATCGTGTTCGGCAGGAAGGTGTAGCCGAAGCTGTTCACCGAGACCTGGGTGCCGAGGCCCGTGGACTCGTTGAAGTCCTGGAACCAGGGGCCGCCGCTGGAGCCGCCCGTCATGTTGCACGCCATGCTGTGGTCCTTGGTCAGCAGGAAGTCCTTGCCCGTGCTGGCGCTGCAGTAGACGAGCTTGGTGCCGTCGTAGGGGGCGGCCGCGGGGAAGCCGAAGGAGTACATCCGCTTGTTGTAGCCGCCGTTGAACAGGAGGCCCTGGGCGCCGACGACCTGGCTGAGCTTCTGGCCGTTCAGGGGGGCGACGACGGCGAGGCCGACGTCCATGTTCATGTCCTCGTTCGCCGCCCACTGGTCGGTGGCGAAGGTCTTGGTCGCCGGCCACTGGCCGTACGGGGCGTTGCCGTTGTCGTACGCCGGCACGAAGATCCAGTTGGTGTGCCAGGCCCCCTGGTACTTCACGCAGTGGCCTGCGGTGATCACGGTGCTGCCGTTCTGGCTGGTGATCGAGTCGCCGGAGCAGGAACCAGTGCGGCCCTGGAAGGTGAAGAACACCCGGCCCGAGGTCTTCACCACGGCCCCGCCGCCCGTCCAGGCGCCGCCGGGCTGCGGGAACGCCATGACGGACGTGGGTGAGGTCGGGGGTATCCGGGTCGGGAGGGCCGTCGTCATGGGCGCCGTCGTCGTGGGGGCCTTTGCCGTGGGCGCCGTACGCGCCCCTCCCGGGGCCGCCGTCAGGTCGAGCGGGGTGGCCTGACGCATCCGCTCGGCGGTCCAGAAGCCGGGGGTCTGCACGGGCCGGTACGAAGAGGGCGACTCGGCGGCCGCCGAGGGGGAGGCCGCCGTCAGGGCGCCCGCGAGCAGGGCACCCGCGGCGAGGAGGACGGATGCCGCCGTGCGATGACGATTCACGCAGACTCCTTCTGCCGTGCCCGTGCCGGAGCGGCCCGGGCAGGGGTGGGGGTGAAGAGCTGTCGGTGCGGATCGGCTGTTCGACTTGCGGGGGCAGGGTCGCACGGGTTCCCGGAGATGTCAGCGGGCAGTCCGGACGTTCGGTCGGTTCCGGCCACGAAATGGCCAACTCGCCCTGCATACATCCGTCATGTGGTCGCGAGGACCCCCGCGTACGAGACCCCCGCCACGACCACCCAGGCCCCGAGCCCGAGCACTGCGGCGCGCCCGCCGGTACGGGCCAGGGTCGGCAGGTGGACCGCGCTGCCCAGCCCGAACAGGGCCGCCGCCAGCAGGGCCTCTTGCGCCGTGTGGGCCCAGTCCAGCGCCGCGCCCGGCAGCAGGCCCGTCGCGCGCAGTGCGGCCGCCACCAGGAACCCGGCGACGAACAGCGGCACCGGAGCCGGACGCCGCCCCGAGGACGTGCGTACGCCACGCCGCCGGGCCCGCATCGAGAGCGCCACCGCCGCCACCAGTGGGGCGAGCAGGGCCACCCGCATCAGCTTGACCAGCACCGCCTCGCCGAGCGCGCCGGGACCCGCGGTCTGGGCCGTCGCCACCACCTGGCCGACATCGTGGACGCTCGCCCCCACCCATCGCCCGAAGGCCAGCTCGGAAAGCCCCAAGGGGCCTTGGAGGAGCGGGAGTACCGCGATGGCCAGCGTCCCGCACAGGGTGACCAGCGCCACCGAGGCGGCCACGTCCTCCTCGTCGCTGCCGGACACCTCGCTCACCGCGCCGATGGCCGAGGCCCCGCAGATCGAGTACCCGGTGGCGATCAGCAGGGGCTGGTCCCCAGGGAGCCCCAGGCGGCGGCCGAGCCAGACCGTGCCGCAGAAGGTGGCGGCCACCACCGCGCACACCATGGCCACCGTCGACCATCCCAGCCGCAGCACCTGGTCCAGGCCCAGACCGAGGCCCAGCAGGACGATGCCGATCCGCATCAGCCGCCGACCGGCCAGGGACAGGCCCGGGCGGGCCGGTCCGCGCACGACGGTCCGTACGCCGGGAAGGTGGGCCACCGCGATCCCGAGCACCACCGAGACGGTCAGCATCGGCACGCCAGGGAGCAACTGGTGCACACCCCATGCCCCCAGCACACCGGCTGCGGCCATCCCCAACCCCGGCCAAGGGGTGGGCGTTTCACGTGAAACATGGCGGACCGCCTCGCTCTGGGGGCGGTGGAGGAGGGCCATCAGTCGACGGGGAGCGTGTAGACGCGACGGATGCTGCTGCCCAGGCGGGAGACGTCGGCACCGTAGACGTGGATCGATATCGCCTTGTCGGTACAGGAGTTGCGCACCTTGTGGATGTCCCCGGGCGGCGCGAAGCCGCAGACCTCACCCTGGGCGTTGACCACGTCCTCGGTGGCCACCAGGCGGGCGGCGTCCGCGCCGGGCGCGAGCCGGTAGCGGCGCTCGCTCTCCTCGCCCTGGTGCACTCCGGCCACGCACCACGAGACGTGGTCGTGGATACAGGTCTCCTGGCCGGGCATCCAGACCAGGGCCACGACCGAGAAGCTGCCGTCGGGCTCGGCGTGCAGGATGTGCTGCCGGTAGCGCTCCGGGTCGCCCTCCTGCTGCTCGGCGGTCAGCAGGTCGGCCGTGCCCAGGTGCGGGGCGAGCCGCTCACCGACCAGGTAGGCGGTCAGGTCGGGGGCCAGACCCCGGTCGACGACGCTGCGGATCTCACTGACGAGGGCGGCCATCCTCGTGGTCGTGCGGGCCGGCGTGGTGGTGGTCATACAAGCAGCGTCCGTCGGCGCATCCATCACGTCCAACGACAGTTATGACCTGAAATCCCAAGCAGAGGTTATGGATCCGGCGGACGGAGATCCTCGGGTCGGGGCGGGGAGTCGTCGGGTCAGCAGCCGACGCGGTTGGACGCGGCCCTCTTCAGCTCGTCGAGCACCACCGCCGTGGCCGGTATCCGCAGGTGGTCTCGGTAGACGTACGCGGCGATGTGGCGGCGGGCGGCCGGCTCCAGCACGCGCCCGCAGACCCGGCTGAGGGAGAGGGAGGGGAGCACCAGGGCGGGCATCATCGCCACGCCCAGCCCCTGTGCGACCAGGCTCTGGACCACCAGGTTGTCGTCGGTCGCGAAGCGGATGTCGGGTACGAATCCCAGCTCGGCGCACTCGTGCAACAGGTTCGCGCGGCAGCGCGGACAGCCCGCGATCCAGCGCTCCTCGGCGAGGTCGGCGAGGTGAACGGCCCGGCGGCGGGCGAGCGGATGGCCTGTCGGCAGCAGCACCGTGAGCTGGTCCTCCAGCAGCCTGACCTCGGCCACCTCCTCCGGGATCTCCTCGTGCAGGCCGGGGTAGGTGAAGGCCAGGGTGATGTCGCACTCGCCCCGCTGGAGCCGGCGCAGGGACTCCGGGGGCTCCCCTTCCAGCAGCTCGACCTGGACGCCGGGGTGGTCCTTGGCGAGGCCGCTGAGGGCTTCCGGGACGAGAGTGACGTTGGCGCTGGGGAATCCGCAGACCCGCACCCGGCCGGTACGCAGCCGCGTGTACGCCTTCAGCTGGGCCTCGGCGGCGGAGAGGCTGCCGAGGATGGACTCGGCGTGGCGGGCCAGGGACTCACCGGCCTCGGTGAGCTTCATCCGGCGGCCGACGCGGGTGAACAGCGGGGTGCCGACGGCCCGTTCGAGCGCCTTCATCTGCTGGGTGATCGCGGGCTGGGTGTAGCCCAGGACGCGAGCGGCCGCCGAGTACGAGCCCGCGGCGACCACTTCATGGAATGTCCGTATGTGCCGTGAATCGAACACGAGCGAAGCATAAGCAGATATTGGGAGGGGCCGTAGGCGGAATCCCGGCCACGGCCCCTCCCATCAAGCCACTGTCGAGCGGCTCCTCACCGCCTCGTCCACTCGTCCGCGGCTGCTCGCGGCTACTTGTCGCCGACGCGCGAGCCGAGCGTGATGTCGACCGTGGTCGGCTTGCCGGCGCGCAGGTAGGTCAGCTTCACCGTGTCGCCCGGCTTGTACGTCCAGATCAGGCTGATCAGGGTCCGGCCGCTGTCGACCGGCCTACCGCCGAACTCGGTGATGATGTCGCCGGGCTTCAGGCCCGCCTTGCCGGCCGGGCCGTTGGGGTCGACCAGCTCGTTCGGGGGCGCGCCCTGCTCGGAGATCTTGGCGCCGTCCACCTTGGACTGGAGGTCCACGGAGACGGAGATCACCGGGTAGACCGGCTTGCCCGTCTTGATCAGGGACTCCGCGACGTTCTTGGCCTGGTTGATGGGGATGGCGAAGCCGAGCCCGATGGAACCGGCCTGGCCGCCGCCGAATCCGCCGTTCCCGGCTGACTGGATCGCCGAGTTGATGCCGATGACCGCGCCACGGCCGTCGAGCAGCGGCCCGCCGGAGTTGCCCGGGTTGATGGAGGCGTCCGTCTGCAGGGCGCTCATGTACGAGCTCTTGCCGCCGGAGCCGTCACCGGAGGCCACCGGGCGGTTCTTGGCGCTGACGATGCCGGTGGTGACCGTGTTCGACAAGCCGAAGGGGGCGCCGATCGCGATCGTGGGGTCGCCGACCGCGACCTTGTCGGAGTCCCCCAGCGGCAGCGGCTTGAGGCCCGCGGGCGGGTTCTTCAGCTTGAGCACTGCCACGTCGTAACCCTCGGCCCGGCCCATCACCTCGGCCTCGTACTTCTTGCCGTCGGAGAAGGTCGCGGACAGCTTGCCGCCGTTCGCGGCGGAGGCCACCACGTGGTTGTTGGTGAGGATGTGGCCCTGCTGGTCGTAGACGAAGCCGGTGCCCGTCCCGCCTTCGCCGTCACCGGCCGAGGCCTCGATGGTGACGACGCTGGGCAGGGCGTTCGCGGCGAGACCCGCGACGGAGCCGGCGTCGCGCTTGAGGTCCTTCGGGGTGTTGCCCGCGGTGATGGTCGTGGAGCCGAAGCCGCCGCTGTCGTTCCGCTCGGCCGCCCAGTAGCCGACGCCGCCGCCGACGCCGCCCGCGAGGAGGGCCGCCGCCAGGACGGCCGCGACGAGGCCGCCCTTGCCCTTCCGCTTGGGCGGCGGGGTGCCGTCGGTGGTGAGCGGGGCGCCCCAGGCGCCGCCGCCGTGACCGCCGTGACCGCCGGTCGCACCGTACGCGGGGACCGCGGGCGGCGGCGGGGGCCAGGCTTCGGCGCCGTACGCCGTCTGAGCGGCGGGGGCCTGGGCCTGCGGGTGCCCGTATCCGTAGGCGGGGGGCGCGGAAGGCGGCGCCGCCGGGGTGGGCGGCAGCTGCTGGGTGTGCTCGACACCCGGCGCGGGGGCGGGGGCCGGGGCCTCCGGGGGCCGGCCGGGCGCACCCTCCGTGGCCACCGCGGCGGCCACGGGCGCGGCCGGGGCGGCAGGAGCCTCGGGCGCGGCCGGGGCCTTCGCCAGGTCGGGGGTGGAGGCGGCCGGCGCGGGGGGTACGGACGGGGCCGCGGGGGGTGTCGGGGCCGCGGTGCCCTCGTTCTCGGTGCTCACAGCGCTCTCTCCTCGTCACACACGGCTTGCAGGCTTACACGGCTGCACAGGCTCTGGGCGTCTCAGGCCCTGGTCATATCAGGCGAAACCGGCCCGACGCCCACCTGGCATCGGTCCGACTGAACGTTCGAGGTGCCGTACAAGTTCCAGAGTGAAGCCTTTCCCATGACCCGTCAGGGCACTGTAAGCCGGACCTGTGCATCTCCCTCCATCCTTTATATCCGACATATCAGACGCACCCCCAGGACTCACCCCGACGCCGGAGGCTCCTCGGTGGCACCATGACCGGGTGACCCACGCATTGCCGAGCCCCATCCAGGTCGTCGCCCACCGCGGCGCCTCGGAGGACGCCCCCGAGCACACCCTGGCCGCGTACCGGAAGGCCATCGAGGATGGTGCCGACGCCCTCGAATGCGACATCCGGCTGACCGCCGACGGACACCTGGTCCTGGTCCACGACCGCCGCGTGAACCGCACCTCCAACGGCCGTGGCGCGGTGTCCGCCCTCGAGCTCGCCGATCTCGCCGCACTCGACTTCGGCTCCTGGAAGGACCGCGAGGAGTCCCCCGACTGGGACGCCGACCCCGAGCGCACCTCCGTGCTCACCCTGGAGCGGCTGCTGGAGCTGGTGGCCGACGCCGGCCGGCCCGTCCAGCTCGCGATCGAGACGAAGCACCCCACCCGGTGGGCCGGCCAGGTGGAGGAACGCCTCCTCTTCCTCCTCAAGCGCTTCGGGCTGGACGCCCCGCCCGCCGAGGGCCCGCACCCGGTCCGGGTCATGAGCTTCTCCGCCCGCTCCCTGCACCGGGTCCGCGCGGCCGCGCCGACGGTGCCGACCGTGTACCTGATGCAGTTCGTCTCGCCGCGGATGCGCGACGGGCGGCTGCCCGCCGGAGTGCGGATCGCCGGCCCGGCCATGCGGATCGTCCGCAACCACCCCGGCTTCATCCGCAAGCTCCAGGCCGCCGGGCACTGCGTACACGTATGGACAGTGAACGCTCCTGAAGATGTTCAGCTATGCGCTGATCTGGGTGTAGAAGCGATCATCACGAACAGGCCACGCCAGGTTCTGTCACAACTCGGGCGCTGACGTCCCGATTTGCCCACCTGTCACACCCGTCCCGGGCGTGACAGGGAGTGCACCGGCGCATCCGCTCCGCATCCGACGGTCACGAATGCGTCAGGACGGGGTCAGAGGGCCTCCTCACGGCGGTTTCCGGTCCAGGCCATTGGGGCATCCAGACCATGGCGTGGGGCTAAGGAGGTTCCGGGGGTGGCGTTGGTGATGGCACAGGAAGTGCCCACGTCGTCGTGCATGGACATACGCCATGGTCCTGCGGGCGTGGGTGAGGCGAGACACCGGATGCGCGAACAACTGCGCATGAGCGGCCTTTCCGAATCGGTCGTGGACGATGCCGAACTGATCCTTTCCGAACTGCTCAGCAACGCCTGCCGACACGGCAGGCCGCTGGGCCGGCGCGAGATCGGAGACGGGGAAATACGCGCCGCGTGGCGCGTCGACACGGCGGGGCGGCTGACGGTCGAGGTCACGGACGGCGGCGGCCCCACCCGCCCGATTCCGGCCACGCCTTCGGTCACCGCGCACGGCGGCCGGGGGCTGAACATCATCAGCGCCCTGGCCCAGGACTGGGGTGTCCGGGACGGAGCGGCGGGTGAGGTCACCGTATGGGTGATCGTCGCCCGGGGGCCCCGGCACGAGGATTTCGCTACGCGCGTCACTGCCCCGGCGATGGACTTCGTATCGGCCTTCGACGATCTGGATCCGTGAAGCGGATCCCCGGCGGCCGTCCGGGAGCGCACGCCGACCGTGCTCCCGGCCGCACCCCACCGGTTCCGGCGGTACGAACGGCTAGGCTCGCGCCCAGAGACACCGCCGTACCGCCGCAACCGGGAGACACCCACGATGGCCAAGAAGCGCCCCGCCGCGAAGACCGCGAAGCCCCAGCTCGAGAACGGGGAGATCCCGGTCGTCGGCGCGCGCGAGCCCTGCCCCTGCGGGTCCGGGCGCCGCTACAAGGCCTGCCACGGCGCGGCCGCCTCGCACGCCGCGACCGAGCACGTGCAGCGCCCGTTCGAGGGGCTGCCGGGCGAGTGCGACTGGGTCGCGCTGCGCGAGCTCGTCCCCGCGGCCACCGTCCCGCTGACCCTCAAGGGCGGTCTGCCCGAGGGCGTCCCCTCCGTCACGCTGGTGACCGTACTGCCCATGGCCTGGCCGGCGCTGCGGCGCGAGGACGGCTCGGTCCTGCTCGGCCTCCAGAACGAGTCGAACAGCGGCGACCTGTCCCGCGACATGGCCGACACCCTCGAGCGTGCGCTCGTCGCCGAGCCGGGCACCCCGGTCCCCGCCCGCCGGGTTCCGGCCGAGGGTCCCCGACTTCAGGATCTCCTCGACCTGGACGGCGTTTTCGAGCCGGTTGTGCACACGGGCTTCGAATTCTGGATTCCGGAGGCGGAGAGCGCCCAGAACGCCTCCCCGGAGATCGCCGCCTCGCTGGAACGCGCCAACGCCGCCGCCATCCCGACCGTCAAGCTGACCGGCGTGGACGCGGCCTACTGGTGCGAGACGCCCGACAAGAACCACCTGCGCTGGGTCATGCCGCACGCCGAGGAGAAGCTGCTCGACGCCCTGGCACGGCTGCACGCGGCGGGCACGTCCTCCCTCGGCGAGGGCACGAAGCTCGTCGGTTCCTTCCGTGCCCACGGCCTCGTCGTCCCGGTCTGGGACCTGCCCACCGGGGTCTCCGCGGAGGACGTGGAGAAGCCCGCCGCCGAGTTCGCGGAGCGGCTGGCCGCGGCTCTGTCCACCGACGCACCGCTGACCTCCGACGAGCGCCGGGCGCGCGGCGGGCTCACCAACCGCCAGGTCACGCTCAGCTGACGCGAGGACAGCCACGGGCCCGGTGACTGGGGTCACAACTCCCGCTAATCGCCTGCAAATCGATGTCTGAATATCAGAGATCGAATTTGCGAACAGGCGATCTCTTGTTACCGTTCTTGTAGCCCGGTCGCTGGTGCATCCCCCGTCGCCAGCGACCGGGCCTTGTCTTTCCGGTGGCGCTCAACCTTCGCCCGGGCCCGGTGAGTTGCTCCCGGACCGCAGCAACAGCCGCCCTTCTTCATCCGGAACTGCAAACTCCGCTACAGCCGAGTACTCCTCCGGAGCCCCGGCGGAATCCGCCCGGGGCGTCTCGCACAGCCCGGGCTCGTCCCCCGCGCCCACCGCGCAGCGGATCTGCACGGTCCGGCCGGCGGGCCCCATCACGGTCAGTACGGCGTCCAGCGCCTGCCCGCCGGTGTTGCGGTAGTAGCTGCGGCCCCAGGTCTTGCCCGCGCTCTCCAGGATGCACGTCTGCGCCTCCAGCCCCTGCGGAGCGGAGAGTTCAGGCCCGCACCGGGAGTCGGTACGCGGCTGCTCGGCAGGCCCGTGCCGCGCCGGCGCCGTGGCGGGCCGCGCCCCGTCCGGCGTACCGGAGGCATGGGAAAGGCCGAGCGACGAGAGCAAACCCCCGCCTTTTCCGTCACTCTGACCGGCGAAATCCGGCCCGGCGATCGCTCCGGCCAGGGGAAGCGACAAGATGATCAGCACACCGGCGCCGATACCGATCAGGCGGAGATTCATTCGCCGAAGATAGCGACGCGGGAAAGGGGCGCGGAGATGCCCGCGCCCAATTCCCTTGGAAACTCGTCGCGCTGGCACCCGTACGAGTGACGCGACGGCCTCCCGGACACCCGGAGCCGGCCGGGCACCGGGGGCGGGCCGGGCACCCGGAGCGGGCAGCCGGGCCGCCCCTTCAGTACGCCAGTCGGCTGCCGCCGCCGGGCGCACCGCTGCTCGCCTCGACGAGCGCGTCCACGACCGCCTCGACGTCCGGCAGCCACATCCCGCGCGGACCCGCCTCCGGCACGGGCTCCCGCTCCCAGCGGACCTGCCCGCCGCCGCTGGCCGTGGACGGCGGCAGCAGCAGGTAGCCGCCCTCGCCGTGGAAGCGCAGCGAGGAGGGCACGTGGTCCTTTGCGTAGAGGAGTTCGCCGAGCCGCTCCAGCGAGTACGGGGCCACCAGCAGGGACCACCGGGTGGGCGTGGCGACGACCGGACCGAGCCGCATGCCCTGCGCGTCCAGCCGTACGACGGCCCGCGCGGCCGCACCGGCCGGGAGGCTCACCGCGCACGGCGCGTTCCCGCCGGTGGCCAGCAGCACCGGAGCGGCCGGCCGCCTGGTCCACCACCAGGTCACCATCCGGGCGTCGGTCGTGGCCGCGAGCAGCCCCGGGTCGAAGGGGTGCGCGCCGGGCACCACGCAGTCCGGGTCCGGGCAGGCGCACCGCGCGCTGTCGGCGCCGGCCCGGCCGACGCCCGGCAGCACGGGCCAGTGCCAGGCGGTGGCGCAGGTCAGCGCCCCGTCCAGCAGGGAGGCTGCCGGCGCACCGTCCACGGCTGCCACGGCCGGGCGAGAGGCGGCCCGCGGGAATTTCAAGCGATCGCGGAGCCGCTGGAGACGCCTTCCGAGGATCTCGCGCATGAGCGCTCGTTCCTTTCCGTTGAACGCCGAAGGGCCACATCACACCATGTAACCGGTGTTTCACCACACGTACACGTTTCGCGTCACTGTCCGCCGGAAGCGGGTTCACACGGTTCGTGCAGTTTTCTTACGGGTCCGTCAAACGTCCGGGCGGGGACCCGGAGCGAGCGGTCCGGTCGACCCGCACGGTCTCGAAACCGGCTGCCGCCGCTAAGGACGGCCGGCCTCGCCGGGCGGTTCCCGGCGGTGCCGGGAGGCGTCAACTGACCCCGGGCACCATCGAGTACGTACCCGGAGCCCCTGGAGCGCCCGTACAGTCGATCGCAAAAACCGTCTGCGCGGCGCTTTTTCCGGCCAAGTTTTAGCCTTGGCTGGACAGTGAGTTGCCGCCCCACGGACACCAGTATTCCCGCCTGGGCAATGCTGGACATCGATCCTCGTGTGCGTGTAGATGTGGATCCATTGATGGCGGCGCAGCACGATCTGGGGGTTTGCGATGCTATATGGCGAATCGCACCAGGTGGAAAGGCGGACGCCATGAGCGCCCCGCATCTGCCGAAAGTGGCTGGAATCGATCCAGCAGTTACAGCGTCAGCGCACACTGCGGCGCCCGCGCCCGGCTCCACTCCCGCAACATCCACACCCCAGGCCGCGCCGGGACCTTCCGGCTCCGCTTCCGCCAGGACCGCACCCGCCCCCGGCGCCTCGCCCCCGGCGAGCAGCGTCATCCAGGACCGGCTGGCGGGCATGGTCTCCGATCTCACCACCCTCCACGAGCTCACCGAGCGCCTCGCCCGGGCCGCTGACCTCGACTCCTCCCTCCGGGAATTCCTGCGCGCCGGAGCCGCCCTCGTCGGCGCGCGCCGCGGACTGGTGGTCCTGGAGCCCTCCGACGGCCTCGGCCCCGCCACCACCATCGGCCTCGGCCTGGGCCGCGCGGACCTCGGGCACATCGAGACGGTCCCGCGCAGCGCCACGTCGTACGGCCGGATCCTGGACGGCCTTCCCGACGCCCACGGCGGTTCCGAAGTGCTGCCGGAGCCGGGCACGGCGGCGGTTCCCGGCGCCGGTGGCCAGGAGGCCCCCGTCGACCCCCGCCACCGGGAGGTCGCGGCCCGGCTCGGTTATGCCGCGAGCTACGCGCTCCCGGTGAACGCCGATGCCGCCGGCCGGCTCGGTGCCGCCGTCTGGCTGTACGACGAGCAGGCCAAGCCAAGCGACCGCCAGCGCGACCTGGCCGGGCTGTACGTCCGGCACGCCGCCGAGCACCTGGCCCGGATGGTGGAGGTCACGCGCTCGCGCGACCGGCTCGCCACCATCGCCGAGGAACTGCTGCCCAGCCGGCTGCCGCGGATCCCCGGGGTGCAGCTCGCCGCCCGGCACCGCAGCGGGCCGCGCGGCGGCGGCGACTGGTACGACGCGCTGCCGCTGCCCGAGGGCGCGATGGGGCTGGCCGTCGGGTCGGTCACCGGCTCCGGCCCGAGCGCGGTCGCGGCGATGGGGCGGCTGCGGGCCTCGCTGCGCGCGTACGCCGTGATGGAGGGGGAGGACCCCGTCGCGGTCCTTTCCGATCTGGAGCTGCTGCTGCGCCTGACCGAGCCCGCACGCTCGGCGACCGCGCTCTTCGCGTACTGCGAGCCCGCGGCCCGCAAGATCCTCCTGGCCGGGGCGGGGCACACGCCCCCGCTGCTCATCGGCGCGCGCCGGACCGAGTACGTGGAGACCTCCCTTTCCGCACCGCTGGGGATGCTGGCGTGCTGGGAGGCGCCGAGCGTGGAGATCGAACCCGCGCCCGGAGAAACGGTGCTTCTCTACACCGACGGGCTGCTGCGGCGCACCGGCGACACCATGGACCGGGCCTACGCCCGGCTGCACGCGGCGGCGGCGGGGGTTCCGCGCGCTGCGCGGGAGGACCCGGCCGCCATCTGCGAGCACATCCTCAAGACGGTGCTTCCCGAGGAGGGGGTCGGCACGGCCGAGGAGTCCGAGGACGTCGTACTGCTCGCGGCCCGGTTCGACTGAGGCCCGCGGCTCGGGGCCGCCCGCGGCAGCTCACGGAGGGCTGCGCCCGGTGTGCGCGCCCGGTTTGACTGATATGTCACAAGTCGAGCCGGGAGCCTTCCCTTCGCACATACGATGGACGGGGTCCGCACCCGGTCCTTGCATGTCGTAGCAGCTGAGGAGAAGACGTGGCTGACGAGCTCACCCCGGAGACCCCGGAAGAAGAGCAGCCCCAGAAGAAGCACAAGCAGCGCAAGAACGGGCTGTACCCGGGCGTCAGCGACGAGCTTGCGGAGAACATGCGGACCGGCTGGGCCGACACCCAGCTGCACGGTCTGGAGCCCATCGCCCAGGCCGGCCACACCGCCGACCGCCGCGCCGCGCTGTCCGCGCGCTTCCCCGGCGAGCGCCTGGTCGTTCCGGCGGGCCGCCTGAAGACCCGCTCGAACGACACCGAGTACCCCTTCCGCGCCTCGACCGAGTACGCGTACCTCACCGGTGACCAGACCGAGAACGGCGTCCTGGTCCTGGAGCCCACCGGGGAGACCGGTCACCAGGCCACCATCTACCTGCTGCCCCGCTCCGACCGCGAGAACGGCGAGTTCTGGCTGTCCGGCCAGGGCGAGCTCTGGGTCGGCCGCCGCCACTCCCTCGCCGAGGCCGAGCAGCTCCTGGGCATCCCGGCCAAGGACGTGCGCGAGCTGCCCCAGGCCCTCACCGAGGCCACCGGCCCGGTCCGCGTGGTCCGCGCCCACGACTCCGTCATCGAGTCCGCCCTCACCGACAAGGTGACCAAGGAGCGCGACGAGGAGCTGCGCGTCTATCTCTCCGAGGCCCGTGCCGTGAAGGACGCCTTCGAGATCGGCGAGCTGCAGAAGGCCGTCGACTCCACCGTCCGCGGCTTCGAGGACGTCGTGAAGGTGCTCGACAAGGCCGAGGCGACCTCCGAGCGCTACATCGAGGGCACCTTCTTCCTGCGCGCCCGCGTCGAGGGCAACGACGTCGGCTACGGCACCATCGCCGCCGCCGGCGCCCACGCCTGCACCCTGCACTGGGTCCGCAACGACGGCGCGGTCCGCTCCGGCGACCTGCTGCTGCTCGACGCCGGCGTGGAGACCCACTCCCTCTACACCGCCGACGTCACGCGCACGCTGCCGATCAACGGCACGTACAGCGACATCCAGCGCAAGATCTACGACGCGGTGTACGAGTCCCAGGAAGCCGGCATCGCCGCCGTCAAGCCCGGCGCCAAGTTCCGCGACTTCCACGACGCCTCGCAGCACGTCCTGGCCGAGAAGCTGGTCGAGTGGGGCCTGCTGGAGGGCCCGGTCGAGCGTGTCCTGGAGCTCGGACTGCAGCGCCGCTGGACCCTGCACGGCACCGGCCACATGCTCGGCATGGACGTCCACGACTGCGCGGCCGCGCGCACCGAGGCGTACGTCGAGGGCACTCTGGAGCCGGGCATGTGCCTCACCGTCGAGCCCGGTCTGTACTTCCAGGCCGACGACCTGACCGTGCCGGAGGAGTACCGCGGCATCGGCGTCCGTATCGAGGACGACATCCTCGTGACCGAGGACGGCAACCGGAACCTGTCGGCCGCGCTGCCCCGCACCTCGGTCGAGGTCGAGGCGTGGATGGCGCGGCTCAAGGGCTGACGCCGACGCCCGGGCGTACGGGGTACGGACGCGGTACGGACGCACGAGGCACGGGCGGGCATGCGAGTGGGCGGGAACCGGATCCGGTTCCCGCCCACCGTCGTCCTACGAGACCCTCAGCAGAGCGTCGTCGCGCCACTTCAGCGTCTTGTCGAAGCTCACCACGGCGCCGCGGCCCGGCCGGTTGCGGAAGCGGACGTGGTCGGAGAGCTGCTCGATCAGGTGCAGTCCCCGGCCGTTCTCGGCCAGGCGGGGGGCGCAGGACCCGGTGCGGGCCACGGCCGAGGGCGGGAATCCCGGGCCCGAATCGGTCACCTCGATGCGGCAGCGGTCCCCGTCCAGGTAGGCCGTGACGTGGTACGCCTCAGTCCCGTCCGCGACCCCGGCCTCCGGCGTCCCGCCGAGGCCTCCGCCGGGGTGCCCGCCGGGGAAGCCGCTGCGGCCGCCGTGCTCGACCGCGTTCGCGCAGGCCTCGCTCAGCGCGACCGACAGGTCGTGGCAGATGTCCGGATCCACCCCCGCGGTCTCCATCGTCCCCAGCAGCAGCCGCCGGGCGAACGGCACGCTCGCGGCTTCGCGCCTCAAGTGGAGAGACCACCAGATGCTCATACGGATACCTATTGCCGCCCGTACCGGCCCGTAAGCGCACGGGAGCCGGCACAGCCCTCATTCGGCCGATGCGCGGTTTCCCGGCGGCGGTGTACGCGCGACGCCGTGCGGGCGGCGGCACCGGACCGGTCCGGCACCCGCAGCGGGGGGCCGGACCGGGGGCGCCCTCCCGGGCCGAGCCCCTCGGAGTGCCGTCGTCGGCGGGGTCGCCATGCCGTCGGAGCACGGTCGGCACGGGACGCCCGGGCGTCGGCGGCGTCGGCGGCGTCGCCACGCCGTCAGCGCGCCGTCGGAGCGCGGTCGGAGCGCGGTCGGTACGGGGCGGCCGGCTGACACCGCCCTGACCCGGGACGAACCGGGCGCCGACCCGAGACCGGAACCCAAGGGTCCCTCCAGCACCTGCCGTAGGCAGGGCACCACCTCAGTGCGATGATGGCCCGGCCATGACTGCCACCCACACGACACGCCCCGGAGCAGGTCTCCGGATGACCCGGGCCGCGGTGTTCACCGCGGTCTGCGTCGTGCTGTCCGCAGCCGGCCACGCCGTGGCCTCCTGCGCGACCGTGCCGTGGTGGGCCCTGGCCCTGGCCTTCGTCGCCGTCTTCGCGGTCGCGGCTCCCCTCGCGGGACGCCCTCGACCGCTGCCCCGCATCGCCGCCGGGCTGGCCGTCGGCCAGCTGGGGCTGCACACGCTGTTCGGGCTCGGCCAGCACGGCGCCAGCGCCACCGGAGCCGCCCGGGCACCCGCCGGCGACGGTGACGCCTCGCTCGCGGCGCTCGCCGCCCAGCTGGTCTGCGGGGGCAACTCCGTACCGCTGAGCGCGGCCGACGCCCGACGGATCCTGGAGGCCGCCGGACTGGACCCGGCCGCCGTGGTCGCCCAGGCCGCCGCGCAGGGCCACCCGGCCCACGCCCACCTGGCGGTGGGCGCCGCGGCGCCGGCGACCGGCCTGTTCAGCCCGGCCATGCTGATCGGCCACCTGCTGGCCGCGCTCGCGGCCGGCTGGCTGCTGTCCCGGGGCGACGCCGCGCTGTGCCGGCTCGTCGAACTGTCCCGGCTCTCCGCCGAAGCCGACCCCGTACGTCCGCTGCGCGCCGCGCTGGCCTTCGTACGCGCCCTCGCGGCCGGACTCCCCGGCGCCCCCGCGCGCGGCCCCCGGGCACGCCGGAGCGCCGACGTCCCCGCCGCCCCGACCGGCCGGGACGCACTGCTGCACACCGTGATCCGGCGCGGCCCGCCGGCGACGGCGCTCGTCCTCGCAGCCTGACGCGACACCCCGTCCGCTCCCCGGGACACCCGGCCGGAGCACCGGTGCCGCGACCTCCGCGCGCGCCCGTACGCGGAGCCACTGTCACCACTGCTTCCGTGGAGTGTTCACGCCATGAAGACCTCTCGCGTCTCCTTCGCCGCCGCCCTCACCGCCGGCGCCGTCCTCGCCCTGTCCGGTACCGCCTTCGCGCACGTCAGCGTGCAGCCCGGCGAGGCCGCCAAGGGCGGCTACGCGACGCTCAGCTTCAAGGTCCCCAACGAGCGGGACAACGCCTCGACCACCCAGCTCGAGGTCAACTTCCCGGCCGACCAGCCGCTCACGTCCGTCATGCCGCAGGAACTGCCGGGCTGGACGTCCACCGTCGAGAAGACGAAGCTCGACAAGCCGCTGACCGTGCACGGCAAGCAGATCAACGAGGTCGTCACCAAGGTGACCTGGACCGGCGGGAAGATCGAGCCCGGCAAGTTCCAGCAGTTTCCGGTCTCCGTCGGCAAGCTTCCCGAGAACGCCGACAAGATGGTCTTCAAGGCGATCCAGACGTACGACAACAACGAGGTCGTCCGCTGGATCGAGGAGCCCAAGGAAGGCGCCCCGGAGCCGCAGACCCCCGCGCCCGTACTGAAGCTGACCGCCGCCAAGGGCGGGGACGGCCACAACGACAGCGCCGCCAAGCCGGCTGCCGACGGGGCGAAGAACGGCGACGCCAAGGCCGCGAAGGACGAGAAGGACGGGCACGACGAGGCCGCGAAGAGCGCCTCCGACACGACTGCCCGCACCCTCGGCATCGTGGGCATCGTCGTCGGTCTCGCCGGCGTCGCCTTCGGCATCGCCTCGCGCCGCCGCGCCTCCTGAGGCGACGGCCCGCCGCTCCACGCCGTAGCACGACATCCGTCATCCCCGATCCCAGGGACATTTCCTCATGCGCACCACACGTGTGACGGTCGCCGCCCTCGCGGTGGCGACCGCGCTCGCCCTCACCGCCTGTGGCAGTGAGACCGCTCAGAAGACCGGTTCGGTCACCCAGATCTCCGGCCAGGCCAAGGCCGGGGCCGCGACCGTCCTCGACCGCCCCTTCGACAAGCCGGACCTGGTCCTCACGGACACCACCGGCAAGCCGTGGAACCTGCGCGAGCAGACCAAGGGCCGGCCGACGCTCATCTACTTCGGCTACACCAACTGCCCCGACGTGTGCCCGCTGACGATGAGCAACGTCGCGGTCGCCAAGAAGGCACTCCCCAAGGCGGACCAGGACAAGCTCCAGGTCGTCTTCGTCACCACTGACCCGGAGCGGGACACCCCTGACTCCCTCGGCGCGTGGCTCAGGGCCCAGGACCCGTCCTTCACCGGACTGACCGGGGACTTCGCCACCATCCAGGCCGCCGCCCGATCTCTCGGCATCGGTATCGAGGCCCCCAAGAAGGAGGCCGACGGCACCGTCGTCTCCATGCACGGGGCCCAGGTCATCGCGTTCTCGCCCAAGACCGACGAGGGCTACGTCCTCTACGGCGAGGGCACGACCGTCGACGACTACACCAAGGACCTGCCGAAGATCATCAAGGGAGAGAACCCGTGAACGCCCGCACCATCCGCACCATCGCCGCCGCCCTCTCCCTGACGGCAGCGCTCGCCATATCGGGCTGTTCCTCCTCCGACCCGGATTCCGGCTCCGCCGCCTCGGCCGGCACCAAGGCCTCCGCCGACACGAAGGCCCCCGCCGGGACGGAAGCCGGCAAGCCCGCCATGACGGTCAGCGGGGCCTTCATGCCCGAACCGGTCAACGACAAGATGGCCGGCGCTTTCATGGTCATCAAGAACGACTCGAAGACCGCCGACAAGCTGGTCTCCGTCACCAGCCCACTCTCGGACGATCTCCAGATCCACGAGACCAAGGACCAGAAGATGCAGCAGGTCCAGTCGATGGAGGTGCCCGCGAGCGGCGAGCTGCGGCTCCAGCGCGGCGGCAACCACATCATGTTCATGGGGCTCAAGAGTCAGCCGAAGGTCGGCGAAAAGATCACCATCGAGCTGCGCTTCGAGAAGGCCGACCCGGTCAAGGTCGAGCTGGACGTCAAGGAACGGACGTACAACGCGCCGAACTCCAATGCCCACTGACGGACTGAGGAACTGACACGCCATGACGGCCACCGCCCCCGCTCCTTACCCGGCCCGCGCCCGGGCCACGGCACTCCTGCCGCGCCTCGCGCTGGTTCTCGCAGCCCTGCTGGCCACCCTGTTCACCACGGCAGGCCCGGCCGCGGCGCATGCGGCACTCACGGCGAGCGACCCCCAGGACGGGGCGGTGGTCGCCACGGCGCCCGCCCAGATCACCCTCTCCTTCTCGGAGCAGGTCGCCATGGGTGACGACTCGATCCGCGTCATGGACCCCCAGGGCAAGCGCGTCGACACCGGCGAGCTGAGGGACATGTGCAGCGGGTCCGTCATCCGTTACGGCACTGCCCTGCACTCGGGCCTGCCCAACGGCACGTACACCGTCGCCTGGCAGGCCGTCTCCGCGGACAGCCACCCGATCTCCGGCGCCTTCACCTTCTCCATCGGAGCCCCGTCGGCGACCAGCGTCGCCCTTCCCACCCAGAAGGTGGGCGGCGGCCCCGTCGGCATCGCCTACGGCATCGCCCGCTACGCCGCCTACGCCGGGTTCACCGTCCTCGTCGGCGGTGCCGCGTTCATCCTGCTGTGCTGGCGCCGGGGCTCCGCGGAGCGCCCGCTGCAGAAGCTGGTGGTGCGCGGCTGGGTCACCCTCACCGCGGCCACCCTGGCGATGCTGGTGCTGCGTACCCCGTACACCGGGTCGGGGAAGTTCGCCGACGCCTTCGACCTCGACGGACTCAAGGCCGTCCTGGACACGAAGACCGGCGCCTCCTTCCTCTCCCGGCTGCTGCTGCTCGGGGCGGCCGCGCTCTTCGTCGCCGTGCTCTTCGGTGCCTACGCCCGCCGTCAGAAGGTCTCTCCCGACCTGACGGGGGCCGACGGTTTCGAGGGCCGGGCCGAGGACGAGAAGGAGACGAGCGACCTCGCCTTCGGGCTCGGCATCGGCGGGACGGTCGTGGCCGGCGGCATCGCCGCCACCTGGGCCCTCTCCGAGCACGCCTCCACCGGCATCCAGCCCGCGATCGCGATGCCGGCCGACATCCTGCACCTGCTGGCGATGGCCACGTGGCTCGGCGGCCTCACCGCCCTGCTGATCGCCCTGCACAAGGTGCCGGACATCGAGCGGGACGCCGTCCAGCGGTTCTCCCGGGTCGCCTTCGTCAGCGTCCTGGTCCTCGCCGTCACCGGCGTCTACCAGTCCTGGCGCCAGGTCGGCAGCTGGTCCGCCCTCACCGGTACCAGCTACGGCAGGCTGCTGCTGATCAAGGTCGCGCTCGTCGCCGTCCTCATCGGCGTTGCCTATCTCTCGCGGAAGTGGACGGCTCGGCTGGGGGAGGTCCGGGCCGAAGAGCCGGCGAAGCTGCTCGCGGGAGCCGATGTTTCACGTGAAACGGCGACCGGTACCAGTGCAAACAATTCCGCCGAAGCCGGAGCAGCGGGAGAGGCCGAAGCTGTTGAAGGGGCCGAGGGGGCCGGCTCCCACGCCGCCGACTCCGACCCCAAGCGGGCCGCCCAGCTCGCCCGACAGCGCGCCGCCCGGGAGAAGGCCCGCGAGACCCGCGTCCGCGATGCCGATCCGGGCCGTGCCGGCCTGCGCCGCTCCGTACTCGCAGAGGCCGGTGTCGCCGTCGTGCTGCTGGCCGTCACCACCGTCCTGACCAGCACCGAACCCGGACGGGCGGTGGAGCAGGAGGCCGGCCGGGGCGGAGCCGCCACCACCGCCGTACCCAACCGCCCGGTCAAGATCACCCTGCCCTTCGAGACCGGCGGCCAGAACGGCAAGGGCACCGTCCGGCTGGAGCTCGACCCCGGACGGGTCGGCGCCAACACGCTCCACCTGTTCGCCGACGGCCCCGACGGCAAGCCCATGGACCTCCCGGAGGTCAAGATCGCCTTCACCCTCCCGGCCAAGGAGATCGGTCCGCTTCCCCTCACCCCGGACCGGGCCGCTGCCGGACACTGGACCGCGTCCGGGGTCCAGCTGCCGCTCGCGGGCGAATGGCGCATCGACGTGACCGTCCGCACCTCCGACATCGACCAGACGACCGTCCAGAAGAACGTGAAGATCGGCTGAACAGCGTGACCGACAGCTCCACCAGCACCCCCGACATCGAGATCTCCCGGCGCCGACTGCTGGGCACGGTCGGCGCCACCGGCGCCGCCGGGCTCGCGCTCGGCGCCACGGGCGGCGCGCTCGTACGGTCAGCGGTCTCCGACTCACCGGCCGGCTCCCCCGGAGCCGCCGGTTCCCTCGCGTCCCTCGGCGCCACCCAGGTCGCCTTTCATGGGGACCACCAGGCCGGAATCACGGATCCGCTCCAGGCCAAGGGCCACGTCCTCGCCTTCGACCTGGCACCGGGCGCCGGCCGCAAGGAGGCCGCCGCACTGCTGCGCCGCTGGTCCGACACCGCCCGGCGGCTCATGGCGGGCGAGCCCGCGCCGACCGCCGACAGCGGGATCGCGCTGGACGCGGGGCCGTCCTCCCTCACACTCACCTTCGGCTTCGGCCACTCCTTCTTCGACCGCACCGGCCTCACCACCCGGCGCCCGGTGGCCCTCGATCCGCTGCCCGACTTCTCCTCTGACCGGCTCGACCCGCAGCGCAGCAACGGCGACCTGTGGGTCCAGATCGGCGCCGACGACGCACTGGTCGCCTTCCACGCCCTGCGCGCCGTACAGAAGGACGCCGGGGAAGCCGCCCGCGTGCGCTGGCAGATGAACGGCTTCAACCGGTCCCCCGGTGCCACCGCCTCGCCCATGACCGCCCGGAACCTCATGGGCCAGGTCGACGGCACCGGGAACCCCCGGCCCAAGGACCCCGACTTCGACAAGCGGATCTTCGTACCGGACGCCGGTCCCGGACCCGCCGAGCACTCATGGATGGCCGGGGGCTCGTACGCCGTCGTCCGCCGGATCCGGATGCTGCTCGACGACTGGGACAAGCAGTCCCTCGACCGGCAGGAGCAGGTCATCGGCCGGACCAAGTCCACCGGAGCGCCGCTGACCGGCGGCGACGAGAAGACGGCGATGGCCCTGGACAAGCTCGGTCCGGACGGCAAGCCGGTCATCCCGTCCAACGCCCACGCCCGGATCTCCGCGCCCGCGCAGAACGGCGGGGCGGCGATGCTCCGGCGGCCCTTCTCCTACCACGACGGAATCGGCCCCGACGGCGCGCCCGACGCCGGCCTGCTCTTCATCTGCTGGCAGGCAGACCCCCTGCGCGGATTCGTCCCGGTCCAGCGCAAGCTCGACCGCGGTGACGCCCTGTCGGAATTCATCCGGCACGAGTCCAGCGGGCTGTACGCCGTACCGCCCGGGCCGCGCGACGGGGAGTACGTCGGGCAGCGCCTGCTCGAAGGGTGAACAGCGCCGCACCGACGGGTGGCACGGCATTAGGCTGACCGCATGTCGGCCACCCGCTTCACCTATCTCGGTCCCGAGGGCACTTTCACCGAAGCCGCCCTGCGCACGCTGCCGGAAGCCGCCACCCGGGAGCTCGTCCCGATGGTGTCGGTGCCGGCCGCCCTGGACGCCGTACGCAACGGCGAGGCCGCGGCGGCGCTGGTGCCGATCGAGAACTCGGTGGAGGGCGGGGTCACCGCCACGCTGGACGAGCTGGCCTCCGGCGAGCCGCTGATGATCTACCGCGAGGTGCTGCTGCCGATCGCGTTCGCGCTGCTGGCGCGACCCGGGACGAAGCTGTCGGACATCAAGACCGTCACGGGGCATCCCGTCGCCCAGCCGCAGGTGCGCAACTGGCTGCGGACGCACCTGCCCGACGCCGTGTGGGAGTCGGCGGCCTCCAATGCCGACGGTGCCCGACTGGTGCAGGAGGGCCGGTTCGACGCGGCCTTCGCGGGCGAGTTCGCCGCGGCCACCTACGGGCTGGAGGCGCTGGTCACCGAGATCCACGACGCGCAGAACGCCGAGACCCGCTTCGTGCTCGTCGGGCGGCCCGCCCGGCCGGCCGCTCCCACCGGCGCCGACAAGACCTCCGTCGTGCTGTGGCTCGGCGATGACCACCCCGGTGCCCTGCTGGAACTGCTCCAGGAGTTCGCCGTCCGCGGGGTCAACCTCATGCTGATCCAGTCCCGTCCGACCGGCGAGGGCATCGGCAACTACTGCTTCGCCGTCGACGCCGAGGGCCACATCTCCGACCGCCGGGTCAGCGAGGCGCTGATGGGGCTGAAGCGCACCTGTCCCCAGGTCCGCTTCCTCGGTTCCTATCCGCGTGCCGGTGTCGCGCTGAGCGAAGTGCGGGCCGCTCGGCCGGGAACGTCCGACGGCGACTTCACCGAGGCCTCCGACTGGCTGACTCGCTGCCTCGACGGCCGGGCGTAGTCCTCCGTCCACTGTCCACAGAGTTATCCACAGGTCGAGACGGCGGCCTGGGGACAAGTCGACAGAGCGGCGCGACAAGGTCGACATATCGGCCGGGCGGCGCAGGTTTCGCGCTGGGGAGCGGCAGGTGAACGGCGTCACCCCCCTATCACCGATCAACTCTTTGGGGCGAGCCATTCCCACCCGAATGAGTGTGTGAGGGTGGTTTGAACCCTGATCGGCCGAGACCGGTCCCGGGCCCCTATTGATCTAATTCGATGTCCACAGATCCGGCACACAGCCTGTGGACAAGAGCGGCTCCGGGGGAATTCCTGTGGACAAGGGTGCTCCTCCACCCACCCTCCCGCCCTGCTCAGGCACCTCGCGACGGTTGCCGTTGTGCCCCATTTCGGAGAAAGGACCGTTTTTATCGATGGACCCACAAGGGCTGGATCCAGCCGCCGCGCGAGCGCAGGACGAGCACCGCTCGTGCCATTTCCATTCGCCTCAATCGGGACATAGCGACACGCAGCGTGATATCGGTGTGAGCCCGGGAAGCCCAGCCCGGTAGCCTGGAGGGGTGATTGACCTCCGGCTGCTCCGTGAAGACCCCGACCGTGTCCGCGCCTCGCAGCGCGCCCGTGGAGAGGACGTCGAGCTCGTCGACGCACTGCTCTCCGCCGATGAGCGCCGCAGGTCCTCCGGCATGCGCTTCGACGAACTGCGCAACGAGCAGAAGTCGCTCGGCAAGCTCATCCCCAAGGCCTCTCCGGAGGAGCGGGCCGAGCTGCTGACCAAGGCCGAGCAGCTGAAGCAGGACGTCAAGGCCGCCGAGGCCGAGCAGAACGAAGCGGACGAGGCTGCCAAGCAGCTCCTGCTCAAGCTCGGCAACATCGTCCACGAGGACGTCCCCGTCGGCGGCGAGGAGGACTTCACCGTCCTCGAGACGCACGGCACCATCCGCGACTTCGGCACCGAGGGCTTCGAGCCCAAGGACCACCTGGAGCTCGGCGAGTCCCTGGGCGCCATCGACGTGGAGCGCGGCGCCAAAGTGTCGGGCTCGCGCTTCTACTACCTCACCGGCGTCGGCGCCCTGCTCGAGCTCGCCCTGGTCAACGCGGCGATCGCGCAGGCCACCGAGGCCGGCTTCATCCCGATGCTGACCCCGGCGCTGGTCCGCCCGCGCGCCATGGAGGGCACCGGCTTCCTCGGCCAGGCCGCCGAGAACGTCTACCACCTGGAGAAGGACGACTACTACCTGGTCGGCACCTCCGAGGTACCGCTCGCCGCGTACCACATGGACGAGATCATCGACGCCGACAAGCTGCCCCTGCGGTACGCCGGCTTCTCCCCGTGCTTCCGCCGCGAGGCGGGTACGTACGGCAAGGACACCCGCGGCATCTTCCGCGTCCACCAGTTCGACAAGGTCGAGATGTTCTCGTACGTCGCACCGGAGGACGCCGAGGCCGAACACAAGCGGCTCCTGGAGTGGGAGAAGCAGTGGCTGACCAGCCTGGAGCTGCCGTTCCAGGTCATCGACGTCGCCACCGGCGACCTGGGCGCCTCCGCCTCCCGCAAGTTCGACTGCGAGGCCTGGATCCCGACCCAGGGCAAGTACCGCGAGCTGACCTCCGCCTCGAACTGTGACGGCTTCCAGGCCCGCCGCCTGGCGATCCGCTACCGCGACGGCAAGAAGACCGCTCCACTGTCCACACTGAACGGCACCCTGTGCGCCGTCCCGCGCACCATCGTCGCCATCCTCGAGAACCACCAGCAGGCCGACGGCTCCGTGCGGGTCCCCCCGGTGCTCCGCCCCTACCTGGGTGGCCGCGAGGTCCTGGAGCCGATCACCAAGTGAGCCCCGCTCCGTTCCCGTACAAGCTCGTCGCGACCGACCTCGACGGGACGCTGCTGCGCAACGACGACACCGTCTCGGAGCGCACCCGTGAAGCGCTCGCCGCGGTCACCGCGGCGGGCGCGGCGCACATCGTCGTCACCGGCCGTGCCGTGCCCTGGACCCGGCACGTGCTGGACGACCTCGGGTACCGCGGGATCGCCGTGTGCGGGCAGGGCGCCCAGGTCTACGACGCGGGGGCGCACCGGCTGCTCACCTCGGTGACCCTGGACCGGCAGCTGGCCGGCCTGGCCCTGTCGAAGCTCGAGGCCGAGGTGGGGCCGCTGGCCCTGGCCGCCAGCCGCGACGGGGTGGAGGGCGAGGTCCTCTTCGGCCCCGGCTACCAGGTGCAGGGAGGCCTGCCGGCGCTCTACCTGGAGGACACGGCCGAGGTCTGGACCGCCCCGCTGAACAAGCTGTACATCCAGCACCCCGGGATGGGCGAGGACGAGCTCGTCAGGGTGGCCCGGGAGCTCGTCGGCAACCTCGTGGACATCGTCATGGCGGGCCCGGGGATAGTGGAGATCCTTCCGCTGGGCCTGAGCAAGGCCACCGGCCTGTCGCTCGCCGCGCGGCGCCTCAAGGTCAAGGCCTCCGAGACCATCGCCTTCGGCGACATGCCCAACGACATCCCCATGTTCGGCTGGGCCGCGCACGGTGTCGCCATGGCCAACGCCCACGCGGAGCTGAAGGCGGTGGCGGACGAGGTGACGACCTCCAACCAGGAGGACGGCATCGCCGTGGTCCTGGAGCGCCTGCTGGGCGCCGCGTAGGAACGGGGACACAGCTCCCGGGAACGCAGCATCCCGGGACCGGATGTACGAGAGGTCCGGGACGGCCCGCGCCGCGAGGCGCGCTCGAAGTGGCCGTCCCGGACCTTTTGTTACTCCCCGCACCACTCACTGTGCCCCCGCCGGACGGCCCGTACCAGCGAATTTCGCCCGTCCGCCGCAGATCCGGAGGCGTCGTCGGCATGCCGGTGAGGCGCGTGTTTCACGTGAAACGTCGTGCGGGGAGACGGGGGTCAGGCTTGTGTTTCACGTGAAACAACGGCCGTCACCGGCGCCCGTAGTGGTCCCGCCGGGCGAGGACCGTATCCAGGACCACACGGGCCTGGACGCCTCAGGCTCGGGGCGCTCGATCATGCACCCGATGATGCCTGGCGAAGCTGTGCCCCGCCTGGCCGGTGGGCCGGGCGGGGCACGGTTTTCGACGGGGTCGGCGGCGCTCCTACTCCTCGCCGGCGATGGTGAGGCGGCGCAGCTTCTGGCCCGCGTACAGGGTGGCTCCGACGGTGACCGCCAGGAGCAGGAGCACCGCGGTGGGGAGGCCGACGCCGGCGTCGACGTACCCCTGTCCGGCGACCTTCTCGGCCAGGGCCAGGGCCCACTGCTGGACGCTGAGCGTCTTGGCTCCGGAGACCAGGCTTCCGAAGAGGGACTCCCAGATCAGCGCGTAGACGAGGCCGAAGACGACCGCGTGCCGGCTGACGGTGCCGAGCAGCAGGAACAGGGCGCTGTAGGCGATCGAGGCGACGAGGGCCGCGACGGTGTAGGCGATGGCGATCTGCTGGCCGTTGCCGTTGAGGATGAGGCCCGCGATCAGGGTGGGGATCGCGGAGAAGGCCATCGTGACCGCGATCGCGACGATCAGCTTGGTCATGATGATCGTCGGACGCTTCACCGGCTTGGAGAGCAGGTACACGATCGAGCCGTCGTCGATCTCGGGGCCGATGGCGCCGGTGCCGGCGATGACGCCGATCAGCGGGACCATCGTGGCGAGGGCGAAGCCGCCGAGGAGGTCGGCCGCCACCTTGTCGTCCACCCCGGTGAAGAAGCGGACGGCGAGCGAGATGACGATCAGCAGCGCGGGGAGCGCGAAGAGGATCAGCGCACGGCGGCGGCCGAGCAGGGCGCGGTAGGTGAGCCGGGCGACGGTGGGGTTGTACATGGGTGCCAGCTCCTTCAGGCCGCGACGAGGTAGGAGAAGACCGACTCGAGGGACTCGTCGGAGGGCGAGACCGTCATCAGCCGGATGCCGTGCGCGCGGGCGACCCGCGGCAGCAGCTCGGTGAAGCGCCCGAAGTCGACGGCCTGGATGCGCAGGGCGCCTTCCTGGAGGTCGACCTCGATGCCGGCAGTGGACGGGTCGGCGATCAGGGCCGCGGCGAGGGCCCGGTCGTCGGAGGAGCGGACGAGGTAGCGGTGCGGGCGGTCCGTCATCAGGCGGCGGATCTTGCGGAAGTCGCCGGAAGCGGCGTGCCGGCCGGCGACGACCACCTCGATGTGGGAGGCGAGCTGCTCGACCTCCTCCAGGATGTGGGAGGAGAACAGGACGGTGCGGCCCTCGTCGCCCATCCGACGCAGCAGGTCCATGAGCTGCATGCGCTGGCGCGGGTCCATGCCGTTGAAGGGCTCGTCGAGGAGGAGCACGGACGGGTCGTGGACGAGGGCTGAGGCCATCTTCACGCGCTGGCGCATGCCCTTGGAGTACGTGGAGATCTTGCGGTCCTGGGCGTACTCCATCTCCACGGTGGCGAGGGCCCGGGCGGCCGCCGCGTCGTCAAGCCCGTGCAGTTCGGCGTTGGCGACGACGAACTCCCGGCCGGTGAGGAAGTCGTACATCGCCTCCCGCTCGGGTACGACGCCGATCTGCTTGTACACCTGCTCATTGCGCCAGATCGGAGCTCCGTCGAGGGTGACGGTGCCCGTGGAGGGGGCGAGGAAGCCGCCCATCATGTTGATGAGGGTGGACTTGCCCGCTCCGTTGGGGCCGAGGAGTCCGGTGACGCCGGGACCGATGCGCATGGTCACGTCGTTGACCGCGACGACGTTCCCGAACCAGCGGGACGTGTGGTCGATGTCGATGATGGTCATGGGCGCGGCCCATTCCTTAGGGGGGTGGTGGTGGGCGACGGGTGGGAGGTCACAGCCCGGCCTTCCGGTAGCGGGCCATCAGGGCTGCGTAGGAACCGATGATGAGGCCGAATACGACGAGCAGGTACACGACGCCGGTGGCCGCGGAGGGCCCTTCGCCGCCCGGGAAGGCGGAGGTGGCGCCGAGGAACGCGGTCTGCACTCCGTCGATCAGGGAGACCGGGGAGAACAGGCCCATCCACTCGATGGCGCCGTTGTTCCCCGTGGAGTAGGCGACGGCCTGGATGGTGGAGACGGCCCCGTACGGAATGAGCAGCAGGGCGATGACGGCGGCCACGCCGAAGCCGCGGCGCGGGGTGAGTGCGGCCATGACCAGGCCGAGGCCGGCGAAGAGCAGCGACAGCAGCAGTACCGACACCAGTCCCTGCCCGAATCCCTTTGTCTGGTGACCGAAGTCGAACTTCGCCAGCAGCGAGCCGATCCACATGATCAGCAGCGGGGTGGCGGTGAGGATGAAGAGGGCCGATGCCATGGCGGCGTACTTGGCCACCACGTAGTCGACCCGCTCGATGGGCCGCGAGAAGTACAGCGGCACCGTCTTGAAGCGCAGGTCCCGCGAGACCGACTGGGGGGCCTGCGAGGCGAGGTAGAGGCCGATGACCACCTGTGTGGTCAGGGCGTACGTCGTGTACTTGATCGGCAGGTCGCTGGATCCGGGGACCGCGATGGCCACCGCGACGATGATGAGCGCGGGTACGCACATCACCGCGAAGAGGATCATCGGCAGCACCTTGGACTTCGCGGAGCGGCCGAGGCCGTAGGCACCGCGCAGGGACTGCGAGAACAGCGAGGTACGGGCGTAGCCGCGGCCGAGCCGGGGTCCGTCGTAGGACCGGTAGCCGATGTTGTGGATCTGGGTCGAGGTCTCAGGCGCCATCGGAGCCGGCTCCCTTCGGGTGGGCGGGGGACGAGGTCCGGTCGCTGTCGCGGAAGACCTCGGCGATGTGGTGGCGGCGCTGTTCCATGCGGACCAGGCCGAGGCCGAGGTCGGCGACGGTGTCGCGGACGGTGTCGTACGTGTCCTCGCCCATGGCCTCGACGAGGAGGATGTGGCCGGCTCCGGGCAGGCCCTGCTCCTCGCCCGCGTGGAGGCTGACGCCCGCGGCGGTGAGCGCCTTGCGGAGGGCGGCCGTGCCGTCCGGGTGGGCGTCGGAGTCGGTGACCTCGACCGCGAGGGTGGTCGTGGTCTGGGTGAAGTCGCTGGTGGAGCTGGAGCGCAACAGCTTCCCGCCGTCGACGACGACCACGTGGTCGCAGGTCCGCTCCAGCTCGCCGAGGAGGTGGGAGGTGACCAGGACCGAGATGCCGAAGTCGGTGTGGACGCGGCGGATCAGGCCGAGCATCTCGTCGCGGCCGACCGGATCGAGGCCGTTGGTCGGCTCGTCGAGGAGGACCAGCTGCGGGTCGTGGACCAGCGCCTGCGCGAGCTTGACCCGCTGCTTCATGCCGGTGGAGTAGCCGCCGATGGGGCGGTAGCGCTCCTCGTACAGCCCGACGTGACGCAGCGTGTCGGCGGTCCGCTCACGGGCGGCGGTCGGCGGGAGCCCCGACATGCGCGCCATGTGGACGACGAACTCGGTGGCCGAGACGTCGGGTGGCAGGCAGTCGTGCTCGGGCATGTAGCCGACCCGCTCGCGGATGGCGCTGCCGTGCGTGGCGACGTCCAGTCCGAGCACGGCGGCGCGGCCCTCGGTGGCGGGAGAGAGTCCCAGCAGGATCTTGATCAGCGTGGACTTGCCGGCTCCGTTGGCGCCCACGAGCCCGGTCACGCCGGGCCCGATGTCCAGGGAGAGCCGGTCGAGGGCGGTCACTCGGGGGTACCGCTTGCTCAGGCTTTCGGTCGCGATGACAGTCACGGCTTCGACGTTAGTGCTGCGGTGCCCGCGGATCGTCAGACCTGGAGCGGGAACGCGTATCAGCCTTGAGGACTACGAACCCTGACGGAAGGCTGATGCGACCGGGGTTTTCCACAGGTGCGTGCACGGGCCTTGACGTGGTCTCCAGGCATTGTCACATTCATCAGTGTCAAGTTTCGGGAGCGTCGGGCTACAGGGACGGACGGCGGCATGACTGGGGACACCAAGCAGCGCACCGCGCACGATTCAGGGCAGCTCTCCGCCGGGCTGCGCGGCTTCAGAGAGGTCCAGCGGCTCGCGTACGAGTGCGCGGAGACGGTGGCGGCGCAGCTGCGCCCGGGGGTGACCGAGCGCGAGGCGGCGCGGATGCAGCGCGACTGGCTGCGCGAGCGCGGGGTGCGGGACTGGTTCCACCTGCCCTTCGCCTGGTTCGGGGACCGGACCGCCTTCACGCACTTCAAGATCCCGCTCCAGTTCTTCCCGACCTCGCGGCGGCTGGAGCCGGGGATGCCGTTCATCCTCGACATGGCGCCTGTGTACCGGGGCTACGCGGCCGACATCGGCTACTCCGGCAGCCTTGGCCTCAATCCGGTGCAGGACCGGCTGATGTCCGACCTGCGCCCGCACCGGGAGCTGATCCTGGAGCAGGTGCGCGAGCGCCGGCCGCTGCGGGAGATATACGAGAACGTGGAGCGGCTGATGACGCGGCAGGGGTACGCCAACCGGCACCGGGCCTACCCCTTCGGCGTCATCGCGCACAAGATCGACCGGGTCAAGGAGCGGCGCTGGTCCCCGACCGTGTTCGGCTTCGGCAGCCAGTCCCTCAAGGGGCTGGCCTCCGACGCCCTGCACGGGCACCGGGAGGGCTGGTCACCGCTGTGGAGTCCGTACCACTTCTCCGACCATCCGCCGCAGCCCGGGCTGTGGGCGGTGGAGCCGCACCTGGGCTTCCGGGGCACGGGCGCGAAGTTCGAGGAGATCCTGGTCGTCACCGACTCCAGGGATCCCGCGGAGAGCGCGTTCTGGCTGGACGACGACCTGCCGCACGTGCGGCGCTGGGCTGAGGAGAAGGCGGCATGAGCGGAACGGCACTGGAGGGCGCGCGCGAGCGCCGCGTGAGCACCGGCGGGATCGAGCTGTGCGTCGTCGAGCTCGGTGAGCCGGACCGGCCTACCGTGCTGCTGGTGCACGGCTACCCGGACAGCAAGGAGGTCTGGTCGGAGGTCGCCGAACGGCTCGCGGCCCGCTTCCACGTGGTGCTGTACGACGTACGCGGCCACGGGCGCTCCTCGGCTCCGGTGCCGCTGCGCGGGGGCTTCACCCTGGAGAAGCTGACCGACGACTTCCTCGCCGTGGCGGACGCGGTCAGTCCGGACCGTCCGGTGCACCTGGTCGGGCACGACTGGGGCTCCGTCCAGGGCTGGGAGTTCGCCACGGTCGCGCGTACCGAGGGCCGGATCGCCTCCTTCACCTCCATGTCGGGGCCCTCCCTCGACCACTTCGGGCACTGGATCAAGCAGCGGATGACGCGTCCCACCCCGCGGCGTGCCGCCCAACTGCTGGGTCAGGGCGCCAAGTCCTGGTACGTCGGCGTGCTGCACACGCCGGTGCTGCCGGAGCTCGCCTGGCGCGGGCCGCTCGCCAAGCGCTGGCCGAAGGTCCTGGAGCGGTTCGAGGGCATCCCGGCCGGCCCCTACCCGACGGCCTCCCTCGCCTCCGACGCCGCGCACGGCGCCTGGCTCTACCGCGACAACGTACGGGCCCGGATGAGCCGTCCCCGCACCGACGCGTACGCGCACGTACCGGTGCAGCTGATCGTCGCGACCGGGGACGCCTTCCTCTCCGAGCGGCTCTACGACGGCCTGGAGCACTGGGCGCCGGATCTGGTGCGGCGGACCGTGCCCGCGAAGCACTGGCTCCCCAGGACCCGGCCGGACCAGGTGGCGGCGTGGATCACCGACTTCGTCACCGCCCGCGAGGAGCCCGCCGCACGGGCGCCGGAACTGCGTGCGCCGGGCAGGTACGCGGACCGGTTCGGGGGGCAGCTGGTGCTGGTCACCGGAGCCGCCAGCGGGATCGGGCGGGCCACGGCGTTCGCGTTCGCCGAGGCCGGCGCCCGGGTCGTGGCCGTCGACCGGGACGGGGAGGGTGCGGCCCGTACGGCCGAGATGGCACGGCTCGTCGGCGCGCCCGAGTCATGGGGCGAGTGCGTCGACGTCAGTGACGAGCAGGCGATGGAGAAGCTCGCGGCGAAGGTCGCCGCCGAGTACGGGGTCGTCGACGTGCTGGTCAACAACGCGGGTATCGGTCTGTCGGGCTCCTTCCTGGAGACCGGCTCCGAGGACTGGAAGAAGGTCCTCGACGTCAACCTGTGGGGGGTCGTCCACGGCTGCCGGATCTTCGGGAGGCAGATGGCCGAGCGTGGGCAGGGCGGCCACATCGTCAACACCGCCTCCGCCGCCGCCTATCTCCCGTCGAAGTCGCTGCCCGCGTACAGCACCTCCAAGGCCGCGGTCCTCATGCTGAGCGAGTGCCTGCGCGCGGAGCTGGCATCCAAGTCGATCGGGGTCTCGGCGATCTGTCCGGGCATCGTCAATACGAACATCACCGCCACCGCCCGGTTCGCCGGGGTGGACGCGGCGGAGGAGAAGCGCCGCCAGGAGCGCTCCTCGCGGCTCTACGGACTGCGCAACTTCCCCCCGGAGAAGGTCGCGGACGCGATCCTGCTGGCCGTGGTGAAGAACCGGGCCGTGGTACCGGTGACCCCCGAGTCCAAGGCCGCCCTGTGGATGTCCCGCTTCGCACCCAATACCCTGCGCCGGCTCGCGAGGCTGGAGCCCCGGCTGTGAAGCCGTCGCGCCGCGGGCGGGTCCGCGAGGCCGGAGCGCCGGGTGGGAGGCCGGTCGTCGGCGGGCCGGGCACGGGCATACCCGGCTCCCGCGGGCGGTCGTACCATCCCACGCAGGAGGGCTCGCTGCTCGAGGCGGTCGAGTACCTGGCGGCGTCTCCTGCCGCCCGGACCGCGGCGGGCGCGGTCGGCCGAGCCGCCATGTCGTAGGGAGCCGGGATTGTCCGATCAGGCGGTAGCCGAGTACCGGATCGAGGATCTGGCCCATCACAGCGGGGCAACGGTGCGCACGATCCGCGCGTACCAGGACCGCGGCCTGCTGCCGAAGCCGGAGCGCCGGGGACGGTCCAACGTCTACCGGGACACGCACCTGGCGCGGCTGCGCCAGATCGCGGACCTGCTGGACCGCGGCTACACCCTGGCCTCCATCAAGGAGCTGCTGGAGGCCTGGGACGCGGGGCGCGGGCTGGGCGGCGTGCTGGGCCTGGTCGCGGAGGTGCACGGGCCCTGGACCGACGAGGAGGCCGACCGGATCAGCCGGGAGGACCTCAACGCGCGGTTCGGCGGCCTGCCCGACGACGAAGCGGTGGACGAGGCCTGCGAGCTGGGGGTCCTGGAGCGGATCCCGGGGCGTCCGGACGAGTTCCTCGTGCCCTCGCCGCAGGAACTGGCGGTGGCGGCCGAGCTGTACGCGGCGGGGGTGCCCCTCGGGGCCATCACCGGGCACCTGCGGGAGCTGCGCGGGCAGGTCGAGTACATCGCCTCGCGCTTCCTGGAGTTCACCACCGAGCACGTGTTCGCCCGCTACCTCGGGCAGGTGCCGCCGACGGACGCGGACGCGGCGGAGGCAGCGACGATGGTGCGCCGGCTGCGGCCCCTGGCCCAGCAGACGGTCGACGCCGAGCTGGCGCGGGCGATGCGGCTCTTCGCGACCCGGCACCTCCAGCGCCATCTGGGGGCGCCCGGTGCGGTGCAGCCGACCGGCCCCGCCCCGGTGGCCCTGCCCGCCGCGACGGTACGGGCGGTGCAGGAACTGGTGGGTCCGGACAACGTGTCGGAGTTCGTCCGGGCCGCGACGGAGCGGGAGCTGCAAGCCCGGACGATGAACGATCTGGCAAGCCGGGGCGGCCGGTAACGCTCGATCGGTAGTCCACAGGGGGCCCCGGGGGCGAATCGCTCAGATGTCACCGAAACCCGCTGAAACGGCTGTGGACAACCCCCTTGCACCTGTGGGCAACGCAGGCGATCGGCTAGACGATGACCTCGAAGGCCCCGCCCGTACGGGGCATATCGGCCACCACGACCTCCGTCTCGGGCTGCCCGGAGCGCGGCGCTCCGGTGCCGCCGTCGTGGCGCTCGCGCCCGTAGAGGAGTACGGCCAGGGCAAGTCCGAGAACGCCGCCGAGCAGCTGCGCCACTACGAACCCAGGCAGGGACTGCGGGGCGATGCCGGTGAAGGAGTCGCTGAAGGCGCGCCCGATGGTGCCGGCGGGATTGGCGAAGGACCCCGACGAGGTGAACCAGATCGCGGCGGCGATGTACCCGGCGACCGCGGCCGGGATCAGCCTCGGCCGGCCGATGCGCCCGAGGCCCTGGATGACCAGGACCAGTCCGGCGGTCGCGATGATCTCGCCGATCAGCAGATGACCCCCGTCGCGGACCTGGGTGGAGAAGGTCCCGGGGGTGCGGCCGAACATCGTCTCCGCCAGCACGGCACCCGCGATGGCGCCGGCGGTCTGGGCGGCGGTGTACGCGAAGGCCTCCCGCGCGTCGAGCCCCTCGCCCCCGGTGCGCCGCGCCCACCAGGCGGTGAGGGTGACGACCGGGTTCAGATGGGCGCCGGAGAGGGGGCCGAACAGGGTGATGATCAGGCCGAGGCCGATCGCGGAGGCGAGCGAGTTGGCGACGAGGGCGACACCGGTGTCGCGGCTGAGGTTCGCGGCCTGGATGCCCGAGCCGATCACCACCACGAGCAGGCCTGCGGTGCCGATGAGCTCGGCAGCCACACGCCGAAGCAGTGAGGCCTTATTGGTCATAGTTTCTCCCTCTGGATACGTCGTGATGCGGAAAATGTATTCCGTATCTTGGAAACGCGATAGAGGGGCGCCCGGCCCGCGCGCGCGTGGAAAATCGCTGCTCGGAACCCCTTCGAGCCGTCAAGCTGGGCACATGGATGACCGACGCACCGTGAAGGTGTCCAGATACGTCTCGAAACACCTGCGCCACCAGCCGGAACGGATCGGACTGGTGCTCGACCCCCAGGGCTGGGTGGAGATCGACGACCTCCTGCGGGCCGCCGCGGAACACGGATTCCCCTTCACCAAGGCCGAGCTCGACCATGTCGTCGCCACCAACGACAAGCAGCGGTTCGCCGTCAACGGCACCCGCATCCGGGCCAACCAGGGTCACACCGTCGCGGTGGACCTGGGCCTGCCGGAGGCCGAACCGCCCGCGTACCTCTACCACGGCACCGTCGCCGCCTCCCTGGACTCGATCCGCGCCGAGGGCCTGCGCCCCATGGCCCGCCACCACGTACACCTCTCGCCCGACCGCGAGACGGCGACCCGGGTCGGTGCGCGCAGGGGCCGGCCGGTGGTCCTTGCCGTGGACGCCGGGGCGATGCGAGCGGCCGGGCACGTGTTCCGGATCAGCACCAACGGGGTGTGGCTGGCGGAGGCCGTCCCGCCGGAATTCCTCCGCTTCCCCTGACGGGCCGGGGCCGCCGGGGGCCGCCCGGTCGGAGCGGAATTCACCGAGTGATTGTCGGATCGTCCACCTACTCTGTTCCTCGTTCCGGCATCAGTGAGGGGGGTACCTCGCGATCGCCGACCACCACGCGAGCAAGCGAGCTGATGCCCGATGACATCCGTGTCTCCTTCCCCGTCCGAATTCCCCGCCGCTTCACCAGCCGAGGGCGCCGTCAACAACTTCCAGGTCGACCTGCGCGGCCTGGTCGACCTGCTCTCCCACCACCTCTATTCCAGCCCCCGCGTCTACGTGCGCGAACTCCTCCAGAACGCCGTCGACGCCGTGACCGCCCGTCACGCCCTCGAACCGGGCGCGGAGGTCCGCATCCACCTGTCCGCCACCGCCGGCCGCATCACCATCGAGGACTCCGGCATCGGCCTGACCGCCGCCGAGGCCCACTCCCTCCTCGCCACCATCGGCCGCAGCTCCAAGCGCGGCGGCAACGGTGCCTCCGCCGCCGAACTGCAGGGCCTGGAGACCACCCGCCGGCAATTCCTGGGCCAGTTCGGCATCGGCCTGCTCGCCTGCTTCGTCGTCGCCCGGCAGATCCGGGTCGTCACCCGGTCCGCCCGCGACCCCCAGGCGGCGCCCGTCGAGTGGCTGGCCACGGACGACGGCTCCTACACCGTGCGCGAACTGCCCCACGACGCCCGCCCCGAGCCCGGCACCACCGTCCACCTGGAAGCCCGCCCGGGTTCCGAGGAGTGGACCGAACCGGCCCGGGTCGAACGGCTCGCCCGCGACTACGGCTCCCTGCTCCCCCACCCCATCACCTTCGACGACGGCACCGGCAGCGCCCCCCGGCCCATCACCGACCGGCCCGCCGTTTGGGACCGCGCCCACCCCACCCCGACCGCCCGGCGCGTCGCACTCGCCGGGCACTGCGCGCAGCTCTTCGGTTTCACCCCGCTCGACAGCATCGACCTCGACCTGCCGGTGGCCGGAGTGCGCGGAGTCGCGTACGTACTGCCCGAACCGACCAGCCCCGCCCACCGGGCCGGCCACCGCGTCCACCTCAAGGGCATGCTGCTCACCGACCAGGCCGACAACCTGCTGCCCGACTGGGCCTTCTTCGTCCGCGCGGTCCTCGACACCGACACCCTGCGGCCCACGGCCTCCCGCGAGAACCTCTACGACGACGAGACCCTCGCCGCCGTACGCGAAGCGCTCGGCGCCCGCATCCGCTCCTGGCTGGCCGAGCTCGCCGCGACCGAACCGGAGCGTCTGGCCGCCTTCCTGAGCGTCCACCACCTCGGCGTGAAGTCCCTCGCCCGGCACGACGCCGAACTGCTCGGGCTGATGCTGCCGTGGCTGCCGTTCGAGACCAGCGACGGACCGATGAACCTGGAGGAGTTCACGGCGGCCCACGCCGAGATCCACTTCACGCGGACCGTCGAGGAGTTCCGCCAGATCGCCCCGATCGCGGCGGCGCACGGCCTCGGCGTCGTCAACGCCGGCTACACCTACGACGCCGACCTGCTCGCGCTGCTGCCCTCTGTACGCCCCGACCTGAAGGTCACCGAGCTGGACGCGGGGGCCGTCACCGACCGCCTCGACCCGGTCCCCACCGCCGCCGAACTGTCCCTCGCCTCCTTCCTCTCCACCGCCCGCACCCGCCTGGAACCCCAGAGCTGCGACGTGGTGCTGCGCGCCTTCCAGCCCGTGGCCGTACCCGCCCTCTACCTCGACGACCGCCAGGCTCGTCAGGAGCGGGACCGGACCACCGCCCTCGAGTCCGCCGACTCCCTGTGGAGCGGAATCCTCGGCTCGCTGCGCGGCTCCGGCCCGCGCGCCCGCCTCGTGCTGAACCACAACAATCCCCTGGTCCGGCGCATCGCGGGGCTTACCGACCCCACGCTCGCCGGCACCGCCGTCGAATCGCTGTACGGCCAGGCGCTGCTGATGTCCCAGCGGCCGCTGCGCGCGGCCGATTCGGCCCTGCTCAACCGGGCCTTCATCGGGCTCCTGGAATGGGCGACCCACTCCGCCGACACCCCGACCGGCAAGTCCCAGGAGGACGAGAAGTGAGCACCCTGACCCCTGAGGAGATCCGGCGCGCCCTGCGCGAGAACCGCGGCCTGCCCCACGGCGCCGCGCGCAACGCCCAGGCAGAGGCACTGACCGCCGCCGCCGAGGTGTGCGGTGACACCGAGGTGTTCCGGATCGCGCTGATCAACCAGATCGACTCCTACGAGTACAGCGCCGAGCGGAGCCGGATGGTGGTCCCCTTCGCCCGCCTGCTCCAGGAGTACGACCGCGACCCGTCGGCGTTCACCCCGGACGACGCCCACTCCCTCTTCTGGCGCTTCAAGTGGGTCTCGGGCCAGATCATCAGCTCCCCCGACGTACCGGTCTCCTCCGTCACCGGCTACCTCGACGACATGGAGAAGCGCTACCGGATCGCCGGCTACAGCGAGCGGGCGGTACGCCAGTCCGAGTACTTCCTCGCGGACGCCATCGGCGACGACGAGCGCGCGGAGCGGGCCATGGCCCAGTGGCGGGCGGCCGACCGCGACGAGATGAGCGACTGCCACGCCTGTGAGACGAACTCCCAGGGCGTGTTCTGGGCGACCAAGGGCGAGCACGCCAGGGCGATCGAAGTCTGGGGCCCCGTACTGAACGGCGAGCAGACCTGCATGGAGGAACCGCACCGGGTCCTCGCCCGGTCCCTGCTCCCCCTGCTGCGCCTCGGCCGCACCGACGAGGCCCGCTCGCACCACCTGCGCGGCTATCGGATGGCCCGGGGCAAGGAGAGCCTGCTGCGCGCGATCGGCCAGCACATCGAGTTCTGCGCCCTCACCGGCAACGAGGCACGCGGCGTGGAGATCCTCGCCGAGCACGGCGCGCACCTGCGGCCGCTCGTGGACGTCAGGACGCAGATGGACTTCTACGCGGGAGTCGTCGTCCTGCTGCGGCGGCTCGTCGACCTCGGCCACGCAGCCGACCCGGCGGTGCCGTACGGGGGCTCCGCGCGCACCGTCGGGGAGCTGCACGGCATCCTCCGCGAGGAGGCCCTCGGCATCGCCGGGCGGTTCGACGTGCGCAACGGCACCACCCGGGTCTCCGAACGGCTCCTGGAACGGCTCTCGCAGGCACCGCTGGCCGACGTACTGCCCTTGGGCGTGCGCAGTGCCGCGCTGCCGCAGCCGACGGCGGCGACGGCGGCACCGGCCGCCGCGGCCGTGCCCGTGAGCGCCGCCGAGTTCGCCGGGCTCGTCGAGCGGGCCCGCGACGCCCGCGACGCGGGCCACCCGGACGCGGACGGGCTGTGGGCCGAGGTGGCCGTACGGATCTCCGCGCTGCCGGAAGCGGAAGTGGACCCGCTGCTGCGCGCCGAGGTGGCCGACCACCGGGCCCTGACGGCCGCTCGGGCCGGAGCACCCGACGCGGCGGAACTGCTGACGGCCGTCCGAGACGGGTACCGCGCGCTGGGGCAGGCCGAACGCGCCGCCCTGGCCGAGCTGCGGCTGGCGAGCGCGGCCGCGCAGGCCGGGGCCGCGCCGGAGGAGGTCCGCGCGCAGCTGGCGGCGGGACTGCGCGCCGCCGAGGCACTGGACGCGGCGGAACCGCTGCGGGCCCGCAGGATCGCGGTCGCGGAACTGTCCGCACTGCGGCTGGAGCCGTACCTGCGCTCGGCCGAGGCCGCCCGGGAGCACGCCGAGGAGCACGTGGACGGTCACGACCACGGGCACGACCACGGCCACGGCCACGGCCACGGGGACGGCCACGGGGACGGACACACGGACGGTCACGGCCACGGGGAAGGTCACGACCACGGCCACGGCCACGAGCTGCCGACGGCCGAACTCGCCTCCTTCGTCTCCTCCTACGGGCAGGCCCTCCCGGACCTGGCGGCCGAGGCCGAGGAGATGCTGGGCCGTCTGTCCCTCTCCCAGGGCGACAACGACCGGGCCCTGGAGCTGCTGGCCTCCGCCGCGGACCGGGCGGTCGGAGCGGGCCGGCCGTGGCAGGCGGTGGATCCCCTCGTACTGCGGGCCGGTGTGCTGCTCTCGCTGGGACGGCCCGAGGAGGCCGAGGCGGCCGCGCGGTCCGGCCTGGAGCACTCCGCCGAGGAGACCGACCCCGAGCAGCAGGGCCTCGTACACCTCACCCTCGCGGACGTCCTGCTGCGCGGGCGGGACACGGTGGCGGAGGCCGCCGAGCATGCCCTCGCGGCGGCGCACTGGTTCGACCAGGCCGGTCTGGCCGCCGACGGCGGGGCCCAGGCGCGGCGGATGCTGGCCCAGGCCTACGCCCGGGACGGCCGGACCGCCGACGCGGCGGAGGTGCTCCAGTCGGCGCTGCCCGACCTGCTGGAGCACGGCGAGGGACAGGCCGTCTCCGCGAGGGACTTCCTGGGGAACCTGCTGCGCGATCTGCGCGAGCCCCGGGCCGCCGCGGAGCAGTTCCTGCAGGCCGCCGAACTGGTGAAGGACTGGGAGGACCCGCGGCCTCAGGCGCGGTTCGCGCAGGCGGCCGCCGACTGTCTCTCCGACACCGGCCTGGACGAGGAGGCCGTCGCCGCGTACCGGCGCGCCCTGGAACTGCGCCGGCTGACCGGCGACGCGGTGGTCTCCGAGGTCCGGATCCTGCGCTCGCTGGCCTGGCTGGGGATGCGCGAGGAGGTCACCGAGGAGACCGCGGCAGCCGCCCGGGCCCTGATGGACGAGGCCGCCGAAGTCCTGGAGAAGGCCCTGGCGGCCGACGGCTCCGGGGATTCGGAACTGCTCTCCGAACTCGCGCAGACCTGGCACCAGCTGGCGCAGGTGCTGGACCGGCTGGTGAGCGCCCTTCAGCCGGAGGGGGCGGGGGAGCCCCCGGCGGGGAACGCCCTGAGCCCGGCCGCCGTCGAGGCCCTGCGGCTGGAGGAGATCCGGCTGTGGGAGCGCGCGGCCGAGCTGTACGCGAAGCTCGGGCTGGATAACCTCCAGGACCGCTTCCAGTGCCTGAACAACGCCGCCTGGACCCATCACGAGCTGGGCCGTCCCGCCGTGGGCGCCGCCCTCATCTCGGCCCTGCTGGAGGAGGTCGAGACCCTTCCCGAGGGCATGGCTCCGGAATGGGTGGCCCCTCAGGCCCGGCGGATCATCACGCAGCTGACGGCCTGATCCCCTGACCGGCCCGGCCGGAGCCCGTCACGCGACGGGGCCCGGCCGGGCCGGTGGGGTGCCTCAGCCGTCCAGCTGGGCGAGCCCCTCGGTGGCGATCCGCTCGAAGACGGCCTCGTCGGCGGCGAAGTCGGAGTCCGGGATCGGCGCGTGGATGACCAGCTCGGTGAAACCCAGCTCGCGGTGTCGGCCCGCGAAGTCGACGAACGCGTCCACCGACTCCAGCATGGTGCTGCGCTCCGGGGTGAAGCCGGTCAGCAGCACCTTCTCGATGGAGTCCGAGTCCCGTCCGATCCCCGCCAGGGCCTTCTCAAGACGCCCGTGCTGGACGCGCAGGGCCTCCAGCGACTGGTCGGGCGTGCCCTCGAAGACCTTCGGGTCACCGGCGGTCACCCAGGCCTGGCCGTGGCTCGCCGCCAGCTTCACCCCGCGCGGGCCGGTGGCCGCGACGGCGAACGGCAGGCGCGGGCGCTGGACGCACCCGGGAATGTTGCGTGCCTCGTGGGCGGAGTAGAAGGTGCCGTGATGGGTGAGCGCCTGCTCGGTGAGCAGCCGGTCGAGCAGCGGTACGAACTCCGCGAAGCGGTCCGCCCGCTCGCGCGGGCTCCATTCCTCCTGTCCCAGCGCCGTCGCGTCGAAGCCGTTGCCGCCCGCGCCGATGCCGAGGGTGATGCGCCCGCCCGAAATGTCGTCCAGCGACATCAGGTCCTTGGCCAGAGTGACAGGGTGGCGGAAGTTCGGCGACGTTACCAGGGTTCCGAGGCGGATCCGCTCGGTGACGGAGGCGGCAGCGGTCAGGGTGGGCACTGCGCCGTACCAGGGGCCGTCGCGGAAGGTCCGCCAGCTGAGGTGGTCATAGGTGTAGGCGGTGTGGAACCCGAGGCGCTCGGCCCGCTCCCACTGGTCACGGCCTCCCTCGTGCCACGGACGTACCGGCAGGATCACAGTGCTCAGGCGCAGAGTCATGCCTGCGAGCGTACGGTGGTCCGTGGCTCGTACACCAACCACGCCTGAACCATCAGGGGCCTCGGGCGTGCGTTCCGGGTGCCTGTTCCACGTGAAACATTTGCCGGAGCCGCACGATCCGGGCCTGTTTCACGTGAAACACCTGCCGGAGCCGCAGCACCCGGGCCTGTTTCACGTGAAACATCCGTCAGGTCCGCCGGTTTCGCCCTCTGCACCCCGCGGCGCAGTCCCGGGGGAGGAACCTGTCTTCTCGATCATGGTTCGGCGGCAGGGGCCCATGGGTGAAGATGGAGCGGTGACCTCGGCTTCCCAGCGCCCGGACGGGCCAACCCCCGTACCCCGGCTCATCGCCACCGATCTCGACGGCACCCTGCTGCGCGACGACAAGTCCGTCTCGCTCCGCACGGTCGCCGCGCTCGCCGCTGCCGAGGAGGCCGGGATCGAGGTCTTCTTCGTCACCGGCCGCCCGGCCCGCTGGATGGACGTGGTCAGCGACCACGTCCACGGCCACGGCCTGGCGATCTGCGCGAACGGCGCCGCCGTCGTGGACCTCCACGCCGGACGGGAGTTCGTCCAGGTCAGGGCGCTGCCCCGGGCCACCGCCCGCACGGTCGTGACCACCCTGCGGGAGGCTGCTCCCGGCACTTCCTTCGCGGTCGAGATGACCACCGGCATCAACTACGAGCCGGGCTACCCGCCGTTCTTCCAGGACCCGGGGGCCACCGTCGCCACCGCCGAGAAGCTGCTCCACGAGGAGCCCGAAGACCGTGCGGCGCCGGTGTTGAAACTGCTCGCTCACCACGCGGATCTCGCCCCGGACGAGTTCCTCGCCCTGGCCCGGTCCGCCGCCGGCGCCTACGCGTCGATCACCCGCTCCAGCCCGACCGCATTGCTGGAGATCAGTGGGCTCGGCGTGTCCAAGGCCAGCACGCTGGAGCTGTGCTGCGCCGAGCGCGGCATCTCCTCCGCCGAGGTCGTCGCCTTCGGGGACATGCCGAACGACGTGGAGATGCTCCGCTGGGCCGGGACCTCGTACGCGATGGGCAACGCCCACCCGGATGTGATCGCGGCCGCGTCCGGCCGTACGGTCGCCAACAACGAGGACGGGGTCGCCGTCGTCATCGAACGCATCCTGGCCGCACACGCCGCACGCGACTGAGCTGCCCCGCCGGGCCGCCCGCCACGGCTCACAGCGGGGCCTCCCACACCAGGGTGGTCCCGCCACCGTCCTCCCCGATGCCCGGTCCGTACCAGCTGGACCCGCCGAGCGACTCCGCCCGGCGGCGCAGGTTCCGCAGCCCGCTGCGCCGGCCGCCCTCCGGCATGCCCACCCCGTCGTCGGCGACCTCCAGCCGTACCCCGGGCCGGCCCTCGGGCAGGCTGACGGTGGAGTCGACCAGCACCTCGATCCGGGACGCGTCCGCGTGCCGGAACGCGTTCGACAGGGCCTCCCGCAGGGCGGCGATCAGGTTCTTGCCGACCAGCTCGCCGACGGCCGTGTCGACCGGGCCGACGAAGCGGTGCGCGGGCTTGAAGCCCAGCGGCACGGCCGCCATGTTGATCTCCCGCAGCACGCGGGTGCGCAGACCCGACGGCGCCTCCGCCGGGCCCTGCTGGAGCGCGAAGATGGCGGTGCGGATCTCCTGGATCGTCACGTCCAGCTCGTCCACGGCCTTGCCCACCCCGTCACGGACCTCCGGGACGACGGAGCGGCGCTGTGCGCCCTCCAGCATCATCCCGGTGGCGAACAGCCGCTGGATGACGAGGTCGTGCAGGTCCCGGGCGATCCGGTCGCGGTCCTCGAACACCGCGAGCCGCTCCCGGTCGCGCTGCGCCTCGGCCATCATCAGCGCCAGGGCTGCCTGGGAGGCGAACTGCGTGGCCAGGGTGCGCTCTGCCTCGGTGAAGGGCCTCTCGCCCCGGGACCTCGGGGTGACCAGCGCACCCAGCACCCGCCCGCCACTGTGCAGCGGCAGCATCATGCAGGGGCCGTACTGGCTGGTCAGCCTGCTGGTCATGCGGGGGTCGGCGGCGGCGTCCTCCACGAAGACCGGCTCGCCCCGCAGCAGCTCCTCGACCACCGGGCTCTCCGCGGGAACGACCACGCCGAGCGAGGTGGCCGGGTCGTCCGCGGAGACCGCGACGATCTCCATGCCGCCTTCCTCGGCCGGCAGCATCACGATCCCGGCGGCGGAGTCGGCCAGACGGCGGGCCTGTTCGGCCACCACCGCGAGGGCGTCGTCGGCGTCCCCGCCGGACAGCAGGGCGGTGGTGACGGCGACCGAGCCGTCGATCCAGCGTTCGCGCTGGGTGGCGGCCTCGTACAGCCGGGCATTGCCGATGGCGATGCCCGCCTCCGTGGCCAGCACCCGGACCATGTGGACGTCGTAGTCGCTGAACTCGACGCCGCCGTTCTTCTCGGCGAGGTAGAGGTTCCCGAAGATCTCCCCCTGTACCCGGATCGGGACGCCGAGGAAGGTCTTCATGGGCGGGTGGTGCGCGGGGAACCCCGCCGCCCGGGGGTCCTTCGTCAGATCGGCGAGCAGCACAGTGTCGGGATGGGAGATGAGGGCGCCGAGCAGACCGCGCCTGCCGTCCGGGCGGTGCCCGATCCGGTCTGCCAGCTCGCCGCTGACGCCGAAGGTGACGAAGTCCGAGAGCCCCGGGCCGTCCGTGTCGACGACCCCGATCGCGGCGTAGCGGGCGTCCGCGAGTTCGGCGGCCGTCTCGCAGATGCGGTCGAGAGTGGAGTGCAGTTCGAGGCCGGTACCGACCGAGCGCATGGCTTCCAGCAGCTGCGGGACGCGCGCGGTCAGCTCGGTGGACAGCCCGTGCAGGCTGCGCGTCGCCTGGGCGGCGGCCTCCAGGGGATCGTGTGCGCCCCCACCGGACTCCGGTGATTCCTGCGACTCCTGCACTGACATGCTCTCGAGCCTAGTTAGTCCCGTTTAGGAGGGAAAGTCAGCCCCCGGTACGGGCGAGGGACCGATCCGCCTCCCGTTCCCGCTCCAGGAGGCGCCGCAGCGGCCCCTCGACCGCCGCCAGCTCGGCGTAGCCGCCCCGCTGTACGACTTCTCCCCGGTCCAGGACGAGTACCTCGTCCACCGCCGTCAGCCCGGCGAGCCGGTGCGTGATCAGTACGGTGGTCCGGCCCTCGGTGGCCGCCAGCAGATCCGCCGTCAGGGCGTCCGCGGTCGCCAGGTCCAGGTGCTCGGCCGGCTCGTCCAGGACGAGGACGGGGAAGTCCGCGAGCAGTGCCCGCGCCAGGGCCAGCCGCTGACGCTGCCCGCCGGAGATTCGCTCCCCGTGCTCTCCGACCAAGGTGTCCAGCCCGTCCGGAAGGCCGTCGGCCCACTCCAGCAGCCGGGCCGCGGCAAGCGCCTCGCGCAGCTGCTCCTCGCCGGCGTCCGTACGGGCCAGCCGCAGGTTCTCGCGCACCGAGCTGTCGAAGAGGTGCGCGTCCTGGGCGCACAGGCCCACGATCCGGCGTACGTCGTCGCCGTCGAGCGCGCGCACGTCCGTCCCGCCCACGGTGTACGTGCCTTCGCGCGGGTCCAGGAACCGCAGCAGGACCTGCGCCAGCGTGGTCTTGCCCGAACCCGACGGCCCGACGACGGCGATGCGCCGACCGGCCTCCAGGGTCAGGTCCAGCCCGTGCAGCGCGTCCCGCTCCTGCCCGGCGTGCCGGGCGGCGAGCCCCGTCAGCCGCAGCGGGAACGGTGAGGCCGGCAGCGCACCGGGCTCGGCCGGCTCCGTGACGGGCACCGGGGCGTCGATGACCTCGTACACCCGCTCGGCACTGCGCCGTACCCGCTGGCGGTACTGGACGGCCAGCGGGAGCCCGCTGACGGCCTCGAAGGCGGCGAGCGGGGTCAGCACCACCACCGCCATGGCCACCCCGGACAGCCTGCCGTCCGCGACCGCCTCCGCACCGGCGAGGGCGGCGCACACCACCGTGAGCCCGCACACCAGGGCGGACAGCCCACCGCCGAGCCCGGTGGCCGCGGCCCCGCGCGAGGCGATCCGCGTCAGCACGCCGTCGCTCTCCCGGGCCCGCTTCTTCCGGCCGGCCAACGCCCCCGCCACCGTCAGTTCGGCGGTACCGGTCAGCAGGTCGGCGACCCGGGTGGCGAGTTCCCCGCGAGCGGGAGCCAGCCGCCGCTCGGCACGCCGCGCGCAGGCCCCGCTGAGCAGCGGCACCCCGACCCCGGCCGCGAGCAGCCCCGCTGCGAGCGCGGCCCCCGCCTCCGGCAGCATCCAGGCGGTGAACGCCACCGACCCGGCGCCGACCAACACCGCGGTGCCGACGGGGAGGAGCCAGCGCAGCCAGTAGTCCTGGAGCGCGTCGGCATCTGCCACCAGCCGCGACAGCAGGTCCCCGCGCCGCTGCTCGCGCAGTCCGGCGGGGGCGATCCGCTCCAGCCTCCGGTACACCGAGACCCTCAGGTCGGCGAGCATCCGCAGGACGGCGTCGTGCGACACGAGCCGCTCGGCGTAGCGGAAGACGGCCCGTCCGATGCCGAAGGCCCGCGTCGCCGTGACGGCCACCATCAGGTACAGCACCGGCGGCTGCTCGGAGGCCCTGGAGATCAGCCACCCGGAGACGGCCATCAGCCCGACGCTGCTCCCCACGGCCAGCGCCCCGAGGAGCAGCCCCAGCCGGAACCGGCCCTGCCAGGCCGCGGCCACGGCCCGCACTCGCCGCAGCGGGTCACCGCCCGAGCCGGCACCGCCGGCGTTCCCGCCGCCCCGGCCGCCTTCGGTCCCTTCGGGTGCGGCTCCGAGGATCCACTCGCCGGGGCCGGAGTTCGCCGCCGCCCCGCGCGAGGCCGTCCCGGCCGCGGCGTCCTGGGCCGCACCGGCGGAGACGCCCACAGCCGACTCCGCCGCGCCGACCCCGGCCGTCTCCGCCGCCGCGCCGGATGCCGCGACGGGCCGGGCCGGGGCACCCGCGCCCACCGCCACCACCCGGTCCGCCACCGCCAGCAGCGCCGGCCGGTGCACCACGAGCAGCACGGTCCGCCCGGCCGCGAGTCGGCGTACGGCGTCCACTACCGCGGCCTCGGTCTCCCCGTCCAGGGCCGCGGTCGGCTCGTCCAGCAGCAGCACCGGCCGGTCCGCGAGGAACGCCCGGGCCAGGGCCAGGCGCTGGCGCTGCCCGGCGGACAGCCCGGCCCCGCCCTCACCGAGCAGGGTCCGTGCCCCGGCCGGCAGGGCCGAGACGAACTCCCACGCCCCGGCGTCGCGCAGTGCCGTCTCCACCGCTTCGTCAGTGGCCCCGGGCCGGGCCAGGCGGACGTTCTCGGCGATGGTGCCCGCGAACAGGTGCGGCCGCTGCGGCACCCACGCGATCCGCTCCCGCCACTGTCCGAGGGAGAGTTCCGACAGATCCGTGTCCCCTACGCGCACCCGCCCGGCCGTCGGCGTGACGAAGCCCAGCAGCACGTTCAACAGCGTGGACTTGCCCGCTCCGCTCGGCCCGGTGACGGCCACGCACTCGCCCGGTCCGACGACGAGCGAGACGGGTCCGGGCGAACTCGCGCCACGTCCCTCGTACCGGACCTCGACCCCGTCGAGCGAGATCCGCAGTCCCGTGGCCGGCACGTCGGCGCCGCCGCCCGGTGCCGGGACGGGGGTCTCCAGGACCTGGAAGATCTCTTCCGCGGCGGCCAGCCCCTCGGCCGCCGCGTGGTACTGCGCGCCGACCTGCCGCAGCGGCAGATAGGCCTCCGGCGCGAGGATCAGGATGACCAGCCCGGTGTACAGGTCCAGCTCCCCGTGTACGAGCCGCATGCCGATGGTTACCGCGACGAGCGCCACCGACAGCGTGGCGAGCAGTTCCAGCGCGAAGGAGGAGAGGAATGCGATGCGCAGGGTACGCATCGTGGCCTGGCGGTAGTCGTCGGTGATCTTGCGGATCGACTCCGCCTGGGCCTTGGCCCGTCCGAACACCTTCAGTGTCGGAAGGCCCGCCACCACGTCGAGGAAGTGCCCCGACAGCCGGGACAGCAGCCGCCACTGGCGGTCCATCCGACTCTGGGTGGCCATGCCGATGAGAATCATGAACAGCGGGATCAGCGGCAGGGTGACCACGATGATGGCCGCCGACACCCAGTCCTCGGTGACGATCCGGGCGAGGACCGCCACCGGGACCACCACGGCGAGCCCCAGCTGGGGCAGGTAGCGGGAGAAGTAGTCGTCCAACGCGTCGACGCCGCGGGTGGCCAGGGACACCAGGGATCCCGTGCGCTGTCCACTGAGCCAGCCGGGGCCCAGCCCGGTGGCCCGGTCCAGCAGCCTGCCCCGCAACTCGGACTTCACGGCCGCGCTCGCCCGGTGCGCGGCCAGCTCCGTGAGCCAGGCAACCAGCCCGCGCCCCAGCGCCACCGCCGCGAGCAGCAGCAGTGGCGTCCGGAGCGCGGCACCGTCGAGTCCCCGCTCGAAGGCTCCGACCACGATCTCGGCGATGAGCATCGCCTGACCGACGACCAGCCCCGCCCCGGCCAGTCCGAGGGCCACCACCGCCCCCAGGAAGAGGCGGGTGGAACGGGCGTACCGGAGCAGGCGCGGGTCGATCGGTTTCACGTGAAACATCCCCTCTGCAGGGTCGGGCAGGAGTGACGCGCGGGGCTCAGTGCGCGTCGACGATGTGCTGCGTGCCGATCCGCTTGCGGAACACCCAGTACGTCCAGCCCTGGTAGAGCAGGACCAGGGGCGTGGCCACGGCGGCGCACCAGGTCATGATCTTCAAGGTGTACGGGGTGGACGAGGCATTGGTGACCGTGAGGCTCCAGGCCTCGTCCAGCGAGGACGGCATGACGTTCGGGAACAGCGTCAGGAAGAGCATCGCGACGGCTGCCGCGATCGTGATCCCGGACAGGGCGAACGCCCAGCCCTCCCGGCCCGCCAGGTTGAACCCGAGGGCCGCGACCAGCGCGAGTACAGCGACGGCCATCGCGACCAGGCTCCACGCGTCCCCGCGCGAGGCCTGCGTCCAGATCAGGAAGACCAGGGCCAGCACCGCCGTCACCACACCCAGCCGGGTCGCCAGCGCACGTGCCCGCTGCCGGATGTCCCCGACGGTCTTCAGGGCGGCGAAGACGGCGCCGTGGAAGGTGAACAGGGTGAGGGTGACCAGGCCGCCGAGGACCGAGTAGACGTTGAGCAGGTCGAGGACGTTCCCGACGTACTCCATGTTCCGGTCGATCTTCACGCCCCGCGCGATGTTGGCGAAGGCCACGCCCCACAGGAAGGCGGGGATCAGCGAGGTCCAGAAGATCGCGTGCTCCCAGTTGGCCTGCCACCGCTCCTCGGACCGCTTGTGGCGGTATTCGAAGGCGACGCCCCGGACGATGAGGCACCCCAGGATGAGCAGGAGCGGCAGGTAGAAGCCGGAGAAGAGGGTCGCGTACCACTCCGGGAAGGCGGCGAAGGTGGCACCGCCCGCGGTGAGCAGCCAGACCTCGTTGCCGTCCCAGACGGGGCCGATCGTGTTGATCAGGACCCGCTTCTCCGTGCGGTCCCGGGCGAGGAGCTTGGTCAGGACACCGATGCCGAAGTCGAAGCCCTCCAGGAAGAAGTAGCCGGTCCACAGGACGGCGATCAGTACGAACCAGACGTCGTGAAGTTCCATGGTGTGGTCTCCTCAGCCTCAGTACGAGAAGGCCATCGGCCGGTCGGGGTTCTTGTCGTCCCCGCCGATCCTGGTGGGCGGGTTGAGATCGGCCTCGGTCAGCTCGGGCAGTCCGGCCTTGACGTACTTCACCAGGAGCCGGACCTCGATCACCGCGAGCACCGCGTAGAGCAGCGTGAAGCCGATCATCGACGTGAGCACCTCGCCCTGCGAGACGTTCGGCGAGACCGCGTCCCTGGTGCGCAGCACTCCGTAGACCACCCAGGGCTGGCGGCCCATCTCGGTGAAGATCCAGCCCCAGGAGTTGGCGATCAGCGGGAAGAGCATGGTCCAGAGCGCGACGATCCAGTACATCCGGGAGAACCGGGGGCCGAGCGGCTTCTTGGTGAGGACGAGATGGGGGACCTCGTCCTCACCGGTGCGCAGCGCCGGCGGCAGCAGGAACCGCTTGCGGGTCAGCCACAGCCCGAGCATGCCGATCCCGAGCGAGGCCATGCCGAAGCCGATCATCCAGCGGAAGCCCCAGTACGCGACGGGAATGTTGGGTCGGTAGTCGCCGGGGCCGAATTTCTCCTGCTCGGCCTTGTTGACGTCGTTGATGCCGGGGACGAAGGAGCTGAAGTCGCCGTTGGCGAGGAAGGACAGCACGCCGGGGATTTCGACGGCCACCTTGTTGTGGCCCTTCTCCACGTCTCCGTAGGCGAAGACGGAGAAGGGAGCCGGCGCCTCGCCGTCCCAAAGGGCCTCGGCGGCGGCCATCTTCATCGGCTGCTGCTTGAACATCACCTTGGCGAGCAGGTCACCGCTGATCGCGGTGCCCATACCGGCGATGATCATGACGACCAGGCCGAGCCGCAGCGAGCTGCGCATCACCGGGACGTGCCTCTTGCGCGCGAGGTGGAAGGCTGCGATGCCGACCATGAACGCGCCGCCGACGAGGAACGCGGCCGTGATGGTGTGGAAGAACTGGGTGAGCGCCGTGTCCTGGGTGAGGACCGCCCAGAAGTCGGTGAGCTCGGCCCGACCCCGCTCCCCGTTGAGGCGGTAGCCGACCGGGTGCTGCATCCAGGAGTTGGCCGCCAGGATGAAGTAAGCGGACAAGACGGTGCCGAGGGAGACCATCCAGATGCAGGCCAGGTGGATCTTCTTCGGCAGCTTGTCCCAGCCGAAGATCCACAGGCCGATGAAGGTCGACTCGAAGAAGAAGGCGATCAAGGCCTCGAACGCCAGCGGGGCACCGAAGACGTCCCCCACGAATCGCGAGTAGTCGGACCAGTTCATACCGAACTGGAACTCCTGGACGATGCCGGTGACGACGCCCATCGCGATATTGATCAAGAAAAGCTTGCCCCAGAACTTGGTGGCCCTGAGGTACTTCTCCTTCTCCGTCCGGACCCACGCGGTCTGCAGGCCGGCGGTCAGCGCGGCGAGCGAGATCGTGAGCGGCACGAAGAGGAAGTGGTAGACGGTGGTGATGCCGAACTGCCAGCGAGCCAATGTCTCAGGCGCCAAAGCTAGGTCCACGTCGTCTTCTCCTTGTCGTCGCCGTGGTCACAGCGGGCAGTCTGCCTGGCGGGTTCCCTCCCATACCGGGAGGAAGCAGGACACGCTTGTGAACGCGTTCACATTCACAAGCATTATGACGCACCCCCTGCGGCCGGAATCAGCCGGGGTCCCCTTATCGACCACTAGCCAAGGATTTCAACGGATTGTTGAATATGGCTATGCAGATTCGAATCTCCTGGCCCGCGGGCCTGCTCACCGCGACCCTCGACGACACCCCGACCAGCAAGGCGCTGGCCGCGGCCCTGCCGATCTCCGCCTCGGCCAACACCTGGGGCGAGGAGGTCTACTTCGACACCGGGGTATCCGTGGCCCTGGAAACCGACGCCCGGCAGGTCGTCGAGCCGGGCACGGTCGCCTTCTGGACCGAGGGCGACGCGCTCGCCCTGCCCTACGGCCCCACGCCCATCTCGCGCGGGGGCGAGAGCCGCCTGGCGAGCCCCTGCAACGTGCTCGGCTCGTTCGACGGCGACCCCCGCCTCCTGGCCACCATCCGCGACGGCGACCCCGTCCGCGTGGAACTCGTCTGACGACCGACCCTGACTACAGCTCCTTGAAGAACGCCTCCGCCGCGTGCAGGAAGAGGTCGTTCGCCTCGGTCTCACCGATCGTGACCCGCAGGCCCTCGCCCGCGAAGGGCCGGACCACCACACCGGCCTTCTCGCAGGCCGCCGCGAAGTCGGCGGTCCGCTCCCCCAGCCGCATCCACACGAAGTTGGCCTGGGTGTCCGGAACCGTCCAGCCCTGCGCGAGCAGCGTCTCGTGCACCCGGTTGCGCTCGCACACCAGCGCCCCGACCCGGCCCATCAGCTCGTCCTCGGCCCGCAGCGACGCGACCGCCGCGTCCTGGGCGAGCTGGCTGACGCCGAAGGGAACCGCCGTCTTCCGCAGCGCCGCGGCCACCGGCTCGTGCGCCACCGCGAAGCCGACGCGCAGGCCGGCCAGCCCGTACGCCTTGGAGAACGTCCGCAGCACGGCCACGTTCGGGCGGTCGCGGTAGAGCTCGATGCCGTCCGGAACGGCCGTGTCGCGCACGAACTCCCGGTATGCCTCGTCCAGCACCACCAGGACGTCCGACGGCACCCGGTCCAGGAACCGCTCCAGCTCGGCGCGGCGCACGGCGGTGCCGGTGGGGTTGTTGGGGTTGCAAACGAAAATAAGGCGGGTCCGGTCGGTGATTGCCGCGGCCATTGCGTCAAGGTCGTGGACGTCCCCCTCGGTCAGCGGCACCTGCACCGACTTCGCGCCGGAGATCTGCGTGATGATCGGGTAGGCCTCGAAGGACCGCCAGGCGTAGATGACCTCGTCACCCGGGCCGGCCGTCGACTGGATCAGCGACTGGGCCACGCCCACCGAGCCGGTGCCCGTGGCGATGTGCTCGACCGGCACCCCGAAGCGCTCCGCCAGCTCGTTCACGAGACCCGTGCACGCCATGTCGGGGTAGCGGTTGAACCGGCCGGCGGCCGCGACCGCGGTCTCCAAAACCCCGGGAAGCGGCGGATACGGGTTCTCGTTCGAGGACAGCTTGAACGCGACGGCCCCGCCCGCAGCCGCGGGCTTGCCGGGCTTGTAGGTGGGGATGCCGTCCAGCTCGGCGCGCAGCTTCGGGCTCTTCTCGCTCACCGCAGGTCCTCCTCGACCGTCCCGTCGACGTCTCCGTCGACTCAATACTGCTCACCTTATGAGGATTCCGCCGATCCGAGAATGGCGGGCGCCAGGAACACAGGGGGAGCGCACGCATATATGCGCGCGCCGGTGGCCTGCGCCGTGGCGCGCGTCCCTCGTGCAGGTGAGTTGAGAGCGGCCCAGGACGGCTCCGTTTTGGCATGCTCGTACCCGTCCACAAGCCCCACCCTCGGGACATAGTGGTAAGTACCTTCAATTCCAAGGTCATTGGGGGTGGCGAACCGTGCAGAATCGTGCCTGTCAACGCGTGCATATGCACCTGAACCACCCTGCCCCGTGAGCCCTACTATCGGCTCGCCATGACAGCAGCAGGGAAGCATCAGGTGAGCCGGACCGAGACCACCCGGCGGGTCGGCGGCCGACAGAGCCGGGCCGGAATCAGGGACGTGGCCGCCGCGGCGGGCGTGTCCATCACAACCGTCTCCGACGCGCTCAATGGCAAGGGGAGGTTGCCGGACGCCACCCGCCGCCACGTTCGCGAAGTCGCCGACCGGCTGGGGTACCGCCCCTCCGCCGCGGCACGCACGCTCCGTACCGGCAAGTCGGGCCTCATCGGCCTGACCGTGACCACGTACGGGGATGAACCTTTCACCTTCACCGAATTCGCGTACTTCGCCGAGATGGCGCGGGCCGCCACCTCCGCCGCGCTCGCCCGCGGCTACGCCCTCGTCATCCTGCCCGCCACCTCACGACACGACGTCTGGTCCAACGTGGCCCTCGACGGCACCGTCGTGATCGACCCCTCCGACCATGACCCGGTCGTCAGCGAGCTGGTCCGCCAGGGCCTGCCCGTGGTCTCCGACGGCAGGCCGGCGGGCACCCTCCCCGTCACCGCCTGGGTGGACAACGACCACGAAGCCGCCGTACTGGGCCTCCTCGACCACCTCGCCGCCGCCGGCGCCCGCCGCATCGGGCTGCTGACCGGAACCACCACCGACACCTACACCCGGCTCTCCACGACCGCCTACCTCAACTGGTGCGAACGCGTCGGCCAGGACCCCGTCTACGAGTCCTACCCCGCCCACGACCCGTGCGCCGGCGCCGTCGCCGCCGACCGGCTCCTCGCCCGCCCCGACCGTCCGGACGCCGTGTACGGGCTCTTCGACCCCAACGGCACCGACCTGCTCGCCGCCGCCCGGCGCTACGGGCTGCGCGTCCCCGAAGACCTGCTCCTCGTCTGCTGCAGCGAATCCACCGTCTACGCCAACACCGAACCGCCCATCACCACGCTCTCCCTCAAACCCCGCCGCATCGGAACCGCCGTCGTACAGCTGCTGATCGACGCTATCGAGGGAGTGGGCACCGGACGCCCCGTCGAGCAGGTCGTGCCCACCGAGCTGATCATCCGTACCTCCTCTCAGCGCAGAACGCCCCGGACGACCGTCAGCCCACCGCGCACACCGGCCCAGGACTGACCTCCGCACCCTCACATGGGCGGGGCCACGGCCCCGCCGAGGATTTCAACAACACTGAAATCGGGAGAAAAGGGCAGGAAGGAACGGCTCCGGCCAGGATTCACCACCCCTGGTGCGTCACAGAGCGCGAGCCGCATTCCTATGATGGGCGCACGACATCACGGACCCTCCGCCCAGGAGGTGAGGGGGTCCGCAGGTGTACGGCAGCGCGACGGTGGTGGAGGGGTCGATGACTCAGGGGGCCGGTCAGGGACCCGCGATGCGGACGGACACGCTGCGGGACTTCCGGGTGCCGGTCACCGAACCCGCGCCGTACACCGTGCCGGCCGCGCTGGCCGGCGAGCCCCCCGTGTACGGCGAGTACCCCGCGTACTACGAGGAGAGCGCGCCCCTCGCGCCCCCCCGGCCCGGGTACGCCCCCGACCGGCCCGCCGCGGCCCCCCACGCCCGCCCCGGCACGGACACCGTCCCGCAGCAGCGCGCCGCGGGCGACGTCGAGTACGAGGACGCCGACGGCGCTGACGACGGCTACACGCCCACGCAGCGCGACCTCCCCGTCATCGGCCGCGGCGCGCCGACCGGGCCCGGCCACACCGTGCAGGTCCAGTACGTCCCCCAGGAGGCCCCGGGCTCCGGTCCCGGCCCCCTGTACGTCGTCGGTGACGTCCACGGATACCTGGACGAGCTGATCAGCGAACTCCAGGCACAGCACCTCATCGACGCCGAGTGCCGCTGGTCCGCCGGCAACGCCCGGCTCTGGTTCCTCGGCGACTTCACCGACCGCGGCCCCGACGGCATCGGCGTCATCGACCTCGTCATGCGGCTCTCCGCCGAGGCCGCCGCCGCCGGCGGCTACTGCAAGGCCCTGATGGGCAACCACGAGCTGCTGCTCATCGGCGCCAAGCGCTTCGGCGACACCCCCGTGTCCTCCGGCGCCGGTACCGCCACCTTCCAGGCCGCCTGGCTGCTCAACGGGGGCCAGCGCGCCGACATGGAGCGCCTGGAGGACGTCCACCTCCAGTGGATGTCCCGCCTCGACGCGGCCACCCTGCAGGACGGCCACCTGCTCCTGCACTCCGACACCACCGCGTACCTCGACTACGGCGACTCCATCGAGGACGTCAACGACACCATCCACGAGCTGCTCAACCGCAACGACGCCGACATCACCTGGGACCTCTTCCGCAAGTTCACCAAGCGGTTCGCCTTCCGCGACGAAGAGACCGGCCCCCGGGCCGTACGGGAACTCCTGGCCACCTACGGCGGCGGCCGCGTCGTCCACGGCCACAGCCCCATCCCCTACCTGCTCGGCGAGGTCGGCACCGAGGACGGCGACGACTCCCACGGCCCCGAGGCCGTGGACGGGCCGCACGTGTACGCCGACGGGCTGGCCATCGCCATGGACGGTGGCGTGACGATGGCGGGCAAGCTGCTCGTCGTTCAACTACCTCTGCGCGACTGAGCGTTCTCGGAGCGGGGTATTTCAGCAAAGCCCTTGTCACGGCGTGGCAGGGGCGCTCTACCATCGCTCTATCCGTAGCAGGCTCTCCTCCGTTTACGCCGGGATCCACGGATCTACGCGGGCATACCGGCACGTACGGAGCATCGGGGGATGCACATGACCAGCGCTCCGCACCTGCTCACCGAAGACCGACCGGAGTTCGATCGGCTCCTCGACGAGGCGCTGCGCACCGCGGACCAACGGCCCGAACTCGCCACTCTGGGCGAACGGCTGAACGCCGAACAACTGCGCACCATGGCCCAGGCCGCCACCACACTGCTGACCGCCGCGGCGGCCGCCGAGTACGACCACTACGTGAAAGTGCGGGAGGAACTGCGCGACGCGGTCCTGTCCGCCCCGGGAACGAGCACCGAGGACGGCGCCGAGGGCCAGGACGACGGGGCCGGCGTGAGCGCGGTGGTCGGCGTCCTGGCACCAGTGCTGGCGGGCACCGCGATGCTGATCTTCCTGCTGGTGGGATACGGCCTCAAGATGATCGAGCCCGCCCCGGCCTTCGCCGAGACGATGCTGACGGCGGGCTGGCTCTTCGGCGGGCTCACCGTGGTCGCCCTGCTCTTCGCGGTGATCGCGCTGCTCGTGACGGCCCTGCGCAACAGCTCCACGGAGGTCGCGGCGGAGGAGAGCGTGTCGATACCGGACGAGCTCTCCCGCGCCCGGGAGGCCTGGCGCAACGCGCTGCTGGAGCGGGGCATCGTGCCCTTCCTGCGTGACGCCCTGGCCGACCCCACCGCCGGACCGGGCTACCCCGTGCCGCGCACCCCGGGCGCCGGGCGCATCCCCAGCCTGGGCTACACCCCGCCGGACTTCACCAGCCCCGGCCCGCCCTCCGAGGGACCCCGCCCCGGCTACAGCTCGCCGGACTTCACCAGCCCGGACTTCGGCGGCACGGGCCACGCCCCGGACTGAGGCCACAGAAGTCGCCCCGTTTCACGTGAAACATCCACCCGTATTCACCGGGCGCCCCGCCTCAGCGGAGGGCTGACCGACGACTCCCCCCGGAACCCCGTCGGTCAGCCCTCCGCACACGGATCAGTCGGCCAGCGGCAGGTAGACCCGGTTGCCCGAGGCCGCGAACTCGGCGGACTTCTCCGCCATGCCCGCCTCGATCTCATCGGCCTTCAGGTCACCGCCGTGCTCGCGGCGGATGTCCTGCGAGATCTTCATCGAACAGAACTTCGGACCGCACATGGAGCAGAAGTGCGCGGTCTTGGCCGGTTCCGCCGGGAGCGTCTCGTCGTGGAACTCACGGGCGGTGTCCGGGTCGAGGGCCAGGTTGAACTGGTCCTCCCAGCGGAACTCGAACCGCGCGTCCGACAGGGCGTCGTCCCACTCCTGGGCACCCGGGTGACCCTTGGCCAGGTCCGCCGCGTGCGCGGCGATCTTGTACGTGATGACCCCGGTCTTCACGTCGTCCCGGTTGGGCAGGCCCAGGTGCTCCTTGGGCGTCACGTAGCAGAGCATCGCGGTGCCCCACCAGGCGATCATCGCGGCGCCGATGCCCGAGGTGATGTGGTCGTACGCGGGCGCCACGTCCGTGGTCAGGGGGCCGAGCGTGTAGAACGGCGCCTCCTCGCAGATCTCCTGCTGGAGGTCGATGTTCTCCTTGATCTTGTGCATCGGGACGTGGCCCGGGCCCTCGATCATCGTCTGGACGTTGTGCCGCTTGGCGATGGTGTTCAGTTCGCCCAGCGTCTTCAGCTCCGCGAACTGCGCGGCGTCGTTGGCGTCCGCGATGGAGCCCGGGCGCAGGCCGTCGCCCAGCGAGTAGGTGACGTCGTACGTCGCGAGGATCTCGCAGAGCTCCTCGAAGTTCGTGTAGAGGAAGTTCTCCTTGTGGTGCGCCAGGCACCACGCGGCCATGATCGAGCCGCCGCGGGAGACGATGCCGGTCTTGCGACGGGCGGTCAGCGGCACGTACGGCAGCAGCACGCCGGCGTGGACCGTCATGTAGTCGACGCCCTGCTCGGCCTGCTCGATGACCGTGTCCTTGTAGATCTCCCAGGTCAGGTCCTCGGCCCGGCCGTCGACCTTCTCCAGGGCCTGGTAGAGCGGCACGGTGCCGATCGGGACGGGAGAGTTGCGCAGCACCCACTCGCGGGTGGTGTGGATGTTGCGGCCGGTGGAGAGGTCCATGACCGTGTCGGCGCCCCAGCGGGTCGCCCAGGTCATCTTCTCCACTTCCTCCTCGATCGAGGAGGTGACGGCGGAGTTGCCGATGTTGGCGTTGACCTTCACCAGGAACCTCTTGCCGATGATCATCGGCTCGATCTCCGGGTGGTTCACGTTGGCCGGAAGCACCGCGCGGCCCGCGGCGATCTCCTCCCGGACGACCTCGGGGGAGACGTTCTCGCGGATCGCGACGTACTCCATCTCCGGGGTGATCTCGCCCCGGCGGGCGTACGCGAGCTGCGTGACGGCGGCGCCGCCGCGGCCCCGGCGGGGCTGGCGCGGGCGGCCCGGGAAGACCGCGTCGAGGTTCTTGAGGCCCCCGCGCGGAGAGGTGTGCTTGATGCCGTCGTCCTCGGGACGGACGGGGCGCCCCGCATACTCCTCGGTGTCACCGCGGCCGATGATCCAGTGCTCCCGCAGCGGGGGCAGGCCCCGGCGCACGTCGGTCTCGATCTGCGGGTCGGTATACGGCCCGGACGTGTCGTAGAGCGTCACGTCCTTGCCGTTGGTGAGGTGGACCTGGCGGACCGGCACCCGGATGTCCGGGCGGGAGCCCGGCAGGTATCCCTTGTGCCAGCCGGGCTGGCGCTCGGTCTGGCCGTCGGCGTTCTGGCCGGCGGCAGGCGTGCGTGCGTCCTGAATGGTCATGAGACCTGATCTCCCTACGCCGGCATTACCCGGTAACAGGTTCGGCGGTCGGCGCAGCCTCCTCCCGTACGCATTCTCATGCGCGTACGGTGATCAGCGCCCTCTCAGCCCGGTGCTCCGAGCTCCCGCGTTGTGCAAAGTAGCCCCCACGTTAGCGTCGTGTGTGGCGTGCTGAACAGTGGGCCCCCTCATCTCTTGCGATGATCTGCCGGTGACGTCCTCGCCGCAGCCCCCCCACGAGCCCACCGAGCCCATGGGCCACACCGGCCCCGAGCACGCGTCCCACGGGGATGCTGCCGCGCCCTCCCACGGGCACTCCTCCGGCCACAGCCACGGGCACAGCCACGGCCACGGGCCGGCGGCTCCGGTCTCCAAGCACCTGCGCAAGGTGATCGCCGCCGTACTGATCCCCTTCGCCGCCGCCGTCTTCATCGGCATGGCCGTGCTCTGGCCCGGCGGCGCCCCCGCACACGAGCGCACCGGGGTGGGCTTCGACCGCCAGACCGAACAGGGCACGGTCGTCGCTCTCGCGAAGGTGGACTGCAAATCGGTCAACGCCTCGCAGGTCCCTCCCACGGGCGACACCTCCACCCCCGAGGGGCGCGAGGCGCAGGCCGCCAGGACCGGCGAGTGCAAGAAGGCCACCATCGAGGTGACCAGCGGACCGGAACGGGGCCGGGCCTTCTTCGAGATCGTCCAGCCCGGTGCGCCACGGCAGTTGGAGAAGGGCCAGGAGGTGGTGGTGGCGTACGCGCCGGACGCGCCCCGGGACCTCCAGTACTCGGTGATCGACCTGAACCGGAAGTTCCCGATGGCGCTGCTGGCCGGCATCTTCGCCGTCGCGGTCGTCGTGGTGGGCCGGATGCGCGGCCTGTTCGCCCTCATCGCGCTCGTCGTCAGCTTCGGGGTACTGACGCTCTTCATCCTCCCGGCGATCCTGCAGGGCTCGAACCCGCTGCTCGTCGCGGTCATCGGGGCCAGCGCGATCATGCTGATCGCCCTCTACATGTGCCACGGGCTGACGGCCCGGACCTCGGTAGCCGTCCTCGGCACGCTGGTCTCGCTCCTGCTGATCGGCCTGCTGGGCTCGCTGTTCATCGGCTGGGCCTTCCTGAGCGGCAACACGGACGACAACACCGGGCTGATCCACGGGCTCTACCCGAGCATCGACATGAGCGGCCTGCTGCTCGCGGGCGTGATCATCGGATCGCTCGGCGTACTCGACGACGTGACCGTCACTCAGACGTCGGCCGTCTGGGAACTCCACCAGGCGGACCCGGCGATGGGCCCGCGCGCCCTGTACCGGGCCGCCATCCGGATCGGCCGCGACCACATCGCGTCGGTGGTGAACACCCTCGTGCTGGCGTACGCGGGCGCCGCTCTGCCACTTCTACTGCTGTTCTCGATCGCCAACAGCAGCATGGGGACGGTGGCCAACAGCGAGCTGGTCGCCGAGGAGATCGTACGGACCCTCGTCGGTTCCATCGGGCTGGTGGCCTCGGTGCCCGTGACCACCGCCCTGGCGGCGCTGGTGGTCTCCGCCGACCGGCCGGGGGCCGCGGGTGGCATGGCCGCGGGACCGGCCGCCGGACCGGCACGCGGCGGCCGGGGCCGGCGCCGGCGCAAGCGCTGAAGGTCTCGGCGACGGCGGGACCTTCCGGCCCCGCCCCTCAGCCGGCCTTCCGCTCGTCCTGCTGCGACTCGGCGAGGATCTTGCCGAGCGCCTGGTCGAGGCTCTCCTCGAAGTCGCCCAGACTGCGCTCCTGACCGAGCGGAACGAGCCGGTCGGTCCGGTCGAGGAAGGCGACGAGCGGCCCCGCACCCGCGCGGAAGAGGGCCCGGTCCCCGCCGACCTGGAGACGGATGTGGACGTCGGACAGCTCCTCGGGGTCGGTGGGCGCGATGTGCACGTCACCGTCACCGCTCGGCTTGTTGATGCCGTCGAGGAGCAGTTCCCGGCCGAACGCCCAGGTGACGGGCGCGTCTCCGGGAAGGTGGAAGGTAAGGCGCACCGCGTAGGGGTCACGGGCGTCGTACCGCAGCTCCACCGGGATCCGGAATGCGAGTTCCTCGGAAACGAGGAAGCTCATCATGACCTCTGCCTGTACCGATTCGTGCATTGCCTACCCCTGTAGTGGAAGTGGCCAGGAATGATCCCCCAAGGCCTCTTGACAAGGGTGGTGGAAGCGACAGCAGATCACAAGGAGTGAGTTTTCAGATACTGATAGAGAACGAGAGGGTGCTCAACAGCGCGCCTACTTCACTCCGTAGTCGATCGACAGCAGAGAGCAACCGCTCTTCTTGGTGCAGGGGGAGAGAAATGGCCACTGTCGCGGCGATGTCGCCGACGGTGATCGGGATGGCCGCGCACACCGTGCCCAGGGCGTACTCCTGACGCTCGATCACGGGCTGCGTCCGTTCCCGGGAGCCGATCCGCTGCTCCAGGGCGTGCACGTCCCGCACGGTGTAGGGCGTGATGCTCTCGACCGGGTGCCGCTCGTAGTAGTCCTTGCGCGTCTTCTCGTCGAGCTGGCCCAGCAGGCACTGGCCGATGGCGTGGGCGTGGCCGGTCGCGCGGACGTCGGCCCATTCCTCGCAGACGGGGTTGGCGGGGGTGTCCGAGACACCCACGATCTCGATCTCACCCTCGCGGAACACCGCGAAGTAGACGGGGGCCCCGACCGTGTCACGGAAGTGCGCGAGCGAGTCGAGGATCATGCTGCGACGTTTCTGCTGGAGCCCACCGCCCGCCAGCCGGCCGGCCGCGTCACCGAGTACGAACACCCCGCTCTGCCGACGCAGATAACCCTCGTGCGTCAGCGTGCGCAGCAGGTGGTACGCGGTGGGGAGCGGGAGCCCGGCCTCGCGCGCCAGCTGTTTCGCCGGAGCTCCCCCGCTATGGGACCCGGCTGCTTCCAGCAGCCGCAACGCCCGCTGCACCGAACCGATCAGGGTCGGCACACCGGGATTGTGAACCGAAGACAAAGCTCACCCCCAGGCGTGGCGGCGGGCCTCGGGGTGGGCCCGCCCTGCGGGGGCCGCCCCCGCGTGTGCCGTGGCTCCTGGGGGTCGTGCCCAGCAGTTGCCCCGACGCGACCGCCCGTTCCGAGCGGAGGGATCGGCGCCCAGGGAACGGCACAGATTGCCACTGTATCCACCGGTTCCCGGCGTGTGGGCGGTTTGGCCGGTCCCGTTCCCCCGCCTGGGTCAATCCCCTTACCCGTTGGGGGTGGGGCGGGCCTGGTGCTACCAGTCGCTGGAGGAGGCCTTCGACCCACTGCCGGTGAACTTCTTCACCACGAACACCAGCCCGCCGACGAGGGCGACGAAGAGCAGCAGCTTGAAGGCGAACGAGATCAGCGTGCCGAGGATCGAGGTGATCACTCCGCCGAAGACGAAGAGCGCCAGCAGCGGAACGGCGACCCACTTCACCCACCAGGGCATACCCGCGAACATCGCTCGGATCCCGTCCATGTTCCTACCTCTTCCTCGTCCGTGCCCCGTGACCCCGTGAGCCCGCGCTTCATGAGCTGAGCCGGTCATCTCGTGAGTCCGTGCGTCCGTTTCTTGCCTCGCTCTCGATGCTAGGAGCCGGCCGCGCCGCACAGGGGGCCTCGAGCCCCCGGAACCCCCTGACCCGCCCCTTAGGGGGTTCCGGGGCACGACCCTCAGTCCGGCGGCCACCCGACCCGTGCTCAGCCCTCCGGCGGGGAGAAGACCACCATCACCTTCAAAGGCTCGGTGATGTGGTGGAACTTGTGCGGTACCCCCGCGGGGACGTAGACGACGCTGCCGTTCGCCACCACCGTCGTCTCCTCCCCGACCGTGATGGATGCCCTGCCGCTCACCACGAAATACACCTCGTCCTGACGGTGCGGCTGCTGCGGGTCGCTCTGCCCGGCATCGAGCGCGTACAGCCCGACCGACATGTTCCGTTCCCGCAGGAACTGCAGATAGGCGCCGTCGTTGGCGGCCCGCTCCGCCTCGAGCTCGTCCAGTCGGAAGGCCTTCATCTTCGCTGTGCCCCTTGCTCTTGCCCGGTGGTGCCCCGGGATCCGCCGGTCTGCCGATGCCCGGCCCGGATCTTCTCTGCCACGATCAGACACATGACGAATTTCGTAGTCAAGACGCTCGCCAACGCGGCGGCCCTGGCCGTCGCCATCTGGCTGGTCTCCGGGATCACGCTCGACGACGGCAGCAGCACCGGCCGCCGCGCGCTGACGCTGATCCTGGTCGCTCTGGTCTTCGGGCTGGTCAACCTCATCGTCAAGCCGGTCGTGAAGCTGCTCTCGTTCCCGCTGTTCATCCTCACGCTCGGTCTGTTCACCCTGGTCGTGAACGCCCTGATGCTGCTGCTCACCTCCTGGCTGGCCGAGCAGTTCGACCTCAGCTTCCACGTGGACGGCTTCTGGACCGCCGTACTCGGCGGCCTGATCATCTCCGTCGTCTCCTGGGCCGTGAACCTGGCCCTGCCCGACAAGAACTGAGCGGGCCGCCGAACACCGGTCCGCCGGCCGCCGTACGCACCGCTGTGAAGGAGCACACCCCGTGAACGAGCACACCCCCGGCGGGACCGCCGGACCGCCGGCCGCGTCCGGCGCGTACGGCGACGGCACGCGCGCCGTACGCGCCGGGCTGCCCGAGCCCGTCAAGAACGAGCCGCCGCTGCCCGGACCGGTGTTCGCCGCCCACTTCCACCTCCCGGGCGAGGTCTCGGGCCCGTACACCTACGGCCGCGACACGAACCCCACCTGGACCCTGCTGGAACGGGCCATCGGCGAACTGGAGGCACCGGATGAGGAAGGGGCCGAGACCATCGTCTTCGCCTCCGGGATGGCGGCCGTCTCCGCCGTCCTGCTCTCACAGGCCCGCACCGGCGACACCGTCGTCCTGCCCTCCGACGGCTACCAGGCGCTGCCCCTGGTCCGCGAACAGCTCGAGGCGTACGGAGTCCACGTGCGCACCGCGCCGACCGGCCAGGACGCGCAGCTCGCCGCCCTCGACGGGGCCCGGCTGCTGTGGATCGAGACCCCGTCCAACCCGGGCCTCGACGTGTGCGACGTACGCCGCCTCGTGCGGGCCGCGCACACGGCGGGCGCCCTGGTCGCCGTCGACAACACCCTGGCGACCCCGCTCGGACAGCGGCCCCTGGAACTGGGAGCGGACTTCTCCGTCGCCAGCGGCACCAAGGGGCTCACCGGCCACGGGGACCTGCTGCTCGGCTACGTCGTCTGCCGCGACCCGGACTTGGCCGCGGGCATCCGCCGCTGGCGCAAGATCGTCGGAGCGATCCCGGGGCCCATGGAGGCCTGGCTGGCCCACCGCTCCCTGTCCACCCTCCAGCTGCGGGCCGCACGCCAGTGGGGCAACGCGCTGGCGGTGGCCGAGGTGCTGGCCGACCGGCCCGAGGTGACCGGGGTCCGCTACCCGGGGCTCGCCTCGGACCCCTCCCACAAGACGGCCTCCCGGCAGATGCGCGGCTTCGGCTCGGTGGTCTCGTTCGTCCTCCCGGACCGCGCGCACGCGGAGCGCTTCATGACCGCTCTGCACCTGGTCGAGGACGCCACGAGCTTCGGCGGAGTCCGGTCCACCGCGGAGCGGCGCGGACGCTGGGGCGGTGACGCCGTGCCGGAGGGCTTCATCCGTTTCTCCGCCGGGGCCGAGGACCCCGAGGACCTGGTCGCGGACGTGCTGCGGGCCCTCGACTCGGCGGCCGCCGGGGCCTGAGCGGCGGAGGAAGAAGGAATGCGGTCCGAGCCTCCCCCCTGGTGGCTCGGACCGCGCCGGGTTCCCCGCGAGAAGAACCACGCTGACAAGGCTAGTTGACTCAGCGTCAGAGTCCAATCACGGTAACGACAGGGGCCTATCGGCATATTTATAGTTGAAGGCCCCCACCGAGAGGGGCCGCCATGGACCTGGCCCTGCTGCGCACCTTCGTCGCCGTGCACCGGGCCGGCTCGTTCACCCGGGCCGCCACGCTCCTCGGGCTGTCACAGCCCGCCGTCACCTCACAGATCCGCACCCTGGAACGGCAGCTCGGCCGGCCCCTGTTCCACCGGCGCGCCCGGGGCGTCACCCCCACGGCCGTCGGCGACGAGCTGGCCCACAAGGCCGCCCCTCACCTCGACGCGCTGCTCCGGATCGCCGAGACCGAGCGGGAGGCCGCCGGAACCCTGCGGACCCTGCACCTCGCCGGGCCCCCGGAGTTCCTCTGCCTGCGCGTACTGCCCGCGCTCGCACCCCTGGTCGGCCAGGGCCAGAGTCTGCGCACCGCCCTGTTGCCCGGCTCCGAGGAAAACCTCGCCGGGCTGGCCGCCGGGCAGCACGACCTGGTCGTCACCACCTCCCGTCCGCGCGGCGGCCCCTTCACCGCCAGCGTCCTCTGCGACGAGGAACAGGTGCTGGTGGCCGCGCCCTACTGGGCCGCCCTGGCCGACCCGGCCGCACTGAACGCTTCGGGCCCCGCGGCGCTCGACGGGATCCCGGTCGTCGAGGTCCACGAGAGCCTGCCGCTGGTCACCCGCTACTGGGCCACCGTCTTCGACTCGGTGCCCGACACCGCCGCCACGGTGGTGGCCCCCGACCTGCGGGCGGTCCTGGAATGCGTCCTGGCCGGCGCCGGACTCGCCGTCCTGCCCCGCTACCTGTGCCAGGACGCCCTCGACCGCGGGGAGGTCGTCTCCCTGCTGGATCCCGCCGTCCCGCCGCTGCGCACGTGGTTCCTCGTGGTCCGGGCGGGCAGCCTGGCGCTCGCCCACCTGGCCCGGGCCCACGACCGTCTGCTGCGCGCCGCCGCGCACTGGTGAGCCCCTCGTTTCCGGCCGCTGACGCGTTTCAGACGGGCGGGCGCGGGCCACTCTTCTCCCATGACCGAACGTCCCGTGGTCAAACGCACCGCCCGCGCGATCCTGCTCGACGGTGACGACCTGATCCTCATCAAGCGCACCAAGCCAGGCGTCGACCCGTACTGGCTCACGCCGGGCGGTGGCGTGGAGGCCTCGGACCGCACCGTCGTCGACGCCCTCCACCGAGAACTCCACGAAGAACTCGGCGCCAAGATCACCGATGTGGTGCCGTGCTTCGTCGACACCGTCGAGCACATCACCACCGGGGGAGTGACCGGGGTGAAGGTCCAGCACTTCTTCGTCTGCCGCCTCGAATCGATGGACCCCGGCCAGCGGCACGGCCCGGAAGTCGACGATCCCCAGGGCGAGTACGAGATCGTCCGCGTGCCCTTCAGCCGGGTCGGCATCGCGGCCGTCCACCTGGTTCCGCTCTCCCTGCGCCACTACCTCGACGGCAACATCGAGGGGGTCCGCGCCATGCACGCCCCCGACCTGGGCTGACGGCTCCCGGGAGCGGGCGGCTGTGTACGTCTCAGCCGGCCACGCCCGCCAGCTCCTCGAGGGCGTCGTAGCGGATGCGCTCTCGGGGGATCCCAATCCGCTTGAGCGCGTCCACACCGTTGCGGATCATCGCGGGCGGTCCCGAGATGAAGGCGTCGTACGAGCTCCAGGGCCCGTGCTCACCGACCGCATGCGGCAGCTGTCCGGCCAGCCCCTCGCCGACCACCGGGCGCACCGACAGCCACGGGTGGGAGCGCTGCAACCCGAGCAGGGTGTCCTTGTCATAGAGGTCGTGATCGCTGCGCGCCCCGAAGAAGACCTCCATCGGGCGCCGCTCACCGTGCTCGGCGACGTCCTCGATCAGTGCCTTGATCGGGGCGATGCCGGTACCGCCGCCCAGGCACAGCATCCCGTTGTCGGTGCTGTGGTCCACTACCATCGAACCGGCCGGCGGGCCCAGCCGCAGGACGTCGCCCGGCCGGGCGTGCCGTACCAGGGCGTTGGACACCCAGCCCGCCGGGACGGCCTTCACGTGGAAGGACAGCAGCCCGTCCGCGCGGGGCGCCGAGGCGAAGGAGTAGTGCCGCCAGACCCGCGGCCACCACGGGGTCTCCAGACTGGTGTACTGGCCGGCGAGGAAGGGGTACGGCTGATCGGGGCGGACCGTCAGCACGGCGATGTCCGAGGTGCGCAGGTCGTGCGAGACCACCTCGGCGTGCCACCAGGCCGGTGCCCTGGCCTCGTCCGCCGCCGCCGCGTCGATCATCGTCTGCGAGATGGCGGTGTACGCGCGCACCCATGCCGCCTCGGCCTCCGGTCCCCAGGTGAGTTCCGCGTACCGGGCCAGCGCGCCGATCAGCGCCTCTCCGACCGCCGGGTAATGGGCCGGCACGGTGCCGTACTTGCGGTGGCCGGCGCCGAGCCGCTTGAGGTACGGGGTCAGTACGGCCGGGTCGTCGATGTGCTCGGCGGCGGTCAGCAGGGCCTTCAGCAGCCGATCGCGCTGGACGTCCATGGCCGCGGGGAACAACTCCCGGACCTCGGGGTGGCTCGTGAAGACCAGCGCGTAGAAGTACGAGGTCACCTTGTCCGCGACGGGTGCGATCTCGGCCAGGGTGCGGCGGATGAGGACGGCGTCCGGGGAGGGCTCCGTCGCACCGCCCCCGGCGGGTATCCAGCCCGTCGGTCTGGCCGATCTGGGGGGCGGAGCGTCCATGCGGTGCCTCGCTTCGAGCATCTCGGTCGGGTCTCACACACCACGGCCTCGAATCCGTGGTTCCGGGATTCACAGCGTGCCAGTCGGCGGGGTGCGCGGCGGGAGAATGGAAAAAACGGTGTTTCGAACCCCCATTTCCCCTTAAGATTCCTCGACTTCCGGGCGTGCCGCGCCCAAGAGCTGGTACGCCTCCCGGAGGTCGCGGCCCTCGTAGACATGGGTGGCCCGCTCGGCCAGGTACGGGCGCGCGTTGACCGCGACCGAGCGCGGCACCACCTCGAAGAGCACCGCGTCGGTCATGGAGTCCCCGTACGCGACGCAGGCGCTGCGGCCCACCCCGAACCGCGCGCACAGCTGGTCCGCGACCTCCACCTTGCGCTCGGGCGTCAGGATCCCGGTCACGTCGACGGGCCGGGTGAAGGGCACCTCGGGAAAGACCGAGCCGTGAGCGGCGTGCGCGCCCCACTCCAGCAGCAGTTCCACGAAGAACGAGGGGGACAGCGAGATCACCGCGCAGTAGTCACCGCGGCCCCGGATCTCCGTCCAGACCTCCTGGATCCCCGCCAGCCACGGTGCCCCGTCGAAGGCCGCCCGGACGTGCGCCGGCGTCAGCTCGGCCCACAGCTCCCGGGCCGCCACCGAGAACTCGTGTGGGCCGATCTTCCGCGCGCTGAAGGCCTGCTCCAACGCGGCGATCTCGGTGTCCACCCCGAGCTGCCGGGAGATCTCCACCGGCGCGGCCGAGCCGTACATCAGGGTCCCGTCGAGATCGAACAGGTGCAGCGAAGTCATAACCGCCGAGGCTAGCGGCTCCGTTCCGCCGGGGCACTCCCTCGGCGGCCGCCGGAGAAAGGGCGGGCCCTGAGGCGCGGCCGCGGCCGGCGCGGTGGCCCAGCCATGTTTCACGTGAAACAGGCCATGTGCGACACGAGCGGAGGCGGGCAACACCCCGTGCGCGAGACGGGCGTGTGTGAAACGAGCCGGTGTTTCACGTGAAACATCGGCTGACGGATCTCCGAATTCCCTGGACTCCTCCCGAGCCGGTGATCCACTCTGGGCCGGTGACACCACCACAGCTCATCGACCTGCCGATCCGCACACTGACCATGGCAGATCTCCGGCACTGCGCCGACCTGTCCGAGGACCGCGGCTGGCCGCGCGAGGACCACAAGTGGGGGCTGCTCCTCACCGCCGGCGACGGCTACGGCATCGACGCCCCCGACGGCCAGGGGCTTGCCGCCGCCTGTGTCGTCACCCGGTACGGAGACACCGGCGTGAAGCCCGATCTCGCCGCCATCGGAATGGTCCTCGTCGCCGACCGGTACGCCCGCAAGGGCCTGGGCCGGCGCCTCATGAGGCACGTGTGCGACGACCTGCTCCCCGGCGTCCCGCTCACCCTGCACTCCACCCCCTACGGACGCCCGCTCTACGAGGAGCTCGGCTTCGGCGTCACGGGCCGCGCGGAGATGCTCCGAGGCGCCTTCCGCCCCGAGCAGGACGGCCCGGCCGACGGCCCTGCCGGGGCCCGTGTCCGGCCGGCCGCCGCCGAGGACCTCCAGGGAATCGTCCGGCTGGACACGGAGGTGTTCGGGACCGACCGGACCCACCTCATCACGCGGCTCCCGGCATTCACCGACAGGCTGCTCGTCGCCGAGGACCCCTCCGGTGCCCTCATCGGCTACGCCGCGATCTGGCCCAACATGGACACCCATGTCGTCGGCCCCCTGATCGCCCGCGACACCGCCGTCGCCAAGGCCCTGGTCGCCGCATTGGCCGCGGGCACCGACCGGGACCTGCGCACCGATGTGGATGTGCGCCACGAGGAACTCCTCACGTGGCTCAAGGCGCGCGGCATGGAGTCCGTGGCCTTCAACGCCGTCATGACCCGAGACATCCCAGGCCTGCCCGGCGACTGGTCCCGCCGCTGGGCGCCGCTCACCGTCGCCGCCGGCTGAAACGAGGACACCTGCCCATGACCGACGCACCCGAGCTGACCATCCGTCCGGCCACGGAGGCCGACCTTCCCGAGATCGTCGCCATGCTCGCGGACGACCCGCTCGGCGCCACCCGCGAGTCACCCGACGACCTGACCCCGTACATCGCGGCCCTGAAGCGGCTGACCGACGACCCCCACCAGCACCTCGTCGTCGCGGTCCGCGGCGACCGCGTCGTGGGGACGCTCCAGCTCACGATTGTTCCCGGACTGTCCCGCAAGGGCGCCACCCGTTCCATCATCGAGGGCGTCCGGGTCCACGCCGACGAACGCGGCAGCGGCCTGGGGACCCGGTTCATCGAATGGGCCGTCGAGCGGTCCCGGCAGGAGAACTGCCGGCTGGTCCAGCTCACCTCGGACGTGACCCGCACCGACGCCCACCGGTTCTACGAGCGGCTCGGTTTCACCCCCTCCCATGTGGGGTTCAAACTCGAGCTCTGAGCAGCCCCGGAGCGGGCCGGGCCGCTGTCGGTGGCCCGGCCTACGATCGGGAGGATGAGCCGCAGCCTCCCCCTCATCACCACCGCCGAGCGCCGCCGCCGTCTGGGCCGGCGGCACCGTCTGGCTCCCTCCGCCCGCGCCCGAACCACAAGCCAGGCCGCGGACGCCGTCGTCGCCCTGCACGCCACGGACGCCGCGACCGTGTACCTGTCCGTCCGGGCCCGGCTTGCCGAGGGCGGGCCCGACACGGTCGAGCAGGCCCTGTACGAGGACGTCAGCGTGGTCCGCATGCTCAGCATGCGCAACACCCTCTTTGCCGTCTCGGCGGGCTTCGCCCCGTACGTGGACGCGGCCACCGCCCGGGGAATCGCGGTGAAGGAACGCAGGACCCTCCTCAAGCACCTGGAGGAGGACGGCCGGGGCCTCGACGCCGACTGGCTGGCGCATGCCGAGGCCGCCGCCCTCGAGGCGCTCGACGCCCGGGGCGCTTCCACGGGCGGCCAGCTCTCCGCGGCGGTACCCGCCCTGCGGCAGAAGATCACCATCGCCCGGGGCAAGAAGTACGAGGCCGAGACCGGCGTGGCCACCCGCGTCATCCGCCTCCTGGCCGCCGACGGCCGCATCCGGCGGGACCGGCCGCGCGGGACCTGGACCTCCAGCCAGTTCCGCTGGGTCCACACCCAGCCCTGGCCCTCCGTGCCCGTCGCCGAGGCGCGGGCGGAGATCGCCCGCCGCTGGCTCCACGCCTACGGCCCGGCCACCGAGGCGGACCTCAAGTGGTGGACCGGCTGGAGCCTCACCGACGTACGCACGGCGCTGGCCGCCGTGGGGCCCGAGCAGGTCCGCCTCGACGACGGCGGAACGGGGCTCGTCTGCCCGGGTGACACCGGGTCCGAGCCGGCCCCTGAACCGTGGGCCGCACTGCTGCCCGGCCTCGACCCCAGCGCCATGGGGTGGGCGGACCGGGGCTTCCACCTCGACCCCGCCCACCGTCCCGCCCTGTTCGACTACGCGGGCAACATCGGGCCGACCGTGTGGTGGAACGGCGAGATCGTCGGCGGCTGGGCCCAGCGTCCTGACGGGGAGATCGTCTGGCGGCTGCTGGGCAGCCCCGGCCGGGCCGCCGAGGAGGCGGTCGCGGCCGAGGCCGCCGCCCTCGCCGACTGGGTGGGCGACGCCCGTGTCACCCCCCGCTTCCGCACCCCGCTGGAGCGCGAACTGGCCGCCTGAACACCGCGGCCGAAGGGGCACGGCCCGGAGGCGTCAGCCGATGCCCCGCCAGCCCTGCGGGTCCACCCCGCCGGGCACCGGGGCGCCAGGGTCGTAGGGCTCGCGCGTGAAGACGAACGAGGCGAGGTCGAGGTGGCTCACGGAGCCGTCCTCACGCCTGACCGCCCGCAGCGTCTCGCCCGCGTAATACCCCGTCAGACCGGTCCAGCTGCCGTCCGGCTCGGCACGGAAACGGGCCGCCCGGCCGGTGGCCCCGACCGGGCTCAGTTCCAGGGACCCGTCCCAGTTCAGCCGGAGGACCTGCGCCGAAGTACCCCAGTACCAGGGGCCGCACAATTCCAGCGGCACCTGGTCGTCCTCCTTGAACGGGCGCCACGGCTCGGGGATGCGCGGCTCCGCCTCCGCGACGATCGCGATGAGATCGGTGGCCACCGTCGAGGCCGGCAGGCCCGACGTGCAGTTCGACAGTACGACCGCGGCCACGTCGTCCGCCTCGCTGAACCAGAGTCCCGCGACGAACCCGGGCAGCGAACCGCCGTGCCCGGCCAGCCGGCGCCCGCCCTGGTCCGCCAGCTGGAGGCCGAGCCCGTATCCGAGTTCGGCCATGCCGGGCTCCGGAGGAGCCGCGGAGGTGCGCATCTCCCGTGCGCTCTCGGCGCTCAACACCCGGTCGTCGCCCCGCATCAGCAGCCGCGCGAACCGGGCCAGGTCACCGGTGGTGGACCACAGCTGACCGGCCGCGGCCATCAGCCCCAGGTCCTCGGACGGCTCCGGCATCATCACGTCCGCCCACGGGTGCACCGCCCAGCCGCCCGCGTGCGGGGCCTGCGGCTGCGCGCTCGTACGGTTCAGGCCCAGCGGTTCCAGTACCTCGGCGCGCAGCACCTCCTCCCACGGCTTCCCGCGGAGCGCCTCGACGAGCGAACCGAGCAGGGTGTAACCGGGGTTGGAGTAGTGGTGCCGGGTACCCGGCACGTGCCTGAACGGCTCGGCCCCGAGCACGTCGGCGAGCTCCGGCCGCAATGCGGCCGACGAGCGCTCCCACCACTCACCGGGAGTCTCCGCCCCGAGACCGGAGGTGTGCGCCAGCAGCTGGCCGATGGTCACCTCGTCCGCACCGCTGCCGGGGAGGTGCTTGCCCAGCGGGTCCGACAGGTCCAGCAGGCCTTCGTCCCGCAGCCGCATCACCAGGACGGCGGTGAAGGTCTTGGTGATCGACCCGATCCGGTACTGCACGTTCCCGTCCGGTCCGTGGCCCTCGACGGAGGTCCGGGAGCCCTCCCAGACCACCTCCCCGCCGCGTACGACGGTCGCCACCAGCGAAGGGGTCCGCCCCTCGCGCTGTGCGACGGCGATCCGGTGCCGGAGGGCACGCCGGGTGGCGGGGAGCAGTTCCAGGTCTTCAGAGAGCGCGTCCATGATCGGATGCTACGTGTTGGCCATGTCCACGAACCGCGAATAATGGCCCTGGAAGGCGACCGTGATGGTGGCCGTCGGACCGTTTCGGTGCTTGGCGACGATGAGGTCCGCCTCGCCGGCGCGGGGCGATTCCTTCTCGTACGCGTCCTCGCGGTGCAGCAGGATCACCATGTCGGCGTCCTGTTCGATCGAGCCGGATTCACGCAGGTCGGAAACCATCGGCTTCTTGTCGGTGCGCTGCTCGGGACCACGGTTCAGCTGGGAGAGCGCGATCACCGGCACCTCCAGCTCCTTGGCCAGCAGCTTGAGGTTTCGGGACATGTCGGAGACCTCCTGCTGGCGGCTCTCGGGACGGCGCGAGCCGCCCGACTGCATCAGCTGCAGGTAGTCGATGACGACGAGCGAGAGGTCGTTGCGCTGCTTGAGCCGGCGGCACTTGGCTCGGATCTCCATCATCGACAGGTTGGGGGAGTCGTCGATGTACAGCGGGGCGGCCGAGACGTCCGGCATCCGGCGGGCGAGCCGCGTCCAGTCGTCGTCGGTCATGGTGCCGGAGCGCATGTGGTGGAGCGCCACCCGGGCCTCCGCCGAGAGCAGACGCATGGCGATCTCGTTGCGGCCCATTTCGAGGGAGAAGATGACGCTCGGCAGGTTGCTCTTGATCGAGCAGGCGCGGGCGAAGTCCAGCGCGAGCGTCGACTTGCCCATGGCGGGTCGGGCGGCGATGACGATCATCTGGCCCGGGTGCAGGCCGTTGGTCAGGGAGTCCAGGTCGGTGAACCCGGTCGGGACGCCCGACATCTGGCCGGAGCGCGAGCCGATCGCCTCGATCTCGTCGAGCGCGCCCTCCATGATGTCGCCGAGCGGCAGGTAGTCCTCGGAGGTCCGCTGCTCGGTGACGGCGTAGATCTCGGCCTGGGCGCTGTTGACGATCTCGTCGACGTCTCCGTCCGCCGCGTAGCCCATCTGAGTGATCTTCGTGCCGGCCGCGACGAGGCGGCGCAGGACGGCCCGCTCGTGGACGATCTCCGCGTAGTACTCGGCGTTCGCCGCGGTCGGTACGGACTGCACCAGGGTGTGCAGGTACGAGGCGCCGCCGACCTTGCTGATCTCGCCGCGGCGGGTCAGCTCGGCGCCGACCGTGATCGGGTCGGCGGGCTCGCCCTTCGCGTACAGGTCGAGGATGGCCTGGTAGATCGTCTCGTGCGAGGGGCGGTAGAAGTCGTGCCCCTTGAGGACCTCGACCACGTCCGCGATCGCGTCCTTGGACAGCAGCATGCCGCCGAGCACGGACTGCTCGGCGTCCAGGTCCTGCGGCGGGACGCGCTCGAAGCCGCCCCCTCCGCCGTCCCAGGAGCCGCCCTCGCGGCCCCGGTCCTGCTGGTCGTCCCCGCGGCCGCGGCCCTCGCCGCTGCGACGCGGACGGGCGGGCAGACGGTCACTGGGACCGCTGTCGGCCCAGGGGTCGTCCATGGGCTCGGGCATGCTCACCGGGCCGCCTCCTCCGTCCGCGAACGCGGACCCTCGCCGTGGCACTCTTTCTACGCCACGGCTCTGACATATGGGACACCCGAAGCGGCTCTGGGCGCGTCGGGCAACGCACAACGGTAGGGCCGCGAGCGGCGTCAGCCAATCTTGTTATCCACAGGCTGTGTGGATGAGATGTGGACGACCGAGCCAATGCTGTGGGTAAGTCGCCCGAAGCTGTGCACAGAGCGGGGGACGACGCTGTGGACAAAATCACCTGACCCACCCGCGCACCCCCTTTGACCTGGACTTTCGCTACCCGCTGAGCCCGGGGAAGAAAATTCTTGGCCACTGTCTCAAGATCGCCCCCGACGGGCCGGAAAGAACGCCCAAGTCAGCGGCTTAGTAAGGGTCCTAAGGGCCTTGCATCCATTACCTGTGGAAGATTAGATTGAGCACATGACACAGGCCTCCACCACCACGAAGACGACCGCGAAGCGGTACGACCGCGAGATCCTCGCGCTCGCAGTGCCGGCCTTCGGCGCACTCGTGGCCGAGCCGCTCTTCGTGATGGCCGACAGTGCCATCGTGGGACACCTCGGCACCCCCCAGCTGGCCGGCCTCGGCATCGCGGCGGCGCTGCTCACCACCGCCGTGAGCGTCTTCGTCTTCCTCGCCTACGCCACCACCGCCGCCGTGGCCCGGCGCGTCGGCGCGGGCGACCTCCCGGCAGCCATCCGGCAGGGCATGGACGGCATCTGGCTCGCCCTGCTGCTCGGCACCGCCGTCCTCGTCGCAGTCCTGCCCACCGCCCCCGGCCTGATCTCCCTCTTCGGGGCCTCGGACACCGCCGCGCCGTACGCCGTCACCTACCTGCGGATCTCGGCGCTCGGCATCCCCGCGATGCTCGTGGTCCTGGCGGCCACCGGCGTCATCCGCGGCCTCCAGGACACCCGCACCCCGCTCTACGTGGCCATCGGCGGCTTTGCCCTCAACGGCGCCCTCAACGTGGCCCTGGTCTACGGCGCGGGTCTCGGCATCGCGGGCTCCGCCTGGGGCACGGTCACCGCCCAGTGGGCCATGGCCGGCGCGTACCTCTTCGTGGTCGTCCGAGGCGCCCGGCAGCACGGCGCCTCTCTGCGGCCCGACGCGGCGGGCATCCGCGCCTGCGCCCAGGCGGGAGTGCCGCTGCTGGTCCGCACCCTGTCCCTGCGCGCCATTCTGATGATCGCGACAGCCGTGGCGGCACGGCTGGGAGACGCCGACATCGCCGCCCACCAGATCCTGCTGTCCCTCTGGAGCCTGCTCGCCTTCGCCCTGGACGCGATCGCCATCGCCGGCCAGGCCATCATCGGCCGCCACCTGGGTGCCGGTGACACCGAGGGGGCCCGGGCCGTGTGTCGCCGGATGCTGTTGTGGGGGGTCGTCACCGGCGTCGTGCTGGGCCTGCTGGTCGTCCTGGCCCGTCCGGTGTTCATCCCGCTGTTCACCAGCGACCCGGCGGTGGAGAACACCCTGCTGCCCGCCTTGCTGGTCGTGGCCCTGAGCCAGCCCGTCTGCGGAGTCGTCTTCGTCCTGGACGGAGTGCTGATGGGGGCCGGTGACGGCCGGTACTTGGCGTGGGCGATGCTGTTGACCCTGGCCGTCTTCGCGCCGGCCGCGCTCCTGGTCCCGGCTCTCGGCGGCGGTCTGACCGCGCTCTGGTGGGCCATGACCCTGATGATGCTGGTCCGGATGGTTACCCTCCAGCTCCGCGCCCGTTCGGGCCGCTGGCTGGTCGCAGGAGCGACCCGATAACGGCCGCCGATGTTTCACGTGAAACAGGAGGCAGCCCCGCGTGAAACCGGAGGCATTTCACATGGACGGCAGGCCGTTTCACGTGAAACATCGGGCGTCTTCACCTGGGAGCAGGCCGTTTCACGTGAAACATCGCCTCCCGGGAACGACGAAGGGCCGCACCCCGGAGGGTGCGGCCCTTCATGCGCTGCCCTTAGGCGGCGACGACCTCGATGCCCACGTTCGCGACGACCTCGGCGTGCAGACGCACGGAGACCTGGTACGAACCGAGGGTCTTGATCGGGGAGCCCAGCTCCACGCGACGCTTGTCGACCTTCGGGCCACCGGACGCCTCGACCGCGGAAGCGATGTCGGCCGGGGTGACGGAACCGAAGAGGCGACCGGCGTCACCCGCGCGGGTGGCCAGACGGACCTTCACGCCCTCGAGCTTGGCCTTGACCTCGTTGGCCTGCTCGATGGTCGCGATCTCGTGGATCTTGCGGGCGCGGCGGATCTGCGCCACGTCCTTCTCGCCACCCTTGGTCCAGCGGATCGCGAAACCACGCGGGACCAGGTAGTTGCGAGCGTAACCGTCCTTGACGTCGACGACATCGCCGGCGGTGCCGAGGCCAGAGACCTCGTGGGTCAGGATGATCTTCATTAGTCGGTCACCCTTTCCTTATCGCGCGGTGGACGTGTAGGGCAGCAGCGCCATCTCACGGCTGTTCTTGACGGCCGTGGCGACGTCACGCTGGTGCTGCGTGCAGTTGCCGGTAACGCGGCGGGCACGGATCTTGCCGCGGTCGGAAATGAACTTCCGCAGCATGTTCGTGTCCTTGTAGTCCACGTACGCGGTCTTGTCCTTGCAGAACGCGCAGACCTTCTTCTTAGGCTTGCGCACAGGCGGCTTCGCCATTGTGTCTCTCCTGTGTGATCAAGAAGTTTGGAAGGAGCTGCCCTAGAAGGGCGGCTCGTCCGAGTAGCCACCGCCGGAACCGCCGGAGCTTCCGCCCCAGCCGCCCCCGCCGCCGCCCTGCTGGCCGCCGGCCGGCGCACTGGACGCCCACGGGTCGTCGGAGGGAGCTCCGCCGCCCTGGGGACCAGTGCTGGGGGCTCCGCCCCAGCTTCCGCCGCCGCCCTGCTGCTGACCGCCGCCGCCGTATCCACCCTGGCCACCGCGACCGGTGGTCTTGGCGACCTTGGCCGTGGCGTTCTTGAGGCTGGGGCCGACTTCCTCGACGTCCAGCTCGTAGACCGTGCGCTTGACACCCTCACGGTCCTCGTAGGACCGCTGCTTCAGCCGGCCCTGCACGATGACGCGCATGCCTCGCTGAAGGGACTCGGCGACGTTCTCAGCCGCCTGCCGCCACACCGAGCAGGTCAGAAACAGGCTCTCGCCGTCCTTCCACTCGTTGGTCTGACGGTCGAAGGTGCGGGGGGTGGACGCGACACGGAACTTCGCGACCGCCGCACCCGAGGGGGTGAAGCGCAGCTCGGGGTCGTCGACGAGATTGCCGACGACCGTGATGACGGTCTCGCCTGCCATGGATGGAAACCTCTCGGCGGGGATTGCTGCTGGGCTGCTGTGCTACTCGGTCCCGATTACCGCTGAACCTGAGTTCAGTGGGTCTCGGGGCGAAGGACCTTGGTCCGGAGAACCGACTCGTTCAGGTTCATCTGGCGGTCGAGCTCCTTGACGACCGCAGGCTCGGCCTGCAGGTCGATGACCGAGTAGATGCCCTCGGGCTTCTTCTTGATCTCGTAAGCGAGACGACGACGGCCCCAGGTGTCGACCTTCTCGACCTTTCCGTTGCCCTCACGGACGACGGAGAGGAAGTTCTCGATCAGCGGGGAGACAGCGCGCTCCTCGAGATCGGGGTCGAGGATGACCATCACTTCGTAGTGACGCATGTGGAACCCACCTCCTTTGGACTCAGCGGCCACGGTCGTTCCGTGGCAGGAGGGTCGTGATGCGTGCCGCACGGCGTCCGAGAGCAGACACCGCGCAGACCGTACAGACTACCTGCTCGCCTCCTTCCGGTTGAAATCCGGCGGGAGGAGGCCACACTCTGTATGCGTCGGGTGTGCTCGGTGCCTCGCCCCCGCCCCAGGTCGGAGGCGCGCCGCGCACCGCTCTGCGTCAGCCAGGAGGTGCCTTCCGATGGCACAGGCCATGCATCGCCAGTCCCCGCCCCCGCCGATCTCGCTCTTCTCCACCGACGGCAAGTCCCATCCGGTCCAGGACACCCTGATGGTGGTCACCCTGGTCCTCGGCGCCGTGGCGTTCGTCACTGCGTTCTTCCACGATCTGCACCTGCTCACTTCCTGGGCCGGGCTGATCGGGATCGGGACCGGGCTGTACGGACAGTTCATCTCCGCCACCACCCGCGAGCGCTTCGTGCTGATCATCGGCCTAGGCGCGTCTGCCATCGGCTTCATGCTCGGAATGGCCCACGGCGGCCTCTTCGGCGGCTGGCTGGGCTGACCGGGCGACCTCCGGGACGGGGCGCCGTCCTTCCTCCGGCCCAGGCACCGGCCCGTACCGGCCTGTCCCCCAGATGGGTGGCGCCACCGTCGCAGTAGGCTTCGCGCCATAGCAGCGAAGCCGCCGGAGGAGACACCCCGCATGAGCCTGTCCCTGAGCACCATCAGCCGCGAGCAGCATCTGGCGTACCTCCAGAGCCTGCCGTCGGCTAGCCACTGCCAGGTCCCGGCATGGGCCGACGTCAAGAACGAGTGGCGTTCGGAGAACCTCGGCTGGTTCGACAAGAACGGCGAACTCGTCGGTGCCGCGCTCGTGTTGTACCGCCAGCTGCCCAAGGTGAAGCGCTACCTCGCGTACCTCCCCGAGGGCCCCGTCATCAACTGGTACGCCCCGAACCTCGAGGAGTGGCTCCAGCCGATGCTGGCCCACCTCAAGCAGCAGGGCGCCTTCACCGTGAAGATGGGCCCGCCCGTCGTCATCCGCCGCTGGAATTCGGCCGCCATCAAGGCCGGCATCCAGGACCCCGAGGTCAAGCGCCTGCGCGATGTCGAGGCCTCGTACATCGAGCCCCGCGCCTTCGAGGTATCGGACAAGCTGCGCCGCATGGGCTGGCAGCAGGGCGAGGACGGCGGTGCCGGTTTCGGCGACGTCCAGCCCCGCTACGTGTTCCAGGTCCCGCTGGCCAACCGCTCCCTGGACGACGTCCTCAAGGGCTTCAACCAGCTGTGGCGCCGCAACATCAAGAAGGCCGAGAAGGCCGGCGTCGAGGTCGTCCAGGGCGGTTACGAGGACCTGCCGACCTGGCAGTACCTGTACGAGATCACGGCTGAGCGCGACAAGTTCCGCCCGCGCCCGCTCAGTTACTTCCAGCGCCAGTGGACGGCCCTCAACTCCGAGGACCCCAACCGCATGCGGCTGTACATCGCCAAGCACGAGGGGGAGCCGCTGGCCGCCGCCACGATGCTCACCGTCGGCCAGCACGTCTGGTACTCGTACGGCGCCTCGGCCAACCACAAGCGCGAGGTCCGTCCCTCGAACGCGATGCAGTGGCGGATGCTGCGCGATTCGTACGCGCTGGGTGCCAGCGTCTACGACCTTCGCGGCATCTCTGACACGCTGGACGAGAACGACCACCTGTTCGGCCTGATCCAGTTCAAGGTCGGTACGGGCGGCGAGGCCGTCGAGTACGTCGGCGAGTGGGACTTCCCGCTCAACAAGGTGCTCCACAAGGCGCTCGACATCTACATGTCGCGCCGCTGACCCAGCTGTTTTTCGAGAGAGGTTCCGGACGGGCATGGCGCTCACGCTCTACGTCGACACCGCGCGCTGGCGTGCGCACCAGAAGCAGATCACGGACCAGTTCCCCGGTCTGATCCCGGTCTGCAAGGGCAACGGCTACGGCTTCGGCCACGAGCGGCTGTGTGAGGAGGCGACCCGGATGGGCGCCGACATCCTGGCCGTCGGGACGACGTACGAGGCCGCGAGCATCAAGGACCACTTCGGTGGCGACCTGCTCGTCCTCACCCCCTTCCGGCGGGGCGAGGAGCCGGTGCCGCTGCCGGACCGGGTGATCCGCTCGGTGTCCTCGGTCGACGGGGTCCGCGGACTGGTCGGGGCCCGCGTGGTCATCGAGTGCATGAGCTCGATGCGCCGCCACGGCATCTCCGAGCAGGACCTGGGCCTGCTCCAGTCGGCGATCGAGGACGTCCGGCTGGAGGGCTTCGCCCTGCACCTGCCGCTGGACCGCCCCGACGGCTCGGACGCCGTCGAGGAGGTCATCGGCTGGATGGACCGGCTGCGCGCCGCCCGGCTGCCGCTGCACACCATGTTCGTCAGCCACCTGCGGGCCGAGGATCTGGCACGGCTCCAGCAGCAGTTCCCGCAGACCCGGTTCCGGGCGCGCATCGGTACCCGGCTGTGGTTGGGCGACCACGACGCCACCCAGTACCGGGGCTCGGTCCTGGACGTCACCCGGGTCGCCAAGGGCGACCGCTTCGGCTACCGCCAGCAGAAGGCCGCCTCGGACGGCTGGCTGGTCGTGGTCGCGGGCGGCACCTCGCACGGAGTGGGCCTGGAGGCCCCCAAGGCCCTCCACGGGGTCATGCCGCGCGCCAAGGGCGTCGCACGGGCCGGTCTGGCCACCGTCAACCGGAACCTGTCGCCCTTCGTCTGGGCCGGCAAGCAGCGCTGGTTCGCGGAGCCGCCGCACATGCAGGTGTCGATCCTTTTCGTGCCCTCGGACGCGACCGAGCCGAAGGTGGGCGACGAGCTGGTGGCCCACCTGCGCCACACCACGACGCAGTTCGACCGGGTGCTCGACGCCTGAGCCGCCGCCCGGGGGAGTGACCGGGCCGGCGGCCCGGTCAGTCCTTGACGTCCACCCCCCAGGCGACCCGCTGTCCTTCCGAAGGCGCCGCGTACCGCGGCGCCTTCGCCTTGTCCGAGAGGGTGAAGACGTCCTCGGCCCCGTCCAGGACACCGCCGGAGGGGTCGTCCGAGCCGTCGCGGCGGACGACGTCGCGCTCGGGCAGCAGGACGTCCCGTACGACGACGGCGCAGAGGTACAGGGTGGCCAGCAGGTGGGCGGCGATGGCCAGCTGGTAGCCCTCCACGGGCAGGCCCTGGTGCTTGTCCCCGCTGCTCGTGTAAGCGAGGTAGAACCAGATCCCCAGGAAGTACGCGACCTCGCCCGCCTGCCAGATCAGGAAGTCACGCCAGCGCGGCCGGGCCAGGGCGGCGAGCGGGATGAGCCACAGCACGTACTGGGGTGAGTACACCTTGTTGGCCAGGATGAAGGCGGCGACGACCAGGAAGGCGAGCTGGGCGAAGCGCGGGCGCCTGGGGGCCGTCAGCGTGAGCAGTCCGATGGCGAGGCACAGCAGCAGGGTCAGCCCGGTCGCGTAGGTGTTGGCACCTTCGAGGGGGTTGCCGGTGCGCTGGGAGATCAGCAGCCAGACGGAGCCGAAGTCGATGGGCCGTTCCTGGCTGAACTCGTAGAACCGCTTCCAGCCGTCCCAGGCGAAGTACATGACCGGGGCGTTCACGAGGAGCCAGGAGACGGCCGCGCCGAGGACGGCGGCGCCGTACGCCCGCCACTTCCCGGCCCGCCAGCAGAGTACGAAGAGCACCCCGAGCAGCAGGACCGGGTAGAGCTTGGCCGCGGTCGCCAGGCCGATGAGCACGCCGGCGAGCAGGGGCCGGCTGCGCGACCACATCAGCATCGCCGCGGCGGTGAGGGCCACGGCCGGCAGGTCCCAGTTGATGGTGGCGGTGAGCGCGAAGGCCGGTGCGAGGGCGAGGAGCAGGGCGTCCCACGGCCTGCGGCGGTGGGTGCGGGCGACACAGACGGCGATGACGGCGGCGCAGGCCATCAGCATGCCCGCGTTGACCATCCAGTACATCTGCTCGCGGTGCTGGATGGAGCCGGAGGTGGGCGTCATCCACGACGCGACCTGCATGAAGGCTCCGGTGAGCACCGGGTACTCGAGGTACTGCATGCCCCCGTACTTGGGGTCGGTCACGATGTCGGGGAACTTGTCGAGGTACGGCACCATGCCCTCGGCGAAGCCGCGGGCGGAGTACAGGTGCGGGATGTCGGAGTAGCAGGCGTGGGTGTACTGCGAGGCCGCCCCCCGGAACCAGGCCCAGTCGTAGCAGGGCATCTTCTGCACCATGCCCAGCGCGAACATGCCGAGGGCCACGAGGACCACGACGCGGACCGGGTTCAGCCAGTGCCCGCCCAGCCGGGCGTGGCGGCCGGCCGGTCCCCCGATGAACTCGCTGCCGGCGGTGGCGACCTCGTCCTGCTGCGTGGGCGGTACGGGCCGGTCCTCGTGCACCTTGGTCATGGCGCCCATCCTGCCGTACCGCGCCGCGCACGGGGGAGGGCCGCCGCACGGTGTGCGACGGCCCTCCGGGTGGGGACGGGGGCGGGATCAGCCGGAGGCGCCCATGATGCTTCCCCAGCTGGTCGACCCGCCCGGCCGGCCGGGGCGGGGGGTGGTCGGGGACGGCATCGTGCTGGTGCCGCCGTCCGGGAAGCCGCCGGTGGTGGTTCCGCCGTCGGCTCCCTCGTTCTGACCGCCGGTGACCGTCGGGTCGCAGTTCAGGTTCCAGTGCCTCGGCTTGCAGGACGGCTTGCCGTTGCCGGACGGCGACGGGGACACCGACGGAGAGGTGCTGGGCGAGGGCGATGCCGAGACGGAGGGCGACGGTACCGCCGAGGGCGTGGGCTGCGGGGCTCCGGCCGCGTCCGCGATGACGCCGGTGTCCTCGGCCTCCGGGAAGTCCTTGACCGGGGTGCCCTTGAGTGCCTCGCGCATGTACTCGGTCCAGATGGCCGCCGGAATGTCACCACCGTGGATGGAGTCGACCCCGCCCACGTGGTTCATGGACATGAGCTCCTTGTTCTTGGAGGTCGGGTCGTTGCGGAAGAGGGTGACCGAGGTGGACAGCTCGGGGGTGTAGCCGACGAACCAGGCCGACTTGTTCTGGTCGGTGGTTCCGGTCTTGCCGGCCGCGGGCCGTCCCAGCTTCTTCGCCTTGGTTCCGGTGCCGTTCTCGACGACGTTGCGCAGCACCTTGGTGATGTTGTCCGCGATGGAGTCGTCCATGGCGCGGGACTCCTTGGGCGGCTCGAAGCCGGGCACCACCTTGCCGTCCTTGACGACCTTCTTCACGGAGAAGGGCTCGCGGTGGGTGCCGGAGGCGGCGAAGGTGGCGTAGGAGTCGGCCATGCGGATGGCGCTGGGCGTCGAGGTACCGAGGGCGAAGGAGGCGTTGTTGTTCTTGTCCATCGACTCCTCGAGGATGCCGGTGGACTTGGCGACCTCGCGGACCTTGCTGTGGCCGACGTCGAAGACGAGCTGGGCGAACGGCACGTTGATGGACTTCTCCATCGCCTCGTTGAGGGTCACGTAGCCGTAGGGGTACTCGCTCTCGTTCTTCTGACGGAACGGCGTGCCGTCGTTGGCGAGCAGCGGCTTGCCTTCCCGGTTGTTGATCACGGTGAGGTCGTTGGCGTTGTACTTGCTGTCGACCGAGATGCCCGAGCCCTTGGAGTTCTGCGTGCCGTACTGCATGGCGGCCGCGAGGACGTACGGCTTCCAGGTCGAGCCGACGGGGACGCCGGAGGTGTTGGCATTGTTGGCGAAGTACTTGTGGTCCCAGCCGGGGCCGCCGTACAGGGCGACGATCGCGCCGGTCTTCACGTCCACGGAAGCGGCACCGACCTGTACGAAGGTGTCGTACTGGGGCCGCTTCTTCTCGTCGAGGAAGTCTTTGCGCGTGTCCTCGACCGCCTTGACCAGGGCGTCCACCCTGGGCTTCTCGAACGTGGTGGTGATCGTGTAGCCGCCGAGCGCCATCTTCTCGGCGGTGATGCCGGTGGTCTTCATGACGTACTGCTTGGCCACCTCGACCAGGTAGCCCGTCTGGCCGGACATGCCGCGGGCCTGCTCGGAGTCCACCCGGGCGGGGAACTCCCGGTACTTGTCCCGCTCGGACTGCGCCATGCGCCCCACCGCGACCTCGCGGTCGAGCACCCACGCCCAGCGGAGCCGGGCGCGCTTCTCGTTGGCCTCCGGGGTGGCGGCCGGGCCGATGCCGCCGTCGGGGTTGTAGAGGTTGGGGCCCTTGAGCATGGCGGCGAGGAAGGCGCTCTCGGACGGGTTGAGGTCCTTGGCGTCCTTGCCGAAGTAGGCGCGGGCGGCGGCCTGGATGCCGTAGGCGTCGCGGCCGTAGTACGCGGTGTTGAGGTAGCCGGCGAGGACGACGTCCTTCTCCTCGGTGACACCCAGCTTGATCGCGATGAAGAGCTCGGTGACCTTGCGCTTGAGGGTCTGCTCGGAGTCGAGGTACGTGTTCTTGACGTACTGCTGGGTGATGGTCGAGCCGCCCTGGGTGGAACCGCCCGTGGCCATGTTCACCACGGCCCGTGCGATACCCATCGGGTCGACGCCCTTGTCCGTCTCGAACGACTCGTTCTCCGCCGCGATCACCGCATTCCGCATGGACAGGGGAATCTGGTCGATCGGGATGATCTGCCGGTTCGTGGTGCCGCCGGTAGCGACCATCTGGGTGCCGTCCGCCCACTGGAAGACGTTGTTCTGCGCCTTCGCGGCCTTGTTCGCGTCCGGGGTGCCCACGCTGGCGATACCGATGCCGGCGCCCGCGAAGATCACTGCGAAGAAGCCCAGGAAGGTCCCGGAGACCAGCTTCCAGGACGGTACGAAACGCTCCCAGCCGACCTTGCCCGCGCGCGGGTAATCGATGAACCGGCTACTCCCCTTTCCGCCTCTGCCCCCCTTCCCACCTGCGCGTCCGTGTCCGGCCGCGCCCCGCTGGGCGGCTCGGCGGGCATCGGAACGGCCTCCGTGCGCACCGTGCTCCGCATACGGTCCGCCGGGCGGTGACGCGGGGGCGCCATGACCGGGTCCGGCGCCCCTGCCGGGGCGCTGCGATACGGCCCTGCGGGACGCGGCGCGGCCGCCGCCCTGGGGCTGCGGCGGTTTACGGCGGTGCTCGCTCATCGAACGACTACTCCTCGGGCAGGCGAGTGGCCTGGAAGCGGCAGATGATTCCGGTTCCCCCCGGTGGTCCTCCCGCACAGCCTACGCACGGCCAAAACCCAACCAGTGCCGAAGTTCACCCCAAATCAGGCAACTTGCGTCGTACGAATCGGTGATGTGACGCCGGTCACCACGTCACCGCTTGTCGCTGGGAGCGGCCCGTTCTATCGTCTGGATGTATCGAGCCGATACATCAGCTCGACATAAACTCCGGGGCAGAGAGGGGCAGGCGGATGAGCAGGCGCTCAGGCATCCTCGAGTTCGCCGTCCTCGGCCTGCTCCGTGAATCCCCCATGCACGGTTACGAGCTCCGCAAGCGGCTCAACACCTCGCTGGGAGTGTTCAGGGCGTTCAGCTACGGGACTCTCTACCCCTGCCTCAAGACTCTGGTCGCAAACGGCTGGCTGATCGAAGAACCGGGGAACGCCCCGGAAGACGCTCTCGCCGCTTCACTCGCAGGGCGCCGCGCCAAGATCGTCTACCGGTTGACGGCAGCAGGTAAGGAGCACTTCGAAGAGCTCCTGTCCCACACCGGCCCAGACACCTGGGAGGACGAGTCCTTCGCCGCCCGCTTCGCCTTCTTCGGCCAGACCGAACGAGACGTGCGCATGCGGGTACTGGAGGGCCGCCGCAGCCGGCTGGAGGAGCGCCTGGAGAAGATGCGCGCCTCGCTCGCCCGTACACGGGAGCGCCTGGACGACTACACGCTCGAACTGCAGCGGCACGGTATGGAATCCGTCGAGCGTGAAGTGCGCTGGCTCAACGAGCTCATCGAGAGCGAGCGGGCGGGACGGGATCGGCGACGATCCGGACCGCCCGACGAAACTGCAAAGTGAGGCCTGTATTTCGCAGGCCTCGTTCCGAGAACAAACAGGGAGCAACCGGAATGGGTTCGGTTCGCGTAGCCATCGTAGGCGTGGGCAACTGCGCCGCCTCGCTGGTGCAGGGCGTCGAGTACTACAAGGACGCCGACCCGGCGTCGAAGGTCCCCGGTCTGATGCACGTCCAGTTCGGCGACTACCACGTGCGTGACATCGAGTTCGTCGCCGCGTTCGACGTCGACGCGAAGAAGGTCGGCCTCGACCTCTCGGACGCCATCGGCGCCAGCGAGAACAACACCATCAAGATCTGCGACGTCCCGAACTCGGGCGTGACCGTCCAGCGCGGCCACACCCTGGACGGCCTGGGCAAGTACTACCGCCAGACCATCGAGGAGTCCGCCGAGGCTCCGGTCGACGTGGTCCAGGTCCTCAAGGACCGCCAGGTCGACGTCCTGATCTGCTACCTCCCGGTCGGTTCCGAAGCGGCCGCGAAGTTCTACGCCCAGTGCGCCATCGACGCCAAGGTCGCCTTCGTCAACGCCCTCCCGGTCTTCATCGCCGGCACCAAGGAGTGGGCCGACAAGTTCACCGAGGCCGGTGTCCCGATCGTCGGCGACGACATCAAGTCCCAGGTCGGCGCCACCATCACGCACCGTGTGATGGCGAAGCTGTTCGAGGACCGCGGTGTCCGTCTCGAGCGCACCATGCAGCTCAACGTCGGCGGCAACATGGACTTCAAGAACATGCTCGAGCGCGACCGCCTCGAGTCGAAGAAGATCTCCAAGACGCAGGCCGTCACCTCGCAGATCCCCGACCGTGAGCTCGGCGAGAAGAACGTCCACATCGGCCCGTCCGACTACGTCGCGTGGCTCGACGACCGCAAGTGGGCCTACGTCCGCCTCGAGGGCCGCGCCTTCGGCGACGTCCCGCTGAACCTCGAGTACAAGCTCGAGGTGTGGGACTCCCCGAACTCCGCCGGTGTCATCATCGACGCCCTGCGCGCCGCGAAGATCGCCAAGGACCGCGGCATCGGCGGCCCGATCCTCTCGGCCTCCAGCTACTTCATGAAGTCCCCGCCGGTCCAGTACTTCGACGACGAGGCCTACGCGAACGTCGAGAAGTTCATCAAGGGCGAGGTCGAGCGCTAGTCACCCCAAGGGTCCTCCGGACACCTGGTCTTCGACCGCTCTTCCACCGAGGGTCCCCGGACAAAGTGTCCGGGGACCCTCGGTGTGTGTGACCCTTGCCCTCATGCCCGTCGTAGGTGATCTGCGCATACTCCTGCGCCTGAGGGACTTCCGGAACCTGCTCGCCGTACGGCTGTTCTCCCAGGCCGCCGACGGCGTCTACCAGGTCGCGCTCGCCACCTACGTGGTCTTCTCCCCCGAGAAGCAGACCTCTCCCGCGGCCATCGCCTCGGCCATGGCGGTACTGCTGCTGCCCTATTCGGTGATCGGACCCTTCGCCGGGGTGCTGCTGGACCGGTGGCGGCGGCGTCAGGTCTTCCTCTACGGCAACCTGTTGCGGGCTCTGCTCGCCGGTGTGACCGCGCTGCTGATACTCGTCCAGGTCCCCGACTGGCTCTTCTACGCCTCGGCCCTGTCCGTGACCGCGGTCAACCGCTTCGTTCTGGCCGGGCTCGCCGCGTCCCTGCCCCACGTCGTCCGCACCGACCAGCTGGTCACCGCCAACGCGCTCTCACCCACCGCCGGAACGCTCGCGGCGGTCGCCGGCGGGGGCCTGGCCTTCCTCGTCCGGATCCTGGCCTCGGGGTCCAACGCCCTCGTCGTCCTGCTGGGTGCCGCCCTCTACCTGTGCGCGGGCCTGGTCGCGCTGCGCCTGGCCATTGGCCTCCTCGGGCCCGACCACCGGAGCGGGCCCGACCATCCCTCGCTCGCCCAAGGGATCGCCCTGACCGTGCGCGGCATGGCGGAGGGCTTGCGGCACCTGGCCGGCCGCCGGGAGGCCGCGCGTGCGCTGACCGCGATGACCCTGATGCGGTTCTGCTACGGCGCGCTGACGGTGATGCTGCTGATGCTCTGCCGCTACTCCTGGTCGGACAACGAGTCCGACGGGCTGGCCCTCCTCGGGATCGCCGTCGGGGTCTCCGGGGCCGGGTTCTTCGCGGCTGCCCTCGTCACGCCCTGGCTGGTGAACCGGCTCGGACCGCTGGGCTGGATCGTCGTCTGCTCGGCGGTCTCGGCCGTGCTGGTGCCCGCACTCGGGCTCTTCTTCGCGCCCGGGCCCATGCTCGCCGCCGCCTTCGTCCTCGGCCTCGCCACCCAGGGGGCCAAGATCTCCACCGACACGGTCCTGCAGTCCCGGGTGGACGACGATTTCCGGGGACGGGTGTTCTCCGTCTACGACGTGCTCTTCAACGTCGCCTTCGTCGGGGCGGCCGCGGTGGCGTCCCTCATGCTGCCCGCCGACGGCCGGTCCGTCGCCCTGCTCATCAGCGTGGCCCTGCTCTACGCGGCCACGGCAGGAGTCCTGCGGCGGGGCGGCGTTTCACGTGAAACGCCGCCCCACTGACAGCCCTGGGAGAGCCCGCGTCCATGTGAAGCAGCGATGTTTCACGTGAAACACCGCCGCAGTGGATCACACGTCAGGCCTGCGGAGCCTGATCCGCCCACCATTCCTTGAGGGCCGCGACCGCCTCCTCGCGGTCCATCGGCCCGTTCTCCAGCCTCAGCTCCAGCAGGTGGGCGTACGCCTTGCCGACCATCGGGCCCGGGCCGATCTCCAAGATCTCCTGGATCTCGTTCCCGTTGAGGTCGGGCCGGATCGCGTCCAGTTCCTCCTGCTCCTGGAGCTGCGCGATCCGCTCCTCCAGGCCGTCATAGGTCCGGGAGAGCGCATTGGCCTTGCGCTTGTTGCGCGTGGTGCAGTCCGACCGGGTCAGCTTGTGCAGCCGGTCCAGCAGCGGACCCGCGTCACGGACGTAGCGCCGGACCGCCGAGTCGGTCCACTCCCCGTCCCCGTAGCCGTGGAACCGCAGGTGCAGCTCCACCAGCCGGGACACGTCCCTGACCATGTCGTTGGAGTACTTCAGCGCCGTCATGCGCTTCTTGGTCATCTTCGCGCCCACCACCTCGTGGTGGTGGAAGGAAACGCGGCCGTCGCTCTCGAAACGGCGGGTGCGGGGCTTGCCGATGTCGTGCAGCAGGGCCGCCAGGCGCAGCACCAGGTCCGGGCCGTCCTCCTCGAGGTCGATGGCCTGCTCCAGGACGATCAGGGAGTGGTCGTAGACGTCCTTGTGCCGGTGGTGCTCGTCGCGCTCCAGCCGCAGGGCCGGCAGCTCCGGCAGGATCCGGTCGGCGAGGCCGGTGTCCACCAGCAGTCCCAGGCCCTTGCGGGGGTACGCGGACAGCAGCAGCTTGTTCAGCTCGCCCTGCACACGCTCGGCCGAGACGATCTCGATCCGGTCGGACATCGCCTTCATGGCCGACACGACCTCGGGGGCGACCTCGAAGTCCAGCTGCGCGGCGAACCGGGCGGCGCGCAGCATGCGCAGCGGATCGTCGGAGAAGGAGTCCTCCGGCGTGCCGGGCGTCCGCAGCACACCGGCGGCGAGGTCCTCCAGGCCACCGTGCGGGTCGACGAACTCCTGCTCCGGAAGAGCGAGTGCCATGGCGTTGACGGTGAAGTCCCGTCGGACCAGGTCTTCCTCGATCGAGTCGCCGTAGGAGACCTCGGGCTTGCGCGAGGTGCGGTCGTACGCCTCGGAGCGGTAGGTCGTCACCTCGATCTGGAACCCGTCGCGCTGGGCCCCGACGGTACCGAAGGCGATGCCGACGTCCCAGAGCGAGTCCGCCCAGGGCCGCATGATCTTCAGGACGGCCTCGGGACGCGCGTCGGTGGTGAAGTCGAGGTCGTTGCCGAGACGCCCGAGCAGCGCGTCGCGGACGGACCCGCCGACCAGGGCGAGGCGGAAACCCGCCTCCTGGAACCGGCGGCCGAGCTCGTCGGCGACAGGAGCGACCCGCAGCAGTTCACTGACCGCGCGGCGCTGCACCTGACTCAGGGCACTGGGGTTGTCTTCATTGGCGTTCGGCACAACAGAAAAGGGTACGTGGCCCGCCCGGCGCGGGCTCCCCCGTTTCACCGGCACCCCGCCGAGGGCCGCCCCGAAGCGGAACCGATCATGTGGAGCAAGGCGCGGCACTCGCGCACAGCGCTCCTCGTTACCATGCGTGGACGCAGAACCGACGACCACTGACACTTCGAGGGACGGGCGAACGCGTGGCCGAGGCGGCAGAAATCCAGGGGACGGCCTCCGTCCCTGCCCGGCGCCGCTGGCTGCGGCGGGCAGTCGTCCTGCTCAGCGGGACGCCGGTGCTGGCCGCCCTGGTCTACGCCCCCGCACCGGCCGCCCAGGCATCCGAGTCCTCGGTCGACGTCCAGCTGACGGAGGTGTCGCCGAGCGCTCCGGTCAAGAGCGACACGCTCACCATCACCGGCACCGTGGTCAACAACGGCTCGGAGACGATCAAGAACGCCCACGTGGGACTGCGGGTCGGGCCCAGGCTGGGTGACCGGTCGGCGATCGGTGAGGTGGCGGACCGCAAGGGCTTCCGGCCCGGTGTGGACCCGGGGGAGATCGACTCGGCCTTCGCCGTGAAGATCGACTCGCTGACCTCCAAGGTGGGCCGGCAGTTCACGATCAAGGTGCCGGTCAACAAGCTGGAGCTGGGCGCGGACGGGGTGTACCAGCTCGGCGTCTCCCTGTCCGGGTCGACCGACGGCCGCCCGCACGAGCAGGTTCTGGGCATCCAGCGGACCTTCCTGCCCTGGCAGCCGGACCCGGCCGCCAAGCGGTCCTCCCTGACCTACCTGTGGCCGCTGATCTCCACCACACATGTCACGGCGGAGACCGGCTCGGACGAGCTCCAGACCCCCGTCTTCCTCGACGATTCCCTCGCCGAAGAGCTGCGGCCGGGCGGCCGGCTGGAGCGGATGGTCGCGCTCGGCAAGGACCTGCCGGTCACCTGGGTCATCGACCCCGACCTGCTCACCGCGGTCGACGCGATGACCAAGGGCTATCGCGTCCGCAGCCCCGACCCGAACGGCAAGCCCGTACAGGGCAGGAACAAGGCCGTCGCCGAGCAGTGGCTGAGCGCCCTGGAAACGGCCGTACAGGGCAAGAAGGTCGTCGCGCTGCCTTTCGCCGACCCCGACATCGCCTCCCTGGCCCACCGCGGCAAGGACGTCTCGGGCACGCTGGGGCAGCTGCGGCCGGCCACGGACAAGGCGAAGCAGGCCGTCGAGACGGTGCTGCACGTCACCCCGTCCACCGACTTCTCCTGGCCGGTGGACGGTGCCATCGACCCGTCGATCGTGAACGTCGCCACCTCGGCCGGCGCGCACCACGTCCTCGCCCGCAGTGACAGCCTCCAGGAGACGGGCGCCCTCGGCTACACCCCGTCGGCCGCCCGTCCCATCGGGGCGGGCACCACCGCCGTGGTGGCCGACGCGGAGCTCTCCACCGCCTTCGAGGGCGATATGGCCACCGCCGGGAACTCCACGCTCGCCGTCCAGCGGTTCCTGGCCCACAGCCTCGCCCTGAACCTGCAGAACAGCGCCGAGCAGCGCAGCTACGTGGTCGCCCCCCAGCGCCGGCCGACCGCCAGCCAGGCGGATTCGATGGCCGTCGCCCTGCGCGGGCTCCAGGCGGCCCGCTGGACCCAGCCCTCCGACCTGGAGGCGGCGGCCGCTGCCAAGCCCGACCCGGGCGCCGCGACCCAGGTACCGGGCGCGGGCGAGTACCCGGAAGCCCTGAGCAAGCAGGAGCTTCCGGTCTCCGCCTTCGAGAAGATCCGCACCACGCAGACGACCCTCGACCACTTCAAGGTCATCCTCTCGGCGCCGGACCGCGTCGAGATCCCCTTCGGCAACACCATGAACCGGGAGATGTCCACCTCCTGGCGGGGCCGCCCCGAGGAGGCCGCCGCCTACCGCGAGCAGGTCCAGTCGTACCTGGTCGGGCTGACCGACAAGGTCAAGGTCATCCCCAAGTCCAACGCCACCCTGTCCGGCCACAGCGCGACCATCCCGGTCAGCGTCCAGAACAGCCTCGTCCAGGACGTCCAGAACCTCGTACTTCGGGTGAAGTCCGCCAACCCCACCCGTCTGATGTTCGGCGACAGTGGCGAAACAGAAGAGGAAGTCACCGTTCAGGGCGGACACAGCCAGACGGTAAAGTTCACCGCCAACGCCACCGCGAGTGGTCCGGTCGAGGTCACAGCACGCCTTTTCACCAAGGACGGCGTGCCGTACGGCAAGGAACGCAAGTTCACGGTCGAGGCCACCGAGATCACTCCCACCGTCATGCTCGTCATCGCCGGCGGTGTGCTCCTCCTCGTTCTGGCGGGCATCAAGATGTACGCCAGCCGCAAGCGCGTCGCCGCACGCGCGGCCGCGGAGGAGAGCACGCAGCCGAGTGACGAGTCCACGGACACCGGACCGCAAAGCGCTGAGGGGTCCGGCACGGGTGAGACAGTGGACCGTTGAGCGATGCCGTGGCCGGTCGGCCTGGGGACGATGAGGTGGGGTTGCGATGAACGCGCCGTACGACGGTGACCGCGCGCAGGGCACTGGCGGGCCCATGCCCTCCCAGGGCACTGCCCCGGGCGCTCCGGTGCCCGGACAGGTTCCGGCGCCCGCGCCCGCGCCGGACCACGACCCGTACGTCCAGGACGCCTACGACTACGACCCCTACCGGTCGCAGGACCTGTCGGCCCAGGACCCCGTGACGGAGGCCCTCTACGACCGGGCCTCGCACCCCCCGCCGCCGCCGGGCACCTACCAGGAGCCCGGTCCGCTCTACGCGGCCCCACAGGCCCCCTCGCACGGCCCCGACCCGCGCGTGTGGGCCCAGACCCCGCCGCCCGAGCCGGACGGCCCCTCCCGCCACCTGCCCTACGGCGACCGCACGACGACGACGCAGTTCGTCGGAGTGGACTCGCTCGTGACCAGCGCGTCGGAGGAGGACCCCGAGACCGACGCCTTCACGCACCTCTACCGGGACCAGCAGGCGGTTCCCGGCGCCCCCGTGGAGGAGGCCCCGGTAGCGGCCCCCGCGCCGAGCAAGCCCGCGGGCAAGGCCGCCGGCCTCCTGAAGTCGAGCGCCCTGATGGCGGCCGGCACGATCGTCTCCCGCATCACCGGCTTCGCGCGCACCCTGGTGATCGCCGGCGCCATCGGCGTCGCGTCCCTCAACGACTCCTACCAGGTCGCCAACACCCTGCCGACGATGATCTACGTCCTCGTCGGCGGCGGCGCCCTCAACGCGGTCTTCATCCCCCAGCTCGTCCGGGCCATGAAGAACGACGCCGACGGCGGCGAGGCCTACGCCAACCGCCTGCTGACCCTCGTGGTGGTCCTGCTGGGCGCGGTCACCACCATCTGCGTGTTCGCGGCCCCGCTCTTCATCGGCATGATGTCGCAGAAGATCGCCGACAACCCGCAGCGCATGGACATCGCGGTGGCCTTCGCGCAGTACTGCCTGCCCACCATGTTCTTCATGGGCGTGCACGTGGTCCTCGGTCAGATCCTCAACGCCCGGGGCCGGTTCGGCGCGATGATGTGGACCCCGGTCCTCAACAACATCGTGGTCATCGCCACCTTCGGCGCCTTCATCTGGGCCTTCGGCGGCTTCACCGCCACCGGGGTCTCCGAGGCGACGATCACCCCCGAGGGCGTCCGCCTGCTGGGCATCGGCACCCTGCTCGGCCTCGTCGTCCAGTCCCTGGCGATGCTGCCCTACCTGCGCGACGCCGGCTTCAAGATGCGGCTGCGCTTCGACTGGAAGGGCCACGGCCTCGGCAAGGCCGCCGGTCTGGCCAAGTGGACGTTCTTCTTCGTCCTCGCCAACCAGCTCGGCCTGGTCGTCGTGACCCAGCTCGCCACCTGGGCCGGTGAGATCGCCGACAAGCAGGGCCACGGCGGTACCGGCATCACCGGCTACAACTACGCCCTCCTGCTCTGGCAGATGCCGCAGGCCATCATCACCGTCTCCGTCATGACGGCCGTGCTGCCCCGCATTTCGCGCTCGGCCCACGACGGCGACGCCGCAGCCGTACGCGACGACATCTCCTACGGCCTGCGCACCTCGGCCGTCGCGATCGTGCCGTGTGCCTTCGCCTTCCTCGCACTCGGCGTGCCGATGGCGACGCTGCTCTACGCCAGCACGGGCGCCGACGACGCCACCAACATCGGTTTCATCCTCATGGCCTTCGGCCTCGGCCTGATCCCGTACTCCGTGCAGTACGTGGTCCTGCGCGGCTTCTACGCCTACGAGGACACCCGGACCCCCTTCTACAACACCGTCATCGTGGCCGCCGTCAACGCGGGCGTCTCCGCCCTGGCCTTCTTCGTGCTGCCGGCGCGCTGGGCCGTCGTCGGCATGGCCGCCGCCTACGGCCTGGGCTATGCCGTCGGTGTCGGCGTGGCCTGGCGCCGCCTGAAGGCCCGCCTCGGCGGAGACCTCGACGGGGCCCACGTGATGCGTACGTACACCCGTCTGATCGGCGCGTGCGTCCCGGCCGCCGCCGCGGCGGGCGCCGCCGCCTACGGGGTCACCCGGTGGCTGGGCAACGGAGCCCTCGGTTCCCTCGCCGCCCTGGTCGCGGGTGTCATCGCCCTCGGCGCCGTGTTCCTCCTCGCCGCCAAGCGGATGCGGATCGAAGAGCTCAACTCCATGGTCGGAATGGTCCGCGGACGTCTGGGGCGCTGATGCGCACAACCGTCACCCCCCTTCGTGTGTCGTGCATAGCGGCGGACTGTGGGCACAATTGGCATGGCTTCGCAGACTGGCCGACAGCGCGCAACGGATGGGGAGGCAGGGACGACGGTGGCGGAACGTAGCACGGCTGCCGTCGACGTGGCCGACAACAGCGGCGAGCAGCCGCTGGCCGCAGATGCGGCCAAGGCCACGGCCGACGGGGTGGACGCCCAGAACGGAAAAGCCTCGGACGGACCCATGCCCGAGAAGGACGGCGAACGCAGAAGTGCGGCGCCCACGGCCGCGCCGGAACTCCACAGCGGGCACAAGCTCGCGCGGCGCTACCGGCTGGAGGAGTGCGTCACCCGTCTGGACGGGTTCAGCAGCTGGCGGGCCATGGACGAGAAGCTACGCCGCGCGGTGGGCGTCCACCTGCTGCCCGCCGACCACCCCCGGGCCCGCAGCGTCCTGGCCGCCGCGCGTTCCTCGGCCCTGCTCGGTGACCCCCGCTTCGTCCAGGTCCTCGACGCCGTGGAGGAGAACGACCTCGTCTACGTCGTCCACGAGTGGCTGCCCGACGCCACCGAACTGACCTCCGTCCTCGCCGACGGCACCCTCGAACCCCACGAGGCGTACCAGCTGGTCAGCCAGGTCTCCCAGGCCATGGCCGCCGCCCACCGCGAGGGCCTGGCCCACCTGCGCCTGACGCCCAGCGCGATACTGCGCACCTCCTCGGGCCAGTACCGCATCCGCGGCCTCGCCGTGAACGCCGCCCTGCGCGGCATCACCAGCGACACCCCGCAGCGGGCCGACACCGAGGCCATCGGCGCCCTGCTGTACGCCGCCCTCACCCAGCGCTGGCCGTACGAGAACGACGCCTACGGCCTGCGGGGCCTGCCCAAGGGCGTCGGCCTGCTCGCCCCCGACCAGGTCCGGGCAGGCGTCCACCGGGGTCTCGGCGAGCTCGCCATGCGCGCCCTCGCCAACGACGGGGCCACCGCGTCCCGGCAGGAGCCCCCCTGCACCAGCCCGGAGGAGCTGGCCAAGGCCGTCGCCGCGATGCCCCGCATCCGCCCGCCCGAGCCCGTCTTCACCGCGCCGCCGGAGTACCAGCACACCACCTACCAGCAGGGCACCTACGGCAGGCCCGTCTCCGCCGGCCTGTCCTCCACGCAGGCGGTCTCCTCCGTCCCCCCGCCGCCGTTGCAGAGCCGCACCGGCCGTGCCCTGAAGTGGGGCGTCGCCGCTCTGCTGATCGTCGCCCTGGGACTCGGCAGCTGGCAGCTCGCCGACACCCTCCTCCGCGGTAAACCGGACGGCGGCGACAACACCCAGACCCAGCAGCAGGGCCCCAACGACACAGCGCAGAAGAAGGAGCCCGCACCGCTCTCCATCAAGGACGCCAAGGAGTACGCGCCCGACGGCACCCCGCAGAACGCCAACAGCGTCGGCATGACGTACGACGGGGACGGTTCCAGCTACTGGCGGACCAAGAGCTTCTCCGACGGCCCCGAGTTCAAGATCAAGGACGGCGTCGGGATCGTCTACGACCTCGGCTCCGAGCAGGACGTGAGCGAAGCGTCGATAGCGCTGAAGTACCAGGGCGACCGCAACACCCTGGCCCTGTACGCCACCGACGCCCTCAGCCCCCAGGGCAAGGTCGGCTCGATGAAGAAGATCGCGGGCACGACCACCAAGAGCAACAACGTGAAGCTGACCGCTGAGAAGCCGGTCAAGACGCGCTACGTCCTCGTCTGGATCACCGCCATGCCCTACGCCCCCGACGAGGACTACAGCAAGGCCGGTTACAAGCAGGGCATCACGGACGTGAAGTTCAAGGGCTGACGCGAGGCAGGGAGGGGGCTCACCGTTGGACGATTCCGCGACCGGCGAGCGCGGCGACCAGGATCTCCTGGCCCTGCACGTCGCGGGCGATCCCGACGCCTTCGGCGAGCTCGTGCGGCGCCACCGCGACCGGCTCTGGGCCGTCGCGCTCCGCACGCTCGGCGACCGCGAGGAGGCCGCCGACGCCGTCCAGGACGCCCTGGTCTCCGCCTACCGGGCCGCCCACACCTTCCGGGGCGACTCCGCCGTCACCACCTGGCTGCACCGGATCACCGTCAACGCCTGCCTCGACCGGGCCCGCAAGGCCGCCTCCCGCCGGACCGCGCCCCTCGACGACACGGACCGCCTGGAGCGGCTCCTGGAGCCCCACGAGTCCGCCGAGGCCCCCGCAGAGCGCCAGGACCTCCACCGCCAGCTCCTGGCCGCCCTGGCCACCCTCCCCGCGGAGCAGCGGGCCGCCCTCGTCCTCGTCGACATGCAGGGGTACCCCGTCGCCGAAGCCGCCCGCGTCCTCGACGTCCCCACCGGCACCGTGAAGAGCCGGTGCGCCCGCGGCCGGGCCAAACTCCTCCCGATGCTCACTCATCTGCGCGCGGATGCCGGGGGTAACAGCACCTCGGAGCGGGGAAGGAACCGGACGCCGGGGACAGCCGTCCCACCTGCGGCAGACCCCAGGAATCCCCAACCGGATCCAGACGCTGTGAAGGGCGGAGGTGGACGACCGTGAGCCCCACGACCGGCACGACCGGCACTGCCGGCACGACCTGGCACCCGGAGGTCTCGGAGATCTCCGACCTCACCGAAGGGCTGCTGCCCCCCTCCCGCACCGCCGAGGTGCGCAGCCATCTCGGCGGCTGCGCCCTGTGCGCCGACGTCCTCGCCTCCCTGGAGGAGATCCGGTCCCTCCTCGGCACCCTGCCGGGGCCGCCGCGCATGCCGTCCGCCATCGCCGGCCGGATCGACGCGGCCCTCGCCGCCGAGGTGCTCCTCGACTCGAAGGCCTCCCGGACCGAGGCGGCCACCCCCGACCCGCATCCCGCCGACGCTGTTTCACGTGAAACGGTGTCGGCGGCCGTCGGCCGCTCCGGCCGGACCGAGGCCCACCGGCCCACTGGTCACCCGTCCGGCCCAACCGGTCCCGGCCGTCGCCGCGCCCGGCGCCGTATCGCCGTCCTCAGCGGTCTGGCCGGGGCGGCCGCCTGCGCGCTCGGCGTCTTCCTGTTCACCGGGCTGGGCGGTACGGGCTCGCACGACACCGCCACGCGCAACGACACCGCGAGGGCCTCCGCAGGCTCCTCCACCCCGGGTGAGTACACGGCTCAGGGACTCCGCCAGACCGTTCGGCAGCTCCTCGCCGGAGAAGCCGCGGGAAACGCCCCCAAGACCGCGCCGGGCGAGGCCAACAAGTCCCTGGGTCTGGAGGACACCTCCCCCGGCCTGGCCCCCGCCGACCGGCTCGCCTCACCGCAGGCTGAGCCGGACCAGACACCGGTCCCGCCCTGCGTCCAGCGGGGAACCGGCCGCACGGATGCCCCGGTCGCCGCTGAACGCGGCAGCTACCAGGGCACTCCCGTCTACCTCGTCGTGCTGCCCCACCCGGGCGACCCCGCCCGGGTGGACGCCTACCTCGTGCCCGCGGGCTGTGCGGACAATGCGGCGCCGACCCCGGACAAGCCCCTGCTGACCAGCACGTATCCCCGCAACTGACGGGCTCGCGGGGTGGTGACCCGCGCGTTGGGGGACTGGAGGGGACAAGCGGGGAATGTGCGCGCCGTAGGATCCGTTGGGTGGGGTGAGAGTCCGCACCGGCCCCCGGTAGGCAGCACGAAGTCCGCAGAGACGAGGAAAGAACCCGTGAGCGACGTACGAAACGTGATCATCATCGGCTCCGGGCCGGCCGGTTACACGGCCGCCCTGTACACCGCACGCGCTTCGCTCAACCCCCTGGTCTTCGAAGGTGCCGTCACCGCCGGCGGCGCACTCATGAACACCACCGAGGTCGAGAACTTCCCCGGCTTCCGGGACGGCATCATGGGTCCGGACCTCATGGACAACATGCGCGACCAGGCCGAGCGCTTCGGCGCCGAGCTCGTCCCGGACGACGTCGTCGCCGTGGACCTGACCGGTGAGATCAAGACCGTCACGGACACCGCCGGTACGGTGCACCGTGCCAAGGCCGTCATCGTCACCACCGGTTCCCAGCACCGCAAGCTCGGCCTGCCCAATGAGGACGCCCTCTCCGGTCGCGGTGTCTCCTGGTGCGCCACCTGCGACGGGTTCTTCTTCAAGGACCAGGACATCGCCGTCGTCGGCGGTGGTGACACCGCGATGGAGGAGGCCACCTTCCTCTCCCGGTTCGCCAAGTCCGTCACGATCGTCCACCGCCGTGACAGCCTGCGCGCCTCCAAGACCATGCAGGACCGCGCCTTCGCCGACCCGAAGATCAAGTTCGCCTGGGACAGCGAGGTCGCCGAGATCCACGGCGAGCAGAAGCTCTCCGGCCTCACCCTGCGCAACACCAAGACCGGTGAGACCTCCGAGCTGCCCGTGACCGGCCTGTTCATCGCTGTCGGACACGACCCGCGCACCGAGCTGTTCACCGGCCAGCTCGACCTGGACGACGAGGGCTACCTCAAGGTCGACGCCCCCTCGACGCGTACCAACATCACCGGTGTCTTCGGCGCCGGTGACGTCGTGGACCACACCTACCGTCAGGCGATCACCGCGGCCGGCACCGGCTGCTCCGCCGCCCTCGACGCGGAGCGCTTCCTCGCGGCCCTCGCGGACGCCGAACCGGTGACCGCGACCGTCTGATCCTCGCTCCGTCCCCACACCCCACACCCCGCAGAAGAGAAGGAGGCCGCTGTGGCCGGCACCCTCAAGAACGTGACCGACGCGGACTTCGACGAAGTCGTCCTGCGCAGCGACAAGCCCGTGCTGGTCGACTTCTGGGCCGAATGGTGCGGCCCGTGCCGCCAGATCGCGCCTTCGCTGGAGGCCATCGCCGCCGAGCACGGCGAGGAGATCGAGATCGTCAAGCTCAACATCGACCAGAACCCGGCCACGGCTGCCCGGTACGGCGTCATGTCCATCCCGACGCTGAACGTCTACAAGGGTGGCGAGGTCGCCAAGACCATCGTCGGCGCCAAGCCGAAGGCCGCCATCCTGCGTGACCTCGAGGACTTCATCCAGGCCTGACGGCCCAGGAGACCCACCCAGCGGTAGCGGGTTCACGTGAAACGGGACCGCCCCTCCAGGGGCGGCCCCGTTCCGCGTTTCCCACCCGCCTGCTCACAGCGGGCGCAGCGCCGGTTCCTTGCGGGCCCGGGCTCCGCCCAACAGGCGGTCCAGGGCCAGCTCGACGTCTTCCTTCCACGACAGAGTCGTGCGCAGCTCCAACCTCAGCCGGGGGTGCGCCGGGTGAGGGCGTACGGTCTTGAACCCCACCGACAGCAGATGGTCGGCCGGCAGCAGACAGGCGGGCCCCTCCCACCGTGCGTCCCCGAACGCCTCGATCGCCTTGAATCCGCGCCGCAGCAGGTCCTTCGCGACCGTCTGGACCATCACCCGCCCCAGGCCCTGCCCCTGATACCCCGGCATGATCCAGCCGGTGATCAGCTGTACGGCATCCGGAGACACCGGGCTCGTCGGGAAGGATGCGGCCCTCGGCACATAAGCGGGCGGGGCGTACAGCACGAACCCCACCGGGACCTCGTCCACGTAGACCACCCGGCCACAGGATCCCCAGTCCAGGAGGACGGCGGAGATCCAGGCCTCCTTCTCCAGCTCGGGAGTGCCCGCCTTCACCGCGGCCTCGCCGGTGACGGGATCCAGCTCCCAGAACACGCAGCTCCGGCAACGCTTGGGCAGGTCCTGGAGGTTGTCCAGCGTGAGCGGTACCAGCCGACGACCCATGACCACATCGTAAGCACTGCCCCCTGCTTCTTCGAGTGTGGACATCTCGAAGAAGCAGGGGGCAGCGAGGGGAACAAGCCGGGTACTACTCCCCGGAGAGGCCCTGTTCGAGAACGCGACCCTCACCCGGTGCCAGGGTCCCCAGGATCCGCTCAAGGTCCTCCATCGACGCGAACTCGACGGTGATCTTGCCCTTCTTCTGGCCCAGATCCACCTTCACGCGGGTTTCGAACCGGTCCGACAGACGCGTGGCCAGCTCGCTCAGCGCCGGAGACACCCGGGTCCCGGCCCGCGGGCCCTTGGGCTTCACGGCACTCGACGGCTCCGAACCCATCAGCTGCACGATCTCCTCGACCGAACGCACCGACAGGCCCTCGGCCACGATCCGCTGGGCGAGACGATCCTGCTCCTCCGAGTCCTCCACCGACAGCAGCGCCCGCGCGTGCCCGGCAGACAGCACTCCCGCGGCCACCCGGCTCTGCACCTTGGGCGAGAGCTTCAGCAGCCGCAGGGTGTTCGAGACCTGCGGACGCGAACGTCCGATCCGGTCCGCCAGCTGGTCGTGGGTGCAATTGAACTCCCGGAGGAGCTGGTCGTACGCGGCAGCCTCCTCCAACGGGTTCAGCTGGACCCGGTGCAGGTTTTCCAGAAGGGCGTCCAGCAGGAGCCTGTCGTCGTCCGTCGCCCGGATGATCGCGGGGATGCGATCCATTCCGGCCTGACCGCAGGCCCGGAAACGCCGCTCGCCCATGATCAGCTCATAGCGCCCGGGCTCCGTCTCCCGGACCACCACGGGCTGGAGCAGGCCCACCGTCTGGATGGAGGAGACCATCTCCTCCATGGCCTCCTCGTCCAGCTGCTCCATGTTGCGCGGCTGGCACGGGTTCGGCGAGATCGAGTCCAGCGGAAGCGCGGCGAATCTCGCCCCCGGCACTCCCTCGACCGTCGGCTGCGGAGCCTCCTCTTCGGCCCGGAGCGGTGTTTCACGTGAAACATCCGCCTGCACCAGCGCGGCGAGCTTCGCCGCGGCGATCCCCCGCTCCGACGGCAGCACGGGAAGCGCCGACGGAGACGTCGACCCCGTACTCATCACCGGCTCCTGAGGAGCGGCCGGGATCAGCGCGCCGAGCCCCCGCCCCAGACCCCTACGTCGCTCGCTCACTGGATCCCCTCCGCCACACTCTGCGTGCTGTTCATGCCCGCGCCCACATGGGCGTGCTGGGCGTCGTAATGGATTCCGGCTCCCCGCAGCGCCATCTCCCGCGCCGCCTCCAGATAGGAAAGGGCGCCGCTGGAACTCGGGTCGTACGTGAGGACCGTCTGCCCGTAGCTCGGAGCCTCCGAGATCCGCACCGACCTCGGGATGCTCGTGCGCAGCACCTCCTTGCCGAAGTGGGTGCGCACCTCGTCCGCCACCTGCGAGGCCAGTCGCGTCCTGCCGTCGTACATCGTGAGCAGGATCGTCGACACGTGCAGGCCCGGGTTCAGGTGGGCGCGCACCAGGTCGACATTGCGCAGCAGCTGTCCCAGGCCCTCCAGTGCGTAGTACTCGCACTGGATCGGGATCAGCACCTCCGCCCCGGCCACCATGGCGTTCACCGTCAGCAGGCCCAGGGAGGGCGGGCAGTCGATGAGGATGTAGTCGAGGGGCTGCTCGTACGCCTGGATCGCCCGCTGGAGCCGGCTCTCACGGGCCACCAGCGACACCAGCTCGATCTCCGCGCCCGCGAGGTCGATCGTGGCGGGGGCACAGAACAGCCCCTCCACCTCCACCACCGGCTGGACGACCTCCAGCAGGGGCCGGCTGTCCACGAGCACGTCGTAGATGGACGGCACCTCGGCGTGGTGGTCGATACCCAGGGCGGTGGAGGCGTTCCCCTGCGGGTCGAGGTCGATGACCAGGACCCGGGCACCGTGCAGGGCCAGGGAGGCCGCCAGGTTCACGGTCGTCGTGGTCTTGCCGACGCCGCCCTTCTGGTTGGCCACGACCATGATCCGGGTCTGCGCCGGCCGCGGGAGGGCGGCACCAGTGCGCCCGATGGCCTCGATCGCCTGCTGGGCGGCACGGCCGATCGGGGTGTCCTCCATGTCGTCGTTGTCCACCAGGGACGGGGAGGACGTGTCTCCCCCGGCTACCGCCGGGGGTGCTCCCAGTGGAACACCCTCACCAGGCGATTCAGAGCGGGGACCGGGGACCGGATCGGCCATCGGCCCCGCGAGGTTGGCGTCGGACCGCACGGTGTCACTCTCCTCGGCAGCGGGCTCGCGATGAACAGAGCCTGCCATGCCACCCGGGTCGCGAACCAGCGGGGCCCGTTCTCCTGTGGATGAATCCACCGTTGTGGACAACTCCGTCACCCCCGCGTCCTTACGGTCGCGGGGGGCCGCAGCAGCACGGCCGCGGCTGATGATTCCGTGCAGCAGAGAGCGACGTTTCACGTGAAACACGATGCCCGGACGGAGTCTTCAGCCCGCTACGACACTCCGAAATCCATACCTATAGGGCCCAACCCACCCCGAACGACACCACCGGCGCCGCGGATCACCGACGCCTGCGCGTCCGTCCCACCCGCGCGGCCTTAGCCCGCTTGGCCGCGAACCTCACTCCGCCGGGGCTTTCTCCGACCTCCACCCGGACCACCGTGGACAGGGGGTCGACGACGCCCTCGCCCACGTGGAGCACCGAGGTCTTCACCACACCGAGCTTGGTCAGCGCGACCTTCGCCGCGACCAGCTCCTCCTCGGCGGTGTCTCCCTTCAGCGCCAGCATCTCCCCGTAAGGACGCAGCAGGGGCACGCCCCATCCCGCGAGCCGGTCCAGCGGGGCCACGGCACGGGCCGTCACCACGTGCACCGGCTGGAGCTTGCCGAGCATTTCCTCGGCCCGGCCGCGCACCACGGTGACGTGGTCCAGCCCGAGGAGCTCCACGGCCTCCTGGAGGAAGGTCGTCCGGCGCAGCAGGGGTTCCAGAAGAGTGATCTTCAGGTCCCGCCGCACCAGGGCGAGCGGGATACCGGGCAGGCCGGCACCCGAGCCCACGTCGCACACCGTGACGCCCTCCGGCACCACCTCGGACAGCACCGCGCAGTTCAGCAGGTGCCGCTCCCACAGCCGGGGAACCTCACGCGGCCCGATCAGGCCCCGCTTGACCCCCGCGTCCGCCAGCAGCTCCGCGTACCGCACAGCTTCCGGGAAAAACTCACCGAACACCGCGCGCGCCTGTTCGGGCGCCGGGGGCGCCTCTTCAGGCGCTGCGGGAAGCTCCGCTGCCTCCGTCACGGGGACCGTCCTTCCGTACAGAACCGCTCACGCCAGAACCGTGTCGTTCCACCGTGTCGTTCAACTGCCAGGCTTACAAACTTCGGCCCCGCCTGCGACACAGGCGGGGCCGAAGCACAACATTCCGGTCAGGCCGGGAGCACAACGACGAAGCGCTGCGGCTCCTCGCCCTCGGACTCGCTCTTCAGACCGGCGGCCGCCACGGCGTCGTGGACGACCTTGCGTTCGAAGGGGGTCATCGGGGCCAGCTTCAGCGCCTCGCCCGAGGCCTTCACGTCCGCGGCGGCCTGGGCGCCCAGCGCCGCCAGCTCCTCGCGCTTCTTCGCCCGGAAGCCCGCGATGTCCAGCATCAGCCGGCTGCGGTCGCCGGTCTCCCGGTGCACGGCGAGACGGGTCAGCTCCTGGAGCGCCTCCAGGACCTCGCCCTCGCGGCCCACGAGCTTCTGCAGGTCACGGCTGGAGGAGTCGCTGACGATCGACACCGCGGCGCGGTCGGCCTCGACGTCCATGTCGATGTCGCCGTCCAGGTCGGCGATGTCCAGCAGACCCTCAAGGTAGTCGGCCGCGATCTCACCCTCCTGCTCGAGGCGGGTCAGGGTGTCGCCACTCTCAGCGGCGGCGGTGGTGGTGCCTTCCGTCACGGGAGGGACTCCTTCTACTTCTTGGAGGGCTTGCTGGGGGGCGTCTGACGCTTCGACTTCGGCTGCCGCTTCGGCTGCTGCCGCTTGGTGGCGACACCGCCGCTCGCCGCGTCCGAGTCGGCCGTGGCCTCAGAACTCTTGATGACGGAACCGTCCGGCTGCGCGGCCATGCCCTGCTTCGTCAGCGCGGTGATGAACTTCCGCTCGTTGTCGTTGCGGTCCGGGCCCTTGGCCACGATCGCCGCCACGACCTTCTTCTTGCCCCGGCCCTTGACGTTGCCGTGGGTGCTGACGTGCTTCAGCAGGCGGGTCAGGTACTGGTCCTGGGCCTTGCTGCCCGGCGTCGGGTTCTGGTTGATCACGTACATCTGCTGGCCCATGGTCCACACGTTGGTGGTCAGCCAGTAGACGAGGACACCGACGGGGAAGTTGATGCCCATCACGGCGAAGATCACCGGGAAGATGTACATGAGCATCTTCTGCTGCTGCATGAAGGGCGTCTTGACCGAGAGGTCGACGTTCTTCTGCATCAGCTGGCGCTGCGTGTAGAACTGCGACAGCGACATCAGGATGATCATGATGGCGGTCACGATGCGCACGTCGGTGATCGAGGCGTTCAGGCCCGCGACCTTGTCGGCGGAGTCCGTGAACTTCGCGGCCAGCGGGGCACCGAAGATGTGGGCCTGCCGGGCGCTCTCCAGCAGCGACTGGTTGATGACACCGACGGTCTTGCCGTTGGCGATGCTCGCGAGCACGTGGTAGAGCGCGAAGAAGAACGGGGACTGCGCCAGGATGGGAAGGCACGAGGAGAGCGGGTTGGTACCCGTCTCCTTGTACAGCTTCATCATCTCTTCGGACTGGCGCTGCTTGTCGTTCTTGTAGCGATCCTGGATCGCCTTCATCTTCGGCTGGAGCGCCTGCATGCCCCGCGTCGCCTTGATCTGCTTCACGAAGAGCGGGATCAGGCAGATACGGATCAGGACCACCAGGGACACGATGGACAGGCCCCAGGCCCATCCACTGTCCGCACCGAAGACCGCCCCGTACAGCTTGTGGAACTGGACGATGATCCACGACACGGGTGTGGTGATAAAGCTGAACAGACTGGCAATCGTGTCCACTAATCAGGCTCCTTGAGCATTGCGAGATCTACGCAACGCACTGCGCAGCTGCTCGTGCCAACGCGGGCGTTTCCGGGGTGGGACATGATCCACACCGCCCGGGGACCACGGATTGCACCGCACGATCCGCCAGGCGGTCAGAGCCGTCCCCTTCACCGCACCATGCCGGTCGATGGCCGCGAACCCGTAGTGCGAACACGACGGGTAATAGCGGCACACCGGCCCGAGCAGCGGACTGATCGTCCACTGGTACAGCTTGATCAAAGCGAGCAGCGGGTACTTCATCGAGCCACGCCTCCCAGCAGCCGCGCCAAGGCGGCGTCCAGGTCGCGGGCCAGCTCGTCGACGCCGGCGTCAGCGGCTCCGGGCAGGGCCCGCACCACCACCAGGCTACCGGGGGGCAGCTGAGCCAGCCGATCACGCATGAGATGGCGGAGCCGGCGCTTGACCCGGTTGCGGACGACGGCGATGCCGACAGCCTTGCTGACGACGAAACCCGCACGCGGCGAGGGATGTGCATCCCCCGGCTCGTGCGGGTCCGTGGCACCGCTTGTACGTAGGTGGACGACGAGGAACGGGCGACCGGCCCGGCGTCCTCGACGCACCGCGCTCGCGAAGTCCTCGCGCCGCCTCAGCCGATTTTCGGGAGACAGCACGACGTCACGACCTGCGCGTTGTTACGCGGAAAGGGCGGCGCGGCCCTTGCTGCGACGGTTCGCGAGGATCGCGCGACCGGCACGGGTACGCATCCGCAGGCGGAAGCCGTGGGTCTTGGCACGACGGCGGTTGTTCGGCTGGAAGGTGCGCTTGCTCACTCGGGGGCTCCAGAGAATGAATCGTTGTGGCGGTACATCGCCTGGCTGTCACCGTGCGCCCACGAGGAACTCGCGTGTTCGCCCGAGTGGACACCGCTAAACGATCACAAAGCGTGATCTTCGCCCATCGGTAGGCAGGCGGCAGCAGCCATCGACAACTCGACCTCGTTACGGTACGCGCGGCTACGCCATCCGGTCAAACCGAGCGCCCCTGCCCCACACTGTGCACAGGCTGTGGACAACGACTTGAACCCTACCCACCGGCCTGACTACCGTTGACTGATCCCGGATTTTTTGTCCCGACCGTCCCAAAGAACCACACATTCGTGGGACGGGACCTGTGAGAGAGCGTGCTCTGTGGCTGACGTACCTGCCGATCTTGCCGCAGTGTGGCCACGCGTGCTCGAGAAGCTGCTCGGGGAGGGCCAGCAAGGGATCGAGCCCAAGGACAAGCAGTGGGTGGAACGATGCCAGCCGCTGGCCCTCGTCGCCGACACCGCCCTGCTCGCCGTTCCCAATGAATGGGGCAAGCGCGTCCTCGAGGGCCGCCTCGCCCCCCTCATCAGCGACGCCCTGAGCCGGGAGTGCGGCCGTCCGATCCGCATCGCCATCACGGTCGACGACTCGGCGGGCGAGCCCGCCCCGCCGGCCCCGCCCGCCTCCTCCCCGCGCGAGGGCTACGAGCCGTACGGCGGCCAGCGCCCCGGCGCCGGCCCCGGCGAGGACCTGCCCGCCGCCCGCCCCGCCTACCCGGACTACCAGCAGCCGCGTCAGGAGCCCGGCTCCTGGCCCCGCGGCGGCCAGGACGAGTACGGCTGGCAGCAGCAGCGCCTGGGCGGCTTCCCCGAGCGCGACCCGTACGCCTCCCCGCAGCCCGGTTACCTCCAGCAGCCCGACCAGGGCGGCTACGACCAGGGCGGCTACGAGGGGCAGAAGTACGAACCCCAGAAGTACGACCCGCAGAAGTACGAGCAGCCCTCGTACGAATCCCAGCCGTACGAGCCCCAGGGCTACGAGCAGCAGTACGAGCAGTCGCCCCCGCGCTCCGCGCCCGGCCGGCCCACCCCCGCGCCGCCGCCGTCCGCGCCCTCCGGCGGCTCCACCTCGGGCCCGCTGGAGCCGACCGCCCGGCTGAACCCGAAGTACCTCTTCGACACCTTCGTCATCGGCGCCTCCAACCGCTTCGCGCACGCCGCCGCCGTGGCCGTGGCCGAGGCGCCGGCGAAGGCGTACAACCCGCTGTTCATCTACGGGGAGTCGGGCCTCGGCAAGACGCACCTGCTGCACGCCATCGGGCACTACGCGCGGAGCCTTTACCCCGGCACCCGCGTGCGGTACGTGAGCTCGGAGGAGTTCACCAACGAGTTCATCAACTCCATCCGCGACGGCAAGGGCGACGCCTTCCGCAAGCGGTACCGCGAGATGGACATCCTGCTGGTCGACGACATCCAGTTCCTCGCGAGCAAGGAGTCGACCCAGGAGGAGTTCTTCCACACCTTCAACACGCTCCACAACGCGAACAAGCAGATCGTCCTGTCCTCGGACCGGCCGCCCAAGCAGCTCGTCACGCTGGAGGACCGGCTCCGCAACCGCTTCGAGTGGGGCCTGATCACGGACGTCCAGCCGCCCGAGCTGGAGACCCGGATCGCGATCCTGCGCAAGAAGGCCGTCCAGGAGCAGCTCAACGCCCCGCCGGAGGTACTGGAGTTCATCGCCTCCCGCATCTCGCGCAACATCCGCGAGCTGGAGGGGGCGCTGATCCGCGTCACCGCCTTCGCGAGCCTCAACCGGCAGCCGGTGGACCTCGGGCTCACGGAGGACGTCCTCAAGAACCTGATCCCGGGCGGCGAGGACAGCGCCCCCGAGATCACCGCCTCCGACATCATGGCGGCCACCGCCGACTACTTCGGGCTGACCGTGGACGACCTGTGCGGGTCCTCCCGCAGCCGCGTCCTGGTCACCGCCCGGCAGATCGCCATGTACCTGTGCAGGGAGCTGACCGACCTGTCGCTGCCCAAGATCGGGGCCCAGTTCGGCGGCAGGGACCACACCACCGTCATGCACGCGGACCGCAAGATCCGCGCCCTGATGGCGGAACGGCGCTCCATCTACAACCAGGTCACGGAGCTCACGAACCGCATCAAGAACGGCTGACGCGGGCCCCGCGGGGGCCTGCTGGCGGCCCCTCAAACCTCACGACAGGGCGCTTCCGGCTCGAACCGGGGGCGCCCTTCCTCGTCCGTGCGCCCTTGCTCTGTTCGAATGCGCCCCCAGGAGGGACCGTCATCCACAGATTCCCGGGTTTTCTTCCGTCCACAGGCTGAGGACAGTCCCCGTCGCCCACAATCTGTCCACAGGGGTGCGGGTTGAGACCCCATCAGGGCAGGTCAGGTGCCTGTGGAATTGTGAGCAACCGTCATCCACAGCCTGTGGACAGAAAAATCGTCCACAGGCTCATCCACTCCTCTGTCCACCGCCGACCCACAGGTTCCCGCATCCTGTGCACAGGTTCCCGGCGGTTCTCCACACCGTTGTCCACTGTTCGGCAACGCCACACCCGAGCTCACCGCCCCGAGTGAAAGCGGTCACACGGATGTCGACGTTTGCTCTGTGGACCTCTGGGGAAAAGCTGGGGACACACCTGTGGAGTAGTGGGGGTCTCCTGGGGACGGCCTGTGCAGAACTTTCCGTTCTCCACAGAGACACCGGGTTGTCCACCGGTCCCGCCCACAGGGTGTGGGGATAAAAAACGCGGGCTGACCTGCGAGAACGGGCTTATCCACCGTTTCCACAGGCCCTACTACTACCCCCATGGAGAGTTAGGCCGGTTTCGGTTTTCAAGCAGGGCCTGTGCACAACTCGCCGCTCGGCCGCCCCGCCTCCTCGCTCCCGACTTGACCGCCAGCCGCGACGGCTGTCGGCGCCGTACGTCAGACTGGTCCCCGGCATCGGTCGAGGCATCGACGAGCCGACGACGAAGGCCGGCAGACGAGCGAGCAACAGCAGGAGGCGGTTCCGGTGAAGATCCGGGTGGAGCGCGACGTACTCGCGGAGGCGGTGGCCTGGGCTGCACGCAGCCTCCCGGCCCGGCCGCCGGTGCCCGTACTCGCGGGCCTGCTGCTGAAGGCCGAGGACGGCACCCTGTCCCTCTCCGGCTTCGACTACGAGGTCTCGGCCCGCGTCTCCGTCGAGGCGGACGTGGAGGAGGACGGCACCGTCCTCGTCTCCGGCCGGCTGCTCGCCGACATCTGCCGCGCCCTCCCCAACCGCCCGGTGGAGATTTCCACAGACGGTGTACGGGCGACCGTGGTCTGCGGCTCCTCCCGGTTCACACTCCACACCCTGCCTGTGGAGGAGTACCCGGCGCTGCCGCAGATGCCGACCGCGACCGGCACCGTGCCCGGCGAGGTCTTCGCCTCCGCCGCCGCCCAGGTGGCCATCGCCGCCGGCCGCGACGACACGCTGCCCGTGCTGACCGGTGTCCGCATCGAGATCGAGGGCGACCGCGTCACCCTGGCCTCCACCGACCGCTACCGCTTCGCGGTCCGCGAGTTCCTGTGGAAGCCGGAGAACCCGGACGCCTCGGCCGTGGCCCTGGTGCCCGCCAAGACCCTCCTCGACACCGCCAAGTCCCTGACCAGCGGTGACACCGTCACCCTGGCGCTCTCCGGCTCCGGCCAGGGTGAGGGTCTCATCGGCTTCGAGGGCGCGGGCCGCCGCACGACCACCCGCCTGCTCGAGGGCGACCTGCCGAAGTACCGCACCCTCTTCCCGACGGAGTTCAACTCCGTCGCCGTGATCGAGACCGCGCCGTTCGTCGAGGCCGTCAAGCGCGTGGCCCTGGTCGCCGAGCGCAACACCCCGGTCCGCCTCAGCTTCGAGCAGGGCGTGCTGATCCTGGAAGCCGGTTCCAGCGACGATGCACAGGCTGTGGAGCGCGTCGACGCGAACCTCGAGGGCGACGACATCTCGATCGCCTTCAACCCCACCTTCCTGCTGGACGGCCTGAGCGCGATCGACTCGCCCGCCGCGCAGCTCAGCTTCACCACGTCGACCAAGCCCGCCCTGCTCAGCGGCCGGCCCGCGGTGGACGCGGAGGCCGACGAGGCCTACAAGTACCTGATCATGCCGGTCCGCCTCTCCGGCTGACCGCTCCGCCGCACGCCGGCACCGGGCCCGGTCTCGCAGCCGCGAGTGCCGGGCCCGGCGCCGTCCGGAGCGGCCCGTCGCCACGGCCCGGCGTAGGCTCGGATCCGGCGGGCGGCCCGGAAAGGCCACCGGAGACCACCGGTGCCGGGAAGCCCCTGTACAGACGGCCCCAACGCTTAAGGAACCCACCTGATGGAGCTCGGTCTCGTCGGTCTCGGCAAGATGGGCGGCAACATGCGCGAGCGCATCCGCCGCGCAGGCCACACCGTCATCGGATACGACCGCAACCCGGACCTCGCCGATGTCCACAGCCTCCGGGAGCTTGTGGACGGCCTGCAGGCCCCCCGCGTCGTGTGGGTGATGGTCCCGGCAGGAGCGGCCACGCAGTCCACCGTCGACGAGCTGGCCGAGCTGCTCTCCCCCGGCGACATCGTCGTCGACGGCGGCAACTCGCGCTGGACCGACGACGAGAAGCACGCCGAGGAGCTGAAGGCCAAGGGCATCGGCTTCGTCGACTGCGGCGTCTCCGGTGGCGTGTGGGGCCTGGAGAACGGCTACGCGCTGATGTACGGCGGGGACGAGAAGCACGTTGCCGCGGTCCAGCCGATCTTCGACGCCCTCAAGCCCGAGGGTGACTTCGGCGCCGTGCACGCCGGCAAGGTCGGAGCCGGCCACTTCGCGAAGATGGTCCACAACGGCATCGAGTACGCCATGATGCAGGCCTACGCCGAGGGCTGGGAGCTCCTGGAGAAGGTCGACTCGGTCACCGACGTCCGCGAGGTGTTCCGGTCCTGGCAGGAGGGCACGGTCATCCGCTCCTGGCTGCTGGACCTCGCCGTCAACGCGCTGGACGAGGACGAGCACCTGGACGGGCTGAAGGGCTTCGCCCAGGACTCGGGCGAGGGCCGCTGGACCGTCGAGGCGGCCATCGACAACGCGGTCCCGCTGCCGGCGATCACCGCCTCGCTGTTCGCCCGGTTCGCGTCCCGCCAGGACGACTCGCCGCAGATGAAGATGATCGCCGCGCTGCGCAACCAGTTCGGCGGCCACGCGGTCGAGAAGAAGTAGCAGCACCCAGCACCACAGAGCACAGCAGCAGGAAGCCGGGGGAGGTCGGCGCCGTATGCATGTTTCGCATCTCTCATTGGCCGACTTCCGCTCGTACGCCCGGGCCGAGGTACCCCTCGCCCCGGGCGTCACGGCTTTCGTGGGACCCAACGGCCAGGGCAAGACGAACCTGGTCGAGGCCATCGGCTACCTCGCCACCCTGGGCAGCCACCGGGTGTCCTCCGACGCCCCGCTCGTGCGGATGGGCGCCGACCGGGCGATCATCCGGGCCGCCGTCACCCAGGGCGAACGCCAGCAGCTGGTCGAGCTCGAACTGAACCCGGGCCGCGCCAACCGCGCCCGCGTCAACCGGTCCTCGCAGGTCAGGCCCCGCGACGTGCTGGGCATCGTGCGCACCGTGCTGTTCGCCCCGGAGGACCTGGCCCTCGTCAAGGGCGATCCCGGGGAGCGTCGCCGCTTCCTCGACGAGCTCGTGACGGCCCGCTCGCCCCGGATGGCGGCCGTCCGCTCCGACTACGAGCGGGTGCTCAAGCAGCGCAACACCCTTCTGAAGTCCGCCGCGATGGCCCGTCGGCACGGCGGCCGCTCCATGGACCTCTCCACCCTCGACGTCTGGGACCAGCACCTCGCGCGCGCGGGCGCCGAGCTGCTCGCCCAGCGCCTCGACCTGATCGCCACCCTGCTGCCGCTCGCCGACAAGGCGTACGAGCAGCTCGCGCCCGGTGGCGGCCCGCTCGGGCTCGCGTACAAGTCCTCGGCCGGCGAGCCGGTCGACACCGGCGCGGCGCGGACCCGCGAGGAGCTCTACGAGGTGCTGCTCGCCACCCTGTCCGAGGTCCGCAAGCAGGAGATCGAGCGCGGGGTGACCCTGGCCGGCCCGCACCGGGACGACCTCGTGCTGCGCCTGGGCGAACTGCCCGCGAAGGGGTACGCCAGTCACGGCGAGTCCTGGTCGTACGCCCTGGCCCTGCGCCTGGCCTCGTACGAGCTGCTGCGCTCGGAGGGGGCGGAGCCGGTGCTGATCCTGGACGACGTCTTCGCGGAGCTGGACGCGCGCCGCCGCGAGCGGCTCGCGGAGCTGGTGGCGGGCGGCGAGCAGGTGCTGGTGACGGCGGCGGTGGACGATGACGTTCCGGGCGTGCTGACGGGCATGCGCTTCGGGGTGTCCGGCGGTGAGGTGACCCGGCTGTGAGCGAAGCGGAGCGGCACGAACGCAAGACCCCGGAGCCGTCCGGGGTGGATCTGGCCCGCCAGGCCCTCGCGGCCGCGCGCGAGCAGGCCCGCGCGCGGGGCAACGCGGTGAGCGGGCGGGGGCGCCGGCAGCAGCCGGGGCTGCGCTCGGGCGCCCGGGCCGACGGCCGGGACCCGATGCCGCTGATGGCGGCGCTGGACCGGCTGCGCACGGAGCGGGGCTGGGAGATGCCGATCGCCGTGGCCGGGGTGATGGAGCGCTGGGCGGAGATCGTCGGCCCGGAGATCGCCGCGCACTGTGAACCGGAGCGCTACGAGGAGCGTGAACTCCTCGTACGGTGCGATTCCTCGGCCTGGGCCGCGCAGCTGAAGCTGCTGGCCCCGCAGCTGGTGGCGCGGCTGAACGCGGACCTCGGCCAGGGCACGGTCCGGCTGATCAAGGTGCAGGGCCCCGGCGGCCGTCCCAAGCGGTACGGGCCGTGGCGCGCCCCGGGCAGCAGCGGGCCGGGCGACACGTACGGCTGAGCGGGCCCGGGCCCTGCCGTCGGCCGGGTACGGCGGCCGACGGCGGCCGGGTACGGGCCCGAGGCGGTCCCGGCCGGCCGGCGACGGGTCCGCGTACGCCCGCACAACGGCTTGCCGGGGGCTTGCGCGGTGCCCCGCGGCGGCCTCTCGGCGGCCTGGCGGAGCCCCGTGCGGCGGCCCGGGCGGAGCCTGCCGGCGGGGGCGGCGCGGGTGGTGTCCCTCACGGTAGTGGAAGGTTGACAGCCCGAAGCGCTGGATGCCCGTGTGAGCCTCTTTGAGCCCCTGCCCGGATATGGGGAGTCGGAAGGTGGAGGTTCAGGGCGGCACATGCGGACTCAGGTACCGGCAAACCCCCATTCATGTCAGTGGTACCGGTAGACTGGAGTAAATCCCGCCCGTTCGCGGGATCACGCATACAACGCAGATCGACGCGGCCGCTCCGCCGGTGCACCAGCTGGTCCGGAGTACGGGCTGCGCTGTGCCAGAAAGGGCGCTTCGTGGCCGATTCCGGCGACTCCAACGAGAAGAATTACGACGCCAGTGCGATCCAGGTCCTCGAGGGCCTGGACGCGGTCCGCAAGCGGCCGGGTATGTACATCGGCTCGACCGGTGAGCGCGGTCTGCACCACCTCGTCTACGAGGTCGTCGACAACTCGGTCGACGAGGCGCTGGCGGGCCACGCGGACACCATCGACGTGACGATCCTCGCCGACGGCGGGGTGCGCGTGATCGACAACGGCCGCGGCATCCCGGTCGGCATCGTGCCGTCCGAGGGGAAGCCGGCCGTCGAGGTCGTCCTGACGGTCCTGCACGCGGGCGGCAAGTTCGGCGGCGGCGGCTACGCCGTCTCCGGCGGTCTGCACGGCGTCGGCGTCTCCGTCGTGAACGCCCTGTCGACCAAGGTCGCGGTCGAGGTCAAGACGGACGGCTACCGCTGGACCCAGGACTACAAGCTGGGCGTGCCGACGGCCCCGCTGGCCAGGAACGAGGAGACCGACGAGCACGGAACGTCGGTGACGTTCTGGGCTGACGGCGACATCTTCGAGACCACCGAGTACTCCTTCGAGACGCTGTCGCGGCGCTTCCAGGAGATGGCCTTCCTCAACAAGGGCCTGACCCTGACGCTGACCGACGAGCGCGAGTCGGCGAAGGCCACGGCGGGCGCCGACGACCCGGAAGCGGACGCGGCCGAGCCCCAGGCGCGCACGGTGAAGTACCACTACGAGGGCGGCATCGTCGACTTCGTGAAGTACCTCAACTCGCGCAAGGGCGAGCTGATCCACCCGACCGTCATCGACATCGAGGCCGAGGACAAGGAGCGGATGCTCTCGGTCGAGATCGCGATGCAGTGGAACTCGCAGTACACGGAGGGCGTGTACTCCTTCGCGAACACGATCCACACGCACGAGGGCGGTACGCACGAGGAGGGCTTCCGTGCGGCGCTGACGGGCCTGGTCAACCGGTACGCGCGGGACAAGAAGCTGCTGCGCGAGAAGGACGACAACCTCGCGGGCGAAGACATCCGCGAGGGTCTGACGGCGATCATCTCCGTCAAGCTGGGCGAGCCCCAGTTCGAGGGCCAGACGAAGACCAAGCTGGGCAACACGGAGGCCAAGACCTTCGTGCAGAAGGTCGTCCACGAGCACCTGAACGACTGGTTCGACCGCAACCCGGTCGAGGCCGCGGACATCGTCCGCAAGTCGATCCAGGCGGCCACGGCGCGCGTCGCGGCCCGCAAGGCCCGCGACCTGACCCGCCGCAAGGGGCTGCTGGAGAGCGCCTCCCTGCCGGGCAAGCTGTCCGACTGCCAGTCGAACGACCCGACCAAGTGCGAGATCTTCATCGTCGAGGGTGACTCCGCCGGCGGCAGCGCGAAGTCCGGCCGCAACCCGATGTACCAGGCGATCCTGCCCATCCGCGGCAAGATCCTGAACGTCGAGAAGGCCCGGATCGACAAGATCCTCCAGAACACCGAGGTCCAGGCGCTGATCAGCGCCTTCGGCACGGGTGTGCACGAGGACTTCGACATCGAGAAGCTCCGCTATCACAAGATCATCCTGATGGCGGACGCCGACGTCGACGGCCAGCACATCAACACCCTGCTGCTGACCTTCCTGTTCCGCTTCATGCGGCCGCTGGTCGAGGCGGGTCACGTGTACCTGTCCCGCCCGCCGCTGTACAAGATCAAGTGGGGCCGCGACGACTTCGAGTACGCGTACTCGGACCGTGAGCGCGACGCCCTGGTCGAGCTCGGCAAGCAGAACGGCAAGCGGATCCGGGAGGACTCGATCCAGCGCTTCAAGGGTCTGGGCGAAATGAACGCCGAGGAGCTGCGCGTCACCACCATGGACGTGGACCACCGCGTGCTCGGCCAGGTCACCCTGGACGACGCGGCGCAGGCCGACGACCTGTTCTCGGTGCTGATGGGTGAGGACGTCGAGGCGCGGCGCTCCTTCATCCAGCGCAACGCCAAGGACGTTCGCTTCCTCGACATCTGAGTCGGCTCAGCTGACCGCCTGAAAGGATTTCTGACCAGCAATGGCCGACGAAACCACCCCCACCGCAGAGAATCCCGCGGAGGAGCAGCCCGTGCTGCGCATCGAGCCCGTCGGGCTCGAGACGGAGATGCAGCGCTCCTACCTCGACTACGCGATGTCCGTCATCGTCTCGCGTGCGCTGCCCGACGTGCGGGACGGCCTCAAGCCGGTCCACCGCCGTGTGCTGTACGCGATGTACGACGGCGGCTACCGGCCCGAGAAGGGCTTCTACAAGTGCGCCCGCGTCGTCGGTGACGTCATGGGCACCTACCACCCGCACGGTGACTCCTCGATCTACGACGCCCTGGTCCGCCTGGCCCAGCCGTGGTCGATGCGCATGCCGCTGGTGGACAGCAACGGCAACTTCGGCTCCCCGGGCAACGACCCGGCGGCCGCCATGCGCTACACCGAGTGCAAGCTGATGCCGCTGGCCATGGAGATGCTCCGGGACATCGACGAGGAGACCGTCGACTTCACGGACAACTACGACGGCCGCAACCAGGAGCCGACGGTCCTGCCGGCGCGCTTCCCGAACCTGCTGGTCAACGGCTCGGCCGGTATCGCGGTCGGCATGGCCACCAACATCCCGCCGCACAACCTGCGCGAGGTCGCGGCCGGCGCCCAGTGGGCGCTGGAGCACCCCGAGGCCACGCACGAGGAGCTGCTCGACGCGCTCCTGGAGCGGATCAAGGGCCCGGACTTCCCCTCCGGTGCGCTGGTCGTGGGCCGCAAGGGCATCGAGGAGGCGTACCGGACCGGGCGCGGCTCCATCACGATGCGCGCGGTGGTCGAGGTCGAGGAGATCCAGAACCGCCAGTGCCTGGTGGTGACGGAGCTTCCGTACCAGACCAACCCCGACAACCTCGCGCAGAAGATCGCGGACCTGGTGAAGGACGGGAAGATCGGCGGCATCGCCGACGTGCGCGACGAGACCTCGTCGCGCACCGGCCAGCGCCTGGTGATCGTCCTCAAGCGCGACGCCGTCGCCAAGGTCGTGCTGAACAACCTGTACAAGCACACCGACCTGCAGACGAACTTCGGCGCGAACATGCTGGCGCTGGTGGACGGGGTGCCGCGCACCCTGTCGATCGACGCGTTCATCCGCCACTGGGTGCAGCACCAGATCGAGGTCATCGTCCGACGCACGCGCTTCCGTCTGCGCAAGGCGGAGGAGCGGGCCCACATCCTGCGCGGCCTGCTCAAGGCGCTGGACGCGATCGACGAGGTCATCGCCCTCATCCGGCGCAGCAACACGGTCGAGATCGCGCGCGAGGGCCTGATGGGCCTTCTGGAGATCGACGAGATCCAGGCCAACGCGATCCTCGAGATGCAGCTGCGCCGCCTGGCGGCCCTGGAGCGGCAGAAGATCGTCGCCGAGCACGACGAGCTCCAGGCGAAGATCAACGAGTACAACGCGATCCTGGCCTCGCCGGAGAAGCAGCGCTCGATCGTGAGCGAGGAGCTCGCGGCGATCGTCGAGAAGTACGGCGACGACCGGCGTTCCAAGCTGGTGCCCTTCGACGGGGACATGTCCATCGAGGACCTGATCGCCGAAGAGGACATCGTCGTCACCATCACGCACGGCGGCTACGTCAAGCGCACCAAGACCGAGGACTACCGCTCGCAGAAGCGCGGCGGCAAGGGCGTGCGCGGCACGAAGCTGAAGCAGGACGACCTGGTCGACCACTTCTTCGTCTCCACCACGCACCACTGGCTGCTGTTCTTCACGAACAAGGGCCGCGTCTACCGGTCCAAGGCGTACGAGCTCCCGGACGCCGGCCGTGACGCGCGCGGGCAGCACGTGGCGAACCTGATGGCCTTCCAGCCGGACGAGAAGATCGCCCAGGTGCTCGCGATCCGCGACTACGAGGCGGCGCCCTACCTGATCCTGGCCACCAAGGGCGGCCTGGTGAAGAAGACGGCGCTCAAGGACTACGACTCCCCCCGCTCGGGCGGCGTCATCGCCATCAACCTCCGGGAGACCGGTGCCGACGGCACCGACGGCACCGCCGACGAGCTGATCGGCGCGGAGCTGGTGTCCGCCGAGGACGACCTGCTGCTCATCAGCAAGAAGGCCCAGTCGATCCGCTTCACGGCGACCGACGAGGCCCTGCGTCCGATGGGCCGTGCCACCTCGGGCGTGAAGGGCATGAGCTTCCGCGAGGGTGACGAACTGCTCTCCATGAGCGTTGTCCGGCCGGGTACCTTCGTCTTCACCGCCACCGACGGCGGCTACGCGAAGCGGACGGCGGTGGACGAGTACCGAGTCCAGGGCCGTGGCGGTCTGGGCATCAAGGCGGCGAAGATCGTAGAGGACCGCGGTTCGCTGGTCGGCGCGCTGGTGGTCGACGAGACGGATGAGATCCTCGCCATCACGCTCGGCGGTGGTGTGATCCGTACGCGCGTCAACGAAGTCAGGGAGACCGGCCGTGACACCATGGGCGTCCAGCTGATCAATCTGGGCAAGCGCGATGCCGTGGTGGGCATCGCCCGCAACGCCGAGGCCGGTCAGGAAGCTGACGAGGTCGACGAGATCGAGTCGGAGATCGAGTCGGAGATCGACGCCGCGGCGGCCGACGCACCGGCCGCCGGGGTGGCCGAGGGCACGGAGCCCTCGGCCGGGGAGCACGAGGAGTAAGTCGTGAGTGGAGCCACGGGCGCCGGACCGGCCAAGACTGGAGCGAACGGTGCCCGTGGCCCCGCCGCGGACTCCCAGGGGGGAACCGTGACGGACACCCGAGAACCGGAACCCAAGCCGAAGGCGCAGGACAAGACGCAGGACAAGGCCATGGCCACGGACCAGGCGCAGGAAAAGGCCAAGGACCAGCCGAAGAAGCAGCAGCCCCAGAAGGCCCCGCAGGCCTACGCGGCGCCCTCGGGCCCGGGTGCGCAGCGCGGGGCCGCCCAGGCGGTCCGTACGGCCCCCAGGACCCGCAAGGCGCGGCTACGGGTGGCGAAGGCCGACCCGTGGTCGGTGATGAAGGTCAGCTTCCTGCTCTCCATCGCCCTGGGCCTGTGCACCGTCGTCGCGGCGGCGGTGCTGTGGATGGTCATGGACGCCATGGGCATCTTCTCGACCGTCGGCGGCACCATCAGCGAGGCGACCGGCTCGAACGAGGGCAACGGGTTCGACCTCCAGTCGTTCCTGTCGCTGCCGCGCGTGCTGATCTTCACGTCGGTGATCGCGGTGATCGACGTGGTGCTGATGACGGCGCTCGCGACGCTGGGTTCCTTCATCTACAACCTGTCGGCGGGCTTCGTGGGCGGCGTGGAGCTCACGCTGGCCGAGGACGAATGACCCGCTGACTGACCTGCGGCGAAGGCCGCGGGGAGCGGATTTTGGCTCGACCGCGTCTGTGCGCTAATCTTCAGGAGTCAGCGCGCAGCGCGGATGGGGCTATAGCTCAGTTGGTTAGAGCGCATCCCTGATAAGGATGAGGCCACAGGTTCAAATCCTGTTAGCCCCACAGAGTCGAAGACCCCCAGGCCAAGGCCTGGGGGTCTTCGTCGTTGGGCCGTCAGGGGGAGTCCCAGGTAACCGATCGGTATCGGTCGGTGTGTATTGTTGGCCGCCAGAAGTCCCCAACGTCTACGAAAGACGAGGTCGCGCCGTGAAGAAGCTGCTCCTGGTCGCACTGGCCGCCATCGGCGGGCTCCTCGTGTACCGCCAGATCCAGGCGGACCGCGCCGAGCAGGACCTGTGGACGGAGGCAACTGACTCCGTGCCCTCTGGTTCCGGTGTGTGAGCCCCACGATTGATTCCATGAAGCCCCGGCCGCCGCTGCTGCCGGGGCTTCATGCTGTTCCGGGGGCGTCCCGCGGATCCGCTCCCGGGAGAAGTTCAATTACGCAAAGATGTGACTTGCTGTAGCAAATTCGGGGTGGGTGTGATGGTTCGGGTACGGCGGACGCGGCGGGCGCCGCTGGCCGGGGCGGCGGCCCTGGGGCTGGCGGCCTGGCTGGTGTGGCTGCCGGGGACGGCGTACGCGGTGCCGGCTGCCGGACCTGCTGCCGGACCTGCTGCCGGACCGTCAGGCGGGCCTTCCACCGGGCCTTCCCGGTCCGGGCGGGCGTTGCCGGAGTACCGGCCCGCGGCGGGTGCCGAACCGGTCCGGGGCACGCCCTCGACGGCGGACGCCCCGCTCCTTGACACCGGCACGTTCTACGAGGACGCCCTCGCCCCGGGCGAGCGCTTCTACCGGCTCGGCCTGGACGACGCCTCCACCGTGTACGTCTCCGCCGTGCTGCACCCGCCCGCCGGGGCGAAGGCCGGCTACGGCGACGACCTCCAGGTCGAGATCATGACCAGCGCCGGCCGGGCCTGCCCGCCCGGCCCCGGCCGGGCCTCCTTCGGCTACGACGCGGTGCCGCTCGGCGCGGTCGGCCAGCGACGGCTGGCGGAGGACGCCGAGTGCCAGGGCGCGGGCACGTACTACGCGAAGGTCACCCGGAGCGCGGGCAAGGACTCCGACCGGGCGGGATGGCCGGTGGAGCTCCTCGCCATGCGAGAGCCGGCCCCGGCCGCCGGCACCGCCCCCACCGCCGCGCCCAGCGTCCGGCCCTCGGCCTCCCCGGCCCTGCCGGGCGCGGACCCGGTGCCGCGTACCGGAGGAACCGGCTTCAACGACGCGCGCGCCCTGGACTCCGGGGTCTGGCGCGACGACCTGCGCCCCGGGCAGACCCGGTTCTACCGGGTGCCGCTGGACTGGGGGCAGCAGCTGGGGGTCGGCGCCGAGATCGCCAAGGCGCGGATGACCAAGGACTACGGCTCCGCCTCCAACGGGCTCACCGTCTCGCTGTACAGCCCGTACCGGGGACTCGTGGAGTCCGGGGACACCTCGTACGACGGCAGGCAGGCGGCCGTGACGCTGCCGAAGACCGCTCCGGTGGCGTACGGGAACCGCTTCTCCGACGTGGCCGCGGTACGGCCCCTGGGGCTCGCCGGGTGGTACTACGTCGCCGTCACCCTGGGCGGGAAGGTCGCGGAGTTCACCGAGGACGCGACCCCGGTGCCGCTCACGCTGCGGCTGGCCGTGACCGGCGGTCCGGTCGGGGCGCCGGTCTACGGGGAGAGCCTGACGGCCGCCGGCTTCGGGGTCGGCCCGGCCGACCGGGCCGCCGCGAAGGAGGGGCTCACCGCCCCCGAGGCGGCGGCCGCCCGGGACGCCACCTCGGCGATGCGGGTCGTGGCCGGGGCCGGTTTCGGCACGGGGACGGTGCTGCTGCTCGTGCTCGGGGGCTGGATCCTGCTGGCCCGGCGCGGCGGAGCCCGCACGGCCTAGAGCTGCGTCAGCGCCCAGACGCCGACCGCGAAGCACAGCAGGGCCGCCGTAAGGAGGCCGGCGGTGACCTTCGCCGGGGGCGGTGCGATCCCGCCGGAGCGGGCCGGGGAGGACGCGGGCGGTGCGGCGGCCGGGGGCGCGGTCGGCGCGGTCGGCGCGGCGGCCGGGGCCGGGGGCGCGGGGGACGGGAGCGGCGGAGTCGCGGCGGGTGGCGCCAGGTGGAAACCGCTCGTGCCCTCGGCCCCCTCCGCCCCGTACGCGGCCGGTGGCGGTCCGAAACCCGCCGGGGCCGCGGGAGCGGCCGTCACGGGCCCCTGGGGGCCGAAACCGGCCGGAAGCGGCCCGAGTTGGTCGAACACCTCCACCGGGTCCTCCTCGGCGGCGGGCTCGGGCAGCAACTGGGCGGCCTCGGCAAGGGCCTTGCGCGCCCCCGTGGCGGTCCGGAAGCGGCTGTCCGGGTCGGGGTGCAGGAGGTTCGAGATCACGCCCCACAGCGGCGCGGGGACGCCTTCGGGGGCGTCGGGGATGCCGTGCTCCCGCCAATGCTCCACCAGCGACTGGGAGTCGGGCTTGCGGCCCCGCAGCAGGTACAGGGCGACCAGGCCGACGGCGAAGAGGTCGGCGGGGAAGTCGGGCTCGGCGCCCCGCAGTTGCTCGGGCGCGAAATAGCCGGGCGTGCCGACGACGTAGTCCGTCTCCGTGAGCCGGGGCTCGCCCTTGCGCATGGCGATGCCGAAGTCGGACAGCCGCAGGTGCGGCCGCCCGGTTCCAGTGGCCTCCATCAGGATGTTCGCCGGTTTGATGTCGCGGTGGACGACGCCCTCCGCGTGCACCGCCGCCAGCCCCGACAGGAGCTGGTCGAGCAGGACGCACACGAACCGCGGCGGCAGCGGCCCGTAGTCACCGATCACATGGGCGAGGGAGCCGCCCGCGACGAGGTCCATGGTGAACAGGACCTTGTCGTCGTCCGCCGCCCAGCTGGCCGGCGCGAGGACGTGGGGGTGGTCGATGCGCAGGGCCTGCTCGCGCACGAACCGCAGGAGCATGTGCGCATCGCCCTGGAGGAGGACCTTGGCGGCGACGTACCGGCGGCGGCGCTGGTCCCAGGCCCGCCAGACGGCGCCGGCGCCGCCGCGCCCGATCGGATCGACCAGCTCGTACCGGCCGGCGAAGACCTCACCCATCGCTGCGCCCGTCCCCCGTCAACCCGTGTGTGTCAGTTCTGGTGGGCCTCGTAGTGGGACACCGCCTCGGAGGTGCGGCCCGCCCCGTAGACCCGGAGGAACTCTGCCAGTTCGGGGTGGGTGGGTGCGAGCGTGTCCGCCGCCTCGATGATGTCGCCGGCCGCGGCGACCGAGCGCAGCAGCGACTGGATCTCGCGGACGACCCGCTTGACGGTGGGGGCCCCCGAACCGGTGCTGGTCTGCCCGCTGTTGCTGAGGACGGAGCCGCCCTGGGTGTGCTTGATCTCGTCCATCCGGTCGGTGGCCTCGGCGGCGCTGACGCTGCCGTCGGCCACCTGGCCCGCGAGGTCCTGGAGGGCCTGGACCCGCTGGACCACGGCCGGGTTGCCGATCTTGGCGCGCTGTCCGCTCATCAGCTGGGACAGCATCGGCGCCGAAAGCCCGAGCACGGCAGCGAGGCGGGCCTGGTTGAGACCGAGGTCATCTATGAGCCGCCGGAACAGTGCGCCGAGCGGCTCCCCGTACCAACTGCGCTGGAGTTCCCGGGCTCTGGCCGTGGCCTCCTGCTGTACTGCGTCCACTCTTCCTACTCCCCTTCGCTGGTGCGAACCTCGCGAGCATCTTACGGAGCGTGGTCGCGGGGCGGGAGTCCCCATCATTTTGCGGGATGCGGGGGTGCACCGGGTACTCTGTCCTGCGGAACGGACACTCTCTTCCCGGGGAGGTCCGCGTCCGGTTGCTCGGGGCCTTAGCTCAGTTGGTAGAGCGCTGCCTTTGCAAGGCAGATGTCAGGAGTTCGAATCTCCTAGGCTCCACTTCAAGAAGACCCCCTGACCAGCGTGAATGCCGGTCAGGGGGTCTTTTGCGTACGCGCGCTCCGGCTCCGGGGCGCGGTGTCAGCGCGTGCGCGCGGGGCGCGGGAGGGCGGCCGCGAGGGCGGTGGCGGCCAGCAGGAGGGCGGCGCCGACGGCGAAGGCCAGCTGGTAACCGGAGGTGAGGGCCTCGGGCCGGGCACGGCCGGCGGCGGTCAGGGCCTCGGTGCGCGAGGCGGCCAGGGTGGAGAGGACGGCCACGCCGAGGGCCATGCCGATCTGCTGGGTGGTGTTGAACAGGCCCGACGCCAGCCCGGCGTCGCGCTCGCCGGCTCCCGACATCCCCAGACCGGTGAGCGCGGGCAGGGCCAGGCCGAAGCCCGAGGCCAGCAGCATCACGGGCAGCAGGTCGGTGAGGTAGTCGGCGCGCACCGGGAGGCGGGTCAGCAGGGCGAGACCGGCGACCAGCAGGGCGAGGCCGGTGAGCAGGACGCCCCGCTCGCCGAAGCGGGCGATCAGCTTCGCCGCCCCGCCGAGGGAGACGCCGCCGATGGCCAGCGCGGCCGGCAGCATCGCGAGGCCGGTCTCCGCCGCCCCGTAGCCCTGGACCTGCTGGAGGTAGAGGGCGACGAGGACCTGGAAGGAGAACAGCGCGGCCACCATCAGCATCTGGACCAGGTTCGCGGCGGCCACGGTGCGCGAGCGGAGGATCCGCAGGGGCATCAGCGGGGCGCGGGCCTTGGTCTGGCGCAGCAGGAAGGCGGCGACCAGGACCAGGGAGAGCGCCCCGAGGCCGAGGGTGTGCGCGGAGGCCCAGCCGTGCTCCTCGACGCGTACGACGGCGTAGATGCCCGTCATGAGGGCGGCGGTGACGAGTACCGCACCCGGTACGTCGGCCCCCGCGCGCAGTCCCAGACCCCGGTCGGCGGGGAGCGCGGGCAGGGCGGCCAGCAGGGTGGCGATCCCGATGGGCAGGTTGATGAAGAAGATCCAGTGCCAGTCCAGGGCATCGGTGAGGACGCCGCCCAGCACCTGTCCGAGGGAGGCTCCGGCCGCTCCGGTGAAGGAGAAGACGGCGATCGCCCTGGCGCATTCGCGGGGCTGGTCGAAGAGGGTGACCAGGATCCCGAGGCCGACGGCGGAGGCCATGGCGCTGCCCACGCCCTGGAGGAAGCGGGCCGCGATGAGCAGGGCGGGGGAGCCGGCGAATCCGGCGAGCAGCGAGGCGGCCGTGAAGACGGCGGTGCCCGCGAGGAACATCCGCTTGCGGCCGATGAGGTCGCCGAGCCGGCCGGCGAGCAGGAGCAGGCTGCCGAAGGCGATCAGGTAGGCGTTGACGACCCAGCTGAGGTCGGCGGGGGTGAAGCCGAGGTCGTCCTGGATGGCCGGCATGGCCACGGTGACGATGCTGCCGTCGAGGACGGTCATCAGCATGTCGGTGGAGAGCACGGCGAGGGCGGTCCGGCGCGGGCGCGGCGGCCGCGGCCGGCCGTCCCGGGCGGTCGGGGCGGGGGTTTCCGTAACGGCGGTGGTCATGGGTCTCTCCGGTCGTCGGCGGGCCTCGGTGAGCCGTTGGCGGGCAAGTGGTGCGACCGTAGCAGATAGTTTTGTTGCAGACTATTTTTTTCGGATCGAGTTGCTAGGCTGGGCCCATGACCGCGATGGGATCCACCCGGACCGAGCCCGACCTGTCCTTCCTCCTGGACCGCACCAGCCATGTCCTGCGCACCCGCATGGCCGCCGCCCTCGGCGGGATCGGACTGACCGCCCGGATGCACTGCGTCCTGGTGCACGCGCAGGAGGAGGAGCGCACGCAGGCCCAGCTCGCCGAGATCGGCGACATGGACAAGACGACGATGGTGGTGACGGTCGACGCCCTGGAGAAGACCGGACTGGCCGAGCGCCGGCCCTCCACCAAGGACCGGCGAGCCCGCGTCATCGCGGTCACCGAGAAGGGGGCCGCCCTGTCGCTGGAGAGCCGGCGGATCGTCGACCAGGTCCACGCCGACGCCCTCGCCGACCTCACCGAAGAGGACCGCGCGTGTCTGCTGCGGGTCCTCGGCCGCCTCGCGCAGGGGCCGCTGGGCGTGCCCGCCGAGAGCCCCCGCCCGGCCCGCCGGGCCCGGCAGCGGTAGCCGGCGGGGCGGGGTCCCCCGTACGGACCGGTCGCGGGGCCGAACGGCCGAGGGTGACCGACAGTGGGGTGAGGCCATGAGGCCAGGGGGCAACAGCACGCCGGAGGCGCACGCAATGGGACTCTTCGATTTCCTGAAGTCGGACAAGAAGAAGGAACACGAGGCCGCCGAGAAGGCGAAACGGCAGACGGAGCGGCCGGGGCCGAAGACCGGCTCCGACGCGGGCTCCAAGTACGCGGACTCCTACTCGGACGCCGCGTCCGCGACCAGGGCGGCCGCCGAGCGGATGGCCGCCGCCGCTCCGCCCAAGGCGCCGCCCGCGGCGTCCAAGCCGACGGCGCCCGCCACCCCGAGCCCCGCCTCGGCCGCGCACAAGGCGGTGCCGGTTCCCCCGAAGGCGGTTCCCCCGAAGCCGGTGCAGCCGAAATCCGTGCCCGCCAAGCCCGCGCCGGCCGCCAAGAAGCGCACGTACACCGTCAAGCCGGGCGACTCCCTCTCCGCGATCGCCCGCCACGAGCTCGGCAACGAGGCCCGCTGGCGCGAGCTGTACGCCATGAACCGGGGCGTGGTCGGCTCCAACCCGGACCTCATCCGCCCCGGGATGGTGCTGACCCTGCCCGGTTAGGCCGTGGTGTTGGCCTCACAGCGGCCGCCACGAAACGAAGGGGCCCGGATCCGTCGAGCGGATCCGGGCCCCTTGTGCCGCGCGGGCGGACGTCAGGCGTTCTTGCCGCCGTTCGCCTCGCGCTCCTTCTCCGCCAGCTCCTTCTCCGCCAGCTCCTCGTCGAGGCCGGCCGGCGCCGCGTCCTGAGCCGACAGCTCGGTGGCCGCCGGAGGTTCCACCAGCCAGTCCGGGCTCGACTGCTGGTCCCACCACTTCCACGCCGCGAAGGCGCCGCCCGCCAGCAGCCCGACCAGCGCGGCACCCTTGACCCACCGGCCGCACCGCGCCCGGCGTTCGTGCCGCCGCACCAGGCGCCGCACCTCCTTCGCCGACACCTGCCCGCGCAGCGCCGCGAGCGCCGCCGTCGAGCGGGACGCGGCCTCCTCGGCCACCGGCCGGCTCGCCGCGATCGCGCTCTCGATCCGGGGCGCCGTGTAGTCGGCCGCCTGGCGCGCGGCGACGCGCGTGTGGTGGACGGCCTTCACCGCGGCCCGGTCCACGTTCGGGGGTACGTGCGTGCGCGCCGCCTGCATCCTCGGATGGAGGTGGCTGTCGTACGCCGCGCGCGCGTGCATCGAGGCCTGGCCGGCCGCGTGCGAGACCTTCGGCGCCAGTCGCTCGTTCGCCTCCTGGGCGTAGTGCGCGGCCGCGTCCATGGCGGTTCCCGCGTACGGCGCCACCACTTCCGCTGCGTACTTCACGGCGTCCCTGGCGTTCTCGGCGGCCAGGCGCACGCTGTCCTTGCGGGTCACGGGATCCTCCTCCTCGGTGGCGGACACAGTTCACCTTTCCACCCTTTGTCGGATCATGCCTGTCACCGCGCTGCCGACGCATGCGTGACAGGGCATACGGGTGGAGGATTTCCGTGGCGTTCTGCCCTCCGTGGGAGGATCGGGCCGACAGTGATGACTAGGGAAGGCAGACCCGTGGCCGAGAAGCTCTACGCCACCCTGAAGACCAACCACGGCGACATCGAGATCGAGCTGCTGGAGAACTTCGCTCCCAAGACGGTCCGGAACTTCGTGGAGCTCGCCACGGGCGCGCGTGAGTGGACCCGTCCCACCGACGGCCAGAAGACCACCGCCCCGCTCTACGACGGCACCGTCTTCCACCGCGTCATCAGCGGCTTCATGATCCAGGGCGGTGACCCGCTCGGCAACGGCACGGGCGGTCCCGGCTACCAGTTCGCCGACGAGTTCCACCCGGACCTGGCCTTCACCAAGCCCTACCTGCTGGCCATGGCCAACGCCGGCCCGGGCACGAACGGCTCGCAGTTCTTCATCACGGTCGCCCCCACGGCCTGGCTGACCCGCAAGCACACCATCTTCGGCGAGGTCAGCGACGCGGCCAGCCGCAAGGTCGTGGACGCCATCGCCTCCGGCGCCACCAACCCGCGCACCGAGCGGCCGCTCGACGACGTGATCATCCAGTCGGTCTCGGTCGAGCGCCGCTGACCCGCGGGGCGGCGGGGCGGGAACCTTTGGGCCCCGCCCGTCCGTAGTCGATGTGTACTGGACCGGCGGGGCGCAGGCCCCGCCCGCCGCCGACCGAGGGGACCGATGGACACCGACCGTCTGCCGGGCTGCTACCGCCACCCGGACCGCGACACGGGCATCAGCTGCACCCGCTGCGAGCGGCCCATCTGCCCGGAGTGCATGATCAGCGCCTCGGTGGGCTTCCAGTGCCCCGAGTGCGTCAGGGGCGGCTCCGGGACCGGGCACTCCCCGGCGGCCAACGCCCCGCGCACGGTCGCGGGCGGGCTGGTGACCGCCGATCCCCAGCTCGTCACCAAGATCCTCATCGGGATCAACGCGGCGGTGTTCCTCGCCGTACTGGCGGTGCCGGGGCTGGCGGTGCGGCTGGAGCTGCTCGGCCGCTACGTCGAGTACTTCGGGGCGCCCGTCGAAGGGATCTCCACAGGGCAGTACCACCGGCTGCTGACCTCGGTGTTCCTGCACGTCGAGTGGTGGCACGTCTTCGGCAACATGCTCGCCCTGTGGGTGATCGGCGGGCCGCTGGAAGCGGCCCTGGGCCGCGCCCGCTACCTCGCGCTCTACCTGCTGTCGGGGCTGGGCGGCAGCGCCCTCGTCTACCTGCTGACCGCGCCGAACACCCCCACTCTCGGGGCCTCCGGCGCCGTCTGCGGCCTGCTCGGCGCCACCGTCGTGCTCGCCCGCCGACTCCGCTACGAGCTGCGGCCGGTGCTGGTGACGCTCGGGCTCATGCTGTTCGTGACCTTCGCGCCCATCGGCCTGTCCGTGTCGTGGCAGGCGCACATCGGCGGCCTGGTGACCGGCGCACTGGTCGCCCTGGGGCTGCTCGTGCCCGCCGCGGGGCGCGGGCGGGCACTCGTCCAGACGGCGACCTGTGCGGCGGTGTTCCTGCTGGCCGTGGCGCTCGTGGTCGTCCGGACGGCTGCACTCACCTGATCACACCGGCGTCAACTCTCCACAGAGTTATCCACAGATCTTCTGCCTTTTCCTCAGGTGTGGATGACGCTGTGGATAACTCATGGGGAGAGCTTGCGCCGAGCTGCGCCGGTATGGTGCGTGGCGCTACTTCCACTGGGTGGAGACACCGAAACCGGCCGCGATGAATCCGAAGCCGACCACGATGTTCCAGTTGCCCAGCGCCTCCACCGGCAGCTGGGTGTCGGTCACGTAGAAGACCACGATCCACGCGAGACCGATGAGGAAGAAGGCCAGCATGACCGGGGCGACCCAGCTGCGGTTGGTCAGCCTGATCGCCTGCGCCTGCTTCGCCGGCGGCGGCGTGTAGTCGTCCTTCTTGCGGATACGTGACTTCGGCACGAGGGGCTCTCCTGTCGATGCGCTGGGGGACCTTGCCTGCCCCGGGCGTCCGTTAGCGTAGTGGACCTCTGGCGTTGAAGGAGAAGGGTACGTTGCGCGATTCCGACGACTCCTCCACGGGTGCCCCCCGCCGCCGGGCCAGGCCGGCCCGGCTGCTGACGGCCGCCGTCTTCGCCCTCGCCGGGCTCATCTTCGTCACCAGCTTCAACACTTCCAAGGGTACGAACATCCGCACGGATGCCTCCCTCCTGAAGCTGTCCGACCTCATCCACGAGCGCAGCGCCAAGAACGCCGAGCTGGAGAAGAGCGCCGCCGGCGCCCGCGCCCAGGTGGACGCCCTCGCCGAGCGCGACAACGGCAGCACCAAGGCCGAGGAGGCCAGGCTCGCCGCCCTGCGCGCCGCCTCGGGCACCGAGGAGCTCACCGGCAGGGGCCTGACCGTCACCCTCAACGACGCGCCGCCCAACGCCACCGCGCGCGTCCCCGGTGTCCCCGAACCACAGCCCAACGACCTGGTGATCCACCAGCAGGACCTCCAGGCCGTGGTCAACGCCCTGTGGCTGGGCGGCGCCGGCGGCATCGAGGTGATGGGGCAGCGGCTGATCGCCACCAGCGCGGTCCGCTGCGTCGGCAACACCCTGATCCTCCAAGGCCGCGTGTACTCGCCCCCCTACAAGATCTCCGCCGTCGGCGACCCGGGCGCGCTGCGCAAGGCCCTCGCCGCCTCCCCCGCCATCCAGAACTACCAGCTGTACGTCAACGCGTACGGGCTCGGCTGGAAGGTGGACGAGGAGAAGAGGCTGACACTGCCCGGCTACTCGGGCACAGTGGACCTCCACTATGCGAAGCCGCTGGAGTCCGCCGCGTCCTGACGTCGTACTGCGCCTGGTGGTACGGACGGTCAGCGAGGTGTGCCTGACGGCCGGGACGCTGATCGTGCTGTTCGTGGCGTACGTCCTGCTGTGGACCGGCGTCAAGGCCGACCGCGCCGCGCAGGCCGAGCGGGACCGGCTGCACGACCGCTGGGCGGCGTCCGCCCCGGCCGCCGCCCCCGCCCCGGCACCGGGTTCGGCTCCCGATTCGGCTCCCGATGCGGCTGCGGGTTCGGCGGGGCCCCCGGCAGGGCAGGAACCGGCGCCCTACCCGCCCGGCCGCGCCTTCGCCGAGCTGTACGTCCCCCGCTTCGGCAAGGACTGGAGCAGGCCCGTCCTGGAGGGAACCGACCCCGAACCGCTGAAGAAGGGCCTGGGCCACTACACCGGCTCGGCCCGCCCCGGCGGCGACGGCAACTTCGCGGTGGCCGGGCACCGGCGCACCTACGGAGACCCCTTCAAGGACGTCCCCCAGCTGCGCCCCGGGGACACCGTGACCGTCCGGGACGCCACCGGCTGGTACACGTACACCGTCCGGGCCGCACCGCTGCGCATCCTGCCCACCGAGACCGGGGTGGTCGCCCCGGTGCCGCGCCGCTCCCCCTTCGCCACCCCCGGCAAGTACCTCACCCTGACCACCTGCGAACCCGAGTGGGGCCACAGCCACCGGCTGGTCGTCTGGGCGGAGCTCACCGGCACCCGGGCCGCGGGCCCCGCCGGAAAGGGGTGATTGCCCCGCTGACCCCCGCCGCGGGCCCCAGGCCCTTAGGCTGTTGCGGTACCGCCCCCGCGGTACGAGGAACCAACGTGGACGACGAAGGAAACAGACGGAATGTACGGCTGGATCTGGCGGCATCTGCCGGGCAACGCGTGGGTGCGCGCGCTGATCTCTCTCGTACTGGTCCTGGCGGTGGTGTTCGTGCTGTTCCAGTACGTGTTCCCGTGGGCCGAGCCGCTCCTTCCGTTCAACGACGTGACGGTGGACGAGGGATCGGGAGCCACTCCGTGAGCGCGCGCATTCTGGTTGTCGACAACTACGACAGCTTTGTCTTCAATCTGGTCCAGTACCTCTACCAGCTCGGCGCCGAATGCGAGGTGCTGCGCAACGACGAGGTGGAGCTCGCGCACGCCCAGGACGGCTTCGACGGCGTCCTCCTCTCGCCCGGGCCCGGTACCCCGGAAGAGGCGGGCGTCTGCGTGGACATGGTCCGGCACTGCGCCGACACGGGCGTCCCCGTCTTCGGCGTCTGCCTCGGCATGCAGTCCATGGCGGTCGCGTACGGGGGCGTGGTGGACCGCGCGCCCGAGCTGCTCCACGGCAAGACCTCGCCCGTGGTCCACGAGGGACTCGGCGTCTTCGCCGGACTGCCGTCGCCCTTCACCGCGACCCGCTACCACTCCCTCGCGGCCGAGCCGGGGACCCTGCCCGACGTGCTGGAGGTGACCGCGCGCACCGAGGACGGGATCATCATGGGCCTGCGGCACCGGGAGCACGATGTGGAGGGCGTCCAGTTCCACCCCGAGTCGGTGCTGACCGAGTGGGGGCACCGGATGCTCGCGAACTGGCTGGTGCGCTGCGGTGACGCCGGCGCCGTCGAGCGGTCGGTGGGGCTGGCCCCGGTGGTGGGCAAGGCCGTCGCGTGACGGCGGTCGCGCCGTCCGTGCCCAGCGAGGGCCGGGCCGCGCGGCGCAAGGCAGCGCAGGAGGCCGCGAAGCGCTCGCACGCACGCGCCCGCAGGCGCGGCGGGAGCGGCCGGGGCCGCAGGCGCGCCCGTCCGCGCTCCGGCGGTCCGGTGGTGGTGCTCAGCAGGGCCGCCGGCGAGCTGTTCATCACCGCCGGGGTGGTGATGCTGCTCTTCGTCACCTACCAGCTCTGGTACACGAACGTCCTGGCGGAGCGGGCGGCGGACGGTGCCGCGGGCTCGCTCGAGCAGACCTGGGAGCGCCCGCCGGGAACGGGCGGGCCGCCCCCGGCGACCGCCTTCGAGCCCGGCCAGGGCTTCGCGATCATGCACATCCCGAAGCTGGACCTCAAGGTGCCGGTGGCCGAGGGGATCAGCAAGGCGAAGGTCCTCGACAAGGGGATGGTCGGGCACTACGGCGAGGGTGCGCTGAAGACGGCGATGCCCTCCGACCGGCAGGGCAACTTCGCGGTCGCCGGACACCGCAACACCCACGGGGAACCGTTCCGCTACATCAACCAGCTGGTTCCGGGGGACGCGATCGTCGTGGAGACCCGGGACGCCTACTACACCTACCAGGTGACCTCCGCGCTGCCGCAGACCTCCCCGGCCAACGTGGCGGTGATCAAGCCGGTGCCGGAGGGCTCCGGATTCACCGAACCGGGCCGGTACATCACGCTGACGACCTGCACCCCGGAGTTCACCAGCACCTACCGGTTGATCGTATGGGGCAGGATGGCCGATGAACGCCCCCGAAACCAGGGCGCCCCGCCCGCGCTGACCAGCCCGTAAGGACGAACCCGCAGTGTCTCGTGCCCGTCGCCGCTCCGCAAAGCAGCCCGCCGACCGCAGTGTGGTCGCCGGGGCCCTGAGTCTGCTGGGGGAGCTCCTGATCACGGGAGGCCTGGTCCTGGGCCTGTTCGTGGCGTACTCGCTCTGGTGGACCAACGTCCTCGCCGACCGGCAGGCCTCCGCGCGCGGCGACGAGATCCGCCAGCGCTGGCAGAGCCCCGCGCCCTCGGCGAGCGCCCCCGCCCGGCCGGGTGCCCTGAACACCGAGGACGGGATCGGCTTCCTGCACGTACCGGCGATGAAGAACGGCGAGGTGCTGGTCAAGGAGGGCACGGCACCGGACGTCCTGAACGACGGCGTGGCCGGGTACTACACGGAGCCGGTGAAGTCCGGGCTGCCCTGGGACGCCGAGGGCAATTTCGCGCTGGCCGCGCACCGCGACGGGCACGGGGCGAAGTTCCACAACATCGACAAGGTGAAGAACGGCGACTCGATCGTCTTCGAGACCAAGGACACCTGGTACGTCTACAAGGTCTTCGCCGAGCTGGCCCAGACCTCGAAGTACAACACCGGCGTGATCAACCCGGTCCCGAAGGAGTCGGGCAAGACCTCCCCGGGCCGCTACATCACCCTGACGACCTGCACGCCGGTCTACACCTCGAAGTACCGGTACATCGTCTGGGGCGAGCTCGTGCGGGCGGAGAAGGTCGACGAGAAGCGCACCAAGCCGGCCGAACTGCGCTGATCCACCAGGCTGTTTCACGTGAAACAGCCTGTCGCGGTGGCCGGGCGGGTAACCCGGCGCCCTAGCGGCGGTTGCCGCCGGTCAGGCCTCCGAAGAGGCCTCCGCCGTCCTGCTGGCCGCCGTCCTGCGGTTTGGCGGTGCGGACGTTGATCACCGTGCCGCCAGGCACCTGGCTGCCGACGGGCGGGTTGGAGTCGATGACCACCGCGTTGTCGTCGGTGGACCCCGCCAGGACCGCGCCGAAGACCAGGTTGTTCGCCTGGAGCGTCAGCTTGGCCTGGGCCACCGTCTGCCCCGTGAGCGGGGGCACCACCGTCGGCGCCGCCGAGGCGGCCTTGGAGATGCTGACGTTGACCGGGGTGTCCTTGGCGAGCTCGATGCCGGGCTGGTACTGCTGCGCGACGACCGTCTGGGGCGGGGCTCCCGGGGAGTCCACCTCAGTGGTGCTGCCGAGCTTCAGCTTGGCGTCCGAGAGCGCCTTGGCCGCGGCCGCCTTGTTCATGCCCTTGAGGTCGGGGACGACGCCCTTGGCGACTTCCTTGGCGACCTGGAGGGTGATCACCGAGCCCTGCTCCGCCTGGCTGCCGCTCTTGGGGTTCTGGTCCACCACGGTGCCGGGGGAGGCGTTGTCGTTCTCGACGAGCTTCTTCTCGACCTGGAACTTCTTACCCTTGAGCGTCGACTCGGCGTCCTCGAACTTCAGACGCAGGACATCGGGGACCGCGACCTTGGGGGCGCCCGTGGACACCTTCACCTTGATCGTGGTGCCCTTGTCGACCTTGGTGTCGGGGGCCGGGTTCTGCGAGCAGACGTTGCCCTTGGGCTGGTCCGCGCAGGGTTCCTCGCCCTCCTTCTCCACCGGGAGGCCCATGTTCTTGCCGCTGCCCTGCGCCTGCTCGAAGGTCTGGCCGACGAGCTTGGGCACGGCCGGGCGGTTGTCGGCGGTCTCGCTGAAGAGGGTCCGGCCGATCAGGATCGCGCCGACCAGGACGAGGACGGCGGCCAGGGCCAGCAGGATCGTCGAGGCGCGGCTCTTCTTCTGCTGGCGGCGGCCGTGACCCTGGTCGTAGCCGCCGTGGCCCTGGTTGTCGTACCCGTAGCCGCCGTCGCCGCCCCCGGGGGGCATCGGCGGCATCATCGAGGTCTGGCCGGCGTCCGGGGAACGCAGGGCGGTGGTGGGCTGGTCGTAGCCCTGGTGTCCGTAGCCGCCCTGGTCCGGGTAGCCGTAGCCGGCGGCGCCCATGGCGGCGGTCGCGGCGACGGGCTGGCCCTCGAGGCAGGCCTCGATGTCGGCCCGCATCTCGTCCGCGGACTGGTAACGGTAGTCCGGGTCCTTGACCAGGGCCTTGAGGACGATGGCGTCCATCACCGGCGTGATCTCGGGGTCGAAGTTCGACGGCGGCTGGGGCTCCTCGCGTACGTGCTGGTACGCGACGGCCACCGGGGAGTCGCCGACGAACGGGGGCCGGACGCACAGCAGCTCGTAGAGCAGGCAGCCGGCGGAGTAGAGGTCGGAGCGCGCGTCGACCTGCTCGCCCTTGGCCTGCTCCGGGGAGAGGTACTGGGCGGTGCCGATGACCGCGGCCGTCTGCGTCATGGTCATGCCGGAGTCGCCCATGGCCCGGGCGATGCCGAAGTCCATGACCTTGACCTGGCCCGTGCGCGTGAGCATCACGTTGGCGGGCTTGATGTCGCGGTGGACGATGCCGGCGCGGTGCGAGTACTCGAGGGCCTGGAGGATGCCGATGCACATCTCGAGGGTGCGCTCGGGGAGCAGCTTGCGGCCGGAGTGCAGCAGCTCGCGCAGGGTCGAGCCGTCGACGTACTCCATCACGATGTACGGGATGGAGATGTTGTCGACGTAGTCCTCGCCCGTGTCGTAGACGGCGACGATCGCGGGGTGGTTCAGCGACGCGGCCGACTGGGCCTCGCGGCGGAACCGGGCCTGGAAGGACGGGTCGCGGGCGAGGTCGGCACGCAGGGTCTTGACGGCTACGGTACGGCCGAGCCGGGTGTCGTGACCGAGGTAGACCTCGGCCATGCCACCACGGCCGAGCACGTGGCTCAGCTCGTACCGGCCGCCGAGGCGACGCGGCTCTTCCATAACGTTGCAGCCCTCTCCGTCAGTCCCGACCGCACCGGCGTGCGGTCCGGCGGTGTGCTGTTCGCGGCAAGGCTACCGGCCGATCGTCGGTGATCGGTTCGTGACCACAGGCTGATATCGGACCGGTACCGAGCGCTCGGATCCTGTCTCGGCTTCTCATCCCTTGCTCTTCAGGACGGCTTCCATGACGGCCCTGGCGACCGGCGCGGCCAGGCCGCCGCCGCTGATGTCCTCACGGTCGGCGCTGCTGTCCTCGATCACGACGGCCACGGCCACCGGGGAGGTGCCGTCGGGGAGCTCGGCGTAGGAGATGAACCAGGCGTAGGGGCGCTTGGCGTTCTTCTCTCCGTGCTGGGCGGTACCGGTCTTCCCGCCCACCTTGACGTTCTTGATCTGAGCCTTGGTTCCGGTGCCGTTCTCCACGACGTTGACCATCATCTGCTGGACCTTCTGCGCGGTCGCGGCGCTGAGGGGCCGGCTCATCTCCGACGGCTCGTGCTTCTCGATCGTGTCGAGGTTGGGCGCGGTCAGCTCGTCCACCATGTACGGCTTCATCAGCTTGCCGTCGTTGGCGATAGCGGCGGTGACCATGGCCATCTGGAGCGGGGTGGCGGCCGTGTTGAACTGGCCGATGGAGCTCTGCGCGTTGCCGTCCCGGCCCATGGTCTTGTCGTAGACGCTGGCGAAGGCGCGGACCGGGGTGTCGATCTTGTCGTTGTTGAAGCCGAACTTCTGGGCCGTGTCGACCATCTTGTCGCGGCCGACCTTGTCGCCGAGGTTCGCGAAGACCGAGTTGCAGGAGACCTGGAGGGCGAAGTTCAGCGTCGCCTTCTCGCAGCCGGTCGCGTGGTTGACCATCGGGGTCCGCGTGCCGGGCAGGATGTACGGCTCGGGGGTGTCCGTGGGGGCGTTGATGTCGGTGACGACGCCGTGCTCCAGCGCGGCGGCGGCCGTGACCACCTTGAAGGTGGAGCCCGGCGGGTACGTCTCGCGCAGGGCGCGGTTGACGAGCTTCTTGTCCTCGGAGTCCTTCAGCTCGACCCAGGCCTTCTCGTCGGCCTTGGAGTTGCCGGCGAAGCTGGACGGGTCGTACGAGGGGGTGCTGACCAGGGCCAGGATGGCGCCGGTGCGCGGGTCGATCGCGGCGACGGCCCCCTTCTTGCTGCCGAGCTGGTCGAAGGCGGCCTTCTGGGCGGCGGCGTTCAGGGTGGTGATGACGTTGCCGCCCTGTTTCTTCTCACCCGTGAACATGCCGATGGTGCGGTCGAAGAAGAGCCGGTCGTCGTTGCCGGTGAGGATGCCGTCGTCCAGCGACTCCAGCTGCGTGGAGCCGAAGGCCTGCGAGGCGTAGCCGGTGACGGGTGCCCACAGCGGGCCGTCGGTGTAGGTCCGCTTGAACTTGTAGTCGCTGCCGTCGGTGACGGCGGAACCGGTGATCGGCTGGCCCTGGACGATGATGTTGCCGCGTTCGGTGGCGTACTGGGCGATCTGGACCCGGCGGTTCTCCTTGCGCGTGCTGAGTTCCTCGGCCTGGACGTACTGCAGCCAGTTGGTCCGGATCAGCAGCGCGAGGACGAGCAGCCCGCAGAACAGCGAGATGCGGCGCAGGGGCTTGTTCATGACGGGCGGACCACCTGGGTCATCTCGGAGTCGGGGGACGGGGCGGGGGCCGGGGCAGGTCGGCGCGCGGTGTCGCTGATCCGGATGAGGATGGCGATGAGCACCCAGTTCGCGAGGACGGAGGAACCGCCGGAGGCGAGGAAGGGCATGGTCATGCCGGTGAGGGGGATGAGGCCCATGACACCGCCCGCGACGACGAAGATCTGGAGGGCGAAGGCACCGGAGAGCCCGATGGCGAACAGCTTGCCGAAGGGGTCGCGGGCGGCGAGGGCGGTGCGCACGCCCCGCTCGATGATCAGGCCGTAGAGCAGGAGGAAGGCCATGACGCCGGTGAGGCCGAGTTCCTCGCCGACGGTCGAGAAGATGAAGTCGGAGTTGGCGGCGAAGCCGATCAGGTCCGAGTTGCCCTGGCCCCAGCCGGTGCCGAGCACCCCGCCGGAACCGAAGCTCATGATCGACTGACCGACCTGCTCGCAGGCACCGGAGGTGCTGTAGCAGGCGAAGGGGTCCAGCCAGGCGGTGACGCGGGCCTTGACGTGGCTGGCCGTGGCGCCGACGACGGTGGCGCCGCCGACCGACATGAGCAGACCGATGACGATCCAGCTGGTCCGCTCGGTGGCCACGTACAGCATGATCACGAACATGCCGAAGAAGAGCAGCGAGGTGCCGAGGTCGTTCTCGAAGACGAGGACGAGCAGGCTCATCGCCCAGATCATCAGGATCGGGCCGAGGTCGCGCCCGCGCGGCAGGTAGAGGCCCATGAAGCGGCGGCTGGCCAGGGCCAGGGCGTCGCGCTTGACCATCAGGTAGCCGGCGAAGAAGATCGCGATGACGATCTTGGCGAACTCACCGGGCTGGATCGAGAAGCCGCCGACGCTGATCCAGATCTTGGCGCCGAAGACGTCCGCGCCGAGGCCCGGGATGACCGGCAGGATCAGCAGGACCAGGGCACCGGCCATCGAGATGTACGTGAACCGCTGGAGCACGCGGTGGTCCTTCAGGACCAGCAGCACGACGGAGAACAGGGCGATGGCGAGCGCCGTGTACATCATCTGGCGCGGCGCGGATTCCGAGAAGTTGCCGAAGCTGCGCTTGGCCAGGTTCTGCAGCCGCTCCGACTGGTCGAGGCGCCAGATCAGGACCACGCCGAGCCCGTTGAGCAGCGTCGCGATCGGCAGCAGCAGCGGGTCGGCGTACTTGGCGTAGCGGCGTACGACGAGGTGGGAGATCCCGGCGAGGACGGCGAAGCCGAGTCCGTAGAGCAGCATGCCCGGGGGCAGCTCGCCGTGGATCGACAGGCCCACGTTCGCGTAGGCGAAGATCGGGATGACCACGGCGAAGGCGAGCAGCAGGAGCTCGGTGTTCCGCCGGCTCGGCGCCTCGATGGCGCCGATGGTGGTCGTGTTGGTGACAACGCTCATGGTGTGGCAGGCCCCCTGTGCCCGCGTATGTCTACTGCTTTTCGCACTGACCGACGACAGCTTGCTCCGCGGGAGTCAGGCTGGGGCCGGGCGTCTGGTTGCCCTGGGCTTCGGAAGCGCGGCGGGCCTCGTCCTGCTTGCAGGCGGAGACCTGGGTTCCGAGCTCTTCGATCTTCTTGCGCGCGCCCTCGAGGCTGTCCTCGCTGATGGTGGCCTCGACCTGCTTGCGCTTGAAGGGCGGCAGGTACTTCAGTTCGATCTCGGGGTGGTCCGTCTCCACCTGCGAGAGGTGGATCCAGGCGAGGTTCTGGCTGATGCCGCGGTACAGCGCGACGTGGTCACCCTTGACGCCGACGTAGTACTGCGTCTGCGTCCAGCGGTGCGCCGCGTAGAGGCCGCCGCCGACGACACCGGCCACGAGCAGCAGGATCAGCGTGCGCGTGGTCCACTTGCGCCCTTTGCCGCGCCGCTTGCGCGGGTGGTCGTACGTGTCCTCGTACGAGCCGTCGGCGTCGTAGGCCTCGGCTTCGCCGAAGCTGCCCAGCGCGCCGCCCTGGCTCTGGTCGGGGTATCCGTAGCCGGTGGCTTCGCCGCTGCCGGGAGGGCCGAAGGCACCGGCGGGCGGCGGGGCCTGGCGGCCGAGGCCAGAGGCGCGGCCGGCCGGGGTCTGCATGGCGTTGCCGTCGAAGAGCTGGTGCTGGTTCTCGGCCACCGCGCCGACGACGACCGGGGTGTCGTTGAGCTGGGCGGCCATGGTGTCGCCGCTGTCGGTGTCGAGGACGTCCGCGACGATGCAGGTGATGTTGTCCGGACCGCCGCCGCGCAGGGCGAGCTGGATCAGGGACTGCACGGTCTCGTGCGGGCCGTGGTAGTCGGCGAGGGTCTCTTCCAGGGTCTGGTGGGAGACCACGCCGGACAGGCCGTCGGAGCAGATCAGGTAGCGGTCGCCGGCCCGGACCTCGCGGATGGAGAGGTCGGGCTCCACGACGTCGCCGCTGCCGAGCGCCCGCATCAGGAGGGAGCGCTGCGGGTGGGTGGTCGCCTCCTCCTCGGTGATCCGTCCCTCGTCGACCAGGCGCTGCACCCAGGTGTGGTCCTGGGTGATCTGCGTGAGGACGCCGTCGCGCAGCAGGTAGGCGCGGGAGTCGCCGACGTGGACCAGGCCGAGGCGCTGGCCGGTCCACAGCAGGGCGGTGAGCGTGGTGCCCATGCCCTCCAGCTGGGCGTCGTCCTCGACCATCACGCGCAGCTGGTCGTTGGCGCGCTGCACGGCGATGCCGAGGGCGGTGAGGATGTCGGAGCCCGGGACGTCGTCGTCGAGCTGGACGAGCGAGGAGATGACCTCGGAGCTGGCGACCTCGCCGGCTGCCTGGCCGCCCATGCCGTCGGCGACGGCGAGGAGCCGGGGACCGGCGTAGCCGGAGTCCTCGTTGCCCTCGCGGATCATCCCCTTGTGCGATCCGGCGGCGAACCGCAGGGACAGACTCATGCGCACCTGCCCTGTCGACGCCTCGGGGTACAACCGGTCTCGAGCCACACTGCCCACCCTCCGGTCGGGAGCGCGCTCGGGTCCGTGTCCCCGGTGGGACGGACCGCCGCGGCTCGCTCGCTCCGCTCGCTCATTCTCGTACTACTTCCGCAGCTCGATGACGGTCTTGCCGATGCGGATCGGGGCGCCCGGCGGAATGGGCGTCGGGGTGGTCAGCCGGGTCCGGTCGAGATACGTGCCGTTCGTGGACCCGAGATCCTCGACGATCCACTGGCCGTCACGGTCGGGGTAGATCCTGGCATGCCTGCTGGAGGCGTAGTCGTCGTCCAGCACGATCGTGGAGTCGTGGGCGCGGCCCAGCGTGATCGTCTGGCCGGCGAGGGCCACCGTGGTGCCCGTGAGGGTGCCCTCGGACACGACGAGCTTGGTCGGCGCGCCCCTGCGCTGGCGCTGCTGGGGCGGCGCGGACTGCCGCCCCGTCTGCTGCGGTGCGCCCGCGGCCGCCCCGCCGCGGCGTGAGCCGCGCTGGGTGACGCGCGTACCGAAGAGGTCGCTGCGGATGACCTGAACGGCCACGATGACGAACAGCCACAGAACGGCCAGGAAACCCAACCGCATGACCGTCAGGGTCAGCTCTGACATTGCCCCCGCTTCACCCTTCGGCTTGCCGGTAAATGATGGTGGTACTGCCCACGACGATCCGCGAGCCGTCGCGGAGCGTAGCGCGGGTGGTGTGCTGTCCGTCCACCACGATGCCGTTGGTGGACCCGAGATCCTGGATCGTCGGGGGTGTTCCGGTCCGGATCTCACAGTGCCGGCGGGAAACGCCGGGGTCGTCGATCCGCACATCGGCCTCGGTGCTTCGGCCGAGTACGAGCGTGGGGCGCGAGATCTGGTGGCGGGTGCCGTTGATCTCGATCCAGCGGCGTACGGCGCCAGGGGCACCGGGAGCCGCGGGCGCGCCGCCGGGGCGGGCTCCGGGGCCGCCCGGGGGCGGGCCCGGAGGCATGGGCGGGGCACCGGCCGGCGGGTAGCCGTACCCGCCCTGCCGGCCCTGGGCGGGCTGCGGGGAGTCCTGGGAGGTGCTGGAGGCGAGGGTACGGCTGCGGACCCGGTAGAGGCCGGTGTCCAGGTCGTCCGCCTTCTCCAGGTGCACCTTGATGGGGCCCATGAAGCTGTAGCGCTGCTGCTTGGCGTAGTCGCGCACGAGGCCCGCGAGTTCGTCGCCGAGCTGGCCGGAGTAGGGGCTCAGGCGCTCGTAGTCGCCGGCGCTGAGCTCCACGATGAAGTCATTGGGTACGACGGTCCGCTCGCGGTTCCAGATGGTGGCGTTGTTGTCGCACTCCCGCTGGAGGGCGCCGGCGATCTCCACCGGCTGGACCTCGGACTTGAACACCTTGGCGAAGGTGCCGTTCACCAGACCTTCGAGTCGCTGCTCGAAACGCTTCAGGACTCCCATGGGGCACCTCCTCCGTCGTTGTCGCCCTGTACTGCTTACTGATCGTATCCACGCGTGGCGGATTCGGGTGGTTCCCCTTCGGTCCTGCGCGCATGAGTGTTGGTGCTCACAAGGGATCGTAGGGGTGCTCCGGGGACAGTGTCCCGCACCGGGAGCGGACAGTGGGAGTGGCCGTCCCGGTCGTCGTGTGGAGGGGCGGGGAAAGCGATTTCAATCCGCCCCGTCTGACGTGCTAATGTTTCGACGTCGCCAGGGGAACGGCCCGAAAGGGAAGAACCACTGGGGCGCCGCTCGGGCGAGTGGCGGAACGGCAGACGCGCTGGCTTCAGGTGCCAGTGTCCTTCGGGACGTGGGGGTTCAAATCCCCCCTCGCCCACATCGGGGAAGCCCCGATCCGGAATCCGGATCGGGGCTTCTCGCATGTCCGGCTCCATCGTCCGGCCGCCCCCTTGCCCCTCCCCCCTCTTCTCCGTCCCCTTTCTCGAAGTGCTTCGCCATCGGCTTCCTCACTCCGGTCCCCCGCGACTTTCGTCGTGCCGCGCGCGACGAAAGAAGGCCGCCGGCGGCGGGGGCCGGTGTCTAGGGTCGGGCGTGTGGATGCCAAGGCGAGGACACGTGCGGGCTGGGACTGGCTGAAGGGGCCGGAGCCCTGGACCCGGCGCGCGCTGGCCGCGGACCTCACGATCGCCGCCGTGATGGCGCTGCTCGGCATCGGTGTCGACGAACTCAGCAACAGCTCGGGACTGAAGACGGTCCTCGGCGTCGTGACCGTGGTGTCGTTGACGCTGCTGCGGCGGCGGCTGCCGGCGGTCACGCTGGTGGTGGGCTCCGCCGCGAGCGGGCTGCTGCCCGGGGTGTTCCTCGTGACGGTGCTGCTGGGCTGGTCCGCGGGCCGGCGGATCATCGGCGTGGGCCGGGCGCTCGGTGCCTTCCTGCTGGCCTTCCTCGCCGCGGTCTGCCTGACCTTCGTCGACCAGGGGACGCAGACGCAGCCGTTGCTGGTGGTCGTGTTCTCCACCCTGCTGTTCCTCGCGGCGACCGTCATGCCGGGTCTGGCCAGCCGCTACTGGCACCAGCGCCGGACCCTGCTGAGCGCGCTCCAGGAGCGCAACGACCAGCTGCTGCGCGAGCGGACCATGGTCGCCGGGCAGGCCAGGCTGCGGGAGCGGCAGCGGATCGCCCAGGACATGCACGACAGCCTGGGCCACCAGCTGGCGCTGATCTCGGTGCACACCGGGGCGCTGGAGGTGGATCCCGCGCTCACCGACCGCCAGCGCGAGGCGGTGGGAGTGCTGCGGCAGGCCTCGGTGGCGGCCATGCACGAGCTGCGGGAAGTCGTGGGGATCCTGCGCGACGGCGTGGAGGCACCGGCGCCGGCGGAGGAGGCGCAGCCGGCCGCACGGGGGGTGGCCGGTATCGCGGGCATCGTGGAGGCGGCGCGGGCCGCGGGGACCGACGTACGGCTGGGCACGGCGGGGAAGCCCCGGCCGCTGGTCGCGGCCTGCGACCACGCGGCGTACCGGATCGTGCAGGAGGCGCTGACCAACGCCTACAAGCACGCTCCGGGGTCGGCGATCACCGTGGAACTCCGGTACGAGGACGACTCCCTGGTGGTGGAGATCGCCAACGGTCCGGCGGCCGGGCGCGGTTCGGGCGGCGAGGTCGTCTCGGGCGGACAGGGGCTGACGGGGCTGCGGGAGCGGGCCCGCCTGGTCGGCGGCATGGTGCACGCGGGAGCGACCGACGGCGGCGGGTTCCGGGTGGCGGGAGTGCTGCCGTACGGGACGGAGCCGGCCGGGCTCGTCGAGGACGTGGCCGACGACTTCGGCCAGCGGTCGCAGGCCCGGGCGCTGGCGCTGAAGGGCGCGCCGCCGATGGACTGGGCCGCGCTGGACCGCGAGCTGACGGTGCCGGTACGGACCCGGGCCGGCGGTGTGGCGATGGGCTGCGGGATCGCCGTGGCGGCACTGGTGCTGCTGATCATCGTGATGGGCGCCGCGGTGGTGATGCTGGTGGGTTCGGCGGACAAGGCGATGATCAGCGAGGAGGAGTACGACGCGGTCCACGTGGGCGAGTCCGAGCATGCCGTGCGGTCGCGGCTGCCGGACGGGAACAGCGTGCTGACGTCGGGGATGGACCGCAAGGGCCCGCAGCGGCCGGAGGGCTCGGACTGCCTGGCGCTGATCTCCAGCGACTCCTCGAAGCTGACCGAGGACACCGTTTTCCGGTTCTGCTTCCGGGACGGCAAGCTCGTGGACAAGCAGGCGTACGAGGTCGAGCAGTAGGAGCGCGCGGGTGACAGCCAAGGTGATCAGAGTGGTGATCGCTGACGACGAGCCGCTGATCCGGGCCGGGATCAGGATGATCCTGACCTCGGCTCCGGACATCGAGGTCGTCGCCGAGGGGTCCAACGGCCGGGAGGCGGTCGAGCTGGCGCTGTCCCATGCCCCGGACGTGCTGCTGCTGGACATCCAGATGCCCGTGATGGACGGGCTCACGGCGCTGGGCGAGGTGGTGCGGGCCGCCCCGGCGGTAAGGGCGCTGGTCCTGACCACCTTCGGGGAGAAGGAGAACGTCCTGCGGGCGCTGAGCCAGGGCGGAGCCGGGTTCCTGCTGAAGGACTCGGCGCCGGGTGAGCTGATCGGCGCCGTGCGGGCGGCCGCGGCCGGGGACGCGTACCTCTCGCCCGGCGCGACCCGGCACGTGGTGGACCAGCTGGCGGCCGGTCCGGCCGCGGGACGCGGCGAGGAGGCACGGCGGCGGGTCGCGGAGCTGAGCGAGCGGGAGCGCGGCGTGCTGGCGCTGCTGGGGGAAGGCCTGTCCAACGCGGACGCCGGGCGCAGGCTCCATATGAGCGAGGCGACCGTGAAGACGTACGTGAGCCGCATCCTGGCGAAGCTGGCGTGCGAGAACCGCGTTCAGGCCGCCCTGCTGGCCAGGGACGCCGGGCTGTAGGTACGGTCTGCCGGACTTGACCGGCCACGCGGTGGCCGGTGTGGCGCGAACAGGGCGGGGCAGCGCGGATGGTGGCGATACCGGGGCAGTACGCGGCGGCTGAAGCGGCGGGCGCGGAGGCGGGTGGTCCGGCGGGGTGGTCCGGCGGGCGGATCCCGCGCGTCGAGGGCTTCGCGCCTCGGAGCGCGGTCGGCTCGCCCAAGGAGGCCGGGAAGGCGCTGCGGCTGCGCGTACCGCGCGCGGCGCACGCGCGGTTCGAGCCCCCCGCCGGGCGCCCGGACGCCGTGCGCGCGGTGGAGGAGTCCAACGTGGGGCGGGTCGCCGAGCTGACCCCGATACGGGTGGGCCGGATGGCCGCGAACCCCTTCGCCTTCCTGCGCGGGGCGGCCGGACTGATGGCGCACGATCTGTCCGGCGGCCCGGTGACCGGGGTGGGCGCGCAGATCTGCGGTGACGCCCACGGGGCCAACTTCGGCCTGTACGGGGACGCGCGCGGCCGGCTCGTGATCGACCTGAACGACTTCGACGAGACCGTCTTCGGCCCGTGGGAGTGGGACGTGAAGCGGCTGGCGACCTCCCTGGTGCTGGCCGGGCGCGTGGCGGGGGCCGACGAGGACACCTGCCTGGCGGCGGCGCGGGACGCGGTGGGCGCGTACCGGCGCACGATGCGGCTGCTGGCGAAGCTGCCCGCGCTCGACTCGTGGAACGCCATCGCGGACGAGGAGCTGGTCTCGCACACCGACGCCCGGGACCTGGTGGGCACGCTGGAGCGGGTCTCGGAGAAGGCCCGCAACAACACCTCCGCCCGGTTCGCGGCCCGGTCGACGGAGGTCCTGGCCGACGGCGGGCGACGCTTCGTGGACGCGCTGCCGGTGCTGCGCCGGGTCGGGGACGAGGAGGCCGCCGCCGTGGCCGCCTCGCTGGGCCCGTACCTGGCGACCCTGTCGGGGGACCGGCTGCCGCTGCTGGCCCGGTACGCGATCCACGACGTGGCCTTCCGGGTGGTCGGCACGGGCAGTGTGGGCACCCGCTCGTACGTGGTGCTGCTGCTGGACCACCGGGGCGAGGCGCTGGTGCTCCAGGTGAAGGAGGCGCGGCCCTCGGTGCTGCTGCCGTACCTGCCCGGGCTCGGCTTCCACGCGGCGCCCGAGGAGCACGAGGGGCGTCGGGTGGTGGCCGGGCAGCGGCGGATGCAGGTGGTCTCCGACAGCCTGCTGGGCTGGACCACCGTCCAGGGGCGTCCGTACCAGGTCCGGCAGTTCCGCAACCGCAAGGGAAGCGTGGACCCGGCGGCGCTGGCCGTGGACCAGTTCGACGACTACGGCCGGATGACCGGTGCCCTGCTGGCCCGGGCGCACGCGCACAGCGCCGATCCCCGGTTGCTGGCGGGGTACTGCGGCAAGAACGAGGAGCTGGACGAGGCGATCGCCGGCTTCGCCGTGGCCTACGCCGACCGGAGCGAGGCCGACCACGCGCACCTGGTGGCGGCGGTGCGCTCGGGACGGATCGCGGCGGAGTTCGGGGTCTGAACCGTCCGCTCCGGCGGGACGGCGGCGGGGCGGCGGCGGGCGGGGTGGCGGTCCGGGATGTGTTTCACGTGAAACACGCGCCGGGGCGGGCCGTAGGCTGGCCGGGTGAGCGAGCAGACCGAACACACCGCACCCGAAGAGCCCGCCGTTCCCGCTGACGAGCGGCCCGAGGCGCGGCTGGAACGCGCCGTGCGCGCTGCCGAGCAGGCACTGATCGAGTTCGAGATCGCGGTGGAGACCTTCCGGGTGGAGGTCGAGAACTTCTCCCGGCTGCACCACCAGAAGCTCGGGCCGATGTACTCGCGCCTCGACGAGCTGGACGCGCTGATCGCGGAGGCGAAGGCGGCCCGCAGCGGCGATCCCGAGGACCTGCGGCGGGCCCAGGAGGCCCGCTCGCTGGTCATGCCGATGCCGGGGGTGGAGGAGCTGTTCCACGACTGGCTGGGCTCGGACGGCCTCTCCGACGACGCCGCCGCGATGCTCACCGACCGGTCGGTGCGGCCGCCGCAGCGGGTACGGCCCACCGAGGAGGTGCGCCGCCTGTACCGGGAGCTGGTCCGCAAGGCCCATCCGGACCTGGCGCAGGACGAGGCCGAGCGGTCCCGCCGTGACGCGTTCATCGCCCGGGTCAACGCCGCCTACGGGCGTGGTGAGGAGCGGCTGCTGCGCGAGCTGGCCGAGGAGTGGGAGGCCGGCCCGGCGCCCGAGGAGGCCGGCCCGGGCGAGAGCGAGGAGCTGTACGCCCGGCTGGAGTGGCTGGCCCAGCGCAAGGAGCTGCTCTCGCTGGTGGCCAAGGAGCTGGAGGACAGCGCGATCGGAGCCATGCTGCGGATGGCTCCGGACGACCCGGACCGGCTGCTGGAGGAGATCGCGGAGCAGTTGCTGGCGCAGGTCTCGGAGCGCGAGGCGGAGCTGGCGTCGTACAGCGCCGGATGAGCCCGGCCCGGCCGGGGCGTCGGATAGGTTGGCAGACCAGATCCGTGAAGAGAGAAGGCGACTGTTATGAACCTCGGACCGCTTCCCTCGGTGGACGCCGCGTCGGTGCCCGCCGATGGCTTCGTCCTCGACGTCCGTGAGGACGACGAATGGGCGGCCGGGCACGTCGAGGGTGCGCTGCACGTCCCGATGAGCGACTTCGTGGCGCGCTTCGGCGAGGTCACGGAGGCGGTCGCGGACGGCCGCACGGCGTACGTGATGTGCCGGGTGGGCGGCCGTAGCGCGCAGGTCACCCAGTACCTGGTGCGCCAGGGCATCGAGGCCGTGAACGTGGACGGCGGGATGCAGGCGTGGGACCGCGCCGGGCGCCCGATGGTGGCGGACGGCGGGAACCCGGCCTTCGTGCTCTGACCGCCCTCCGTGTTCTGAGGGGTGTCAGCCGAGGGGGTGGGCGGCCAGCAGGTCGCCCAGGGCCTCCTCGTGCGCGGCGGCCGGGCCGAGCTGGAGCTCCAGCTGCTTGGCCCAGGCGTGGTAGCGGTGGAGCGGGTAGTCGGTGTCGGCACCGAAGCCGCCGTGCAGGTGCTGGGCGGTCTGTACGACCCGGCGTACGCCCTCGGAGGCCCAGATCTTGGCGACGGCGACGTCCCCGGCGCTGGGCAGCGGCCCGCCCGCCCCTCCGGTCGCGGCGTCGAGCCGCCAGGCGGCCTGCCAGAGGGTGGCTTCCATGGCGCGCAGGTCGATGTAGCGGTCGGCGGCCTGTACCGCGACGGCCTGGAAGGTGGCGACGGGGAAGCCGAACTGCTCCCGCTTGCCCGTGTACTGGCTGGTCATCGTGAGGGCGGCCTCGCCGAGGCCGAGGGCGAGGGCGCAGGTGCCGGTGGCCAGGAGCTGGTGGAGCCGGTCCCAGGCGCCGGGCGCGTCGATCACGTGGGCGGCGGGTGCCCGGACCCCGTCCAGGGTGAGTTCCGCGAGCCGCTCGCCGCTGGTGGAGTACTGGTCGGCGAGCGTGAGCCCCGGGGAGACGCGGGGCAGGAGGGCGAGGACGGCCCCGCCCCCGCCGCTGTGGGCGGGTACGGCGATCCAGTCGGAGCCGTGGGCCCAGGCCACGGCGGTCTGCACCCCGTCGAGGAGCCAGTCGGGGCCCTCGCGGCGCGCGGTGACGGCGAGCTCGGCGGGGTCGTGGCCGGTGCGGCCGTGCGCGGCGGCGGTGAGGACGAGGGTGCCGCTTCCGGCGCCGGGCAGCAGGGCGGCCGCCAGCCCGGGGCTGCCGTGGGTCTGGACGGCCATGGCGGTGGCGCAGTGCTCCAGCAGCGGTACCCGGGCCAGCACTTTGGCGGCCTCGCGCAGCACGAGGCACAGGGCGATGGTGTCGAGGCCCGCACCGCCGTGTTCCTCCGCGAGGACGAGGCTCAGCAAATCGGAGGCGGCGAGCCTGTTCCACAGCGGCCGGTCGAACCCGTCCGCGACGGCGCCGGACGTGAGGGCAGGGCTGGGGACGCCGTCGGGGGCGACGTCGGCGAAGACGGCCCTGGCGGCCTCGACGGCGGCCTGCTGTTCCTCGGTGAAGGCGAAGTCCACTGCCTGTCCTCCTGTGCGCGTCCACTCCGGATCTGACGGGGCGTCAAGATAGAGCAGCGGGCGGCAATTGGACAGGCCCCCGGCACCCCTGAGGGGTGCCGCGGGGTCAGGGGCCTAACGGTCGAAGTCGATCTCCACTTCCTCCGTCATGGCGTGGGACTGGCACGCCAGCACGAACCCCGCCTCGGTCTCCTCCGCCTCCAGCGCGAAGTTGCGGTCCATCCGCACCTCACCGGAGACCACGAAGGCCCGGCAGGTGCCGCAGACCCCGCCCTTGCAGGCGTACGGGGCGTCCGCGCGGTTGCGCAGCACGGTGTCCAGCAGGGACTCGCCGTCCTGGACGGGCCAGGTGCCCGAGCGGCCGTCGAGCCGGGCGGTCACCCGGCCGCGGGCCGGAGCCGCGACGGTGCGGGCGGGGACCTGCGGGGCGGTGTCCTCGACGTGGAAGATCTCCTCGTGCACCCGCGTCCGTACGACGCCCAGCGCGCCCAGGGCCCGCTCCGCGCCGGTCACCAGCCCGTAGGGACCGCACAGGAACCAGCCCGTGACCTCCGCGACCGGCAGCAGCGCGGGCAGCAGGGACACCAGCCGGGCCTCGTCGAGCCGCCCCGAGGGCAGCCCGGCCTCCTGCTCCTCGCGGGACAGGACGGTGACCAGCTGGAAACGGTGGGGGTAGCGGTCCTTGAGGTCGGCCACCTCCTCCAGGAACATCGTCGAGGCCGCCGTGCGGTCGCTGCGCACCAGGCAGAACCGGGCGTCGGGCCGGGCCGCCAGCAGCGAGGCGGCGATCGACAGCACCGGGGTGATGCCGCTGCCGCCGACGATCGCCGCGTAGTGCGCGGCCGGCGGGGCGGCGGCCGGGTCCAGCACGAACCGCCCGGCCGGGACCATCACGTCCAGCACATCCCCGGCGGCGACCTCCTTGTGCGCGAACGTGGAGAACTCGCCGCCCTCCACCAGGCGCACCCCCACCCGCAGCTGGTCCGGTCCGGGGCCGTCGGGGGCCGGGGCGGCGGAGCAGATCGAGTAGGTGCGGCGGACCTCGGTGCCCTCGGCGGCGCGGCGGCGCAGCGTCAGGTGCTGTCCGGGGAGATGGTGGTAGTCCTCGCGCAGTTCCTCGGGAACGCGGAGGGTCAGTGCCACCGAGTCGTCGGTGAGCCGGTCGACTTCCGCCACCGTCAGCGGGTGGAACGCGCCGTGGCGGGGTGCGGCCATCTACAGCTCCTTGAAGTGGTCGAACGGTTCGCGGCAGGCGACGCAGCGGCGCAGCGCCTTGCACGCGGTGGAGGAGAAGCGGCTGAGCAGCTCGGTGTCCGTCGAGCCGCAGTGGGGGCAGCGGACCGACAGCGTGAGCGGCACCGGTCCGCCGGCGGAGTGCGGGCGGGGCGGGGCGATGCCGAACTCGGCCAGCTTGCGGCGGCCTTCCGCGCTGATGTCGTCGGTGGACCAGGCGGGGGCCAGGACCGTGGTGACCCGCACCTCGGGTATGCCGTGGGCGGTGAGGGCCCGCTCGATGTCGGCGGACATCGCCTCGATGGCCGGGCAGCCGGTGTAGGTGGGGGTGAGGACCACCTCGGCGTGGCCGTCCTCGTGCATCCGCACCCCGCGCAGGACTCCCAGCTCGGCCAGGGTCAGCACGGGCAGTTCGGGGTCGGGGACGGAGCCCGCCAGCTCGGCCAGCTCCGCCTCCAGGCGGGTGGTTCCGGCCCCGGCGCTCACCACGACGCTCCGGGGTGGCTGCGGTGCAGGTGCTGCATCTCGGCGAGCAGCCGCCCGAACGGCTCCGTGTGCAGCCCCTCGCGGCCGGCTCCGGCGGCCCAGGCGCCCGTACGCGGCCCCTCGGGCCGCGTCAGCCCCGCCCGGTCCAGTACGTCGCCCAGCGCGGCCAGCCAGCGGGCCTCCAGGGCCTCCATGGCGGCCCGGTCCAGGCCGAGCCCCTCGACCGGCTGGAACATTTCCCCGGTGAACTTCCACAGGGCGTCGAGCGCCGTGCGCATCCGGGTCCGGCTCTCCTCGGTGCCGTCGCCGAGGCGCAGCGTCCACTGCTCGGCGTGGTCCCGGTGGTAGGCGGTCTCCTTCACGGCCTTGGCCGCGAGCGGGGCGAACGGTCCGTCCCCGGCGGCGAGCTCCGTGTACAGCTCGTGCTGGTAGAAGGAGAAGTAGAGCTGGCGGGCGATGGTGTGGGCGAAGTCCCCGTTGGGCTGTTCGACCAGCTGGAGGTTGCGGAAGGAGCGCTCCTCGCGGAGGAAGGCCAGCTCGTCCTCGTCGCCCGCCATGGACAGCAGGAGGCGGGCCTGCCCGAGCAGGTCCAGGGCGATGTTGGCCAGGGCGACCTCCTCCTCCAGGACGGGAGCGTGGCCCGCCCACTCGCCGAGGCGGTGGGAGAGGATCAGCGCGTCGTCGCCGAGGGCGAGGGCGGCGGCCGCGGTAAGGGTGTCGGTGCCGGCGCTCACAGGTGGCGCACCCCCTCGGGGATCTCGTAGAAGGTGGGGTGCCGGTAGGGCTTGTCGGCCGACGGGGCGAAGAACGGGTCCCGCTCGTCCGGCGAGGAGGCGGTGATCTCGGTGGAGGGCACCACCCAGATGGAGACGCCCTCGTTGCGCCGCGTGTAGAGGTCGCGTGCGTTGCGCAGGGCCATCTCCGCGTCGGGGGCGTGCAGGCTTCCCGCGTGCGTGTGCGAGAGGCCGCGGCGCGAGCGCACGAACACCTCCCACAGGGGCCAGTTCTGCGTCATGCCTGTACCTCTCGTCCGGTGCTGGTGTGCTTCGCGGCGTAGGCGGAGGCGGCCTCGCGGACCCAGGCGCCTTCCTCGTGCGCCCTGCGCCGCTGGCTGATCCGCTGTTCGTTGCAGGGGCCGTTGCCCTTGAGGACGTCCCAGAACTCGGCCCAGTCGATGGCGCCGAAGTCGTAGTGCCCGCGCTCCTCGTTCCACTTGATGTCCGGGTCGGGCAGGGTCAGGCCCAGCGACTCGGCCTGCGGGACGGCGATGTCCACGAAGCGCTGGCGCAGCTCGTCATTGGAGTGCCGCTTGATCCGCCAGGCCATCGACTGCGCCGAGTGCGCCGACTCGTCGTCCGGCGGGCCGAACATCATCAGGGAGGGCCACCACCAGCGGTCGACCGCGTCCTGCGCCATGGCGTGCTGGGCCTCGGTGCCCCGCGAGAGGGCGAGGAGCAGCTCGTAGCCCTGGCGCTGGTGGAAGGACTCCTCCTTGCAGATCCGGACCATGGCGCGGGCGTAGGGGCCGTAGGAGCAGCGGCAGATCGGCACTTGGTTGGTGATCGCCGCGCCGTCCACGAGCCAGCCGATGGCGCCGACGTCGGCCCAGGTGAGCGTGGGGTAGTTGAAGATCGAGGAGTACTTCTGCTTGCCCGAGTGCAGCTTGTCGAGCAGCTCGTCGCGGCTGGTGCCGAGGGTCTCGGCGGCGCTGTAGAGGTAGAGGCCGTGGCCCGCCTCGTCCTGCACCTTGGCCATCAGGATCGCCTTGCGCCGCAGGGAGGGCGCGCGGGTGATCCAGTTGGCCTCCGGCTGCATGCCGATGATCTCGGAGTGGGCGTGCTGCGCCATCTGCCGGACCAGGGAGGCGCGGTACTCCTCGGGCATCCAGTCCCGAGGCTCCACGCGCTCGTCCGCCGCCACCGCGGCGTCGAAGTCGGCACGGAGCTGTGCGCCGAGGTCCGCGGACTGCCCGTCCACCGCGCCGTCCACCATGCCTGACGTGCCCGTTTCCGGGGTCACTGCGACCATCCCGGTCCCCTGTCAGAGTGTGCCGTCCGCCCGACCGACCGATCGTTCGGTTCATCCTCTTCAATGGTGAGACGGCGGCCCGTAGGGTGTCAACCTCTGTGGGCAACCCTGTGGACGCCGGATGATCGGGACGGGATGGATTCGAACGAGCGCGAGCCTGCGGAAGGAGCACTTCCGCCGCCCGCCGCTGCGGTGCCCGCAGCCCCGTCGCGCGCGCCCGGGCTGGCCGGTCTGTCCGCCCCGTACCGGGTCCTGGCGGCCCTCGCCGCGGCGGCCCTGGGCGTCGGCGCCTGCCTGCACCTGGGGCTGGTCTTCCTGCACGTCGCGCCCTCCAACACCGTCAGCAAGCAGCACGCGCGGCTCGTGGACGGCTGGATCTATCCCGAGTTCGAACAGAACTGGAAGCTGTTCGCGCCCAACCCGCTCCAGCAGAACATCGCCGTCGAGGTCCGCGCCCAGGTCCGCACCGCTGACGGCGGCCTCGTCACCCGCGACTGGCGCGACCTGTCCGCCGAGGACGGCGCGGCGATCCGGCACGGCCTGCTGCCGAGCCACACCGAGCAGAACGAGCTCCGCAGGGCCTGGGACTTCTTCACCGGCTCCCACGACGAGGACAACAAGCCCGACGGCGAGCGCGGCGAGCTGTCCGAGCAGTACCTGAAGCGGATCGCCCTGACCCGGCTGACCGCCGGGACATCGGTCGGCAAGCCCCCCGAGACGCCCGACGGCGAGCGGATCGTACGGATCCAGCTGCGCTCGGCGACGCGGTCCGTGGCCGCGCCGCCCTGGAGCGAGGAGAAGACCGACACCCAGACGTACTACCGGGAGCTGCCGTGGTGGAACGTGTGACGGGCGCCCTCGCGCGGGCGGTCGCCAAGGCCACCGGGCAGGCACTGGGCCCGTACCAGAGCGCCGTCGTGCGCATCGGCTTCGCCGCGACCTGGCTGTTCTTCCTGCTGCGGGAGTTCCCCAACCGGCACGAGCTGTACGGGCCCGACGGACCGTGGAGCTGGCAGCTGGCCGAGCGGCTGATCGCCTCGAACCGCGCCTTCACGGTGCTGATGTGGTCGGACTCCGCGCTGTGGTTCGAGAGCGTGTACGCGCTCTCCGTGCTCGCGAGCGCGCTGCTGCTGCTGGGCTGGCGGACGCGGGCGACGTCGGTCCTCTTCATGGTCGGGGTGCTGTCGCTGCAGAACCGCAGCGTCTTCATGGGCGACGGCGGGGACAACGTCATCCACCTGATGGCGGTCTACCTCGTGCTGACGCGCTGCGCGCGGGTCTGGTCGCTGGACGCGCGCCGGGCCCGGCTGCGGGGCTCGGCCACGGCCGGGGCGGCGGGGCCCGTGCTGTGGACGGTGCTGGGGGCCCTGTTCGCGTACGGGGCGCTCGCCGGACACCTCGGCGCGCTCTGGCTGACCGCCTTCTCGGTGCTGTGGGCGGGAACGGCGCTGTGGTGGCTGGCCGACCGCCACGAACCGGAGGGAGAGCGGCGCGCGACGCTCGACGTCCTCGCGAACCTGCTGCACAACGCCGGGATGCTGGTGATCGCGGCGGAGGTCTGCCTGATCTACGCGACCGCCGGCTGGTACAAGATCCAGGGCTCGCGGTGGCAGGACGGGACCGCCCTGTACTACCCGCTCCGCCTGGACTACTTCACCCCCTGGCCCTGGCTGTCGGACGTGATGGCGGGCAGCGGGCTGGTGGTGATGCTGCTGACGTACGGGACCGTCGCGGTGCAGGTGGCCTTCCCGTTCGCGCTGTTCAACCGGCGGGTCAAGAACGTGCTGCTGGCGGTGATGATGCTGGAGCACGCCGGGATCGCGGTGCTGCTGGGGCTGCCGTTCTTCTCGCTGGCGATGATCGCCGCCGACGCGGTGTTCCTGCCCACGGGGCTGCTCGTGTGGATCGGGGCGCGGGTGGCCGGTGCGTGGGCGGCGGCCCGGGCGCGGGCGGCGGACGGGACCGGCGTACCGCTGCGCGGAGCCCCGGCCCCGGACACCGCCCCGGACACCGCCCCGCTCCCCGGGGCCCCGCCCCGGACCCCGGTGGCCGCGCCCCGCGGCCCGGTCGCCGGGACCGCGCCCCCGGAGTCCGGCTGAGGTGCCCGCTCCGGGGCCGCGCCGGGCCGATGGCCCCTTCGCGGCGGCTCCGGCGGCGGGCGTCGTAGGGTCGGGGGCATGAGTGAGCGGCAGGGTTCCGGTGAGGTCCAGCGGGAGTGGCGCGAGTGCGCCGACCGGGATGACGTGGTGCTGCTCGACGGGTTCCACGCGCTGAAGCACGCCCTGCGCTTCGGCGCCGAGGTGCTGGCGGTGGTCGCCGACGAGCCCGGTGCCGTACGGGAGCTCGCCGCCGGGCTGGCCCCGGACGTGGAACCGGAGGTGGCCCGGCTCGTGCGGCGGGCCCCGCTCAAGGAGCTGCTGCCCCGCGCGCACCCCACCGGGGTCGCCGCGCTCGCCGTACGCCCCGGCCGGGAGGCCGGACGGGCCGCGCTGGCGAGGACGCCCCGGCCGGCCCCCATCGTGCTGCTGGACCATCCGCGCAACCTGGGCAACGTCGGCGCGGTGGTCCGCCTCGCCGCCGGCTTCGGGGCGACGGGCGTGGTGACCCGGGGCGACCTGGACCCCTGGCACCCCAACGTGGTCCGGGCCGGGGCCGGGCTGCACTACGCGACCACCGTGGACCGGATGGAGCTGGAGGAGCTGCCCGCCGGGCCGGTGTACGCGCTCGACCCGGAGGGGGAGGACATCCGCGCCCTCACGCTCCCGGACGACGCCCTGCTCGCCTTCGGCTCCGAACGCCACGGCATCTCACCCGAGCTCCGGGCGCGCGCCGACCACCTGGTCTCCCTGCCGATGCGGCCCCAGGTCTCCAGTTACAACCTCGCCACCAGCGTGGCCATGACCCTCTTCCACTGGGGCGGCCCCGCCGCGCGGTGACAAGCGGGGCGCCGGGCCGCCCGCGCCTCCGCCGGCCGCCCGCGCGCGGGACGCCCCCGGGCCGGGCCGGCACGGGGGCGCGGCATCGCGTACGGGCCCGGCCGGCGGGCGGGCCCGTACGCGGTGGCGGGCGGTCGCCGTCAGGCCTGGCGGCGGACCTCCACCACGCGGAAGCGGTTCGCGACGAACGCCCCGTCGCACAGCGCGGCGTTGGCCGCAGGGTTCCCGCCGGAGCCGTGGAAGTCGGAGAAGGCCGCGGTCTGGTTGACGAAGACCCCGCCGGTCAGGTTCAGCGACAGCTGCGCCGACTCCTCCAGGCAGACCTCCTCCACGGCCCGCTCGGTGTCCGCGGAGGTGGTGTACGCCCCCACGGTCATGGCGCCCTTCTCCCGCACCGTACGGCGCAGCAGGTCGAGGGCGTCCGCGGTGGAGTCCACCGCCACCGCGAAGGAGACCGGGCCGAAGCACTCGGAGAGGTAGGCCGCCTCCGGGTCCGGCTTCCCGGCGTCGAGCTTCACGATCACCGGGGTGCGCACGACCGCGTCGGGGAACTCCGGGTTCGCCACCTCGCGGGAGGCCAGCGCGACCTCGCCGAGACCGGCCGCCGCCTCCAGCCGGGCCTTGACGTCCGGGTTCACCAGGGCGCCCAGCAGCGCGTTGGCACGGGCGTCGTCGCCGAGCAGGCCGCCGACCGAGGCGGCGAGGTCGGCCACGACCTCGTCGTACGACTTGTGGCCGGCGTCCGTCGCGATGCCGTCGCGGGGGATCAGCAGGTTCTGCGGGGTGGTGCACATCTGGCCGCTGTACAGCGACAGCGAGAACGCCAGGTTGGACAGCATCCCCTTGTAGTTGTCGGTGGAGTCGACGACGACGGTGTTGACGCCCGCCTTCTCCGTGTAGACCTGCGCCTGACGGGCGTTGGCCTCCAGCCAGTCACCGAACTCGGTCGACCCGGTGTAGTCGATGATCTTGATCTCGGGGCGGACGGCCAGCGTCTTGGCGATGCCCTCGCCCGGCCGCTCGACGGCCAGCGCGACCAGGTTCGGGTCGAAGCCCGCCTCGGCCAGGACCTCGCGGGCCGCCTTCACGGTCAGCGCCAGCGGCAGCACGGCGCGCGGGTGCGGCTTGACCAGGACGGCGTTGCCGGTGGCGAGGGAGGCGAACAGGCCCGGGTAGCCGTTCCAGGTGGGGAAGGTGTTGCAGCCGATCATCAGCGCGATGCCGCGCGGTACGGCCGTGAAGGTCTTGCCGAGCTCCAGCGGGTCCTTCTTGCCCTGCGGCTTGGACCAGGCGGCCTGCCCGGGGACCCGGGTCTGCTCCTCGTACGCGTACGCCACGGCCTCCAGGCCGCGGTCCTGCGCGTGGGGGCCGCCGGCCTGGAAGGCCATCATGAAGGCCTGGCCGCTGGTGTGCATGACCGCGTGGGCGAACTCGTGCGTCCGCGCGCCGATCCGGGACAGGATCTCGATGCAGACCAGGGCGCGCGTCTCGGGTCCGGCGTCGCGCCAGGCGCCCATGCCGGCCCGCATCGCGGGCAGCAGCACGTCCGGGTCCACGTGCGGGTACTCCACGCCCAGCTCCGGGCCGAACGGCGAGACCTCGCCGCCCGCCCAGCCGTCGGTGCCGGGCTGCCCGAGGTCGAAGCGGGAGCCGCGGACGGCCTCGAAGGCGGCGAGCCCGTCGGCCGGGGCGCTCTCCCCGTAGGCCTTGGGGTGCTCGGGGTGCGGGGACCAGTAGGCGCGGCTGCGGATGGCATCCAGCGCCTGGTCCAGGGTGGTCCGGTGCTTCTCGGTCAGCTGGGGGACGGTGAGCTCGGCGGCCATCAGGGACCAACTCCTCGTTGAGCCGGGCGGGATCAGGCTGGTTCGCAGACTGGGATCGGGCGGGGGCGGGTGAAGAAGAGCAGACTGGAGTTAGAGTAACCGAACGATCGGTCGGTACAAGAGGGCCCGGCGGACCTGTGGACAACCGCGTGCGGGAGGATCAGGACATGACAGCAATCGAGCGGGCTCGCACTGTGGCGGTCATCGGCGCCGGGACCATGGGACAGGGCATCGCGCAGGTCGCCCTCCTCGCGGGTCATCCCGTCCGCCTCTACGACTCCGCGCCCGAGCGGGCCCGCGAGGCCGTCCAGACCGTGGCCGGCCGGGTCGAGCGGCTGGTCGCCAAGGGCCGGCTGGACCGGGCCGAGGCCGACGAGGCCGTCCGCCGGCTCGCTTCCGTCGACGCCCTGACCGGGCTCGCCCCCGCCGCCCTGGTGATCGAGGCGATCGTCGAGGACGTGGCCGTCAAGCGCGAGCTGTTCACGGCCCTCGAAGCGGTGGTTCCGCAGGACGCGCTGCTCGCGACCAACACCTCCTCCCTCTCCGTCACCGAGCTCGCCGCCGGCCTGGAACACCCCGGGCGCTTCCTCGGTCTGCACTTCTTCAACCCGGCTCCGCTGCTCCCCCTCGTCGAGGTGATCAGCGGCCACGCGACCGACCCGGCCGCCGCCGAGAGCGCGTACCGCACCGTCCTGGGCTGGGGGAAGACGCCGGTCCGCTGCGCCGACACCCCGGGCTTCATCGTCAACCGGATCGCCCGCCCCTTCTACGCCGAGGCCTTCGCGGTGTACGAGGAGCAGGGCGCCGACCCCGCCACCATCGACGCGGTCCTGCGCGAGAGCGGCGGCTTCCGGATGGGCCCCTTCGAGCTGACCGACCTGATCGGCCAGGACGTCAACGAGGCCGTCACCCGCTCCGTCTGGGACTCCTTCTTCCGCAGCCCCAAGTTCACCCCCTCGCTCGCCCAGCGCCGGCTGGTCCAGTCGGGCCGCCTCGGCCGCAAGACCGGACACGGCTGGTTCCCGTACGCCGGGGACGCGCAGGCGCCCGCTCCGCACACGGCGGGCCCCGAGGAGGCGCCGGAGAAGGTCACCGTCGTCGGCGACCTCGGCCCGGCCGCCGCCCTGGCGGACCTCATGGAGGAGGCCGGGATCCCGGTCACCGCCACCGGGCACGGGGGCCCGTACATCCAGCTGCCCGGCGAGGGCCAGCTGGTGCTCGCCGACGGCAAGACCTCGGTCGAGTTCACCGACGTCGTCTACTTCGACCTCGCGCTCGACTACCGCGACGCGACCCGGATCGCGCTGTCCGCCGGCGAGGACACCTCCGAGCGCACCCTCGCCGAGGCGATCGGGCTCTTCCAGAAACTCGGCAAGAAGGTCTCCGTCATCGGTGACGTCCCCGGCATGATCGTCGCCCGGACCGTCGCGATGCTGATCGACCTCACCGCCGACGCGGTGGCGCGCGGGGTGGCCTCCGCCGAGGACATCGACACCGCGATGCGGCTCGGCGTCAACTACCCGCTGGGTCCCTCCGAATGGCACGCCCGGCTCGGCCGCGACTGGGCGTACGACCTGCTGCACCACCTCGACGAGCGCTGCCCGGGCGGGCGTTACGCTCCCTCGCTCGCACTGTTCAAGCTGGGCTACGCCGCCGGCGAGGACGAGGACGGGGACGGGGACGACAACGGGGAGGGCACCGCGTGACCACGGCCAGGCGGGACACCTACACCCCGGAGACGCTCCTGTCCGTCGCCGTGCAGGTCTTCAACGAGCGCGGTTACGACGGCACCTCGATGGAGCACCTCTCCAAGGCGGCCGGCATCTCCAAGTCCTCGATCTACCACCACGTCGCGGGCAAGGAGGAGCTGCTCCACCGCGCCGTCAGCCGGGCCCTGGACGGCCTCTTCGCGATCCTGGAGGAGCCGGGCGCCGTACGGGGCCGCGCGGTCACCCGGGTCGAGTACGTCACCCGCCGCACGGTCGAGGTCCTGGTCGCGGAACTGCCGTACGTCACCCTCCTGCTGCGGGTGCGCGGCAACACCCGCACCGAGCGCTGGGCGCTGGAGCGGCGCCGCGAGTTCGACCACCAGGTCGCGGAACTCCTCAAGGCCGCCGCCAACGACGGGGACCTGCGCGCCGACGTGGACATCCGGCTCGCCACCCGTCTGCTGTTCGGGATGGTGAACTCCCTGGTCGAGTGGTACCGCCCGCACCCGGGCACCACCCCCGACCAGCTCGCGGACGCGGTGGTCAGCATGGCCCTGGACGGCCTGCGCACCACCCCGGCCCCGTAGTACCGGCCGGCGCCCCGGCCGCGCGCCGGGGGCCGTGCGGCCCGCCGCCGGGGCGGCCGCGCGGCCTGCGTGAGGGCGGGGCCGGTCAGTCCTCGGCCAGGGACGGGCCGGCGGACGGGCCCGGGTCCAGCAGATCCGTTTCCTCGAACACCAGCAGCGTCCGCGTGGACAGCACCTCCGGGATGGCCTGGAGCCGGGTCAGGACCAGCTCCCGCAGGGTGCGGTTGTCCGGGGTGTGGACCAGCAGCAGGACGTCGAAATCCCCGCTGACCAGCGCGATGTGCGCCGCGCCCGGGAGCTCGCGCAGCTTCTCGCGCACCGTCCGCCAGGAGTTCTGGACGATCTTCAGCGTGATGTAGGCCGAAGCGCCCTGGCCCGCGCGCTCGTGGTTGACCCGGGCCGTGAAGCCGCGGATCACCCCGTCGTCGATCAGCCGGTTGATCCGCGCGTAGGCGTTGGCACGCGAGACGTGCACCTGCTCGGCCACCGACCGTATCGACGCCCGTCCGTCCGCCTGGAGCAACCGCATGATCGAACGGTCGATGGGGTCCAGGGGGCGGGGCGGGACAGGTGGGCCTGACGGTGCGCCCCCCGGTGGGACCGGTGCGGAACCCGCTCCGGCCATTTGTTCATCCGGCATTGCCCACTGCCTCCCTCTCCTGGACGTCCTGCACCCATCCCAGGGCCCCGCCGCCACTTTGTCCACAGCCTGGAGCCGCCTGTAGCCAAATTGCGCCAACGACCGAACAATCGGTTGGTGAGGCGCCTCACACGTGGCGTCCCCAGCCCGCTTCCCACGAGGAGGTGTACGCCGCCATGACGGTCCAAGAGCTGCCCGGTGCCGGTGCGTCGCACCACGTCACCCCGCCGCCCGCCTGGAGGCCCCGTATGGAAGCCGCTCCGCTGCTTCCGGACCCCGAGCCCTACCGGGTGCTGGGCACTCCGGCGGCGGAGGGGCTCGACCCCGCCCTGATGCGCCGGTACTACGCCGAGCTGGTGCGGGGACGCCGGTACAACGCGCAGGCCACCGCGCTGACCCGGCAGGGCCGTCTCGCCGTGTACCCCTCCACCGTCGGGCAGGAGGCCGCCGAGATCGCGGCCGCCCTGGTCCTGGAGGAGCAGGACTGGCTCTTCCCGAGCTACCGCGACACCCTCGCCGCCGTGGCGCGCGGACTGGACCCCGTACAGGCGCTGACGCTGCTGCGCGGCGACTGGCACACCGGTTACGACCCCCGCGAGCACCGCATAGCCCCCCTGTGCACCCCCCTCGCCACCCAGCTGCCGCACGCGGTCGGCCTGGCGCACGCCGCGCGGCTGCGCGGTGACGAGGTCGTCGCGCTCGCCATGGTCGGCGACGGCGGCACCAGCGAGGGCGACTTCCACGAGGCGCTGAACTTCGCCGCCGTATGGCAGGCCCCGGTGGTCTTCCTCGTCCAGAACAACGGCTTCGCGATCTCCGTACCGCTCGCCAAGCAGACCGCCGCTCCCACGCTGGCCCACAAGGCCGTGGGTTACGGGATGCCCGGCCGGCTGGTCGACGGCAACGACGTCGCCGCCATGCACGAGGTCCTCACCGAGGCGGTGAAGCGGGCCCGCTCGGGCGGCGGACCGACCCTGATCGAGGCCGTCACCTACCGGATGGAGGCCCACACGAACGCGGACGACGCCACCCGGTACCGCACGGACGCCGAGGTCGAGGCCTGGAAGGCGCACGACCCGGTGGACCTGCTGGAGCGCGAGCTGACCGCGCGCGGGATCCTGGACGCCGAGGGCATCCAGGAAGCGCGCGACGCGGCCGAGGCGATGGCGGCCGACCTGCGCGAGCGGATGAACGCCGACCCCGTGGTCGACCCGATGGACCTGTTCGCGCACGTCTACGCGGAGCAGACCGGCCGGCTGCGCGAGCAGGCCGCCGTGCTCCGAGCCGAGCTGGAAGCGGAGGGAGAGTGATGACGACCGTTGCCGCGAAGCCCGCGACGATGGCGCAGGCGCTCACCCGTGCCATGCGCGACGCCATGGCCGAGGACCCCACCGTCCACGTGATGGGCGAGGACGTCGGCGCGCTCGGCGGCGTCTTCCGGATCACCGACGGGCTCATGAAGGAGTTCGGCGAGGACCGCGTCACGGACACCCCGCTCGCCGAGGCCGGAATCCTGGGCACCGCCGTCGGCATGGCCATGTACGGGCTGCGGCCGGTCGTGGAGATGCAGTTCGACGCGTTCGCCTACCCCGCCTTCGAGCAGCTCCTCTCCCACGTCGCGAAGATGCGCAACCGCACCCGGGGCAGGATGCCGCTCCCGATCACCATCCGCGTGCCCTACGGCGGCGGGATCGGCGGCGTCGAGCACCACTGCGACTCCTCCGAGGCCTACTACACGGCCACCCCCGGGCTCACCGTCGTGACCCCGGCGACGGTCGAGGACGCGTACGGGCTGCTGCGCGCGTCGATCGCGAGCGACGACCCGGTGGTCTTCCTGGAGCCGAAGCGGCTCTACTGGTCCAAGGCGCAGTGGTCGCCGGAGGCACCCGCGGCCGTCCCGGGCATCGGGCAGGCCCTGGTGCGCAGGGCCGGCACGAGCGCCACCCTGATCACGTACGGTCCCTCGCTGCCGGTCTGCCTGGAGGCGGCCGAGGCGGCCCGCGAGGAGGGCTGGGACCTGGAGGTCGTTGACCTGCGCTCGCTCGTCCCCTTCGACGAGGAGACCGCCGTCGCCTCCGTACGCCGCACCGGGCGCGCGGTGGTGGTCCACGAGGCCGGCGGCTTCGGCGGGCCGGGCGCGGAGATCGCCGCCCGGGTGACGGAGCGCTGCTTCCACCATCTGGAGGCGCCGGTGCTGCGGGTGACGGGCTTCGACATCCCGTACCCGCCGCCGATGCTGGAGAAGTACCACCTGCCCGGTGTGGAGCGGATCCTGGACGCCGTGGCCCGCCTGCAGTGGGAGAGCTGATGCCGCAGGTATTCGAGTTCAAGCTGCCCGACCTCGGTGAGGGGCTGACCGAGGCGGAGATCGTGCGCTGGCTGGTGGCCGTGGGCGATGTCGTCGCCATCGACCAGCCGGTCGTCGAGGTCGAGACGGCCAAGGCGATGGTGGAGGTGCCCTGCCCCTACGGCGGCGTGGTCACCGCCCGGTTCGGCGAGGAGGGGGAGGAGCTGCCGGTCGGCGCTCCGCTGATCACCGTGGCGGTGGGTGCGGAGCCGGCGTCCGCCGGGGCCGCGTCGGCCGCGGAGGCGGATGCCGAGGGCTCGGCCAACGCGCCCCGGCCGCTGATCGGGTACGGCTCCGACCACTCCCGCCCGGCGCGTCGGCGGCGGGTGCGACCCGTCACCGCCGCGGTGTCGGCGCCCGTCGCGGCGCCCGCCCCGGTCGCGGCCGCCCCGGTCGAGGCGGCCGCCCCGGTGGTGTCCGCCGGGCCGGTGCCCGTCATCTCGCCGCTGGTGCGCAAGCTGGCCCGGGACAACGGGGTCGACCTGCGGTCGCTGCGCGGATCGGGGCCGGAGGGCCTGATCCTTCGGGCCGACGTGGAGGCCGCGCTGAGGGCCCCCGAGCCCGTGGCCGCCGTTGCCGCCGCGCCCGTGTCGGCGCCGGCGGGGGAGCGGATCCCGCTCAAGGGGCTGCGGGGCGCGGTGGCGGAGAAGCTCTCGCGCAGCCGGCGCGAGATCCCCGAGGCCACGTGCTGGGTCGACGCGGACGCCACCGAGCTGATGGCGGCGCGCGCCGCGATGAACGCCGTGGACGGGCCCAGGATCTCGGTGCTGGCGCTGCTGGCCCGGATCTGCACGGCCGGACTCGCCCGGTACCCGGAGCTCAACTCCACGGTGGACCTCGCGGCCAACGAGATCGTCCGGCTCCCGGCCGTGCACCTGGGCTTCGCCGCGCAGACCGAGCGCGGGCTGATGGTCCCGGTGGTCCGGGACGCCCACACGCGCAGCCCGGAGTCGCTGTCGGCGGAGTTCGCCCGGCTGACCGAGCTGGCCCGGGCGGGGAAGCTCGCCCCGTCGGACCTGACCGGCGGCACGTTCACCCTGAACAACTACGGGGTGTTCGGCGTGGACGGCTCCACGCCGATCATCAACCACCCCGAGGCGGCCATGCTCGGTGTGGGCCGCATCATCCCGAAGCCGTGGGTGCACCGGGGCGAGCTGGCCGTCCGTCAGGTCGTGCAGCTGTCCCTGACCTTCGACCACCGGGTTTGCGACGGCGGCACGGCGGGCGGCTTCCTGCGGTACGTGGCCGACTGCGTGGAGAACCCGGCGGTGCTGCTGCGCGGCCTTTAGGCCGTTTCGCCGTCTTCCTCGCCGGCAGCCTCGGCGAGGCCCGGCCCGGGCCGGGCGGGTCCCTGGTGGCACGGCCCGGGCCGTCGGAGCCCTCCCCGGCCGGGGGTGGCTGCCCCGGTCAGTGCCGCGTAGGAAGGGCCGGGGCGGTCCAGGCGGTGTGCCGGAGCATCGCGCGGACGCTCGCCCCGGAGGGGGCCAGCCGCAGCGCCGTGTTGCGGGCGGTCACCGCGAGGGGGTGGGCCAGCCGGTGGCCCAGCCGGCCGGCCCGGCGGGCCGCGCGGGCCACCGCCTCGGCGCGCGGCCGCCGCACGGCGTCGTAGCGGTTCAGGGCCGCCTCCACGGTCGGTCCGGCGGCCAGTTCCGCCGCCAGCACCACCGCGTCCTCCAGCGCCTGGCAGGCCCCCTGGCCGAGGTTCGGGGTCATCGCGTGCGCGGCGTCCCCGAGCAGCGCCACCCGCCCGACGGCGTACGAGGGCAGCGGGGTCACCAGCTCGTGGACGTCGTGGTGCAGCACGTCCTCGGGCCGGGTCGCCGCCAGCAGCTCCGGCACCGGGCTGTGCCAGCGCCCGAAGCGGTGCCGGAGCGCCGCGAGCGGGTCCGCGTGCCGCAGGCCCGGCGGCGCCGCGAGCACCGCGTGCCATTCGGCGCGGCCGTCCGCGAACGCGATGTGCCCGAACTCCGCACCCCGGCCCCAGGTCAGCGCGAAGTCGCTGTCCGTCCGCACGGGTGCCCCGGTGATGGCGCGCAGCACCGTCGACCCGCTGTAGCGCGGGCCCGGGTGCCCGGGGAAGAGGCGTGCGCGGATGCCGCTGCGCACCCCGTCGGCGGCCACGACCAGGTCCGCGCCGGGACGGGCGGGCGTCCCGTCGAGGGTGCCCACTCCCGTCCGCAGGCAGGACGCCGGCAGGGCCTCGCGCAGCAGCCGGTGCAGGGCGGCGCGCGGGAGGCCGGTCATGAGGACGGCCTCCCCGTCCAGGCGGGAGAGCCACCGCCCGTCGGGAGTGCGGGTGCCGCCGGTGTACTGGCGGCGCGCGGCCTTCCGTACGTCCGGGCCGACGCCCAGCGTGTCCAGGGCGCGGATCCCGTTGGCGGCGAGGGAGATCCCGGCCCCCGCGTCGTCGAGCACGGGGGAACGCTCCAGCACGGTGACGTCCCAGCCCGTGCGGTGCAGCCCGATCGCCGCCGCCAGTCCGCCGATGCCCCCGCCGATGACCAGTGCCGTCCGGCTCATCACGCACCTCTTTTCTACACCTGTAGAAGCGTTGGGGGTGCAGCGTACCCGGCACCTTCTACAGCTGTAGAAGGCGGGGTGTACAAATGAGGGGGTGAGCGAAGAACGACGAACCCTCCTGGCCGACGCCGCCATCGAGGTCCTGGCCGACCTGGGCATGCGCGGGCTGACCCACCGGGCCGTGGACCGGGCCGCCGGGCTGCCGCCGGGCACCACCTCGGCCTACCTGCGCACCCGGGCCGCCCTGCTGACCGCGCTCGTACGCCGCCTCGTGGCCCGGGACCAGGCCGAACTCCAGGCCGCCGGGGAGCGGGCCCCGCTCCCCCGCACCCCGGCCGAACTGACCGACGGCCTCGCCGCGCTGACCACCGCCCGGCTCACCGGCGAAGGGCGCCGGCGGTCACTGGCCCGCTACGCCTGCGCCCTGGAGAGCGTCCGCGACCCGGAACTGCGCGAGATCCTCGTCCCCCGCGAGAACGCCGGGCGCGACACCGTACGGGCCTTCCTGGCCGCGTACGGCGTACCCGACCCGGAGGCCCGCACCCTCACCCTGCTGGCCTGCGTGGACGGCCTGGTCCTCGACCGTCTGCCGACCGGCACCGAGGTCCCCCGCGAAGCCCTGGAAGGGCTCGTCGCGGCGGCCCTGCGCTGAAGCCGCGGGGCGGCCGGCACGGCGCGGCCGGCGCGACGCGGCGTCAGACCGTCAGCAGCAGCTTGCCCACGTGGGTGCCGGCCTCCATGACCCGGTGGGCCTCGGCCGCCTCGGCGATCGGGTACGCCGCGTGGACCACCGGGCGGACCCGGCCGGCGGCGATCAGGGGCCACACGTGCTCCCCCACGGCCGCCATGATGGCCGCCTTCTCCTCCAGCGGGCGGGTGCGCAGGGTGGTCGCCGTGATCGCCGCCCGCTTGGCCAGCAGGGTGCGCAGGTCCAGCTCCGCCTTCACCCCGCCCTGGAGGCCGATCACCGCGAGCCGGCCGTTCACGGCCAGTGCCTCCAGGTTCCGCGCGAGGTACTTCGCGCCGATGATGTCCAGGATCACGTCCGCCCCGGCCCCGCCGGTCGCGGCCCGCAGCTCCTCCACGAAGTCCTGCTCGCGGTAGTCGATCAGGATGTCCGCCCCCAGCTCCGCGCAGCGCGCCAGCTTCCGCTCGCCGCCCGCCGTCACAGCCACCCGCGCGCCGACGGCCTTGCCCAGCTGGACGGCCATGGTGCCGATCCCGCTGGAGCCGCCGTGCACCAGCAGGGTCTCGCCCGGACGCAGCCCGGCCACCATGAAGACGTTGGACCAGACCGTCGCGACGACCTCCGGCAGCGCGGCCGCCGTCACCAGGTCCACCCCCTTCGGCACCGGCAGCAGCTGCCCCGCCGGGACGGCCACCCGCTCGGCGTACCCGCCGCCGGACAGCAGCGCGCACACCTCGTCACCCACCGCCCAGCCCGAGACACCCGGCCCGAGCGCGACGACGCGCCCGGAGCACTCCAGGCCGGGATGGACGGAGGCACCCGGCGGGGGGTCGTAGAAGCCCTGCCGTTGCAGGACGTCGGCGCGGTTCACGGCGCTCGCCGCGACCTCGACGAGCACCTCCCCCTCGCCCGCCACCGGATCGGTTACTTCGGCCCAGACCAGGGCCTCGGGGCCGCCGGGCCGCTCGATCGTGATCGCATGCATGGCGCGGAATCTACCGGGCCTACTCCACCGGGCCCAGGGTGACCTGGGGGCCGGCCGGGGGTACGGCCCGCACGATGGTGATCACGCGGTCGGTCAGCTGGAGCGGACTCGCGTGCGGGTCGTCGTACGCGAGCAGCCGGTGTCCGCGCAGGACGCTGACGACGAGGTCACCGGTGTCGCGGACACTGCGGCCCACCTCGGCCTTGGTGACGGGTCGTTCGATCAGGTCCAGGCCGCTGCCCTGCTGGATCAGGTCCTCCATCACGGTGCCCGCGCTGGGGCTGAGCACCGACAGGCCCAGCAGCCGTCCCGCCGCGCTGGCGCTCGTGATGACCGCGTCCGCGCCGGACTGCTTCAGCAGCGGTGCGTTCTCCTCCTCGCGGACCGCCGCCACGATCTTCGCGCCCCGGTTGAGCTGCCGGGCCGTCAGGGTCACCAGGACGGCGGTGTCGTCCCGCTGAGTGGCGATGATGATCTGACGGGCCTTCTGGAGCTCGGCCCGCAGCAGTACTTCCGAGCGGGTGGCGTCACCGACGACGCCGGTGAACCCCTCGGAGTTGGCGATGTCGATGACCTTGGCGCTGGGGTCCACGATGACGACCTGCTCCCTCTGGAGGCCGGTCGCCAGCAGCGTCTGCAGGGCGGAGCGGCCCTTGGTGCCGAAGCCGACGACGACCGTGTGCTCACGCAAGTTCTTCCTCCAGCGGTTCAGCCGCCACTCTTCGCGGGTCCGTTCGGTGAGGACCTCCAGGGTGGTCCCGACCAGGATGATCAGGAACAGCACGCGCAACGGGGTGATCAGCAGGACGTTGACCAGCCGCGCGCTGTCGCTGTGGGGGACGATGTCGCCGTAGCCCGTGGTCGACAGGGTCACGGTCGCGTAGTAGACGCTGTCAAGGAGGTCGACCTTCCCGTTGGCGTTGTCGTGGTAGCCCTCGCGGTCGAGCCAGACGATCAGCACCGTCAGGCACAGGACGAAGAGGGCCATCAGCAGTCGCCGGGTGACCTGCCGCAGGGGCTTCTCGACGACCCGCTTGGGGAGTTTGACGCGGCGTGAGACGAGCTTCTCGTCGGCGCCCCGCGCCATGGCGTCCTGGCCGTGGAGTTTCACGTGAAACATCCTCCCGCGGCCCAGGGCAGATCGAGGATCTCCAGGTCCTGCCCCGACCGGGCACCGTGCGGTGGTACGACGGCCAGCGCGTCGGCGCCCGCCAGCCCGCGCAGCATCGCCGGGCCGTTGTAGCGCAGCGGTACGGCGTGTTCGTCGGTCAGCAGCACCGGCACCAGCCGGGTGTCGTACGGGTGGCCGGGCACGTCGCCCTCCACCGGCACCGTGTAGCGGGGCCGCTGGCGGCGGCCGGCGAGGGCGCGCAGCAGCGGCTCGGCGAGGGTGAGCAGCCCGGACACGGCGGCGAGCGGATTGCCGGGCAGCCCGACCACGTGCTGGGCCTCCTCCCGGTCGCCGAGGCGGGCCAGCAGCATCGGATGCCCGGGGCGCACGGCGACCCCGTCCACCAGCAGCTCGGCCCCGGCGCGCTTCAGCACGGGGTGGACGTGGTCGACGGGGCCGGAGGCGGTGCCGCCGGTGGTGACGACCACGTCGGCGGTGGAGCCGGTGACCGCCTCCAGCAGGGCCTCGGCCCCGGCCGGGTCGTCGCCGAGCCGGCGCGTGCCGGTGACCTCGGCGCCGAGCCGGCTGAGCCAGGGGCCGAGCATGGGGCTGAGGGCGTCCCGGATCAGGCCGTCGTGCGGGCGCCCCTCGGTGAGCAGTTCGTCGCCGAGGACCAGGATCTCCACGCGGGGCCGGGGCCGGGTGACCAGCTCGTCGTACCCGGCGGCGGCGGCGAGGCCGAGCACGGCCGGGGTGACGAGCGAGCCGACGGGCAGCAGCAGGTCGCCCGAGCGGCACTCCTGGCCGCGCGGCCGGATGTCCTGCCCGGTGTTCACGGGCCGGTCGGCGTAGAGCTGGGTGCCGGACTCGCGGGCGTGCTCGCTGCGGATCACGGCGGTGGTGTCGACGGGGACCCGGGCGCCGGTGGCGATCCGTACGGCCTCGCCGTCGGCGAGCGGCTCGGGCGGCTCGTTCCCGGCGAGGATCCCGTCGCCGGGGCGGACGCGCCAGGGGCCGGGGCCCGCCACGGCCCAGCCGTCCATGGCCGAGGTGTCGAAGGACGGCAGGTCGCTGAGGGCTTCCAGGGGCGCGGTCAGCACTTCGCCGAGCGCGTCCGCGAAGCGCACCCGGTGGGTGCGGGCGGGCACGGCGGTGCCCGCCCGTGCGGCGGTCTCGCGGGCGCGCAGCCAGGGGGCGGCGCGGTGGCCGCCGGCGCCGCCGGAGCCGGAGTCGGGGTGGCGGCTGACCAGGGCGAGGGCCTCGTCCAGGGCGCCGTCGGCGTCGGTACGGGTCATCCGGAGCCGGTCTCCTCGGGGTGGGGGTTCTGGGCCTCGGCGGCCCAGCGCAGTGCCAGGTCGGCGGCCTTGCGGGAGGCTTCCGCGACGGCCTGGACGGGGTCGGCGCCGGTGGCCTCGGCGCGGGCGGCCGCGTAGCCGACGAGGAACGTCGTCAGCGGGGCCGCGGGCCGGGCCACGCCGTGGGCGGCGTCACGGGCGAGGTCGAGCAGGGTCGCGACGTCGACGGCGACGTCGTCGATCCCGAGTTCGCTCTTGGCGGCGGTGATCCAATGCTCCAGCACGCTCCCATGCTCCCTGATCCGGGCGCGGGCCGCTGCGAGGTCCTCCCAGGTGTCGCAGTCGAAGGAGGCCAGGGGCGCGGCGGAGACCACCCGGGTCAGGTGGAGTTCGGCGGTGAGGGCGCGCAGCGGGAGGCCGTGCAGGGTGCCGTGCTCGGTGGCGAGCAGGGCGATCTCACGGTGCAGGGGCTCGGTGCGGTAGGCGGCGACGAGGGGCTGGTCGCGGCCGTCCGCGTCCCGCAGCAGGGCGCCGTCACCCGGGCCGTCGGCGGCGGCCGTGAGCAGGGCCCGGACGGTGTCCCGGTCCAGGAAGGGCAGATCGGCGGAGAGTACGAGGACCAGCCCGGCGCTGGTCCGGCGGATCCCGGCGTCCAGCGCGGCCACGGGTCCGCCGCCGGGCGGGTCCTCGCGGGTCCAGCGCACGGGGCGGGCCGTCGCCGTCCGGGCGCCGACCACGACGGTCTCGGCGGCGTCCGCGCAGGCCGCCAGGACACGGTCGAGGAGGGTGCGGCCGCCGACGTGGAGGGTGGGCTTGTCCGCCCCGCCGAGGCGCCGGGCGGCGCCGCCGGCGAGGACGATGGCGTCGTAGCTCATGCCCCTGAGTATGCGCGGCCCATATCGCGGCCGTCACCGCCCACTTAGGGGGTGCCCGACGGATCCCGCCCGGCCCCGGCCGCCCGGCCCCGGCCGCCCGGCCCCGGCCCGCCAGGCTCCGGCCCGCCCGGCCCCGGCCCACCCGCCCGGCCCCGGCCCACCCGCCCGGCCCCGCGGCTCGCCGCGCCGTCGCCCGTCGCCCGTGCCCCGGGCCGGTCCGGCCCCGATCCGCCGGACACGCACCGGCCCCGCCCGGCCCGCCCCGCGAGGCGCGGCCCCGGAACGGACGCGGGCTCCGTCCGGCGGTGGCCGGACGGAGCCCGTGGCAGCGGTGGGGCGGCCGGTGCGGCGCCCCGGTCGGCACCGCGCGAGCGGTGCCGGGATCAGAGGTACGGGCCGGAGCGGACCGCGCCGTGGGGGCCGTCCTCGCTGTCGTCGTCGTGCGAGCTGCCCGGCGGGAGGGCCCGGCGCATCTGTTCCAGCTGGGCCCGCGCCGCCATCTGCTGCGCGAACAGGGCCGTCTGGATGCCGTGGAAGAGGCCCTCCAGCCACCCCACCAACTGGGCCTGCGCGATGCGCAGTTCCGCCTCCGAGGGGACCGTTTCCTCGGTGAACGGCAGGGAGAGCCGCTCCAGTTCCTCGACCAGTTCCGGCGCGAGGCCGTCTTCGAGTTCCTTCACCGACGCCGCGTGGATGTCCTTCAGACGGACCCGGCTGGCCTCGTCCAGAGGGGCGGCGCGCACTTCTTCCAGAAGTTGCTTGATCATGCTGCCGATGCGCATGACCTTGGCGGGCTGTTCGACCATCTCCGTCACCGGGACCTCGCGCGACTCGTCATCGGTGCCGCCGACCGCCATCCCGTCCTGGCCCACGATCAGCACGTGCGGGGGGCTGTCCTGCGACCGTTCACTCCTCGGCATCTCCATGCCGTCATTCTCTCGCACACCTGCGTCTCATCACGGTGTGCCCCCGTACGGGCGTGATCCACCCTGTACGGGGGCAGTGACCTCAGCCCGCCGCCCGCCGGGCCAGCGCCCCGCTCGACCTGGTGACCAGCGCGGCCAGCAGCGCCGCGCCCAGCGGTACGAGGACCAGCAGGCCCGCCAGCGTCTCCCACGGCACCGCGATCGGTACGTACAGCTCGGTGTCGAGCGCCGAGGCGTTGCCCGTTTCGATGCCGTACCGGATGAGCCGCAGCTGTTCCCGCTCCTGGGTCAGCCGCAGCCCGACCGCCGGCAGGATCCCGGCCGCGGAGCCGAGGACCACGCCCATCAGGGCCACGACCCCGCACTGGAAGCCGCTGAGCGTGCGCCGTACGCGCGGGGCCGCACCGACCGCCGCGAGGGTCTTCAGGTCGGCCTCCGAATCGGCCTGGGCCAGGCCCGTCGCGATACCGGCGGCACCGATGGTGACCAGACCCGCGAACACCCCGAGGATGAGCAGGCCCAGGGTGTGCTGCTCCTGGTAGCCCTCCTCCAGCTTGAGTTCGGCGTCGGCGCCCATCCGGTCGATCTCCCCGTCCATCCGCTGCCGTTCCTCGGTGGCCGCCTTGCGGTCGAGGCTGAAGTACGAGCCGACGGGGGCCGTCGCGATACCGGCGGCGCGGGCGGCGGCGGGCGGCAGGACCAGCTCGACGCCCCAGGCGTTGGCGGTGTCGGGCGCCTGGTGGACGGTGAGGACCTTGTCCTGGCCGGGCGGTTCGGCGCGCCGCTCGGCGGCCTTCTCGGCGGCGGCCGCATCGGTGACGACCCGCAGGGTGACCTTCCCGTCCTTGACCTGGTTCCGGTTGAAGGAGACGGGCCTGCCCTCCTTCAGCGCGGCCGCGGAGCCCGGGTCGCCGACGGCCAGGACCCGCATCAGCTTCTCGTCGGCGACGACGGTCAGGAAGGGGGTGGGGAAACGCTTCTCCGCGCAGCGCGGGTCCTGCCGCAGCTCCCGTAGCCGGTCCGGCGGGAAGGAAGCCGCCCCGTGCTCGGCCTCGGAGATCGGACAGCGCTGTTCCTTCGGGACGATGACCTCGACCCGTCCGCAGACCTGCGTCCCTCCCCTGGAGGAGCAGTTCGGGTTGCCCACGACCAGCCGGTCCACGTCGGCCCGTACCGCCACGGGCAGGGTCTTGGAGAGGGTGTCGCGCAGGGCCGGCATGTCCTTGTGACCGCTGTTGTCGCGGCTCGTCAGATACCCGGCCCCGGAGGGGAGTTCGGCCACGTACTCGTGCCGGTACTGGACGTCGCGGCTGTGCTGGTAGGTGGAGACCGCCACCGTCCCCGCGACGGCGGCCAGTACGGCGGCCACCGCCGGGGCCGTACGCCCCCGGTTGCGGACGGCGTCGCGCAGGGCGAGCCGGGGCGACAGCGGCAGCCATCGCCCGAGCCGTCCGAACAGGCCGACCAGCAGCGGAGTGAGGGCGACGACACCGAGCTCGGCGAGCGCACTGCCGCCCATCACGAAGGTGGTGCTGACCCGGTACCGGCTCCCGTACACGACGATCACCGTGCCGCCGGCGATGGCGAGCACCCCGATGAGGGGCAGTACCCGGCCGGCGCGGCGCACCCCGCGCCGGCCGGTGAGGGAGGACAGCACCGTCTGCCGGGAGGCGGTGACGGCGGGGGCGACCGCGGCCAGCAGGCCGGTCACCACGGCGAGCAGGGCGATGCCCAGCAGTTCCAGCGGTCGGGCCTCGAAGCCGCCGAAGCGGGCGCCGAGCTTCTCCTCCAGCAGGGGCCGCAGTCCCAGCGTGAGGGCCACACCGGTCAGCGTGCCGATGACCGCGGCCACCGCGCCGAGCACGATGCCGCCGGAGAGGACGACGGCCCGGATGTGCCGCCGGTCGCCGCCGTTGGCGCCGACCAGGCCCAGCTGGCGGCGTGAGCGCCGGGCGCCGACCGCGAAGGCGGGTCCGGCGAGCAGGCAGATCTCCAGCATGGCGAGGCCGACGACGGTGACCAGTGCGGACTGCTCGGTCACCCCGCCCTGCTCCGGCAGGGTGAACTGCTCCTTCGGCTGCTGCTTGAACAGCGGCACCTCGGAGTCGGCCGGCGGGTGCAGGGCGACGGCGCGGGAAAGAACGAGCGCGCCCCGCTTGTTGACCTCCGTGACCATGTTCCACGTGAAACCACCGCCGCCCACCGAGACGAGGTAGGACGACCGGGGAGTGATCCCGGGTGCTCCGGTGGCCTTGAGCGCCTTGTCGAGCGGGTCGAGCACGGTGCCCGGCAGGGCGAGCAGTTCCGGGTGCAGGAGCTTGTCCGGGATCTCGTACGCGCCCACGATCCGGTACGGCACCTGGGAGCCGCGCGGGGTCGTGGAGGAGCCCACGGACAGGCCCGAGGCCTTCAGGAAGGCATGGGTGGCGACGACCTCGCCCGGGCCCTCGGGCATGCGCCCCCGGCCGAGCGTGATCAGGCCCCGGGTCAGCGGGTCGCGCACGTCCAGCTCGCGCAGGTCGGTCCCCAGCAGCCCGTGCGCGGTGTGCATCTTGGCGAAGCCCTTGCTGTCCTCGACGGCCCGCACCCCGGGCGGGAGCGCCGACTTCAGCGGCTGCCGGTCCTCCTCCCGGCCGGGGCGGTACTTCTCGTAGCCGCCGACCGGCGCGTACTGCTCGCCGTTGGGGTGCTGGTAGATGGCCGCGTCCAGGCCGGCGGGGCTGATCCGGGCGTCGGCGGCGCCGAGCTCACGGGTCATCCGCTGGTCGGTGGAGAGCTGGGCACTGCGGAAGGTGAGGTCGATGGCGCTCATCCCGATGACGGGCAGGGCGAGCATCGCGAGAACCAGGGCACTGCGGCCCTTGGCGCGCCACGCGTCGCGGCGGGCGATGCGCAGGGCGGCGATCCAGGAGTGGTACCAGGCGGTGAGGGGGAAGGTCACAGGCCGGCCGCCCGCCCGGGGAGCAGCGAATCGGCCTGGCTGCGCAGGGTCTCGTCGACGACGCTGCCGTCGCGCAGGAAGACGACCCGGTCCGCCCAGGCGGCGAAGCGGGGTTCGTGCGTGACGAGGACACCGGCCGCGCCCGCGTCGCAGCGGGCGCGCAGCAGCGCGAGCACGGACTCGCCGGTCTCGGAGTCGAGGGCGCCGGTGGGCTCGTCGGCGAGGACCAGGCGGCGTTCGCCGACCAGGGCGCGGGCGATGGCCACGCGCTGCTGCTGGCCGCCGGACATCTCGTCGGGGAAGCGGTCGGCGAGCTGCGGCAGGCGTATCTCCTTCAGTGCGGCGATGGCCGCGCGGCGCGCCTTCCGGGCGGATGTCCCGTCGAGTTCGAGGGGCAGGGCCACGTTCTCGGCGGCGGTGAGGGCCGGGATCAGGTTGTAGTCCTGGAAGACGTAGCCGATGCTGCGCCGGCGCAGTGCGGCCAGCTGCCTGCGGGAGGCGGTGGTGATGTCGACGCCCTCGACGAGGACGCTGCCGCTGGTGGGGGTGTCGAGTCCGCCCGCGAGGGTGAGCAGGGTGGACTTGCCGGAGCCGGAGGGGCCCATGACGGCGATGAGTTCGCCGGGGTGGACGTCGAGGTCGACCCCGCGCAGGGCGTGCACCTCCGTGGCGCCGGTGCCGTGGGTGCGTACGAGTCGGTTCAGCTGGAGTACGGGGTGTGAGCCGTGGTGCTGGTGCTGGTCGGGCATGAGGGATCCCCCCTGGATCGTTCGTTCAGCCGCGCCGCGTGCGGGCGGCAGGGCTGGTGGGGCCGGCGGGGCCGGTGGCGCCCGGGCTGGTGGCGACCGCGGACACCGCGGACACCGCAGACACCGCGGACACCGCGGGCTTCGAGTCGACGCCGGACGTGCTGCCCGCGCCCGGCGTTTCGGGTCCCGGGCTGGCCGCGTCCGCGGGGCCGAGCGCGGCCAGCCGGACGAGCCGGGACTCGCAGTGGTCGAGCCAGCGCGCCTCGGCCTCGGTCTGGAAGATCAGCTGTTCCAGGACCAGCAGCCAGGCCAGGTCGTCGCGCTCGCGCGCCTGCCCGCTCTCGATGGCGGTGAGGGCCCGGGCCTTGAGCCGGGTGTAGTCCTGCATCGCCTTGAGCGTGGCGTGCCGCTGGGCCTGGATGACGGCGCGGATGTCCACCCCGGGTGCGCCCACGGCCATGGCGAGCTTGATGGACAGTTCGTCGCGGGGCGGGTTGGTGCGGTCGACGGGGCGCTCGTACCAGTCGTGCAGTTCGGCGAGGCCGCCTTCGGTGATGGCGTAGAGGGTGTGGCCGGCCTCGTCCTCGCCGCCGGGGGCGACGAGCCCGTCGCGCTCCAGACGGGCCAGGGTCGTGTAGACCTGCCCGACGTTGAGCGGCCAGGTGGAGCCGGTGCGGGATTCGAATTCGGTGCGCAGCTGGGAGCCGTAGCGGGGGCCCCGTTCCAGCAGTGCGAGAAGGCCGTGACGGATCGACATACTCAGTATGTATACCGAGTATGCTCGCGGATGCAAGCGCCCCCGGGCCCCCCGGGGCCGCCCCCCCGGGCCGGTCGCAGAGCTGGCGGGACCCGCTACCGGCCCCGTCGCAGCCGCATGCCCATGTACCCGAGGCCCAGTCCCATCAGGGCCAGCCCGGTGCCCAGCGGGAGGAGGTCCGCTGCCAGGTCCGCGGCCCGTTCGTTCTGATCGGTGCCCAGCGCGGTGAGGGGGGCCGTAGGGCTCGGGGCCGCGCTCGGCGGCGGCGTGGCCGGCCCCGGGCGCTCCGGCAGGGGGTGCGCCGGAGGGACCGGGTGCGTCGGGCGGACCGGGCGCACCGGGCGGGAGACGGCGGCGAAGCCGGGGCCGACCGGTTCGTCGGCGGGCCGCCCGGGGCGCTCCCGCCCGACGCCCGCTGGGCTGCCGGCGAGCTCCTCGTACGCCTCTTCGGGTACTTCGGCCACCCGGCCGGGGCGTTCGGGCGCGGCGACGGCCGGGGCGCGGGCGGGGGCGGCGCTCGCGGGCGCGGTGGCCAGCAGCGCGGCGGTGGCCAGCGTGGCCGCGGCGGTCCAGTGCGGCAGGCGGAGGCGTGGAGTCACGGGGTGCCCCTCCCCTTCCATGCGGCCCGGACGCCCGATGCCGGACGTCGCACTCAGGCTTGCATAGTGGGGCGAAGCGGGCATGCCGGGTGGCCCGTCAGGGTGCCCCGGACGCCGGTACCACCGGTCCGGCGGTACGCGGCCGCGCACCGGGCGCCGCGGCCGTGGCGGGGGCCGCCGCGCGGCCGTGGCGGCGGCCCTGGCGCCCGCGCGCCCGCCGCCGCCGGAGTACTCCCCCTACTGCGGGTTGCCGGTGGACACGACCAGCGTGAACTCCGTGCCCTCCTTGGCCACGTCGGTCCCGGAAGCCGGCAGCTGCTCCAGGACGGTGTCCTTGCCGTAGACGGCCTCGTCGCGATCCTGGATGGTGAACCTCCAGCCCGCGGCCTGGATGCACTCCTTGACCGAGCGCAGGTTCTTGTACCGGAAGTCCGGGGCCACGACCTTGGTGGCGTCCTTGTAGGACTTCGTCGGGCTCTTGCACTTCTCCACGTCGATCGTGCGCGAGGGGTCCGGGCCCTTGTGGCCGGCCACCGTCGAACCGGACGCGGACGCTGACGCCGAGGCGGACGGGGACGCGCTCTTGCCCTTGTCGTCGTCCATGTTCAGCACCGCGATCAGGCCGCCGATGGCCAGCAGGGCCACCGCCACGGCGCCGACCACGACCGGCGTGTTCCGCTTGCCGCCGCCCGAGGAGGCCGCCGGGGCGGGCGTGGGCGAGATGGTGAACGGCGGCGGCGTCTGCGGCGCGTACTGCTGCTGCGCCATGGGCGCGGTGGTGTGCGGGTACGCGTAACCGCCCTGCTGCTGCGCCTGCTGAGGCGCGTACGGGGACGGCGGCGGGGTCTGGGCCTGGTACGGCTGCTGGAGCGACTGCGGCGGCGGCGACTGGAAGCCGGAGTCCACCGGCGGGAAGACGGCCGAGCCGACGCCCGCCCCGCTGCCGCCGACGGCGGCGTTGGGGACGATGGCGGGAGCCCCCGTGTGACCGGCCGACATCACGCGCATGATCTCGTCGCGCATGGCCGCGGCCGTGGGGAAGCGCTCGTTCGGGTTCTTCTTCAGCGCCCGCGCGACCAGTGCGTCCATCGCAGGGGTGATCGACCGGTTGACGGCCGACGGAGCCACCGGCTCCTCCTGGACGTGCGCGTACGCGATGGCCAGGGGCGAGTCCGCGTCGAAGGGGATCCGGCCCGTCAGCAGCTGGAACAGCATGATGCCCACGGAGTACAGGTCGGAGCGGGCGTCCACGCCGCGCCCCAGCGCCTGCTCGGGCGAGAGGTACTGGGGGGTGCCGACGACCATGCCGGTCTGCGTCATCGAGGTGACGCCCGACTGCATGGCGCGGGCGATGCCGAAGTCCATCACCTTGACGACGCCGCGCTTGGTCATCATCACGTTGCCGGGCTTGATGTCGCGGTGGACCAGGCCCATCTCGTGACTGGTCTCCAGGGCCGCCAGCACGTCGGCCGTCACCTTCAGGGCCTTGTCCGCCGGCATGGCGCCGTACTGGCGCACGTCCGCGTCGAGGACCGAGCCGAGCGGCTGCCCCTCCACGTACTCCATGACGATGTACGGCATGACCGTCTCGTCGCCGCCGCCGGAGCCGAAGGTGACGGTTCCCTCGCCGGTGTCGAAGACCGAGACGATGTTGGTGTGCGACAGTTTCGCAACAGCCTGCGCTTCACGCCGGAAGCGCTCGCGGAAGGACGCCTCGCGCCCGAGTTCGCTGTGCAGGGTCTTGATCGCGACCTGGCGGTCGAGCGCGGAGTCGTACGCGAGGTAGACCGAGGCCATGCCCCCCTCGCCCAGCAAATCCCTTAGCTGATAACGGCCACCGGCCAGGGAGCCGCCTGCGTACCGGCCCTGCGTGCCGTCCTGGCTCATGACTGTTGCTTCCCCTCGGGCTGTTTCCCTACGCGTCTGGCTGAGCGCATGTCGCGCCCAGTCTGCCGGAGGGCAAGCACACGTCAAGCCGGTGCCCGCTGCGTGACCACGGGCCTACGGGGCGTCTGTGGCCGAACGGTGACCGGTTCGGAGGCTGTAGCGTTCATCGGAGCACCCGATGGGACCCACCGCTAGAGCGGGCGAGAGAGACGACGGCGAGGACTGATGGCACCCGAACCCGAGGGAAACGGCGCCGGGATGGCCGACGGTCCTGAGCACTGGGGCGCGGGCGGTCTCGTGGGGGACGGCCGTTACCGGCTGACCCACCGCCTGGGCCGCGGCGGCATGGCGGAGGTGTTCGCCGCCGAGGACGTACGGCTGGGCCGCACCGTGGCCGTCAAGCTGCTCCGTGCCGACCTGGCCGAGGACCCGGTGTCCAAGGCCCGCTTCACCCGTGAGGCGCAGTCGGTCGCCGGCCTCAACCACCACGCCGTCGTCGCCGTGTACGACTCGGGCGAGGACCGGGTCGGTCCGAACGTGGTCCCGTACATCGTGATGGAGCTGGTCGAGGGCCGCACCATCCGGGACCTGCTGATCAGCGCCGAGGCCCCGGGTCCCGAGCAGGCGCTCATCATCGTCTCCGGGGTGCTCGAAGCCCTCGCGTACTCGCACCAGCACGGCATCGTGCACCGCGACATCAAGCCCGCCAACGTCATCATCACCGACACCGGCGCGGTGAAGGTGATGGACTTCGGCATCGCCCGCGCCCTGCACGGCGTGCAGTCGACGATGACCCAGACCGGCATGGTCATGGGCACCCCGCAGTACCTCTCGCCCGAGCAGGCCCTCGGCAAGGCCGTGGACCACCGCTCCGACCTTTACGCCACCGGCTGCCTGCTGTACGAACTCCTCGCGCTGCGGCCCCCCTTCACCGGCGAGACCCCCCTGTCGGTGGTCTACCAGCACGTTCAGGACGCGCCGGTGCCGCCCTCGCAGCTGCCCGAGGGCGGCTCCATCCCGCACGAACTCGACGGCCTGGTCATGCGGTCGCTGGCCAAGGACCCGGACGACCGGTTCCAGAGCGCCGAGGAGATGCGGGGGCTCGTCCAGTACGCGCTCCAGATGCTCCAGGACCAGGGCGCGAACACCGGCACCTGGAACACCGGCCCCGTCACCATGGCGCTCCCGCACGGCCAGCCGGGCGGCGCGCCCACCTCGGCGATGGGGCCCGCGCAGAACGGCGGCCCGCGCCGGCAGTACCCCGCGCACGCCACGACCTCGCAGTTCCAGCAGCCGATGGTCCCCCCGCTGAACCCGGACGACGGCACGGCGTTCCCCGGCGGCGGCAACCGGGGCCACGGCGGCGGCCAGGGCGGTCACGGCGGCTACGACGGCTACGACGACCGGCGGCGCGGCGGCGCGTGGAAGGCGTGGCTCTTCGCGGTGCTCGCGGTCCTCGCGATCGCCGGCGGGGTGGCGTACGCCATCAAGAGCGGCGGTCTCGGCGGCGGTGGTGGCGGCAACAAGCCGAAGACGACCGTGAGCACGCCCGGCGCCTCGCAGAGCAGCGGCGGCAGCACGGAGCAGACCCCGTCGACCACTCCGAGCGCGGAGACCGGCCGCTCGCACACCGACGAGACCTACCAGCCGGCCCCGAGCCGCAGCAAGTACACGCCGAGCAACACCCCGTCGGCGCCGAGCACCGCGCCGTCGACGCCGAAGACGACACCGCCGGTGGAACCGACCGCGAAGCCCTCGCCCCCGACGGACCCGCCCACCAAGCCGACGGCGCCCACGGGCGGCGGGAGTCCCGCCGGCGACGAGTGACAGCCCAGGAAAAGGGCCCGGAGGAAGTAATTCCGCCGGGCCCTTTCCCTTGCCGCGGGCAGGTCACAGGGCGTGTTGGTACGGCCGGTCCGGAGAACCGGCGCGGCATTCCGGAACCGGGTTGCCGGTCAGGGTGTGCACGGATACGAGCTGGGGTTCGATGCGCATGTGGACGGGGTCGAAGACCTCTCCGTCCACGAAATGCGGCGCCGGTCCGAATAGTTCCAGTTCCGCGGTGGACGGCTCGACGAGTTGCGCCGTACCGGTGAACTGCACCGTCCACAACGCGGCCTCGCCGGAATGGAAGTTGTCCGCCCCATAGGCGACGACACTGCCGGCGCACGCCCGGTGGTAGCCGAAACCGGCGTGCATTCTCAGCACGACCCTGCCGTCCACCACGATGTGGCGGGCGACCGCGAGGAAGGGGAGGGCGCGCATGCTGGTGGCGACCCGGCCGTACGGCACGCGGCGCAGCAGTTCGATGGCGTGGAGTTCCTCTGGGGACATGCAGCCACTGTCGGGCACCGGCGGAGCGCCCGGAAAGGGGATCCCGCCCCGATGATCGAGGACGTTGGTCCCGAATCGCACCATCCACCCCGGGCGGGGACGCCACGGCGCGGCCGCGGGGCGGCGCGCTCGGGAACCGCTCGAAGAGCGGTGCGGGCGCGGTCGAGCGGGGGCGGGCGGGGACGCACCGCCGTGCCGGCCGGCACCGGGCCGGCCCGACGCGCGCGCTAGCGCCGCTCCGCCTGGAGGCGGGCCACGTACGCGGCGGCCTGCGAGCGGCGCTCCATGCCGAGCTTGGACAGCAGGCTGGAGACGTAGTTCTTGATGGTCTTCTCGGCCAGGTGCAGCCGCTCGCCGATGACCCGGTTGGTCAGGCCCTCGCCGATCAGGTCGAGGATCTTGCGCTCCTGCTCCGTCAGGTTGGAGAGCCGGTCGTCACCCTTGCCGTTCTTGCCGTCGCGCAGCCGCTCCAGCACGCGCGCGGTGGCCACCGGGTCCAGCAGCGACCTGCCGGCCGCCACGTCGCGCACGGCGCTGAGCAGCTCGTTCCCGCGGATCGCCTTGAGGACGTAGCCCGAGGCGCCCGCCATGATCGCGTCGAAGAGCGCCTCGTCGTCGGCGAACGAAGTGAGCATCAGGCACTTGACGTCCTCGTCCTGCGAGCGCACCTCGCGGCAGACCTCGACACCGCTGCCGTCGGGGAGGCGTACGTCGAGGACGGCGACGTCGGGACGGGTGGCGGGGATGCGGACCAGCGCGTCGGCGGCGGTGCCGGCCTCTCCGACGATCTCGATGTCCTCTTCGACCGACAAAAGCTCATGAACGCCCCGACGTACCACTTCGTGGTCGTCCAGGAGAAATACCTTGATTTTTCCGTCTTCGCGCACGAACTCATCTTCACACACTCACCTCTTCCCTGGCGGGGTTACCCGGGATAACGTGCCGTTGTTCCGGCCCCCTGCAAGGCTGTGACCAGTGGATGTTCCCCAGGCGGCCGATTTACTTGGATATCCAAGCAAAATCGCAGGTCAAACGGGGTTTCGCAGTTATGCGTCGCACTGGGTAACGTGCTGTGCGCAGGGCACTCGCCGGGGCACCTGTCACGCCTGAATCCGTCACATGCCGTGCACCCACCCCGTGTGCGGGTACGGATACAGGTGAGCCGCACTGGTCCCCGGAGAACCCGGGTGCCGGACCGACGGAGGAGCACACGTGACCGTGGAGAGCACTGCCGCGCGCAAGCCGCGACGCAGCAGCGGCACCAAGCGGGCGGCCGGCGCGGCGAGCGCCCGCAAGACCGCCGCTGCCACCGCACAGCCGCACGACGCCGAGCCTCAGCTCGTACAACTGCTGACGCCCGAGGGTGAACGGGTCGAGGTCGAGGGCAACCCCGACATCGCCGAGTTCGCCCCCTTCGTCGCGGACATCACCACCGAGGACCTGCGGGCGCTGTACCGCGACATGGTCCTCACCCGCCGCTTCGACGGCGAGGCGACCGCCCTCCAGCGCCAGGGCGAGCTGGGCCTGTGGGCCTCGCTGCTGGGCCAGGAGGCCGCGCAGATCGGCTCCGGCCGGGCGCTGCGCGACGACGACTACGTCTTCCCGACCTACCGGGAGCACGGCGTGGCCTGGTGCCGTGGCGTCGACCCGACGAACCTGCTCGGCATGTTCCGCGGTGTGAACCACGGCGGGTGGGACCCGAACACCAACAACTTCCACCTGTACACGATCGTCATCGGCTCGCAGACGCTGCACGCCACCGGCTACGCGATGGGCGTGGCCAAGGACGGCGCCGACTCGGCGGTCATCGCGTACTTCGGCGACGGCGCGTCCAGCCAGGGCGACGTGGCCGAGGCCTTCACCTTCTCGGCCGTCTACAACTCCCCCGTGGTGTTCTTCTGCCAGAACAACCAGTGGGCGATCTCCGAGCCGACCGAGCGCCAGATGCGCGTGCCGCTCTACCAGCGCGCGCAGGGCTTCGGCTTCCCCGGCGTCCGCGTCGACGGCAACGACGTGCTGGCCTGCCTGGCGGTCACCCGCTGGGCGCTGGACCGCGCCCGCCGCGGCGAGGGCCCGACCCTGGTCGAGGCGTTCACGTACCGCATGGGCGCCCACACCACCTCCGACGACCCGACCAAGTACCGGCTCGACGAGGAGACGGCGGCCTGGGAGGCGAAGGACCCGATCCTGCGCCTGAAGACCCACCTGCTGGCTTCCGGGGGCGCCGACGAGGCGTTCTTCGAGGAGCTGGAGGCCGAGAGCGAGGCCCTCGGCAAGCGGGTGCGCGAGGTCGTGCGCGCCATGCCCGACCCCGACACGATGGCGATCTTCGAGAACGTCTACGCGGACGGGCACGCGCTCGTCGACGAGGAGCGCGCCCAGTTCGCCGCCTACCTCGCGTCCTTCGAGGAGGGTCACTGATGGCTGTCGAGAAGATGTCGATCGCGAAGGCGCTCAACGAGTCCCTGCGCAAGGCCATGGAGACGGACCCCAAGGTCCTGGTCATGGGCGAGGACGTCGGCAAGCTGGGCGGTGTCTTCCGCATCACCGACGGGCTCCAGAAGGACTTCGGCGAGGAGCGGGTCATCGACACCCCGCTCGCCGAGTCCGGCATCGTCGGCACCGCCATCGGCCTGGCCCTGCGCGGGTACCGGCCGGTCGTGGAGATCCAGTTCGACGGTTTCGTCTTCCCCGCGTACGACCAGATCGTCACGCAGCTCGCGAAGATGCACGCCCGCGCGCTCGGCAAGATCAAGCTGCCGGTCGTCGTGCGCATCCCGTACGCCGGCGGCATCGGCGCCGTCGAGCACCACAGCGAGTCCCCGGAGGCGCTCTTCGCGCACGTCCCGGGCCTGAAGGTGGTCTCGCCGTCGAACGCGAGCGACGCGTACTGGATGCTCCAGCAGGCGATCCTCAGCGACGACCCGGTGATCTTCTTCGAGCCGAAGCGCCGCTACTGGGACAAGGGCGAGGTCGACACCGAGGCCATCCCCGGCGAGCTGCACAAGGCGCGCGTCGCCCGCTCCGGCACCGACCTCACCCTGGCCGCGTACGGCCCGATGGTGAAGGTCTGCCTGGAGGCCGCCGCCGCGGCCGCCGAGGAGGGCAAGTCGGTGGAGGTCGTGGACCTGCGCTCGATGTCGCCCGTCGACTTCGACGGGCTCCAGGCGTCGGTGGAGCGGACCCGCCGGCTCGTGGTCGTCCACGAGGCGCCGACCTTCCTGGGCATGGGCTCCGAGATCGCCGCCCGCATCACGGAGCGGTGCTTCTACCACCTGGAGGCCCCGGTGCTGCGCGTGGGCGGTTTCCACGCCCCGTACCCGCCGGCCCGCCTGGAGGACGAGTACCTGCCGGGCCTGGACAGGGTGCTCGACGCCGTCGACCGCTCGCTGGCGTACTGAGGAGAGCCCCGCCATGACGATCCGCGAATTCAAGATGCCCGACGTGGGCGAGGGCCTCACCGAGGCCGAGATCCTCAAGTGGTACGTCCAGCCGGGTGACACGGTCACCGACGGGCAGGTCGTCTGCGAGGTGGAGACGGCGAAGGCGGCCGTCGAGCTGCCGATCCCCTTCGACGGGGTGGTGCACGCGCTGCTCTTCGAGGAGGGCGTGACGGTCGACGTCGGCCAGGTCATCATCTCCGTCGAGACCGGTGACCCGGCGGGCACCGCGGCCGAGGCCCCGGCGGCGGCAGCCGCCGCCGCCCCGGAGGCCGCCGAGGAGCCGGCGGCCGCGGCCCGGCAGCCCGTGCTGGTCGGGTACGGGGTCTCCCAGGCCTCGACCAAGCGCCGCCCGCGCAAGGCCCCCGCGGCCGTCGCCGGGCAGAACGGCACGGCCGCCCCGGCCGCCGCGCCCGCAGCGTCCGCCGCCGCTCCGGCCGTGGTTCCGGCGCAGCCGGCCCCCGCCGCCGCCCAGGGCGCGGCAGCCCCGGCCGCCGCCCCGCAGAACGGCACCGCGGTGCCGTCGGCGGAGCGTCCGCTGGCGAAGCCGCCCGTGCGCAAGCTCGCGAAGGACCTCGGCATCGACCTGGCCGCGGTGGTCCCCACCGGCGACGGCGGGGTCGTGACGCGGGAGGACGTGCACGCCGCCGCGGCGGCCGCGCTCGCCCCGCAGGCGGCGGCCCCGGTGACGGCCCCGGCGGCAGCGCCCGCGGCGGCCCCCGCACCGGCTGCGGCCACGGCCGGGACGGCGCCGGCGTTCGAGGCGGGAGCACGGGAGACCCGTATCCCGGTCAAGGGCGTCCGCAAGGTCACCGCCCAGGCCATGGTCGGCTCCGCCTTCACCGCGCCGCACGTCACGGAGTTCATCACCCTCGACGTGACGCGCACGATGAAGCTGGTCCAGGAGCTGAAGGAGGACCCGGACCTCGCCGGTCTGCGGATCAACCCGCTGCTCCTGATCGCCAGGGCCGTCCTCATCGCCGTCCGCCGCAACCCGGAGGTCAACGCCTCCTGGGACGAGGCGGCCCAGGAGATCGTGCTCAAGCACTACGTCAACCTGGGGATCGCGGCGGCCACCCCGCGCGGCCTGATCGTCCCGAACATCAAGGACGCCCACGCCAAGAGCCTGGCGGAGCTGTCGACGGGTCTGTCGGAGCTGGTCGCCACGGCCCGCGAGGGCAAGACCTCCCCGGCCGACATGCAGAACGGCACCCTCACCATCACCAACGTGGGCGTCTTCGGCGTCGACACCGGTACGCCCATCCTGAACCCCGGCGAGTCCGCGATCCTCGCGGTCGGCGCGATCAAGCTCCAGCCGTGGGTCCACAAGGGCAAGGTGAAGCCGCGTCAGGTCACCACCCTGGCGCTGTCGTTCGACCACCGGCTCATCGACGGCGAGCTCGGCTCCAAGTTCCTCGCCGACATCGCGGCGGTCCTGGAACACCCGCGCCGGCTGATCACCTGGTCGTAGCGCACACGACCGTGCCGTGAGCGGTCCGGCCCGGTCGAGGCCCGTGCCGCCCGCCCGCGGCGCACGCGCCGCACCCGCCGACGGCCGGTCCCCTCCCGGGGGACCGGCCGTCGGGCGTCGGGCCCCGGTCGGCGGGAAACCCCTGGCCACCGCCATGTGGCGGTGTGATCATCTGGCTGATGAGATTTCGCGCTGCCACAGCAGACCCCGCAGACCTCGACCGCGCCCTGGCCCACCCGGCCGACGGCCCCGTCGCCGCCCTCACCCCCGCCCGGATCCGCGAGGAGTTCGCGGCGAACCGGATGCGCCCCGAGTGGACCTGGTTCGCCGAGGACGCGGACGGCCGGGTGCTGGCCCGCGCCCTGTGGTGGGGGCGCGCCGACAGCGAGCGGCCCGTCGCCCTCGACTGCCTCCAGGTCGCCGGCACGGTCGCCGACCCGGCCGCCCTGGCCGCCGCGCTGCTGGAGGCCGGTCACGCCGCCTTCGGCAAGCGCCCGGGTTACAACGTCTCCCTGCCGCGCGGCTGGCGCGCCGACCCCGGCCTGGCCGCGGCGGTGGCGTGGCGGCAGGAGGCCGCGTACCGGGCCGGACTGACGCGGGAGATCGAGCGGCTGCGCTACGAGTGGACCCCGGCCGCCGGGACGGCGGAGCCGACGGGCCGGCTCGTCTTCCGCGAGGGCGGCGACGAGGAGTTCCTCGACGTCTTCGCCCGGCTCTCGCGCGGCAGCCTCGACCTGGCCACCCGGCACGAACTCGACAGCATGAGCGAGGAGGAACTGGCCCGCGAGGACTTCGAGTTCTACCGAGACTGCCCCGGCGAGCGCTCCTGGTGGCGCCTGGCCCACCTCCCCGACGGCACCCTCGCCGGGATGGCCCTGCCCTCCGCGACCCCCTACCACCGCAACGTCGGCTATCTGGGGATCGTCCCCGAGCAGCGCGGGAAGGGCCTGATCGACGAGGTCCTCGCCGAGATCACCCGCTTCCACGCCTCCGAGGGCGCCGAGCGCGTCACGGCGACCACCGACACCGTCAACATGCCGATGGCCGCGGCCTTCGACCGGGCCGGCTACGAGGTCACCGAGATCCGTCTCGTCCTGGAGGCTCCGCCCGGGAACTGAGGCGGTAGCCTCCCGGGATGCCGATCGCCGAGTTGCAGGTGTACGACGTGGAGGAGGCCGACGTCACCGGCGGGGTGTGTCTCGTACGGTGCGTCGGCGGGGTGGCGCGGGCCGGACAGGTGTACGCGGCCGGGCAGTCGCGGGTCTGGCTGCGCGCGATAGAGCGGTACGGGCGCGACGTCGGCTCCTTCGACGCCGGGCACACCGCGCGGGTCCGCCTCGCGGGCGCCGTCGTCGCGCTGCTGAGCCGCGGCCAGGTGCTGACCTGCGTACCGCCGGACGGGCACGGCCTCGCGGAGCTGGAGGCCTGGCTGGCCACCGCGCCGCCGCTGACGGACGATCCGCGCCCGCGCACCCTGCGCGGCCTCGCGGTGGGCGGGATGCGGGACGCGCTGCTGCCGGACGCGACGCGGCTGCGCTGGGGCCGGGTGGCGCAGGCGGCGGCGTACCGCTGCGCGGCGGCGGAGGGCGCGTCCGATCTGGTCCGGGGGATCGAGCTGGCCTTCGTACGCGGCTACCTGCTCCGGGAGTTCGGGCCCGGCCCGGGCGGCGACCCGGCCGCGGTGTGCCGGGAGTCGCTCGCGCTCGTCGACCTCACTCCGGAGCAGGCTGCCGCGCGGGCGCGCGTCTGGCGCGAGCTGCCGCGCGCGGAGATCGTGCACCTGCGCCACCTCAAGATCCTGCTGCGGTGGACGGGCGCCGCCCGGCCGTACCTGGTGGACGGCGATCCGTCGGCGGTGGCGCTGGACGCCTGGTCGCGGGTCCGTCCAGTCCTGCCCTAGACCCGGTCCGGGCGGGGGTCGTCATCCGGCCCGGTAGGCGCGCAGGAAGGCCGATACCCCGCCGGTCAGCAGCCGGTCGGTCTCCTCCTCGGACAGGGGCAGGAGGCCGTAGTGGGACTCCTGCACGATCTGCTGGGCGGACAGTGCCGTGAAGTGGGTGCCCGCCAGTTCGGCGTCGCCGTGGACGTCGATCAGCCCGGCGGCGGCGAGGCCCTCCATGGCCTCGGCGAGGGCGCGGGCGACCGGGCGCGGTCCGGCGTCCTTCCACGCCTCCAGCACCTCGGCGGGCACGTGGTTGACCTCGGCGTGGATGTGCCGGACCAGCGCGAAGTGATCGGAGTGCTCGAACATCGTGCGGACCAGCGCGCGGGCGAGGGCCGTCAGATCGCGTTCCAGATGGTCCGGGTGGGGCGGCCGCGCGGGGTCGAGCAGGGCGCGCACCTTCGCGGTGTGGGCGTCGCGCACCTCGCCCGAGGTCCAGGTGACGACGGTGGCGAAGAGCTCCGCCTTGCCCCCGGGGAAGTGGTTGTAGAGGGTCCGGGTGGAGACGCCGGCGGCCTCGGCGAGCGCGTCGACGGAGGCGCGCGCGTACCCCTCGCGCCCGAAGAGGGGACAGGCCGCTTTCGCCAGGGCGATCCGCTTCGCGAGCTTTCGCGGCGGGACGTCGCGCTGTACGTCTTCTGTCCGGGTGCCGTCGCTGGCGGACACGCCTGCCTCCTTCATTTTTTACAACGAGCGTTGCAGTACTTACAACGCACGTTGTAGCTTACCGGGGTGGAGGCCGCACCGGGCGGCACTCCGCTGTCCAAGGGAGATCATCATGTCTGCCGCCGAAACAGTCCCGGACGAGCCGCTGCGCGCGGCCGTCGCCCCGAGCGCCGCCGGGAACCCGCCCGGACGTCCGGACCGGCGCGGGCGGGCCCCGCGGACGGCACGCGCCACGCGGCCCCACGAGGCCCGAGGGAGCCGGACGCCGTGACCGCAGCCCCCGCCTCCGCTTCCACCGTCCGCCCCGAAGCCCCGCCCGCCGCACCGGGGCCGTTAGGGAAGACCGTCGCCGTCGTCATCACCGGCTCGATGATGGCGGTCCTCGACATGACCATCGTCAACGTGGCCCTCGGCCGGCTCTCCGACGCCTTCCACGCCCCGCTGGAGACCATCCAGTGGACCGCCACCGCCTACACCCTCGCGCTGGCCGCCGTCATACCGGCCGCGGCCTGGGCCATGGGCCGGATCGGCGCCAAGCGCACCTACCTGACCGCCCTCGTCCTCTTCACCCTGGGCTCCGTGCTCGCCGCCTGCGCGTGGAGCGCGGGCAGCCTGATCGCCTTCCGCGCCCTCCAGGGGCTGGGCGGCGGACTGCTGATGCCCGTCGGCATGACCATGGTCATGCGGACCGCCGACCGGGCCCGGATGGGACGGGCGATGGCCCTGCTCGGGCTGCCGATCCTCGTCGGACCGGTCGCCGGCCCCGTTGTCGGCGGCCGGCTGATCGACTCCGCCCCCTGGCAGTGGATCTTCCTGATCAACCTGCCCGTCGGAGCGGCCGCCCTGCTGCTCGCGGCGAAACTCCTGCGGCCCGACGGCCCCGCCGACCCGGCGTCGGCGCCCCGGCTGGACGCCGCCGGGCTGCTGATGCTCTCCCCGGGCCTGGCCCTGCTGCTGTTCGGGCTGACCCGGGCCGGCGAGGGCGGCGACTTCACCGCCCCCGGCGTACTGCTGCCGACCCTCGCCGGCGCGGCCCTCGCCGCGGGCTTCGTACGGCGTGCCCTCAGGGTCCGCGAGCCGCTGCTGGACCTGCGGCTGCTGCGCGACCGCACCTTCGCCGCCGGGATCACCACCCTCGCCCTCTTCACCTGTGGCTACTTCGGGTCCATGCTGCTGGCCCCCATGTACTGGCAGCAGGCGCGCGGCATGAGCGCCGGCACGGCCGGGCTGCTCGTCGCCCCCGTCGGGCTCGCCGTCGGCCTGGTCATGCAGATCGCCTCGCGGCGCGTCGACAAGGTCTCGCCGCGCGGCCTGATCGCCGCCGGCGCGGTGGTGGGTGCCCTCGGCATGCTGGCGTCGGCCCTGCTGACCGGCACCCCCGGGGCGCCGGTCTGGCAGGTGGTCGGCGCGGCGGTGGTCATGGGAGTCGGCTCCGGCATGGTGCTGATGCCGGCGATGACCACCGCGAGCCGTGACCTGCCCGGCGGGCGGATGGCCGCGGCGAGCACTGCCCTGAGCATCAACTCCCAGCTGTGGGCCTCCGTGGGGACGGCCCTGCTCTCCGTCCTCCTCGGCGGAACGGGCCCCGGCCCGTCCGGCTTCCGCCTCGCCTACGGAGCCGCGGCGGTGCTGCTGGCGCTGTCCGTGATCCCGGCGCTGCGCCTGCCGGGCCGGCGGGCGTAGCCGCGCCTCAGGCCTTCGCGGCGTAGCCGAGCACCTTGGACGGGGTGATGCGCACGACGACGCGTACGGCTCCGTCGGAGGCGTCCTGGTACTCCTTGCCGCCGCCCGGGCCCAGGTACTCCTCGGCGATGCGGACGGCGACCGCCCGGCCGGTGTCCTCGGTGACGGTGGCGGTGCCGCGCATCTCCGCGTACAGGTACGGGTCGGCGAGGTCGAAGACGGTGAGGCCCGCCCGGGCGTCGCGGGCGATGTTCCGCTCCTTGCGGCGGCCGCGCTCGAAGTCCATCAGTCCCAGGGGATGTTGCGGTACGGGCTCGCCGGATCGGTGGTCAGGGTGAGGTGGGTGGCGAGCGAGGAGCCGTACCAACGCCCGAACTCCTCCTCGTCGAAGTGCAGGCAGCGCCCCAGCGCGTACCCGGCGGAGAACTCCTCCCACGACCGGTACGCGCTCCGGGCGGCCGCGCCCGCCCGGAGCACCGCGCGTTCGGCGTCCTCCAGGGTGCCGTAGCGGGTGGCGACGCCCCAGCGGGCCATCTGGGAGGCCCGGCCGTGGTCCCAGGCGTGCACCGAGCGCACCCAGCCGTCCTCGGGGAGCAGCCCGTCGGCCCGGAAACGCTGCTCGTAGCGGGCTATCCGGCCGATGAGCCGCCGCACCCCCGCGATCTCCCCCTCGACCTCCGCGACGGGGCGCGGGGCGGCGACCGTCACCCCGTCGGGGGTGAGCTGCGGCTCGGCGGCGATCTCGGCGCCGCGCCGCAGGCTCGCCTCGGCGGCGTGGCGCCAGTGCTCGACGTCGACGGGGCCGGCGAAGTCGGAGGCGAGGAGGCGGCGCACGCGCAGCGCGTACTCCCAGACAGGGCTGACGATCTCGGCGTTCAGCATCCGCTGGAGCACCTCCAGCCAGCCGGCGGTGCCGGTGACGCCCCACGCCTTGAGCAGGCGCTCGCGTTCGTGGGTGTAGCCGTCGCCGTGGTGGGCGAGGGCGTTCCAGAACTCACCGTTGGACACGGCGAGGTGGGCCCCGAGGGCCAGCCCGTGCGCGACGGGACCGTGCAGCGGCCCGCCGCTGTGCAGGGCGTGCAGGGTGCCGGGGGTGAGCCCCCAGGTGGGCGCGGCGTCCCAGTGCGCGCGCCAGCGGGCCCGGTCGGCGGGGGTGGTGGTCAGGTACGCCTCGGCGGGCGTGCCCGGGTTCACGGCGAGGTGGGCGGGGTCCCGGTGGTCCCAGGCGTTCGCGAACCAGGCGAGGCTCTGGCGCAGGAACACGGTGTGCGCGTCGGGGACGGGGAGGACGCCCCGGGTGTACACGGCGAGTCCGGCCGGGCCGGGGTGGAAGCGGGCCGCCCGCGGATCGGCGTCGACCTGGGCCCTGGGCTGGGGCAGGAACAGCTCGGCGCGGGCGAGGGCGTCCAGGTACGCGGACCAGTCGCCGCGCCGCTTCGCCTCGTACAGCTCCCTCTCGATCGCACTCGGCGCCGTCCAGCCATCCATACGGGGACCCTATACGGGCCCCGGGAGGCCGCCTCGGGTGCGCGGTAGCGGTGTGCGGCCGGAGGGGGCGTCAGCCGTGCCTCGGGGCGGTCGGCTCGTGGCCCGGGTAGACGTGGTCCGGAGTGACGATGCCGGTGATCGCCTCGCCGAAGAGGGTGCTCGGTTCCTGACCGTCGTGCAGGACGTCGGTGTTGAGGATGACGACCAGGGTCGCCCGCTCCTCCGGGAGGTAGACGCCGAGGCTTTCGTAGCCCGGCAGCGACCCGTTGTGGCCGATCCAGCCCTGGACGTCGAAGATGCCCAGGCCGTAGCCGGCGCCGGGAATGCCGGCGGAGGTGGTCTTCAGGCGCTCCGCCTGTGTCGCGGGCTTCAGGAGGGTGCCGGTGGCCAGGGTCTTCGCCCAGCTGCGCAGGTCCTCCATGGTGGAGATCATCGCGCCCGCCGCCCACGCCCAGGACGGGTTCCAGTCGGTCGAGTCGACGATGTCGCCGGAGGCCGACTGGTCGGTGTAGCCCTGCGCGTGCGGTTCGGGGAAGTCCGCGTTCGTGGGGAAGAGAGTGTGGTGCAGCCCCGCCGGTTCGATGACCTGCTCGCTGATGACCCGCTGGAGCGGCTGACCGGTGACCTTCTCGATGACCAGGCCCAGCAGGATCAGGTTGGTGTTGGAGTACTGGAACTTCGCGTTCGGCTCGAACTGGACCGGGTGCCTGAACGAGTAGTCCAGCAGCTGCCGCGGGGTGAAGGGACGCGTGCCGCCGGTGGTGAGCGCCTTGCCGAACTCTTCGTCCTCGCTGTAGTTGAAGAGACCGCTGCGCATGCCGGCCAGCTCGCGCAGGGTGATGCGGTCGCCGTTCGGCACGCCGGAGACGTACGTGCCGATGGGGTCGTCCAGTCCCGCCTTGCCCTGGTCGACCAGCCGGAGCAGGGCGGTGACGGTGAAGGTCTTGGTCTGGCTGCCGATGCGGGTGTAGAAGTCGGTCCGCATCGGCGCGCCGCTCTCCTTGTCGGCCACTCCGAACGTCCTGACGTAGCTGCCCTTGCCCGGCGCCCACAGCCCCACGATCACGCCGGGCACCTTCGCCTCGCGCAGGGTGTCCCGGATCGCCGCGTCGAGCTTCGCGGCGACCGCGGGCGTGAGTTCGGGGAAGTCCCGGCCGGCGTCCGGCGAGGGCGCGGACCGCGCGTCGGGTACGGCGGGCGCCGCGGCGGCGGTGCGGGCAGGGGCGGACGTCCCGTACGCGGGACCCGCGGCGACCGGGGCGATGAGCACACCGGCGGCGGTCACGGCCGTGCAGGCCCGGCGCAGCCGGATACGGGCGGTCGGCGTCATGGCACGGCCTCCTGTTGTCCGAGGAACCCGAGACCCCGAGGTCGCGACAAGGCAACGTACCCAGCCTAGGACCGCCGCCTCCGCTCCGCCCGGTGGACGGCAGGGCGCGGTACGGGCGGTGGTGCGGGAGGCGTCGGGAGACGCGTCGGAGCGGGACGGGGCAAGGGGGCGCCGCGTCCCGCTCCGAAGGTGATCGAGTATCCGATCGGGCGTCGCCGCAGTCCTTCCTGAGCCGCGGCGACCCGGTTCATGCTGGTCGCCGCCGCTGACGTACCGCTGACGTTTCGCTAACGCCCGCCGCGGCGGGCGGTCCGCTCAGTAGGCTGGTCGCCCAGTGCGACTCGGCGGCGGCAGGGGGCGGTCATGCGGGGCGGAACGGTCGCGGTGGTCGGCGGGAGCATCGCCGGGTGCGCCTTCGCCTCGGCGGCGGTACGGGCCGGGGCCGAGCGGGTCGTCGTACTGGAGCGCACGCGCGGGCGGCTCGCGGACCGGGGGCTCGGACTGTGCGTGCACGACGAACGCGCCGCCGAGCTGGCCGCCGCCGGGGCGCTGCCCGGCGGGATCCCCGCGCACCGGCTGCTGCGGCGGCGGTGGGTGGTGCGCGACGCGGGGGCCGGGCCCGGCGGACGGCTCGTCTGGGAGCAGCCGTTCCCGTTCCACTCGTACCACTGGGGGCTGTTGTGGCGCGGGCTGCGCGAGGCGACGCCGCGGGAGGTCGTGTACCGGCAGGGCGTGACCGTCGCGGGCGTGGCCGGGGACGCGGACGCGGCCGAGGTGCGGCTCGGGGACGGCTCCGTCGAGCGGTACGACCTGGCCGTCGGCGCGGACGGGTACCGGTCGGTGGTCCGGGAGGCGGTGGCGCCGGGAGCACGGCCGCGCTACGCCGGGTACGTGTGCTGGCGCGGCAACTTCGACGCGGCCGCACTGGCGGGCGACGGCTCGCACCCCGACGCGGTGACCACGGTGTGCTACCCCGGCGGGAGCTGCGTCGTCTACCGCATCCCCGGTCCCGGCGGGCCGCGCGTGAACTGGGTGCTCTACGCGTCGCCCCCACGGGACGGGCAGCTGCGCTTCGACGACCCGACCAGCTTCCCGCCGGGCGCGCTCACCCCGCGCCTGCTGGAGCACCTGCGGGCCCTGCTGGAGCGGGAGTTCCCGCCGTACTGGGGCCGGGCGCTGGCGCTGACCGACCCGGCGGACACCTTCGTACAGCCCATCTACGACCTGGAGACCGCGAGCACCACCGCCGGCCGGCTCCTGCTCGCCGGGGACGCGGCCACGGTGGTGCGCCCGCACAACACCAGCGGCGCCGCCAAGGCGCTCCAGGACGCCACCGCCTTCGGGGCCGCGTGGGCCGGGGCGGACACGTGGGAGGAACTGCTGCGGGCCTACGGGGCGGCCAGGGGGCCGGCCGGCCGGGAACTGGTCGCGCTGGCACGCCGGCTGGGGCGTGCCCAGGTGGAACGGACCCCGGACTGGGCGCGGATGAGCCGGGGCGAGGCGGAGGGGTGGTGGCGGGCCCAGCTCGCGGGGGCCCCGGGCATCGGGGGCCAACCGCTGCCGCGCTGACCCCGCCGCGGCACGGCCTGCTGCGCGGAGCTGCTCCCCGCCCCGCCCTTCCACCGTTCCCCGGGGCTCCGCCCCGGGACCCGCTTCCGGGGCTGCGTCCCGGGCCACGGGCTGCCCCCGGGCCCTGGCTTGGGGCTGCGCCCAGGGCCCGTTCCGGGGGTGTGCTCCGGGTCCCGGTTCCCCGCAGCGCCCGCCGGCCCCGCCCCTGGGGCTGCGCCCTGGGCCCGCTTCCGGGGTGTGCCCCGGACCCGGTTCCGGGGCGCAGCCCCGAACCCCCGCTTCCGGGGCTGCGCCCCCTCGCGCCGTCCCGGAGGGCGAACCCGCGTACGACCCCCGTGCCACCGCGCGACCGCGCGGCCCCCCTTGACGGGGAAATGCGCCGGGGAGACGCTCCCCGGGCTCATGACCGAGGTTGCAGCTGGGGGGCCGGGGATGCAGGAGGAGTCTGTCCAGACGGTGGGGGAGCTGCGGGCGCGGCTCGCGGGGCTCGGGGCGCGGTGGAGCGTCAGCGAGCACCTGTCGGACGGCGACCCCGTGCCGCGGCCCGCGCTCGGGCTGGAGCCGGGGCTGAACCTGACGCCCGCCGCGGAGGCGGGTCCGGTGGACCTGCGGGCGCTCGTGGGGAGACCGAGCGGCAACCCGCACCTGACCCGGCGCCGCGCCGCCCACGGGCTGCTCCCGGGAACGGCCGGCGGCGGCCCCGGCCGGCCCGCCGCCGTCGACTGGCGCGACCGGTGGGGCCGGCCCTGGCTGACGAAGGTCAAGGACCAGAACCCCTGCGCCGCCTGCTGGGCCTTCGCCGCGTCCGGGCTCGTCGAATCGATGGCCCGGATCGAGCACGACGTATGGGCCGCGCGCTCCGAGGGCGACGTCCACGGCGGCCTGAAGTCCACCTGCGGGCAGGGCGGCAACCCGGAGAGCGCGCTCGACTGGATCAGGGACAACGGCGGTCTCGCCGACCCGGACTGCCTGCCGTACAACCCCCCGCCCCCCGGTCTGCCCGCCGAGCGGCGCGACGCCTGGCGCGCCGAGTACACGCCCGGCTGGGACCGCTCGGGCCGCACCGTCCGCATCACCGACTACGTACGCCTCGGCGACGTCGAGCAGCAGAAGGTGTGGCTGGACACGGTCGGCCCGCTCACCGCCTGCTTCGACGTCTACGACGACTTCTTCGGGCTCGGCTCCGGCGTCTACCACCGCACCAGCGAGCGGCTCGCGGGCGGCCACTGCGTCCTGGTGGTCGGCTACGACGACACGGCCGGCTGCTGGCTGTTCAAGAACTCCTGGGGGACCGGCTACCACGTCGGCGGCTACGGCCGGATCGCCTACGGCGAGGCCAACATCGACCACTGGGCCAAGTGCGGCCTGCGCGGCACCAACGTGGACCCCTGGAGCAAGCGCCGCCTGCACGCGGGCAGCGTCTACGAGAGCGGCAACGGCCGGGCCCACCGCAACTTCGAGATGGCGGCCACCGCGGGCGGCGGCCGGCTCCAGCACTGGTGGCGGGAGGGCGACGCCCCCTTCGCCTGGTCCCGGGGCGGGACCTTCGCCTCCGACGCCTCCGGCCAGCCCGCCTTCACCGGCAGCACCTACAACCGCAACATGGAGTCCCTGCACGTCACCACCGGCGGCCGGCTGCGCCACTGGTACTACGAGCAGGCCTTCGGCGTCTGGCGTGACGGCGGCGCCTTCGGTCCCGGGGACGCGGCCATCGGCTCGACCCCGGCGTTCATCCAGAGCGACTACGGCAGTCCGGGCAACTTCGAGGTGGTGGTCCGCACCGCCGACGGCCGCCTCAACCACTGGTGGCGGATCAACGGCGCCCCCTGGACCTGGCACGACGGCGGCCGCTTCGCCTCCGGCATCGCCCACTACGGCCCCGCCCTCGTCCAGACCCGCTCCCGGACCCTCGACCTGGTCGCCGCCCGTACCGACGGCCGGATGCAGCTGTGGTGGCGCGACGACCCCAACGGCTTCGTCTGGCGGGCCGGGGAGGTCTTCGGCGGTGGCGCCGGCTCGGCGCCCTGCCTGATCGAGGGCCCGTACGGGGCCGCCGACGAGGACACCGCCGGGAACTACGAGCTGTGCGTGGCCCGCGTCGACGGCCGGGTCGAGCACTGGTGGCGGGGGAACGCGGCCGGCGCCCCCTGGGCCCGCGGCGCCGTCTTCGGGCACGACGTGCTCGCGGTCACCGGGATGCTCCAGGGCAGCTTCGGGTTCAACCTGGAGGTCGTCGTCCTGCGCACGGACCGCCTGCTCCAGCACTACTGGCGCGACGGCGCGGGCTGGCACGAGGGGGCGGTGATCGGCCCGGCGTGACGGACCAGGGAGGCAGCCGGTGGAAGTACGCGGGATCACCCTCGCCGCGGGAGAGTCGTACGAGCTGCGGCTCACCGGGCGCGGGGCGCGCGGGTACGTGTGGACCTGGCAGGTCACCGGCAACGCCGACGCCGTCTCCGTCACGGAAGTGCCCGAGGTGCCCGAAGTGCCCGAAGGGCCACGAGCGGCGGTGGTTCCGGACCCGTCCGCGGCCGTCCCGCCCGGTGCTCCGCTGGTCCGGACGTACGCCGTCCGGGGCCGCCGCCCCGGCGGGCGGGCCCGGATCCGCTTCGCGCAGATCCGCCCGCCCTACCCGCAGGAGGCCCCGTACGACGAGTTCGTGCTGGACGTCGAGGTCACCGGCGCGGCCTGAGCGCCCAGTGCTGTACGGCCTCCAGCGGACCCCGGTCGAAGTACCGCAGCCAGAGCCGGGACGCCGCGACCAGGGTCAGGCTCACCGCCGCCCACAGGCCCATCACCCACCAGGGCCCGCTCCCGGCGAACCGTCCGGCCAGCCCCAGCCCGAAGCCGTAGCAGAGCAGTACGCACAGCAGGTTCTGGCCGACGTAGCAGGACAGGGCGGTGCGCCCGACCGAGCCGAGGGCGCCCGCGCCGGGGACGGCGAAGCGGTCGAGGGCCCGGCCGATCAGGCCGATGTACCCGACGGCGACCAGCGGGGCGATGGCGTAGCGGCCCAGGACGAAGAAGTCGGGGCCGCCCAGCGCGGCGGCGATGCCCAGCGGCAGTCCGAGGCCGAGTCCCCAGGCGGCCATCAGGCCCCGGATCCGGCGCCCGCCGGCGGTCGGGCCGAAGGCGCCGGCGCGGTGGAGCCGGACACCGAGCAGGAAGAGGAACACCAGCAGCCCGAAGGTGAAGACGGGTTCGATGCGCAGGGCGAGGGCGTTGTCGAGCCGGAAGCCGATCTGCCGGGCCCAGCTGCCGTGCGCGTACAGCCGCACGGCCCGGGGGTCCACGGTCCCGGGGGAGTCCGGCGTGACCACGTACCCGAGCGTCAGCAAGCCGACCAGGGCCAGGTGCACCCCGGCCGCGCCCCACATCGCGACCCGCCGCACCCGCTCGGAGCGTGCCAGCAGCCAGGCCACCAGCAGCGCGGTGACGGCGTACCCCATCAGCACGTCCCAGGCGAAGACCAGGACGAAGTGGACGGTCCCCTCGATGAAGAGGAACGCGGCCCGCCGCGGGTAGCGGCCGGGCCACCGCTCGCCCCGGCGCGCGGCGGAGTCGTACTGGATGGCCAGGCCCACCCCGAACAGGATCGTCAGCAGGGAGAGGAACTTCCCGTCGGCCAGGAAGCGGAAGACGGTTTCGGCAACGGTGGCGGCGGAGGGATCGCCGATCGGGTCGGGCAGGTCCAGGCCGCCCTGGAGGACGCCCCATTCGGAGCCGGGCGAGGCGAAGATCCACACGTTGGTCATGAGGGTGCCGAGGATGGCGGCGCCGCGCAGGACGTCGAGCAGGGGCAGGCGGGCCGCGGTCGTGTCCGCCCGGGATGCGAGGAGGGTGTCGGCCATGTCCCCAGCGTCCCGGGCGCGAGGGCCCGGTTCGTCCTGCCGGTGGAGGAACGCGGGCTACATCCTTCGGTGCAGCCGTGGGCCGCCGGCGTCCACATCGCGGACGGGGCAGATCGTTGCGTCCTTCATGTATCTATCCTGTGCGCATGCCCTCAGCCACCCGCGCCACCACGGCCGCCGACCGCGTCTACCGGCACGTCAAGCAGGGTGTGCTGGACCGCCGTTACGAAGGGGGGATCCTCCTCACCGAGGGCGAGCTCGCCGGGGCGGTCGGCGTCTCCCGCACCCCGGTCCGCGAGGCCCTGCTGAGGCTGGAGACCGAGGGCCTGCTGAGGCTGTACCCGAAGAAGGGCGCGCTGGTGCTGCCGGTCTCCGCGCAGGAGATCGCCGACGTGGTCGAGACCCGGCTGCTCGTCGAGGAGTTCACCGTACGCAGGGCCGTGCCGGCCCCGCCCGCCCTGCTGGAGCGGCTCGCGGAACTGCTGGAGGAGCTGCGCCGGTGCGCGGCCCGGGGCGACCTCGCCGCGATGACCACCGCCGACCGGTGCTTCCACGCCGAGATCGTCCGCAACGCCGGGAACGAGATCCTCAGCCGGCTCTACGACCAGCTCCGCGACCGGCAGCTGCGGATGGGCGCGGCCCTGCTGCACGCACACCCCGAGCGGGTGGAGCGCACGCTGGACGAGCACGCGGAGGTCCTGGACGCCCTGCGGGCCGGGGACGCGGAGGCCGCCGCCGCGGCGGTACGCCGCCACGTGGGCCGGGTCGGGGCGCTGGTGCGGGGCTTCGACGGCCGTGACGCCGGTGACGGCCGCGACGGCCGTGACGCCAGTGACGGTCGTGACGGCGGTGGGGAGCGATGACCGGCGATCCGCGCGGCGGCCGCACGGCCGTCGCCGTCTGGTGCATCGGCGTCGCCGTCTACTTCGTCGCCGTCATCTTCCGCACCAGCCTCGGCGTGGCCGGCCTGGAGGCGGCGGACCGCTTCCACGTCAACGCCTCCGCCCTCTCCACCTTCTCCCTGCTCCAGCTGCTGCTCTACGCGGGCATGCAGGTCCCCGTCGGCCTGATGGTGGACCGGCTCGGCACCAAGAAGGTGCTGACGCTGGGCGCCGTCCTCTTCACCGCCGGGCAGCTCGGCTTCGCCCTCTCCCCGTCGTACGGCATGGCGCTGGCCGCCCGCGCCCTGCTGGGCTGCGGTGACGCGATGACGTTCATATCCGTGCTGCGGCTCGGCACCCGCTGGTTCCCCGCCCGGCGCGCTCCGGTGATGGGGCAGCTGGCCGGGCTGGCGGGGATGGCCGGCAACCTGGTCTCCACCCTGGTGCTGGCGCCCGTCCTGCACGGCCTCGGCTGGGTGCCCGCCTTCGCGGGCAGCGCGGTGGCGGGGCTGATCGTCCTCGTCCCCCTCGTCCTGTTCCTGCGCGACCACCCCGAGGGGCACGGGCCCGCGCCCGTCAGCCCGGGCACGGGGGGCTTCGTACGCCGCCAGATCCGGGAATCCTGGCGGGAGCCCGGCACCCGCCTCGGCCTGTGGGTGCACTTCACCACCCAGTTCCCCGCGATGGTCTTCCTGCTGCTGTGGGGCATGCCGTTCCTGGTCGAGGCGCAGGGACTGCCGCGGACCACCGCGGGCGGGCTGCTGACCCTGGTCGTCGCCTCGAACATGGCCTTCGGCCTGGTCTACGGGCAGCTCATCGGACGCCGCCCGGCCGCGCGCCTCCCGCTGGCGCTGGGCACGGTCGGCGTCACGGCACTGCTGTGGGCGTCGGTCCTGGCGTACCCCGGCGACCGGGCGCCGATGTGGCTGCTGGTCACCCTGTGCGTGGTGCTCGGCACCTGCGGACCCGCCTCGATGATCGGCTTCGACTTCGCCCGGCCCGCGAACCCGGCCGAACGCCAGGGCACCGCGTCCGGGATCACCAACATGGGCGGCTTCCTCGCCTCCATGACCACCCTGCTGGCGGTCGGCATCCTGCTCGACGCCACCGGCCACGACTACCGGACCGCCTTCTCGTCGGTGTTCGTGGTGGAGCTGCTCGGCCTCACCCAGATCCTGCGCCTGTACCGGCGGGCCCTCGCCCGGGAACGCGAAGCCTCCGCCCCGGAACGCGACGCCCCGGAACGCGACGTCCCGGAACGCGACGCCCCCGGTCCCGCGGCGCCGCCGGCCGGGGAGAGCCGCCGGAAGTCCGTCCGGCCGACGCCCCGCTGACCCCGCGAGCGTGCGCCTCCGCCCGGCCGCGTACTCCCGGCCCTACCGGGTCCTACGGGGTCACGGCGAAGGACCGGAGGATGGCGGCGGCCAGCTCGGTGTCGCCCTCCACCTTGACCCGGTCGGCGACCGTGCGCGGCCGGACCCGGCCCGCGGCCAGCCGTACGTACGTCTCCCAGTCCATGGCCAGCGACACCGCCGGGCCCAGCGAGGGGGTCTGGTCGAGGGTGGCGCGGCCCGCCGCGTCGACCCGTACCGTCCGCAGGAACTCCACCGGCCCGTGCACGTCGATGACGACCGCCGAGTCCGGCGGCGCGCCCGCGCCCTTCGCGACCACCTTCGGCAGCCCCGCGAGCAGGATGTCCCGCGCCACGAACGCGCCCGGCGAATCCCAGTTCCCCGGCACGCCCAGCGCGGCCCGCAGGTCCTGCTCGTGGATCCAGGTGTCGAAGGCCCGCAGCCGCAGCGCGAACTCCAGCGTGATCTGGTTGCCCTGCGGCCCGCGCACCATCGTCGTGGCCGGATCCCGCTTCTCGTTCCGCAGCTGGCGCTGGCGCCGGATGACCGTGTACTCCAGCTCCGAGGTCATCTCCGGGGCGGTGTGGTGGCGGCGTACGTCGACCGGTACCTCCATGTACCGGGTGAACTCGTCCACCACGTGCCGCAGGTCGCGCGGCAGCGTGTGGATCGGCCGGGGATCGCCGAGCATTTCCAGCTCAAGGCCGATGATGTGGGACACGACGTCGCGCACGGACCATCCCGGGCAGGGCGTCGGAAGGTTCCACCGGGCCTCCGGGAGGGGGAGGACCAGCTCGGTTATCGCCTCGATGGAGTGGGTCCACGCGTCGGCATAGGGCTCAAGGCTGGGATGGACGGTCAACGGGACCCCTCGATGGCTGTTCAGTGGCGCGTTGTGGACTATTCCCAAAACTACGCTGCCGATGAGCACCCGGGCAGCGCTTTCGTGTGACGATCGTAGGCCTTGAGTTGACCGGCTGACATGCCAGGACGGTGGTAGCGTGCGCGCCTCGCTGATTCAAATCGCGGTGAACGAAGCGGAGTCGGTGGCTTCCCGGCGCCAGCGGGCCGCCGATCTCGTACGGGAGCAGAGCGGCTCCGATCTCGTGGTGCTGCCGGAACTGTGGACCGTGGGCGCCTTCGCCTACGAGCAGTTCGAGACGGAGGCAGAACCGCTGGACGGCCCGACGTACGAGGCCATGTCCAAGGCCGCGCGCGACGCCGGGGTCTGGCTGCACGCCGGGTCGGTCGTGGAGCGCGCCGGTGACGGCTCGCTCTACAACACCGCCCTCGTGCTGTCCCCGTCCGGTGAGCTCGCCGCCACCTACCGCAAGATCCACCGCTTCGGCTTCGACCAGGGCGAGGCGGTCCTGATGTGCGCCGGCGACACCCTGACCACGGTGACCCTGCCGGAGCAGACCCTCGGCCTCGCCACCTGCTACGACCTGCGCTTCCCGGAGCTGTTCCGCGGCCTCGTCGACGCCGGCGCCACCACGATGGTCGTCGCCGCCGGCTGGCCGGCCCGGCGGCGCGAGCACTGGACCCTGCTGAACCGGGCGCGGGCGGTGGAGGACCAGGCGTACGTACTGGCCTGCGCGACGGCCGGTACGCACGCGGGCGTGGAACAGGCCGGGCACAGCCTCGTCGTGGACCCCTGGGGCGAGGTGCTGGCCGAGGCGGGCCCGGGCGAGGCCGTCCTGACGGTGGACCTCGACCCGGCGAAGGTGGCCGCCACCCGGGAGCAGTTCCCCGCCCTGAAGGACCGCGCCCTGGGCCTCCACCCCCCGGTCCGCCCGTAACGCGGGGACGGTGGCGGACCTCGGGAACTCCCGGCTCAGCCGTCGGGGGTCCCTTCCCCGCCGCCCTCCTCCCGTTCCTTTTCGGCCATCCTGATCACGCACACGGCGAGCGCCACCAGCAGCGCCGCGTCCGCGTCCTCCCGTACCACGTCGACGGCGTACGTCTCGCGGATCCGGTACCACTGGCGGGAGACCAGCGCGAGCAGCTCGCCCTCGTACTCGACCTTGAACTCGCGGTCCAGGATCCGCCCGCTGACGTCGAGTTCCGTGCCCTCGGCCATGGTCACGCGGAAGTGGTTGCGCAGCAGCGACAGCCGCTTGCGCCGGATCACCGCGAGGCGCCGGCCGTCCCGCTCCAGGGTCATCGCGTCCCGCAGGGTGAAGAGCTTCTCCCGCAGGGTGAGCAGGATCCGCCCGTCGGGGTCCTTCAGCTCCAGGGTGTCGCGGAAGCGCAGCGCCTTCCCGTCGACCAGGAAGGCGTGCCGGCCCTCCTCGTCCTCGATCCAGTAGTCGTCCCCGATGGCCAGCAGTTTGTCCCGAACGAGGTATTTCATGTGCTGATCGCTGCCCGGGATAGCTTGACCCCATGCCCACCACGCGTCTTCTCTACGTGACCGACCTGGCCTACCCCGCGCGCGGCCGCCGCTACGGCGACGAGGACGTCTTCCTCACCGCCCGCCTGCGCGAACACTTCCACCTGGCCCTGTGCCACCCGCTGGACGCGGAGGCCCTGATGCCCGGCTTCGACGCCGTCGTCATCCGCAACAGCGGCCCGGTCCTGGGCTACCGGCAGGCCTACGACGCGTTCCGCGCGGCTGCGCTCGCCACCGGGACCCGCGTCTACAACCCGCTCACCGGGCGGGGCGACATGGCCGGCAAGCAGTACCTCCTCGACCTGACGGCCGCCGGGCTCCCGGTCATCCCGACCGTCGACGACCCCGCCCACCTGGACCGCCTGCCGAGCACCGGCACGTACGCGGTCAAGCCCAAGCAGGGCGCCGACTCCATCGGCCTCACCTTCACGGCCACCCCGTCCGGCCCGGCGGGGGAGATCCTCATCCAGCCGCGGATCGACTTCGCGTACGAGGTGTCCTTCTACTTCGTCGACGACGCCTTCCAGTACGCCCTCCACGCCCCGGACCCCGCCCGCCGCTGGGAGCTCACCCCCTACGAGCCGACCCGCGAGGACCTGGCCTTCGCCCGCCGCTTCATCGACTGGAACACCCTCGACCACGGCATCCAGCGCGTGGACGCCTGCCGCGCCCCGTCCGGTGAACTGCTGCTGGTCGAGCTGGAGGACCTGAACCCGTACCTCTCCCTGGACCTGCTCCCGCAGCACACCCGCGACTCCTTCGTGGAATCCCTGACCGCCTCGCTGCGCTCGTTCACCGCCATGGCCTGAGCGGCGGCCCTCACGGGGGAGGTCTGGAGCCGGCCGGTGTCGAGCCCGATCCCGAACGGCTCCGGCAGCCGTACCGGTGTCCCGAACGGGTGCGGACCGTCGACCAGGAGGCGGGATGGATCATCAGGCTCCCTGCGGTGATGCTGAAGTACATCCCGCGCCCGGACGAGAACGGAGAAGCCGGAAGTGCAGCAACCCGCGCGTAACGCACTGGCCCGCGCGCAGCACTCGGCCGTGCATCTTGAGTTGCGTGACAGCTACATGCTCGATGATTCGGAGTTCCTTGCCTGGCAGCAGGGCAAGCGGCTGGACCCGGCTGATCGGTCGTCGTGGTGGGGCGGCTGGCACGACGTGGTGAGCGCTGCCACGGCGCGCGGCGTGGTGGTCCGCCGGGTACGCATCGTGTCCGAGCCGATCAGTGACTACGTGCGCTACGAGTACGACTGCACCTTCACCAATCTCGCTGCGGGCGAGTTGGTCCGGTGGCTGCCCCGCCGGCAGACGACGGACTTGGCGTTGCCAGGCACGGACTTCTGGGTCTTCGACGGCAGCCAAGCCCTCTTCCACCACTTCACCGGAGAGGGTCAGTTGGACGAGGACGGGCGGGAGTACACCGACGATCCTGCGCGGGTCCATCTGTGTGCCACGGCGTTCGAGGCCGTCTGGCAACGAGCCATCCCGCACGAGGAGTACAAGCCGCGCTGACCGGTCACCATCATGGCTGTCTCTCCTTCTTCGAGTGCCCAGCATGCCCGGCAGGCTCTGGCGAACCGACTCACTGAGCTTTGCCGGGACTCCGGCCTGAACGGGCGCGATCTCGCCCGGCTCTGCGGATGGCACCCGTCCAAGTCATCCCGGATCATGAACGCCCGTACGCCTCCGACCGCCGACGACATCCGGGCTTGGTGCCGCGCGTGCGGGGCCGAAGGGCAGACGGACGACCTGATCGCCTCGCTGCGAACGGTCGAAGGCATGTGGGTCGGGTGGCGGCGCATGGAGCGCACTGGGCTCAAGCAGGCCTAGGAAGCCCGTCTCCCGCTCTTCGAGCGAACCCGCCGGTTCCGCGCCTACTCCTCGTGGTTCGTTCCGGGCCTGATCCAGACCTACGGCTACACGGAAGCCGTCTTGCGTGCCGTTCAGCGGAGGCGGGTCGAGGTCGATGACGTGGCCGATGCCGTCGCCGTGCGCATGGAGCGTCAGCGCGTCCTCTACGAAGGCGACCGCCGGTTCGCGTTCCTGGTCGAGGAGTCGGTCTTGCGTAACGGTCTCGGTGGGCCGGACGTGCAGGAGGAACAGCTCAGCCACCTGCTCACGGTCGGCTCCCTGCCCAGCGTCAGCCTGGGCGTGGTGCCCACTCGGGCCGATCGGCACCACATGCCGGTGGAAGGCTTCTGGATCTTCGACATGGCACAGGTCAACGTCGAGCTGGTCTCCGGCTACCTCACGCTGACCCAGCCGAGCGAGGTTGCCGCGTACGCGGACACATTCACCGAACTGGCCGAGATGGCCGTCCATGGGGCGAAGGCCCGCGCACTCATCACCAGCGCCATTCAGACCCTCGGGTGACGACCGTGCAACCTCATGCAATCTCATGGGAGTTGCAGCTCCCCCGTTCCTAGCGTGGTCGCTACACGGACGACACGAGGAGCGGGGCCGTGAAGACGATCACGTATGCGCAACCCCCGGTAGAGCTGCCGTTGCGAACAAACCCGGACCCCGCACCGGCGGCCGGCTGCGGGGTCTGCGCCGCCCTGGCCGTACAGCGCCGGGAAGCCCGACTCGCGGGCGACCACTCCACGGCCAGTGATTGCAACGTGGAGCTTCGGAACCACTCGCACCCCGGGGAAGCGGCATGACCGTGAGGGCCGTGCTCCGGTATGTCAGCTACGTCATGCACCGCCACCCCTCGGCGGAGACGACGACCACGGCGCGGTGCCTGAACCCGGACTGCCAGTGGACTGCCGCGCCGACCGGGAACGCGGACGTGTGCACGGACGTGTGTATCAAGCACACGGGCCGGACCGGTCACATGACCTTCGTGCGGGAGTTCTCGGAAGTCGCCGTGGTCGAGCGTGCCCAGTGAGGGCGTCAGTCACCGACCTGGTGTTCCACGCGGTGGCGGATGTATTCGTCCGGATGGGACCGGGCTATCGCCACGGCCGCGTCCACAAGGCCGTGCAGCTCCGGCGGATAGGCCGACTTCCGGAGCGGCAGGCCCGGCAGGATGCAGCGCCGGACGTCCAGGTGCTCGTTGCTCACGAACTCGCGTAGCGCGGTTTCGTACCACTCGGCCCCCACGGTTGGGGCGTCGTCGGGCTCCGCCGGACCGGTGGCTGCGGGGTGCTCCGCCCGTACGGTGGGCATACGCAGGGGTAGAGCCGACCAGTACCAGGCATTCGCCGCGCCCGCCCGCTCGAGGTCCGTGCCCGCCCGCAGGTATCCGAGCAGCGAGGCCTGGACCCGCTTGTGCCCGAACGCGTTCAGCGCCGGCTCGAGGAAGTGGCGGTTGAAGCTCGGGTCGGGGTCGTAGATGGCTGCCTTGATCAGCGTCTCGAAGGACTCCTCGGAAAGGATCAGGTCCCGGCGGCAGGCCTTGTACAGCGCCGTCCGAGCATGGTTCACCCAGGTTCGTGGATCGCCGGGCTGCGGCTCGTGAGCGACATCGAGCCCGAGGACCCGGACGACCTCCGCCACGCATCCGGCGAACACCTCTCTGCGCTCCTCCACGGGCCCCGGCAGCGCCATGAACCCCTGCACCGTCCGCGCCGTCTCACCGGCAGTCGTCTCGTCCTCGTCCGTGGCCAACCTTCGCTCCCCTGTCGTGGGTCCTGCCGTACGCGTGTGATCCGACGTTCATAGCAGGATGGCAAGCTTGAAGGATGAACGATGCTGCTCCGGCGCCCACCCCCGCGCCCGCACCCCGCAAGCGTGCCCGTGTCCGTGCCCCCGAGCTGACCGGCAAGGGCGGCTGGCTGAACACCGGAGGCAAAGAGCTCACCCTCGCCGACCTGCGCGGCCGCGTCGTGATCTTGGATTTTTGGACGTTCTGCTGCATCAACTGCCTCCACGTCCTCGACGAGCTGCGCGAGCTGGAGGAGAAGCACCGGGACACCGTGGTGATCATCGGGGTGCACTCGCCGAAGTTCGTCCACGAGGCCGATCACGCCGCCGTCGTCGACGCCGTCGAGCGGTACCAGGTCCACCACCCCGTGCTCGACGACCCCGAGCTCGCCACCTGGAAGCAGTACGCCGTGCGGGCCTGGCCCACGCTCGTGGTGATCGACCCCGAGGGGTACGTCGTCGCGCAGCACGCCGGTGAGGGGCACGCGCACGCCATCGCGCGGCTCGTCGAGGAGCTGGAGGCCGAGCACGAGGCGAAGGGGACCCTGCGGCGCGGGGACGGGCCGTACGTGGCGCCCGAGCCCGTCGCCACCGACCTGCGGTTCCCCGGCAAGGCGCTCGTGCTGCCCTCGGGGAACCTGCTGGTCTCCGACTCGACGCGGCACCAGCTCGTGGAGCTGGCCGCCGACGGGGAGAGCGTCGTACGCCGCATCGGCAGCGGCGAGCGCGGTTTCGGGCCGGACGCCTTCAGCGAGCCGCAGGGACTCGCGCTGCTGCCCGACGGGCGGGTCGTGGTCGCCGACACCGTCAACCACGCGCTGCGCGTCTTCGACCCCGGGACGGGGACCGTCGAGACCGTCGCCGGGACCGGACGGCAGTGGTGGCAGGGGTCCCCGGCCTCCGGGCCGGCGCTGGAGGTGGACCTGTCCTCGCCGTGGGACGTCGCCTGGTGGCAGGGCAGGGTCTGGATCGCCATGGCCGGCGTGCACCAGCTGTGGACCTGGGACCCGGAGACGGGGACCGTCGCGGTCGCCGCCGGGACCACGAACGAGGGGCTCGTCGACGGGCCGGCCGCCGAGGCCTGGTTCGCGCAGCCGTCCGGGCTCGCGGCCGCCGGGGACCGGCTGTGGATCGCCGACTCCGAGACCAGCGCCCTGCGGTACGTGGAGCGCGAGGGGGACGGGTACGCGGTGCGGTCCGCCGTCGGCACCGGTCTGTTCGACTTCGGGCACCGGGACGGGGACGCCGGGCAGGCGCTGCTCCAGCACCCGCTCGGGGTGACCGCCCTGCCGGACGGTTCGGTCGCGGTGTGCGACACGTACAACCACGCCCTGCGCCGCTACGACCCCGCGACCGGGCAGGTCTCCACCCTCGCCACCGACCTGCGCGAGCCCAGCGACGCCGTCCTGGTGGGCGAGGACATCGTGGTGGTGGAGTCCGCCCGGCACCGGCTGACGCGGCTGCGGCTCCCGGAGGAGGCCGTACGGGTCGACGCCGTCGCGCACCGCACGCAGCGCGCCGCGACCGAGGTGGCGCCCGGCACGCTCCGCCTCGACGTGGTGTTCCAGGCCCCGGCCGGCCAGAAGCTGGACACCCGCTACGGGCCGTCCACCCGGCTGCTGGTGTCCTCGACGCCGCCGGAGCTGCTGGCGGAGGGCGAGGGCGCCGGTACGGACCTGTTCCGGGACCTGGTGCTGGACCCCGCCGTCACCGAAGGGGTGCTGCACGTGTCGGCGATGGCCGCGTCCTGCGACGACGACCCGGAGAACGAGTACCCGGCCTGCCACGTCCACCAGCAGGACTGGGGCGTCCCGGTCGTCGTCACGGCCGCCGGCGCCGCCCGCCTGCCGCTGGTGCTGGCGGGCATGGACGCCTGACGGCGCGTCGTCCGGCGGCCCGTCGGCCCGGCCCGCGGGGCGCTTCCCGGGGGGCTCAGCCCTCCAGGAAGGCCAGCAGGGCGTTGGCGAGGAGGAACGGGTCGTCGGAGCCGCACAGTTCGCGGGCCGAGTGCATCGACAGGATCGCGACGCCGATGTCCACGGTCTGGATCCCGTGGCGGGCGGCGGTGATCGGGCCGATCGTGGTGCCGCACGGCATGGAGTTGTTGGAGACGAACGTCTGCCACGGCACCCCGGCCCGCTCGCAGGCGGCGGCGAACACCGCGCGGCCGCTGCCGTCGGTGGCGTAGCGCTGGTTGACGTTGACCTTCAGGATGGGGCCGCCGTTGGCGCGCGGGTGGTGCGAAGGGTCGTGCCGCTCCCCGTAGTTGGGGTGGACGGCGTGCCCGGTGTCCGAGGAGAGGCAGATGGTGCCGGCGAAGGCGCGGGCCTTGTCCTCGTACGATCCGCCGCGCGCGAAGACTGAACGTTCCAGCACGTTGCCCAGCAGGGGGCCGTCGGCGCCGGTGTCCGACTGGGAGCCGTTCTCCTCGTGGTCGAAGGCGGCCAGGACCGGGATGTGGTCCAGGCCCTCGGAGGCGGAGACGGCGGCGAGCGCCGCGACGCCGGCGTGCACCGACAGCAGGTTGTCCATGCGCGGCCCGGCCAGCAGTTCGCGGTCGCGGCCCAGGTAGGCGGGCGGCTCGATCGAGTGGACCATCAGGTCCCAGCCGGCCACGGAGCCCTGGGGCAGCTCCTCTTCCTCCTCCAGGAAGGAGATCAGGTCGCCCTCGCGGGCCTCGCCCAGACCCCAGACCGGCTGCATGTGCCGCTGCTTGTCGAGCTTGAGTCCGTCCGTGTTGACCGACCGGTCGAGGTGCACGGCGAGCTGCGGGACGCGCAGCAGCGCGCGGTCCACGTTCACCAGCCGCTCGGTGCCGTCGCGCAGGGTCAGCCGCCCGGCGAGGCCGAGGTCGCGGTCCAGCCAGGTGTTGAGCAGGGTGCCGCCGTAGATCTCCACCGCGATCTGGCGCCAGCCCTGCGAGCCGGTGTCCGGTACGGGCTTCACCCGCAGGTTGGGGGAGTCGGTGTGCGCGCCGATGATCCGGAAGGGGGTGTGCGCGGCCGCGCCCTCGGGCACGTACCAGGCGATGAGCGCGCCGCCGCGCAGGACGAACCGGCCTCCCGTGCCCGAGTCCCAGGCGTCCGATTCCGACAACTGCCTGAAGCCCGCCTTTTCCAGCCGCTCCGCCGCGTTCGCCACGGCGTGGTACGGCGACGGACTGGCCGTCAGGAAGGTCATCAGATCGTCGGTGTGGCCGCGGTCGAAGCGGGCGGGAGAGCTCATGTGGTTCACCTTAACGACGGTCGTGTTCGTCATGGCCGGGCAGCGGCGGATGGCCGAAAGGACGAGGACCGCGGGGGGATTGTCCCGTGGTCCCGTCGTTCTCAGCCCGGCGGACGTTCGAATCTGCGCTGCAGTTGTCTACGCTCGCCCCGGCGGATGCGCGGAAGCATCTCGGGGGTCTGCGGCGGGCGCTGCGCGCGTCTTTTGCGTCCGGCGCAGAAGATACAGGCCTCGCCGGGAGGGGCATCGGGGTCGATGGGTGCGCCGGGGTGTTCGGAGCATCCGGAGGCGTTGCGCGGCCGGGACAGTTCGCGGGCCACGATGAAGGCCCGGTGGAGGTCGTCGGCGATGCGTACGAAGTCCTGGTCGGGGGAGCCGAGCGTGAGGTGGAAGCGCTGCTCGTCGATCACGCGCAGGTAGTGGCGCAGGACGTCGAGGGTGTACGGGGGCTCGGGGACCGGGTACCCGAGGCGCCGCTGTTCGCCGGCGGGGGCGGGGCCGGCGGCCCGGCCGCCCTGGAGGCGCCGGCCGAGGCGGCGGCGGTCGTTGCAGATGAGGCAGCGGCCCCAGCCCTCGGGCGCCTCGGGGTCGAGGGCGCCGTTGGGGTGCTCGGGGCAGCCGGTGTAGCTCTTGGCGGGGGCCAGGCCGGCGGCCGTCTGGAAGGCGACGTAGAGGGCGTCGGCCACGGGGTCGTACTCGGCGGGGTGGGCGCCGTCGTAGAGGTCCTTGATCCTGTCGCCGAGCGCGCCCACGTTCGCCTGCAGCTCCTTGAGGGCGTACGGCCGCCCGGTGGGGACGGAATACCCCCTGCTGCTGTGCTGCTCCTGTGGACTCATGTCTACGAGCGTCCCATGAACCACCGACAACGCCGAAACGGTCCGACGGCAGTGGCCGGACCCTCCGCGGGGAGGGTCCGGCCACTGTGCGTACGTACACCGCGTACGGCTGTGTCCGGCGGGGCGGTGTGCCTTAGAAGGCGGCCTCGTCGAGCTCCATGAGGGAGTTGTCGACGGCCTCGGCCAGCGCGCGCTGGACCGAGACGCCGGGCAGGACCTGGCCGGCGAAGAACTTCGCGGCGGCGATCTTGCCGGTGTAGAAGGGGACGTCCTTGGCGGAGGCGTCCTCCAGCTTCTCGGCGGCCACGGCCGCGCCCTTGAGCAGCAGGTATCCGACGACGACGTCACCGGAGGCCATCAGCAGGCGGGTGGTGTTCTGGCCGACCTTGTAGATGTTCTTGACGTCCTCGCCGGTGGCGGTGAGGTCGACGATCATCTGGCCGACGATGGCCTCGAGGTCGACGGCGGCCTTGGCGAGGGCGTCGCGGGCGGGGGCGAGGTCCTCGCCGCCGGGGCCCTCGGCGAGGAACTTCTTGATCGTCTCGGAGAGGATGTTCAGCGAGGCGCCCTGGTCGCGGACGATCTTCCGGAAGAAGAAGTCCTGGCCCTGGATGGCCGTGGTGCCCTCGTAGAGGGTGTCGATCTTCGCGTCGCGGATGTACTGCTCGATCGGGTACTCCTGCAGGTAGCCGGAGCCGCCGAAGGTCTGCAGGGACTGGGCGAGCTGCTCGTAGGACTTCTCCGAGCCGTAGCCCTTGACGATCGGCAGGAGCAGGTCGTTCAGGCCGATCTCGGCGGAGGCGTCCTCGCCGGCGGCCTGCTTGACGGCGATCTCGTCCTGGACGGAGGCCGTGTAGAGCACCAGGGCGCGCATGCCCTCGGCGTAGGCCTTCTGCGTCATGAGCGAGCGGCGCACGTCGGGGTGGTGCGTGATGGTGACCTTGGGCGCGGTCTTGTCCATGAAGTTCGCGAGGTCCGGGCCCTGCACGCGCTCCTTGGCGTACTCCAGGGCGTTCAGGTAGCCCGTCGAGAGCGTCGCGATGGCCTTCGTGCCGACCATCATGCGGGCGAACTCGATGATCATGAACATCTGGCGGATGCCGTCGTGCTTGTCGCCGATCAGCCAGCCCTTGGCGGGGTGCTGGTCGCCGAAGGTCATCTCGCACGTGTTGGAGGCCTTGAGGCCCATCTTGTGCTCGACGTTGGTGGCGTAGACGCCGTTGCGCTCGCCCAGCTCGCCGGTCTCCCAGTCGAAGTGGAACTTCGGGACGAGGAAGAGCGACAGGCCCTTGGTGCCGGGGCCGTGGCCCTCGGGGCGGGCGAGGACGTAGTGGAGGATGTTCTCCTCCATGTCGTGCTCACCGGACGTGATGAAGCGCTTCACGCCCTCGATGTGCCAGGAGCCGTCGGCCTGCTGGATCGCCTTGGTGCGGCCGGCGCCGACGTCCGAGCCGGCGTCCGGCTCGGTGAGGACCATGGTGGAGCCCCAGCGCTTCTCGACGGCGATCTGCGCGATGCGCTTCTGGGCCTCGTTGCCCTCCTCGTGGAGGACGCCCGCGAAGGCCGGGCCGGAGGAGTACATCCACACGGCCGGGTTGGAGCCGAGGAGCAGTTCCGCGTACGCCCAGATGAGGGAGCGGGGCGAGGTGGTGCCGCCGATCTCCTCGGGCAGGCCCAGGCGCCAGTACTCCGAGTCCATGAAGGCTTCGTAGCTCTTCTTGAAGGAGGCCGGCACGGGGGCGGTGTTGGTGGCCGGGTCGAAGACCGGCGGGTTGCGGTCGGCGTCCGCGAAGGACTCCGCGAGCTCGTTCTCCGCGAGGCGGGCGATCTCGGACAGGATGCTCTTGGCGGTCTCGGTGTCCATCTCCTCGAACGGACCGGTGCCGTACTGCTTGTCGCGTCCGAGCACCTCGAAGAGGTTGAACTCGATGTCGCGGAGATTCGACTTGTAGTGCCCCATGGCGACGGCTCCGTTAAGGCTCGGGGAGACAGGTTCCTCGTACATACCAATCGGTAACGTAATGATGCTACCCGTGAGTAATAAGGCGCAACCCCTACGGCGTGGAGTGTGACGGCTCTCTCGGCAGCTCGCACCACACGGTCTTGCCGTCGCGCCCCCGGCTCACCCCCCACCGCAGCGACACGGAGGCCAGCAGGGCCAGCCCGCGTCCGGACTCCTCCGTGTCGCAGGCCTGCCGCGGCAGGGGCCGGGTGCGCGGATCGGGGTCGGTGAGCTCGACCCGCGTACGGGTTGCCCTTCCGCTCCCGCTGATCCGCAGGGTGACCGGGGTGCCCTCGCCGAGGTGGGCGATCACGTTGGCCAGCAGCTCGCTGACGCAGAGCTCCGCGTCGGGGCTGGCGTCGGCCCCGAGGTGCTCGCGCACGGCGTGCCGGAGCATGCCGGCGGCCTTGGGGACGGCGAGCAGCCGGATGGTCAGGTCGCTCACCGCTCGTCCAGGGCGGCCGTCAGGAGCCGCGCGGTGGCGACGTTGCAGTTGCCGAGGGTGATGAGGGGTGGGGTGCGGTGGCTACTGGCGTAGGAGGGGAGGTGGAGGTCGAGGGAGGGGAGGGTGATCCCGTGCGCGGCGAGGGCGGCACGGAGGTGGTTGAGGGCGTCGAAGGCTTCGCGGTCGTGGGCGTGGTTGGTCATGGGGGCCTTCCTGTTCCGGCCTGTGCGGACTGTGATGAACCGCTCACAGCCTGGCGTGGGTCGGCGTACCGTTGGAAGGGTTTCGGTTCCACGGTGTGAGGTGTGGAAAGGGCGGTCCCTGTGGCGGCACGGAAGGAACTCGACGGCTCGGCGAGCGTCCCGTCGTTCTACGGCAATGAGCTGCGTTGGAGGAGGGAGGCGGCCGGGCTCACCCTCCAACAGGCCGTCGCGGGAAGCTTCTACGGGGTTAGCTACCTGAGCGAGATCGAGCGCGGCCATCGGCGTATGCCACTGGACCTGGCGCAGCACGTCGATCGGTTGCTGAAGACGGACGGGTTCTTCGCACGGCGCTGTGAGGACGTGCGTAAGGCCCGGGCGGATCTGCACGCTCCGTACTTCGCGGACGCCGTCGAAATGGAGGCGCATGCGCGGGACATCGAGGAATGGAGCCCCATGCTCATCCCGGGCCCCCTGCAACTGGAGCCCTACATCCGGGAGGTGATCCACGCGTTCAGCCCCATGGACGACGAGCTGACCGTGCGGAGCAAGGTCGCCGCGCGTAGGGCTCGGTCCTGGGCCATCGAGGAGCCCGAAGGGCCGGTGTCATGGGTCGTCTTCCACGAGTCGATCCTCCGGCACCCGGTCATCGGGGACGAGGTGATGGCGGAGCAGCTGGACCACGTTGCGGCCGTGGCGCGCCGCCGTCGCTACGTTCCACAGATCCTTCCGTGTAACGCGGGCATGCACCCGTTCCCGATGGGATCGACGTTCCTGATGAGCTTCAGTGATGCCCCGCCGGTCATGTACACGGAGGGTCCGTACAGCGGCCAGATCATCGACGATCCGGGCGTCGTGACGCAGTACCAGCAGGCCTACAACCGCCTTCGGGCGGCAGCCCTGCCGCCCAAGGTTTCGCTCAGGATGATTGAGGAAGCAGCGGAGGAGTACGGAAATGGCACGCATGCACGTCGACGTGAGCGCAGCCGTCTGGCGGAAGAGCAGCTACAGCACGGCACCTGAGGGGCTTTGCGTCGAAGTGGCCGACGAGCTCGCCGGGGTCGTCCCCGTGCGAGATTCCAAGGTCCAGGGCGGGCCCGTCCTGCTGGTCGCGGCTGGCGCGTGGGTGCCGTTCGTGCGGGCCCTGCGGGCCGGGCCCCTCGCGGGCTGAGCCGTGGGCCGGTGGGCGGCGGCCCCGCCCCGGGCCCGGGAGTGGCCCGTACCCGCCCGTGCCGCGCCGCAGGCTCGGTAGGCTTCGCCTCATGTACGGCTACGACCAGAACCCGGGCGCCCAGCAGCAGGGCTACGCGCAGCCCCAGGCCCCGCAGGGATACGGGCAGGCGCCGCCGCTGTACCCCGAGCCGTCCCCGCCCTCCCTCGCCGACGCGGTCCGGGCCTTCACCACCGGGCAGCTCGCCGCCGAGGACTTCCAGCAGATCTTCGCGACCTCCAAGGTCTACTGCCCGCGCGGCGAGACCCCCGGGTTCCTGGCGCTGCACAACACGCAGCACCCGGTCATCCCGATGTTCACCACGCTCAAGGAGCTCCGCCGGTACGCCGGCAAGGAGTCCAAGTACTTCGTGATCACCGGCGCCGAGGTGATCGACCTGCTGCCGACCGGGTACGGCTTCGTCCTCGACATGGAGGGCGACCACCGGATGGTGTTCGACGCGAAGGCCGTCGAGCAGATGGTCGACTTCGCCATGCGCCGCATGTACGGCTGAGAAGTCCCGCGGGCCTCGGCCCGTCTCACCGCCCCCGGGCCGCCGCCGCGCGCCGCCGCCACAGGATGATGCCCGCGGCCGCCGCCGCCAGGGCGGCCAGGCCGTACGCGTACAGCAGGGCCGGGTCCGGGCGGTGCGCCAGCGAGAGGCGGATGCCGGCGAACACCGGCAGGGCGACCAGGCTCCAGCGGCCGTCGTAGTCGATCCCCGAGGTCCCCCACTGCAGGAGCAGGGAGGCCGTGAAGGTCAGCGCCGCCCACGCGATCAGGTAGGGCCAGGGCGAGCCCGGCAGGGGTTCCATCGGCAGTCCGGTGGCCGCCCAGCGGTGGGCGGCGTACCCGGCGGCCGTCATCGCCGCCGTCATGGCCGTGGCCCGGGTGAGGGCGCGCAGCCACGCGGGCGGGTTCCATCGCCGCCCGGGGGTGGCCTCGGTGTCGGGGGTGCTGGTGTCCATGCCCTGTCAGACCGCGCCACGGACCCCTGTGGTTGTCAGGTACGGGCAAAAATCCTCGGTTCGCGGGACATGCGGCCCGAAGTGATCGCAACGGGAATGCGCGGGCCGGCTGCGCCGTTCCCCCTGGCGTGGCAGAAAGTTCGAGTTTCAACTAAACTCGAAGCAGAAGGAGGTCCTGACCATGCCCGCAGTGACTGTTGAGAACCCGTTGACCCTTCCGCGCGTGGCCGAGCCGCAGACGGCCGCCGCCCGCAAGGTGCTCGCCGTGACCACGGCTCCGGGGGGATTCGAGGGCGAGGGCTTCCCGGTGCGCCGCGCCTTCGCGGGGATCAACTACCAGTACCTCGACCCGTTCATCATGATGGACCAGATGGGCGAGGTGGAGTACGCGCCCGGCGAGCCCAAGGGCACCCCGTGGCACCCGCACCGCGGCTTCGAGACCGTCACCTACCTGCTCGACGGGACCTTCGTCCACCAGGACAGCAACGGCGGCGGCGGAGTCATCAACGACGGCGACACCCAGTGGATGACCGCCGGGTCGGGCCTCCTGCACATCGAGGCCCCGCCGGAGCACCTCGTCGTCAGCGGCGGGCTCTTCCACGGCCTCCAGCTGTGGGTGAACCTCCCTGCCTCCGACAAGATGATGCCCCCGCGCTACCAGGACATCGGCGGCGGCAAGGTCAAGCTGCTGACCACCCCCGACGGCGGCGCGCTGCTCCGCGTCATCGCCGGTGAGCTGGGCGGCCACGAGGGCCCCGGCATCACCCACACGCCGATCACGATGGTCCACGCGACCGTCACGCCGGGCGCGCAGCTCACCCTGCCGTGGCGCGAGGACTTCAACGCCCTCGCGTACGTCATGGCCGGGCGCGGATCGGTGGGCACCGACCGCAGGCCCGTCCACACCGGGCAGACGGCCGTCTTCGGCGAGGGCGGCTCCCTCACCGTGCGGGCGGACGAGTCCCAGGACTCCCGCACCCCGGACCTGGAGATCGTCCTGCTCGGCGGCCGGCCGATCCGGGAGCCGATGGCGCACTACGGGCCGTTCGTCATGAACACCCGGCACGAACTCCAGCAGGCCTTCGACGACTTCCAGGCGGGCCGGCTGGGCCGGATCCCCACCACCGCCCGGACCGGCCTGGGCCACCGCGGGGCGGGCGCGGCCGACCCGGAGGAGACGGCCTGAGGCCTCCGGCCTCCGGGGAACGGCGGGGCCGGGCCTACCCGGCCGCCGCGGCGTCGTCCCCGGCCGGGGAGCCGTCGGCCGGCTTGGAGCGCTCGTACAGCTCGAACCAGATCGACTTGCCGGCGCCCCTGGGGTCGACGCCCCAGGTGTCGGCCAGCATCTCCATCAGCAGCACCCCGCGCCCGCTGGAGGCCATCTCCCCGGGGTGCCGCTTGTGCGGCAGTTCGTCGCTGCCGTCGGCGACCTCCACGCGCAGCCGGCGGGTGCCCAGCTCGCCGGCCGCCTCCGCGACCAGCAGCGCGTCGCCGTCGGTGTGCACCAGCACGTTCGTCACCATCTCCGAGACCATCAGCTCGGCCGAGTCCACCTGCTCCGGGTCCGCCCAGTCGTGCAGCAGCTCCCGGATCTGCCGGCGGGCGCCCGCGATCCGCTCCGGCTCCGCCTGCGCCACGGTCAGCACCGTGCGCCGGGCGGGCCGTACCGGGTGCGGCACGTCCGTCCCGCAGCCGCGGCCCGCGCCCTCGCGGCAGAGCAGCACCACGGCTATGTCGTCCTCGCGGCGGTCGGCCAGCGGTCCCGTGGTGTGGTGCGAGGACGGCCCGTGCACGGCCTGGACCAGCAGGTCGGCGAGGCGCTCCAGGTGGCCGGCGGTGAGTCCGGCGCCACCGGACGCGCCGGCCCCGTACGTCTCCGCGTCGGCCTCCAGGACCGCCCGCAGCCGCGCCCAGCCGGTGTCGAGGTCGTGGCCGCCGGTCTCGATGAGCCCGTCGGTGCACAGCATCATCGTTTCGCCGGGCTCCAGGGTGAACCGGGTCGTCGGATAGTCGGTGTCGGGGACGATCCCGAGCGGCAGTCCGCCGGCCGTCGGCCGCATCAGGACGGTGCCGTCCGTCATCCGGACCACCGGATCGGGGTGCCCGGCCCGGGCCACCTCCAGCGTGCCGGTCTCCGGGTCACACTCCGCGTACAGGCAGGTCGCGAAGCGGGGGCTGAGGCAGTCGGGCTCGCCGCCCGGGCCGCGTCCACCGGCCTCCGCCTCCCCCTCCTGCTCCTGCGAGGAGCAGAGCCCGGCCAGGAAGCGGGAGGCCCGGGAGAGCACCGCGTCCGGCCGGTGGCCCTCGGACGCGTAGGCCCGTACGGCGATCCGGAGCTGGCCCATCAGCCCGGCGGCCCGTACGTCGTGCCCCTGGACGTCGCCGATGACCAGCGCGAACCGGCCCGAGGGCAGCGGGATCATGTCGTACCAGTCGCCGCCGACCTGGAGCCCGCCGCCGGTGGGCACGTAGCGCGCGGCGAGCGTCATACCGGGGATCTCCGGCCCGAGCTGCGGCATCATCGACCGCTGCAGCCCGGTGGTGAGCTCCCGCTCGGACTCGGCGACGCCGGCCCGCTGGAGGGCCTGGGCCAGCATCCGGGCGACCGTCGTCAGCACGGACCGTTCGTCGGGGGAGAAGGTCACCGGCTGCTTGAAGGCGGCCATCCAGGCGCCCATGGTCCGCCCGGCCACGATCAGGGGCAGGAAGGCCCAGGAGCTCCGGCCGAAGGGCCGGGCCAGCGGCCAGGTGACCGGGAAGCGCCGCTCGTAGTCCTCCGGTGTGGGCAGGTAGATCGCCCGGCCGGTACGGACGACCTCCGCGGCCGGGTAGCCGGTCGCCAGGCCCATGTCGGTGAAGGGGGCCTCGTCGCCGGGGTCGTGCCCGTGGTGGCCGATGACCGACAGCCGGTCGCCCTCCACCCCGAAGACGGCCAGCCCGTCGGGGCTGAAGCCCGGCATGGACAGCGAGGCCGCCACCCGCAGCACCTCGGCCGTGGACCGCGCCTCGGCGAGCGCCCGGCCCGCGTCGAGGAGGAAGGCCTCCCGGGAGCGCCGCCAGTCGCCGGTGATCGGGGTGTGGGCGGCGGTGGTGCCGGGCTGCGGCTCGGCGATCTCCTGGATGGTGCCGATCAGCTCGTAGTCGAGGCGGCCGTCGGGCGTACGGTTCTCCACGGGTTTGGAGCGGCTGCGCACGGTGCGCAGCACGCGCCCGTCCTCGTCCATGATCCGCAGCCGTGCCTCGGCGAGGGTGCCCTCGGCGACGGCGAGGTTCACGATGCCGTTGATCTCGTTCCAGTCGACCGGGTGGAAGCGCGAGCGCGCGGCGGCCTCGGGCAGGACGACGGGCTCGGCGGGCAGCCCGAGCAGCCGGGCGGCCTCGCTGTCGAGGGTGACCGTCCCGGAGGCGTTGTCCCATCGCCACAGGCCCGTCGCGATGGCGGCCAGGACGTCCTCGGTGCGCACCCGGTCATCTTTACAGGTCATCGGACGGGGCTGCCTGTTCAGGACCCTCTCCGGACCCTCTCCGGGCACGCCCGCGCGGTGCCCGGCCCGGGCGGTAACCTTGGGAGGGTTGAATCCACCCTGGTATCGCGTAGAACTGGATGACTGATGCATCGGTACAGGTCCCACACGTGCGGCGAGCTCCGTGCCTCTGACGTCGGCACCGACGTCCGGCTGAGCGGCTGGCTGCACAATCGTCGAGACCTGGGCGGCATCCTCTTCATCGATCTGCGCGACCACTACGGCATCACGCAGCTCGTCGCCCGCCCCGGCACCGCCGCCGCCGACGTCCTGGACAAGCTGTCCAAGGAGACGGTCGTCCGCGTCGACGGCAAGGTCGTCTCCCGCGGCACCGAGAACGTCAACCCCGACCTGCCGACGGGTGAGATCGAGATCGAGGCCTCCGAGGTCGAGGTGCTCGGCGCGGCCGGCCCGCTGCCCTTCACGATCAACACCGACGACGGTGTGAACGAGGAGCGCCGTCTGGAGTACCGCTTCCTCGACCTGCGCCGCGAGCGCATGCACCGCAACATCATGCTGCGCTCGGCGGTCATCGCGTCCATCCGCTCGAAGATGGTGGCCCTCGGCTTCAACGAGATGGCGACCCCGATCCTCACCGCGACCTCGCCCGAGGGCGCCCGTGACTTCGTCGTCCCGTCCCGCCTGAACCCGGGCAAGTTCTACGCCCTGCCGCAGGCCCCGCAGCAGTTCAAGCAGCTGCTGATGATCTCCGGCTTCGACCGCTACTTCCAGATCGCGCCCTGCTTCCGCGACGAGGACGCCCGCGCGGACCGCTCGCCGGGCGAGTTCTACCAGCTCGACGTGGAGATGTCCTTCGTCGAGCAGGAGGACGTCTTCCAGCCGATCGAGAAGCTGATGACCGAGCTCTTCACCGAGTTCGGCGGCGGCCGCCCGGTCACCTCGCCGTTCCCGCGGATCCCGTTCCGCGAGTCGATGCTGAAGTACGGCAACGACAAGCCCGACCTGCGTGCCAAGCTGGAGCTCGTCGACATCACCGACGTGTTCGAGGGCTCGGAGTTCAAGGCGTTCGCCGGCAAGCACGTGCGTGCGCTGGCCGTCCCGGACACCGCGGGCCAGCCGCGCAAGTTCTTCGACGGTCTCGGCGAGTACGCGATCTCGCTGGGCGCCAAGGGCCTGGCGTGGGTCCGCGTGGGCGAGGACGGTTCGCTGACCGGCCCGATCGCCAAGTTCCTCACCGAGGAGAACGTCAAGGTCCTCGGCGAGCGTCTGGGCCTGGCGCCCGGGCACGCGGTGTTCTTCGGCGCGGGCGAGTTCGACGAGGTCTCCAAGATCATGGGCCCGGTCCGGGTCGAGGCCGCCAAGCGCGCCGGCCAGTTCGAGGAGAACGTCTTCCGCTTCTGCTGGATCGTCGACTTCCCGATGTACGAGAAGGACGAGGAGACCGGCAAGATCGACTTCTCGCACAACCCCTTCTCCATGCCCCAGGGCGGCATGAAGGACCTGGAGGAGAAGGACCCGCTCGACATCCTGGCCTGGCAGTACGACATCGTCTGCAACGGCATCGAGCTGTCCTCCGGCGCCATCCGCAACCACGAGCCCGAGGTCATGCTGAAGGCCTTCGAGATCGCCGGTTACGAGGCCGAGACCGTCGAGCGCGAGTTCGCGGGCATGCTGCGCGCCTTCCGCCTCGGCGCCCCGCCGCACGGTGGCATCGCCCCGGGCGTCGACCGCATCGTGATGCTGCTGGCCGACGAGCCGAACATCCGCGAGACCATCGCCTTCCCGCTCAACGGCAACGCCCAGGACCTGATGATGGGCGCGCCGACGGTGCTGGAGGAGTCCCGCCTGCGCGAGCTGAACATCGCCCTGCGCAAGCCGGTCGAGACGAAGGCGGCCGACGCCAAGCCGGTCGCGGAGGCCGTCCACCCGGACGCCGCGCGCTAGGCGGACCTGTCGCAGCCGCTCCTGTAGCGGGAAGGGCCCGGGATCCGAGGATCCCGGGCCCTTCGTTCTGCCTTCGTCCGCTGCCTTCGTTCTGGCCGCCGCGGTCAGAACCGTTCGAGGACGCCCTTGAGGAGGGCGGCGGAGGTCAGCTCCGCGGGGGCCGGGCCGGCGTGGAAGAAGCCGGCGTTCTCGGCGTCCAGCTTGCGCAGGAAGTCGAAGGCCTTCGCGTCGTGGTCGCCGAACGCGACGAACTGCCAGTGGACGCCGGGGGCGGCGGCCGCGGCGTCGGCGATCGCCTGCCGGGCGGGACGGACGTTGTCGGGCGCGCCGTCGGTCTGGAACACGACCAGGGCCGGGCCCGTGCCGCCGTCCTTCCGGTAGCGCTCGACCACGGCCTCGACGGCGACGTGGTAGCTGGTGCGGCCCATCCGTCCCAGCTCGGCGTGGCGGGCCTCCACCCAGTTCGCGTCGTGCGCGTCGAGGGTCAGCTCGGCGGTGCCGTCCAGCTCGGTGGAGAAGAACACTGTGTGGACGGTGGCCTCCTCGTCCAGGTGCGCGGCCAGGGCGAGGGCGTGGTCCGCGAGGTACTGGGCGCTGCCGTCCTTGTAGAAGCCGCGCATGGAGCCGGACCGGTCCAGTACGAGGTACACCTTCGCGCGGGCCCCGGCCTTCCCCTTGGCCCGCAGCACCTGCCCGGCGGCCTTGTACGCCCCGGCGATCCCGGCGGCCCGCCGCCGTACCGCTGCCGCGGCGATGGCGGGCCCCTGCTCCGGCTGCTCGGGGTCCGGCTGCTCCGGCGCTCCGGCGGCGACCGGGTCCGCGGCGCCGGGCTCCGGCTCGGCGGCGGCGGCCGGCTGCGGCTGCGGTGCCTCGGCGGCGGGCTCGGCCTCGGGCTCCGGCTCGGCGGCGGGCGCCTCCTGGGCCTGCGGCGCGGCGTCCTGGGGCTCGGGCTCGGCGGCGGGCTGGGGCGCGGGCTCGGCGGCGACGGCGACCGGCTCGGCGACCGGCTCGGCCTCGGCGGGCTCGGCCTCGGCGGTGGCGGCCTCGGGCTCGGCGGCAGCCGGCTCGGCCTCGGCGGCCGGCTCGGTCTTGGCCTCGGCCTCAACGGCCTGGGGCTCCGCCTCGGCGGCGGGGGCGTCCTGCGCACCGGCCTCGGCTCCGGCGGGCTCGGCGTCCGCGGACGCGGCCGGTTCGGCAGGGGTGCCGGGGGTCGTGGGGGCCCCGGCGCCCTCCGGGGCCGCCGGAGGCACGGGGCGGCGGGCCTCCGGGACCGTGGGGTCCGCCGTCGGCGCCGGGGCGGCGGTGAGCAGCGTGCCCGGCTCGCGGTCGCGGGGCGCGGACTGCGGCGGGACGGTCGGGTTGTCGAAGGACGCCGCCACCAGTTCGGCCGCCACGTCCAGGGGGGTGCGTTCGGCCTGGCTCGGGACGGCCGCCGAAGGGGCGTCGGACGTCTCGGGGACCGGCTCCTCGGTCCGTCCGAATACCTTGCGCAACAAGCTCCGAATACCCATGGGCCAGGCCTTTCGCATGAGTGCGTGCGTCATTTGTCCGTGCTGCGCGGTTGATCCCTGCCCAGAGTGGACACGTAAGGTTATCGGCCGCCCGGCTGGAACTTCGGCAGGGGCGCCTTTCGTGGCGCCCGGCTGTCCACCCAACCGTGGCCCTTACCCGAACTTCCCCTCCGCCGTGCCGGGTTCATCCACCGTTCATCCCCGCGCCGCCGCATCGGCGCAACCCGCGCCTAGCGTCACCGCTGATTCGTACCGACACCGGAGGACACCCTCGTGCGCAAGCTCCTGCCGTTCATCGGCAACCCGCATGGCAGCGGCCGTTCCGCTCTCACCTGCCGCTACCGCTGCGGCGACGCATGCTTCCACGAGGTGCCCAACACCAGTGACAACGAGTACGCCGGCGACATCATGGCCCGGGCCTACTCCCGCCGCTCGATGCTGCGCTCCGCCGCGGTCGTCACGGTGGCCACCGCCGCCGGCACCGCCGTCACCCTCGGTGCGGGCGGCGGCCAGAGCGCCAGCGCCGCCCCCGTGCCCGGGGACGAGGCCAGGCGCGCGGGCGAGGCCGCCCGCGGCCTGCGCTTCAAGCCGGTCGCCCCGAACACCGACGACAAGGTCACCGTCCCGGAGGGCCACGAGCAGAACGTGGTGATCCGCTGGGGCGACCCGATCCTCAAGGGCGCCCCCGGCTTCAACCCGGACAAGCAGACGGCCGCCGCCCAGGCCGGCCAGTTCGGCTACAACAACGACTTCCTGAGCCTGCTCCCGCTCGGCGGCGGCTACGAGCGCCAGCAGCTGCTGGTGGCCAACCACGAGTACACCGACGAAAACCTCATGTTCAAGGGGTACGACCCGGCCAACCCGACCCGCGAGCAGGTCGAGATCGCCTGGGCCGCGCACGGCCTGTCCGTGGTCGTCGTCCAGGAGGACCACCGCAGCGGCAAGCTGACCGCCGTCTCCCGCCACCAGCTCAACCGTCGTCTGACCGCCACCAGCGAGTTCAGGATGGCCGGCCCGGCCGCGGGCAGCGCCCTGCTGAAGACCTCGGCCGACCCCACCGGCACCAAGGTGCTCGGCACCCTCAACAACTGCGCCGGCGGCACCACTCCGTGGGGCACCACCCTCCACGGCGAGGAGAACTTCAACCAGTACTTCGGCAACGCCGGGCAGGTCACCGACCCCACCCAGGCCGCCCGCCTGAAGCGCTACGGCGTGACCTCCGGTGCCACCGAGCGCAAGTGGGAGCGGTTCGACAAGCGCTTCGACGTCGCCCAGGAGCCCAACGAGTCCCACCGCCACGGCTGGGTCGTCGAACTGGACCCGTACGACGTGAACTCGGTGCCCCGCAAGCGCACCGCGCTCGGCCGCTTCAAGCACGAGGCCGCGCAGCCGCGCCTGACCGAGGACGGCCGTCCCGTCGTCTACATGGGCGACGACGAGCGCTTCGACTACTTCTACAAGTTCGTCTCGTCGAAGCGGATGAAGAAGGGCGACTCGCGCGCGGCGAAGGAGCACAACCTCACGCTCCTCGACGAGGGCACCCTGTACGTCGCCAAGCTGACCGGTGACTCCCCGGCCGCCCAGATCGACGGCTCCGGCAAGCTGCCCGCCGACGGCGAGTTCGACGGTTCCGGCGTGTGGATCAAGCTCGCGACCGGCAACGTTTCGCACGTCGAGGGCATGACCGCCGAGGAGGTGTACGTCTTCACGCGCCAGGCCGCCGACAAGGTGGGCGCCACGAAGATGGACCGCCCCGAGGACGTCGAGCCGTCCCCGCGCACCGGCCGCGTGTACGTCGCGCTGACCAACAACACCGACCGCGGCAAGCCCGGCAAGGCCGAGGGCGCGACCGAGGCCAACCCGCGCAACCTGAACAAGCACGGCCAGATCCTGGAGCTCGCCGAGAACTTCGACGACCCGGCCGGCGACGGGTTCGCCTGGCGGCTGTTCCTGGTCGCCGGTGACCCGAACGACCCGGCGACCTACTTCGCCGGCTTCCCGAAGGACAAGGTCAGCCCGATCTCCTGCCCGGACAACGTGGCTTTCGACCCGCACGGCAACCTGTGGATCTCCACCGACGGCAACCAGCTCGGCTCCCACGACGGCCTGTTCGGCGTCGCGACCGCGGGTGAGCGCCGAGGCGAGCTGAAGCAGTTCCTGACCGTCCCGCGCGGGGCCGAGACCTGCGGCCCGATCATCCAGGACAAGCGCGTCCTCGTCTCGGTGCAGCACCCGGGCGAAATCGACGGCGCGTCCGTGGAGAAGCCGCAGTCGGTGTGGCCCGACGGGCCGGGCAAGCTCGTCCGCCCGGCGGTGGTGTCCGTGTGGCGCAAGGACGGGAAGAACATCGGCGTCTGACCGCCCCGGTGCGGAGGCTGACCGGCCGGCCGTCGTCCCCCGGCCGGTCAGCCCGCCTCCGGCAGCCGTCCCACCGGCAGCCGGAGCGTCGTCAGCGCACCCCCGTCCGGGGCGTTGGCGAAGCTCAGCCCGATCTCCAGTACCGCCGCATGGCCCGCCGCGATCGTCAGGCCCAGTCCGTGGCCGCGGCCGCGGCCCGGGTCCCCGGTGCGGAACCGCTTGGGACCCCGCTCGATCAGCTCGGCGGGATAGCCGGAGCCGTGGTCGCGGATCACCACCACCGGGCCGTCGACGGTGACCTCCACCGGCGGCCGCCCGTGCTTGTGGGCGTTGGCCAGCAGGTTGGCCAGGATCCGGTCGAAGCGCCGCCGGTCGGTGAAGACCACCGCGTCCCGCAGGATCCGTACCTCGGCGGGCAGCCCGGTCCCGGCGACGGCCCGTTCCACGGACCGGCCCAGCTCCATCCGGGCCAGGTCGGCGCGCTCCACCCCGGAGTCCAGGCGGGAGATCTCCAACAGGTCCTCGGTGAGCAGGTGCAGGGCCTTGAGCCGGTCGTTGATCATCTCTTTCGGCCGGCCCTCCGGCAGCAGCGAGGCGGCGGCCAGCGAACCGGTCAGCGGGGTGCGCAGCTCGTGCGCCACATCGGCGGTGAACCGCTTCTCGGCATCCAGCCGCTCCTGGAGCGAGGCGGCCATCGAGTCCAGGGCCAGCGCGACGTCCCGTACCTCGTCGCGGTAGCGGCGGCGGCCGGAGCCGGTGTCCACGGCGAGACCCACCCGGGCGTCCAGGTCCCCGGAGCTGATCCGGCGGGCGACGGCGGCGACCGTCACGAGCCGGCGGCTGATCCGGTCGGCGAGGAACACGCCCGCCAGGGCCACCGCCCCGGCCGCGAGCGCCGAGGAGGCGAGGATCGCGGTGTCGATGTCGCGCAGCCGGTCGCGGGTGGCGCCGTACGGGATCCACACCGCCAGCGCCTTCCGGTCGGCGGGGGCGGCGGCCCACATGACGGGCTCGCCGTCGTGGGTGCCGACCATGCTGCCGGTCCGTCCGCGTGCGACGAGCTCGCGCAGCGGGCTGGGCAGGCCGGGCGGGTCCAGGGCGACGTTCACGTCCCCGTGCGAGGTGCCGTACTCGTAGTGGCCGAGGGCGTGGTCGAGGTCCCGTTCGACGTCCTTGCGGACCTCGCCGACCACCTGCCGCGAGACCACGTTGTGCACCAGGATCCCCAGGGCGGCGGCCACCGCGCAGCACACCAGGGTGATGGTGAGGGCGATCTTCCAGCGCAGGCTGCTCAGCGGGCGCATCGGATCCGTCCCTCGCCCAGCGGGACGTCCGAGATGGCCGGGCAGTCGTCGAGGGTGAGCTGGGACAGGCTCATACTGCGGGCCTGGGGGTCCCACACGTAGTCGGAGACGGAGATGTAGGCGGGGTTCGAGGTCGGCTCGCGGACCGCGAGATGCTCGGCGGCGACCTCCACCCCTTCGAGCACCGCGCGCCGGGACAGGATCCGGGTGATCCGGCCGTCGCCCCGGACGGTGTAGACGCGCAGTTCGCTGACCCGGCCGTCCACGTCGAGGGCGGTGATCAGCTCCTCCTTGCCGTCTCCGGTGAGGTCGTGGAGGACTCCGGGGCGGACGGGGCAGTACGGACCGCCGTCCACAGCCTGTGTGCAGAGGGCGAGCCGCTGGACGGCGCGGGGATCGACGAGCCGGCCCGTGCCGGCGTCGGCGGCGGCGGCCGAGGTGATGTCGGCCCGTACGACGGCCAGCGCGTCCACCCCGCGCATGCCCGGCCCCTTCGGCTCGGGGAGCCCGGGCACCACGGCGGCCGCGCCGGGCTGCTGTCCGGGGCCCGGCGGGTCGGGGCGGTAGGCCTTCCACAGGCTCTGCGGGGCGTGGGCGGTGCCGAGGTCGCCGGCGCTGCGCAGCCCTTCCGCGTCGGCGCAGCCGGCCGTGGCCGCCAGGAGGGCGGCGAGGGCGGCCAGGCGGTGGGGGCTGCGCATGTACCCGATGCTGCCCCGCCACCGGCCTCCCGGCCCGGTCACTGCTCCATCCGGGCGGCCCTTCCGTGCGGCGGCCCGGCGCGTCAGGCGCCTCAGGCAGGGCGGTGGGAGATGGCGCGGGCCGCCGCCAGTTCCTGCCGTACGGGGGCCAGGACTCCGGTCTCGTCGTCCTCCGGGGGCGTGTCCACGCGGACCGGGACGGGGCTGCTGCGGACGTCCCCGGCCAGTTCGCGGAGCTGCCGCGCGATCCGGTCGACCTCGTCCGCCGAGGGCGGGGCGGCGCCGTGGTTGACGCGGACCCGCGCGGCGGTGGTGGCGTCCACGATGCGTTCCAGGGCCACCACCAGCGGCCACCAGGCCGCGGCCCGGGCCCCGGTGGGCGGGGGCTCGGTCAGGGCCCGCTGGAACTCGCTGCGGACCCCGGAGAGGTCGCGGTAGATGCGGCGCCGGGCCTGGAGGCGGGACTGCCGGGCGGCCCGCAGCGCGGCCTCGTCCGCGACGGGGGCGAAGGCGTGCTCCACGTACCGGGCGGCGTCGTCGACGGCGTCGGCGAGCCGGTCCCCGATCCGGGTGTGCCAGCTCTCGGGCCACAGCAGGTAGCCGGCGACCAGGGCGATGGCGCAGCCGATCAGGCTGTCGAGGAGCCGGGGCAGGATGAGGTCGAAGCCCTCGTGGTTGAGCTGGTCCGACAGCAGCAGGATCACCGGGGTGATGGCCGCGGTCTGGAAGGCGTACCCCTTGACGGAGAACACCGGGATCAGCGCCGCGAGCACCACCATCACCGGTACGTCCCACCAGCCGCGCGGCACCTCGGAGAGGACGGCGGCGGCGAGGACGAGCCCGGCGGCCGTGCCCAGGGCGCGCAGGACCGCCCGGGAGAAGACGGAGCCGAAGTCGGGCTTGAGGACGAAGGTGACGGTCAGGGCCACCCAGTAGGAGCGTTCCACCTCGATCAGGGAGACGAGGGACTGGGCGAGGCCGATGCACAGGGCCAGGCGCAGCCCGTACCGCCAGGAGGCCTCGGACAGCATCATGTCGCGCACCCCGCGACGGGCCCGCACGCGCAGGGAGGCCGGCCGGCCGAGGCGGTCGTCGACGTTGTACGGGTCCGGCTCGGCGAGGTGCACGATGACCGCCGCGTGCCGCAGCGCGGAGTCGATGGCCCGCTCGGACGGGGTGTGCGGGGCGGGCAGGTCCAGGACGGGGGTGCCGGTGCGGCCCTCCTCGACGGCCGCGGCCAGTTCCCGTACGGCCGCCGGGATCCCGGGCGCCGGCGGGCGGCCCCGCAGGTGTACGGCGGGCGCGGCCTCCACGAGCGGGATCAGCACGTTCAGCTGGGCCAGCATCCGCACCAGGGAGGGGCTGCGCCCGTGCACCCGGGCGCGGCGGCCCAGGACGAGGTCGTAGGCGTGGTCGAGGGCCTGCGTGACCTGTCGGCGGCGTTCGTCGTACGCGGCCTGGGGTCCGCCGCAGGCTTCGAGTGCGTCGGCCAGCGCCCGGTAGGCGGCCGCGACGGCGGACCGTTCGGGCCGGCGGCCGCGTACGGGCCAGCCCAGCAGGGTCAGGGCGAGCACGAACAGGCCGCCGGTGGTGAGCAGCAGCGGCGCGGTCCACCAGGGCTGGGGCATCGGCAGACCGGCCCCGACGACGGCGTTGAGCAGGAGCAGCAGCCCGGACACGGAGGCGACCGTGCCGATCGAGGAGATCATCCCGGAGAGGAGGGCGATCAGGGTGAGGACGGCGACGGCCAGCCAGCCGCGCCCGTAGACGAGGGTGCCGAGGGCGACCCCGACGGCGCCGAGTGCCTGCGGGACGGCGATGTTCAGGACCCGCATCCGGTAGGCGTCGGCGGTGTCACCGATCACCCCGGCGAGGGCGCCCATGGACACGAGGGCCCCGTACTCGGGCTCGTCGAGGGCGAAGCCGACGGCGAGCGGGGCGGCCATCGCGATCCCGGCGCGGGCGGCCGCGGCCCAGGGGATGCGGCCGCTGCTGGGCCGCAGTCCCGCGAGCAACCAGGCGGGGGGAGCCAGGGGGCGGGGGCGTGGCCGGCCGGGCGGTATGTGCTCGGTGCGTCGTTGGGTGGTCATTCCGCTTCCGTGTCGCCGCTCTTCCGTGTCACCGCTCGCGAATCGGTCGTTCTGGGGAGTTCTGCGGAGGATGGGTACCTTCCGAGCTTATGGGGTGCGGCGTAGCCGGCCCATCAGCCATGCGGTCAGCGCGGTGGCCAGTCCGAGGGCGAGGACCACCCAGGCGGTGGTCCGCAGGAAGGCGGTGAGCGCGTCGTACACGGCCGCGGCGGCGGGCCGGTCGATGTCGGCGGGCAGGTCGTCGAGGGTGATGCGGCGGCAGACGCCCACAGCCGCCCACAGCAGCAGGGCTCCGGCCGCGAGCCCGGCGCCGGTGGCGAGGAGGGCCCGCCGGCGCCGGACGGCGACGGCCACGGCCGCCACGGCGAGCAGCACCGTGAGCACGGGAAGCCATACTCCGGCGATCTGGAGGGCGTGGAACCCCTCCCGGAGTGCGCCGAGGTTGTCGTACTCCATGACCTTCACGGAGAGGTGGGTCTCCGGGATGCGGTCGGCGAAGGGCACGTCGTCCGCCACCAGTTCCTCCTTGACCTGCGCGATCACGGGTGCGAGGTCGACGGTGACGGCGTCACCGCGGCCGGTCTCCAGGGCGTCGAGGAAGGCGGTGTGCGCCGCCCGGTTCGCGGCCTCCCAGGCCGTCCGGTAGGCGGGGGTACCGGTGAAGGAGTGCAGGGCCTCGCCGATCAGGGCGTCGACGGCGCCCTGGAAGGGGCCCGCGTCGATCTGCCCGGAGAGGGCCCGGGTGGCCTGGGCGGCGACCACCTCCTGGACGGCCGGGTCCTTGGCGAGCGGGGCCATGGCCGCGGTGTAGTGGTCGGCGTCACCCAGCCGGCGGTCGCCCCAGTACGCGACCGCGCTCGCGGGCACGAGCAGGGCCACGAGCACGATGAGGGCCGCCGACAGGTAGGTGCGCACGTCACCAGGGAAAGCGGACGCGGCGTGCGGCGCTACCCCCGCTGCTGCGTCCGGGGGCCCGGATTCCCTCCCGGGACCGGGCGGGAACCGCCCGGACGGGTGATCCACTTGCCGGTCCCGGGTGCCGGGTGTGCCCTTGAGGGTGGAAGAGAGGAGCCCCGCCATGGCACATGCGGCACCCACCGCCCACCGGCGGCACCGCCCGATGACGTCGGCGGACGCGCGGCGGCACACCGACCGCGGCGCCCTGATCCGCGCGCTGCTCATGGGCCTCGTCTACGGGGTCTGGGCGGCCTTCATCCAGCGTCAGACGGGTCCGGTCGACGCGGGCAACGTGTTCTACGGGATCCTGTGCGGCGCGGTCTTCGCCGCCTGCATGTTCGCGCTCGCGCGGGTCGGCCCCAGGCTGGGGCGGGAGGTGCACGCCACCGCGTACGGGGTGTTCGGCGGCATCGCCGTCGGCTACCTCCACAGCCTGACCCACGCGTCCGTGCTCCGTTCCACCGTGATCGGCCTGTTCGTGGCGCTGGGCGTCGGGCTCACGGCGTTCTACCGGTACTACACGCGCGAGGACTGAACTGGGCCCGGCGCCGGTTCCCGCACCCGCTGGGAGGGCGCGGGAACCGGCGCCGTCATGTGTCGTTACGCCGCCGAACCGGCGGTGTCCTGCCGGGGTTCGCTCCCCGCGCCGGCTGCCGCCGCGGCGCCGGTCTTCGGCGCGCCGGCGGTCGCGGGCTGCGGGACGCTCCGGTCGGCGTGGCGGTCGGCGGCGTGGGGGTCGCCGGCCGGGCGGTCCGGGGCGGCGGCCTCCTGCCGGGCCGGCGGCGAGAAGCGGGCGACCTCGGCGCGGAGCATGGCGTTCAGGGCGGCGTACGGGTCGATGGGCATGACGGAACCTCACGGTGGCTCGGGGGTGTGGGGGGTCGTTCACGCTGCTCGGCCCGCTCAGCAGCGCAGGACCATGCTCCGTACCGTCCGCCGGGGCAGGGCGGGCGCGGCCGTCCCGTACGAGGCCGCACGGGCGGCCTGACCCGCGTGTTTCACGTGAAACATCCGCTGCGGCCACCGCCGTACGGCCGGGGCCGCGCGCACGGCCGTCCGCAGCGCGGCCCGGCCGACGGCGTCCCCTGCCGGATCCGACTGTCCCTCGGTGGGGTCGGCCGGTGCCGAGGAGGCGGGGCGGGACTCCCCGCCGGCCGTGGCCGTCGTCACCGGACCGGCGCCGAACAGACACAGCAGAGCCACGCAGGCCACTGTCAGGGCCCGCGCCAGTGGCGTCCGCGCGTACCGCGCACCGTTCATGGGGCCTGCATCCCCCGACACGCCGTACGGCTCTCCGTTGATCCGCGAGAAGCCGCCGACCGGGGGACGAAGACACCCCCCAACGGCCGACTCAGCCGGTGCGCCGGGGACCCGTCAGCCGGGCCAGGACGGAGGTCTCGCCGCTGACCAGCCGCAGCCGGGCGATACCGGTGTCCCCGGCCGGCGCCGCGACCGGGTGCGGGGAGACCCGCTCGACGGTGAACACCGCCGTACGGTGGTCCGCGCGCGGGATCTCGATCACGCGGCCGCGCCGCAGTCCGGCGAGGGGGATCCCGTGGCCGGTGACCACGGCGGTGCCGGCGGATCCGGGAGCCGGGCCGTCGGTGTCCCAGCCGGCCCTGCCCTCACCGTCCTGCGGGCCCGTGGCCAGCGGGAGGTCCACCCCCAGAGCGGGGATGCGCAGCCGCAGCGGCCGTGAGGCCCGCATCGGCGGGGCGGACACCGTCCGGCGTTCCGCTCCGGGAGCCCGCGCACCGGCGTGCTCCAGCCCGCGTACGAGGCGGCGGTGCCCGGACAGGCCCAGTGCCCGGGAGGGCAGCGCGTCGGTGACGCTCGCGGTGGCGGGCTCCGCGCCCGCGCTGCCGCGCAACAGGCCGATCCCGGTGCAGAGCAGAGTGACCGTCAGGGCGGCGGCGGTCCACCGGGCGCGGGACATGGCATTCCTCCTGTCCGGCTCGGGCGGCCGGTCCTGGGAGCAGTGGACCGCTCCCCGTCCGCCCGCACATCGCCGCCCGCTCCGCAAATGACGGCGCGTCACGTGCCCTTCGCCGCCCGGCCCTCCCGTCCTCGCAGCTGGCGGAGGGTGTGCCGGCCGTGCACGCCCGACTGGGCGGCTACGCCCGAAGGGGTGAGGGGTGAAGGCGGTTACAGCGCGCGGGCGGGCCAGTCCAGCAGCCGGGCTCCGATGACGGCCGTCTGGAGGGTGTAGCGCTGCACGGGGTCCCCCGGGTCGGTGCCCGTCAGCCGGTGGATCCGCTCCAGCCGGTAGGTCAGCGCCCGCACGCTCAGGTTGAGCCGCCGGGCCGCCTCCGCCGCCACGCACCCGGAGTCGAAGTACGCGGTCAGGGTGTCCAGCAGGGGCGCCGCCCCGCCCCGCCCGGCCCGCAGCGGCCCGAGCGCGGTCAGCACCAGTTCGGCCATCGCCGCCCGGTCGCGGGTGAGCACCGGGAAGACCAGCAGGTCGGCGGCGCGCAGCAGCGGGCCGCCGAGGCCGAGCCGGTCCGCGACGCCGAGCGCGTCCAGGGCCTCCGCGTACGAGACCGCGGCCCCGCCCGGGCCCGGATGCGGGCGCCCGACCGCGACGAGCGCCCGGCCTGCGGACTCGGTGTGCAGGAGCTGCGCGAAGTGGGCCAGTACCCCGTCCTGGTCGCCCGGCGCCACGCAGACCAGCCGGCCGTCCTTGGTGGCGAGCAGGAAGGCGCGGTCCCCGGAGCGCCGGGCGAGGGCCGACTCCAGCCGGTGCTGTTCCGGGCCCCCGTCCTCGTACGGCCCGGGGCCGCGTGCGACGGCCACCGCGTGCGTCGGCGCCGGGCGCAGTCCGAAGCGGGCGGCGCGTTCACCGAGGCGGACGGGGTCGCCGCCGGCGAGCAGCAGGTCGTCGACGAACTCCCGGCGGGCCGCCGTTTCCCGGTGCGCGGCCGGCCCGTGGGCCCGTTCGTACCCTTCGGCGAAGGCGTCCACGGCTTGTTCGACCGCCGCCAGCAGGTGGTCGGGGGCGGGGCGTCCGGCGAGGGCGGTGCGGGTTGCGGCGAGGTGGGCGCCGATGAGGTGCCGCAGGCCGTGACCGGCCCCGGCGGCCTGCTCGCCGAGTGCCCGGCGGGCGTCGAGTTCCGCGCGGTCCGGGCCCCGGCCGGTGGCCGAGACGCCCGCGAGCATGCGTACGTACCCGTCCAGATACTCCTCGGGTATGTCCCGCCCTGACCCCACACCAGCTCCCCGGCTCGTCCGACCCCCATTCTCACCCGGATCAAGATCAACTACTGGCCGGGGAGGAGGCGGGGGTGCTCAGACCACCACCAGCGCCACCGTCGCCGCCCCCATGAGGGCGGCGGCGAGGTGCATCGCGGAGTGGCCGTAGTCCCCGAACCAGAGCTGGCGGGCCAGTCCGCCGAGGGCGGCCAGGGCGCCGATCACGCCGATCTGGGCGAGGAGGGTGGCGGCGGTGAAGGGTGCCAGGATCAGCAGTACCGAGTTCAGCCAGAACGGCGCGGCGCCGGTCCAGCCCCGCCATTCCCGGATCGCGGACTGCATCGCCGGCTCCCACCTCCACACCCGTCGCACGCGCAACAGGCGTGTCTCGCTCAACTCATCGGCTGTACAGCCTCCTTGGGTGCGGCTGCCGGGGCAAGTGCGCGTTCGGCTAGAAACCCGAGGGACCAGGCCGAAAGTCGTCCACCGCGTCACCGGGACGGCGAGCGGCGCGAGACGGAACGCTCCCGCCCGTGACGCGGGCCTACGCTCCGCGCATGGCATCCGTACGCGTACACCTCACCACCCCGCCGCTCGACGACGCCGCCCGTCGGGGACGGTTCGGGTACGGGGAGCCCTGCCCGGGCCATGAGGGCCTGGCCGCTCCGGCCACGGGGGACTGGGCCCCGCAGCTGGCTCACCGACCCGGAGTACGCGCCCCCCGGCGGCGGGGAGCCGCTGGCCTCGCTCCTCAGCCGGACGGGTGCGTACCTGCGGGTCCTGGGCCCCGGACGGCACCACGCGGTGGTCGCGCAGGCTGTCGTACGCGCGGCCGTGGTGGCCGCCCTGGAGCTGCCGGCGGCGGCGTTCTGGTGGCTCGACGTACGGCCCGACACGGTGACGGTCCTCAGCGGGCGGACGGGCCGCTGGAACCTCCTGGTGGGACGGCCCGCGGCGGAGGACCGGGGGTGAGCCCAGGCGGGAAGCAGGACGGCCCGGACCCCGCGACGCGGTCCGGGCCGGCTGGACGGCCCCGCGGCCGGAGACGGATCAGGCGACGATCCAGTCGGAGGTCGCGATCACCGGCTGCACGCCGTCACGGTGGACGGTGCCCTCGATCAGGCCGTACATGCGGTCCGCCGCGAAATAGACCTCGTTGTCGTTCTTGAGGCCGAAGGGCTCCAGGTCCACCAGGAAGTGGTGCTTGTTGGGCAGGTTGAGGCGCACCTCGTTGACCTTGGGGCAGTTGTCCAGCACCCGCTCGGCCATCTGGTTCAGGGTCTGCTGGAGCGAGTAGGAGTACGTCTCCGCGAAGGCCTCGAGCATGTGCTTGCGGACCTTCTTGTACGACTGGTCCCAGTCGTACCCCGCGTCGTCGCCGGCCAGCGCCGAGTGGGCCCAGCGGGCGGTGACCTTGGTCGCGAGGATGCGGTCGTACGCCTCCTTGAGCGTCGTGTACTCGTCCTTGATGTAGCCGTGGAACTCGGAGTTGGTCGAGTTCATCACCGTCAGGTCCTTCAGACCCGAGATCACCTGGAGACCGGTGGTCTCGCTGTAGGTGACCTGCGCGGTGCGCACCTCCTGGCCCTTGCGGACGAAGGAGTGCTGCTCCTTGCGGGTCGGGACGGGGATCCGCTCCCAGGCGAACTCCTCGATGCGGATCTGCGCCTCGCGGATCGGGGCCTGGGAGGAGACGAAGTGCTTCGCGAGGAGGATGCCGAAGGCCTCGGGGGAGGCGATGCCGTGTTCCTTGCCGAAGGCGTACACCGTGTTCTTGGTGGTGTCGGTCGGCAGGCAGTTGGCGTTGTCACCGGTCAGGTGGACGTCGCGGAACTCGCCGCGCAGGGCCACCGAGACGTTCAGGTCGCGGATCTCGTGCCAGGATCCGTCGTTGCCCTTGCGGGTGACCACGACGATGCGGTTCTCGGCCTTGCCGTACTGGTTCTGGCCCAGGACGTGCTTGCTCATGCTGTCTTCCTTCGGGTACTCGGGAACACGGAGTCCGTTGGTCTGGATCCCGTACGCCCGGCGTCCAGCGCCCGCCCTCCTCGAAGGACGTCCCGCTCCCCGCCGTTCGGCCCCGCAGGACCGCCCCGGGACTGACGTGCATCCCGGTCCGTAGGTGCTGAGTAGTACTGAAGTACTGACGGGATTGCACCATGTGTGCGGCGGGTTGACCACCGCACGGAACCTCCCAACACCAGCACCCACGGATTGGGCGACCGCACAAGCTCGCAGGTCAGGCCATGTGCGCGTCCGCGACGGACAGGGCCTCGTCCAGGATCGCCAGCCCCTTGGCCACGTCCTGCTCCGCGATGTTGCAGGGCGGTGCGAGGTGGATGCGGTTCCCGGCGAGGAGGGGCCACAGGCCGGCCTTCTTCAGGGCCGCGCCGAAGGCGGCCATCGGCGCGTTGTCGGCACCGGAGGCGTTGTACGGGACGAGCGGCTCGCGCGTCTCCCCGTCGCGTACGAGTTCCAGCGCCCAGAAGGTGCCCATGCCGCGGACCTCGCCGACGGACGGGTGCCGGCCGGCGATCTCGCGCAGTCCGGGCCCCAGCAGCTCGGCACCCGTGCGGGCGGACTGCTCGACGATGCCCTCCTCGGCCATGGTGTTGACCGTCGCGACGGCGGCGGCACAGGCCAGCACGTGCCCCGAGTACGTCAGCCCGCCCGGGTACGGCCGGCGCGCGAAGGTCTCGGCGATGGCGGCGGAGATGGCGACGCCGCCCAGCGGCACGTAGCCGCTGGTGATGCCCTTGGCGAAGCAGAGGAGGTCCGGGGTGACGTCCCAGTGGTCGGCGGCGAACCAGGCGCCGGTGCGGCCGAATCCGACCATGACCTCGTCCAGGATGAAGACGATGCCGAAGCGGTCGCAGAGCTCGCGCACGCCCGCCAGGTAGCCGGCCGGGGGCACGAGCACGCCGGGGGCGCCGCCGACGGTCTCCAGGATGATCGCGGCGATGGACTGCGGCCCCTCGAAGACGATCGTGTCCTCCAGGTGGCGCAGGGCCCGCTCGCACTCCTCGGCCTCGGTGGTGGCGTGGAAGGGCGAGCGGTAGAGGAACGGTCCCCAGAAGTGGACGACGCCCGCGGTCGCGGTGTCGTTGCCGAAGCGGCGGGCGTCACCGGTGAGGTTGATCGCGGTGCTGGTCGCACCGTGGTACGAGCGGTACGCGGACATCACCTTGGGCCGGCCGGTGTGCAGCCGGGCCATGCGTACGGCGTTCTCCACGGCCTCGGCACCGGCGTTGGTGAAGAAGATCTTGTCGAGGTCGCCGGGGGTGCGCTCGGCGATGAGGCGTGCGGCCTCGGAGCGGACGTCCACGGCGAAGCCGGGCGCGAGGGTGCAGAGCCGGTGGGCCTGCTCGGCGATGGCGGCGGCCACCTTGGGGTGCTGGTAGCCGATGTTGGTGTAGACGAGCGAGCTGGAGAAGTCGAGGTAGCGGTTGCCGTCGTAGTCCCAGAAGTACGAGCCCTCGGCGCCGGCCACGGCGAGCGGGTCGATCAGCTCCTGTGCCGACCAGGAATGGAAAACGTGCTTCCGGTCAGCTTCTTTGACTGCGTCTTTCACGGCGGCGGTGGCATCGGCTTCTGCGTTCATATATCGAGGGTAGTTGTCCATGATGTGGACGCCAGGGTGCCTCGGGTACGACACCCCGCGCGGGCGACTTGACGGATCCCGGGCCGTGTTCTCGACGGGTCCGGGCGGCGCGCATAGCGTCCCCCGGACCGGCCGCTCCACGGGGGAGAACGGCGGGAAACCCATGGTGGGAGCCCTTCGCGGGTCCGCGCGCCGCCGGGGGCGCCTGAAGAGCCGCCGCCCGGCCGCCCTGGACGCGCCGGTCCCGGCGCCTTCGACGGGCCTTCGAGGCCCCTTCGAGACCGCGCCCCTCCGGACCCGCCGCGTGCGGGCGCCGGGCGGCCGGTGCCGGGCGGCGGCGGAGGGCCCCGCCGTGACCTCTCACCGCCGCGCGTCGTGCTTCCGGTGCACACTCGGCAGTAGCGTGGTGCCCGTGCGGGATTTGTCCGTCCCGGCCGGGGGTAGGTGCGGCGCCGGGGGAGCGGTGGCGGAGACAGGAGAGCCTGTGGCGGAGCAGACGCGGCGGCTGGTCCTGGGCGGTGCCACGACAGGGGTCGTAGCCCGGTGCCGGGACTTCACGCGACGGGCCCTCACCGACTGGTCGTGGTCCGAGGGCTCGGAGGCCGAGGAGGACGTGCTCCTGCTGGTCTCCGAGGTGGTCACCAACGCCTGTCTGCACGCGGGCGGCCCGCGCGAACTGGTGCTGCGGCACAGCCCCGGCCTGCTGCGGGCCGAGGTCAGCGACGACAACCCCGAACCGCCCGTGCGCCGGGCGACGCGCGACCGCTCCCGGCCGGGCGGGCACGGGCTGATCCTGCTGGAGCGCCTCGCCAAGAGCTGGGGCTCGGTGCCCGCCGCGGACGGCCGCCCGGGCAAGACGGTCTGGCTGGAGATGACGGCCCCCGGGTCCGCGGTCGCCGCCCCCGCGGCCGACGGAGGCCCGGCAGGGGCCTGAGCCTGCCCCCCGAGCGGCAGCCGCCCCGGGAGGGGGCCTGAACGCCCTGCCGCCCGAGCGGCGGCCCGCGCGAGGCCAGGTTTACGCGTCGGTGAGGAGGCCGCCGCGCAGGCGGGTCAGGGTGCGGTTCAGCAGCCGGGACACGTGCATCTGGGACAGGCCCAGCCGGGCCCCGATCTCGGACTGGGTCAGCTCCTGCCCGAACCGCAGCGACAGCAGCTCCCGCTCCCGGGCGGGCAGCTCGGCCAGCATGGGCTTGAGCGACTCCAGGCACTCGATCCGGTCGTACGCGGGCTCCTCCTCGCCGATCGAGGACCGCTCCGCGGCCGGGTCGCGCTCGGAGTCCTCCTGCACGGGCGCGTCCAGGGAGCGTGCGGAGTACGCGCTGGCCGCCTTGCGGCCCTCGCTGAACTCCTCCGGCGTGACGTGCAGCTGCTCGGCCATCTCGGCGTCGGTCGGCTCGCGCCCGAGGTCCTGCTCCAGCGCGTCGTGGGCCTTCGCGCTGTCGATCCGCAGCTCCTGGAGGCGGCGGGGGACCTTGACCGCCCAGCTGGTGTCACGGAAGAACCGCTTGATCTCCCCGCTGATCGTGGGCATCGCGAAGGTGGTGAACTCCACCCCCCGCCCGGGGTCGAACCGGTTGATGGCCTTGATGAGGCCGATCGTGCCGACCTGGACGATGTCCTCCATCGGCTCGCTGCGGCCGCGGAAGCGCCTCGCGGCGTACTTCACCAGGCTGAGGTTCAGCTCGACCAGCGTGTTGCGGACGTACGAGTAGTCGGCCGTTCCCTCGTTCAGCTCCGCGAGGCGGTGGAACAGGGCGGTGGACAGCGCCCTGGCCTCGAGGGTGGCCGCGTCCATGCGGTCCTTGCTTTCGGTGTGGTCGCGCTCGGTACGGTCCATTGTTCTGCGCTCCTCCGACGGGCGGTCCCGGGTCGCGGGGCCGAGTCATGCGCTGTGGGCCCTCACCATCCAGGTGGATATACCCGGCCAAACCGGCGCATACCCGCCCTTTTTTAGGTCCTGTGTTTCACGTGAAACCACGCCCCGGACGAAACCCCTGGTCACCGGGGCAGCACCGGCCCCGCGACGGCCTCCGACACCGCGCCGGGGAGGAGCAACCGGCCGGTACCGAGTCGCGTGCGAGGAGCTCCCCCGTGGGCTCCCCGCACGCGACTCGGTACCGGCCGGATACCGCCTCCGCCGTCCCGGCGCCCCTACGCCGCCAGCTCGTGCTCCACCCGGGCCGCGACCCGGTGGCGCAGCAGCACGACCGCCGCCGAGCAGAGCAGCCCGCCGACCAGGGCCGTCCACCACAGGGCCGCCGGGCCGGCGCCCGCGTACAGCGTCACGCCCAGCGTCAGCGCGGCGAAGCGGGCGACGCCCCAGGTCCAGCTGAAGGCGCCCTGGTAGCGGCCGCGGGCGTCGGCCGGGGCGAGGCCGGCGATCACCGAGGCCGCGATCCCGGCGACGACCACCTCGCCGAGCGACCAGACGACCACCGAGGCCGTGTAGCCCGCGAGGGTGTCGGCGAGCCCGGTCGCGGCCACTCCGGCGGCGATCAGCACGCTGCCGGCCGCGTGCACCGGCAGCTGCGGCAGCTTGGTGAGACGGGCGGTCACCAGCGGCTGCAGGCCCACCACCAGGACCGCGTTGACGGCGGCCATCGCCCCGTAGGCGGCGGGGGACAGCCCGCTGTCGCGCATGGACAGCGGCAGGGCCACCTCGGTCAGCGAGTACACGAACAGCTGGACGCCGAAGACCGGCAGCAGCACCAGCATCAGCCGGTCGCGCAGCACGACCCCGTAGCCCAGGGTCTGTGCGGTCCCGTCCGCCGGGGCCTCCCGGCGCGGCTCGCGCAGCCGGGTCGCGACGACGACCGCGTACACCAGCAGGGTCCCGGCGTCGACGGCGAAGAGCAGCCAGTAGCCGTGGGCGGCGAGGAAGCCGCCGAGCACCCCGGCGACGGCCGTCCCGATGTTGACGCCCCACCCGAACAGCGCGTACGCCCGCTGCCTGCGCTCCCCGTCGACGGTGTCGGCCATCAACGCGTACGTGGCCGGGCCGACCGCCGCCGAGGCCGCGCTCAGCAGCAGGGCGGCCGCGCCCATCGTCAGCACGCCCGGCGCGAGGAAGAGCGCGCCCTGTGCCGCCGCGGCGCCCAGCAGCCCGATGAGCATCGTCGGACGGCGCCCGATCCGGTCGGCCAGCACGCCGCCGAGCGCGGGTCCGAGCAGGTTGCCCGCGCCGAGCGCGCCGAGGACGTACGAGGTCTCGGTGCCGGTGATCCCCCGGTCGGCCAGCAGGAACACCAGGAACGGGGTGACCAGGTGGCCGAGCCGGTTGACGACGGTGCCGGCGAACAGGGTCCAGACGGTGGGCGGGAGTCCGCGGAAGGTGGAGAGCATGCGAGGAGCCTGCACGCCCGCCCCGCCCTCCCGAACTGATTAAGCTCAGGCCGAATCCAAGGGGCGGGACGAGGGGGCGCGGCCGTGCGGACGGGCTTGAGTTTTTCGGCGGGGGACCTGGCGCAGACCCGGTTCGCGGTCTCCCCGATGTGGGAGGTCGTCACCAGCTTCCGGCGGCTGCTGGACCCCGCCCCGCCGCACCTGCACCGGAGCTGGGCCGCGCAGGTGCGGCCCCGGATCGCGCGAGCGGGCCTGGGGCGGGGCTGGCTGGCCGAGCTGGTCCCGGCGCGCGGCTACCTGGCGGACTTCCTGAACCCGACCCCGCCCGGGCCCTTCCCGGAACTGTCCGCGGAGCTGCGGGCCGTCCGCGCGACCCGGCCGGAGCAGGTGCGCACCGACCTCGCCGGGCTGGGCGCGGGGGCGGACTCCTCGCCCCGCCTGAGGCAGCTGCTGGAGGAGCCGGAGGCGGCGCTGGAGAAGGTCGCGGCGGAGATCGAGGTGTACTGGGAGCTGGCTCTGGCGCCCTACTGGGCGCGCATCCGCCAGGTGCTGGAGGCGGACGTGTTCCACCGTGCCCGCCAGGTCGCCGAGCACGGGACGGCGTCCGTATTGAACGAGCTGCACGAGTCCGTGTGGTGGGACGCGGACACCCTGCGCCTGGTCCGGGCGCACTGCGGGCTGAGCCGCGACCAGTCCGGTGCCGGCCTGCTGCTGGTGCCGTCGGCCTTCGCCTGGCCGCGCGTCCTGACCCGGGCGGTGGCCCCCGACCCGCCCCAGCTGGCCTATCCGGCGCGCGGCGTCGGCACGCTGTGGGAGCCGCGGACCTGCTCCTCCGCCGACGCGGTGGCCGGGGTGCTGGGGCGCTCCCGCGCGCTGCTGCTGGCGGAGCTGGACACCCCGGCGTCGACCACGCAGCTCGCGCGGCAGTGCGGACTGTCCGCGGCCGGGGTGTCGCAGCACCTGACGGCCCTGCGCAACGCGGGTCTGGTCACCGCCCACCGGGCGGGCCGTTCGGTGCTGTACGCGCGCACGGCGATCGCGGACGCCCTCCTCACGGCCTGACCGGGCACCGCCTACGCTGCGGTGCATGGAGTCGTACACGATCGGCCAGGCGGCCCGGCTGCTCGGCGTCAGCAGTGACACCGCCCGCCGCTGGGCGGACGCCGAGCGCTTCCCGACCCGGCGCGAGGGGAACCGCAGGATCGTCGACGGGCCGGACCTCGCGGCGTTCTGCGTCGAGGTGGCGCAGGAGACCGGGGAGGACGGGGAGGGCCCGTACACCTCGGCCCGCAACGCCTTCCCCGGCATCGTGACGGGCATCAGGCTGGGCTCGGTCGCGGCGCAGGTGGAGATCCAAGCGGGCCCGCACCGGGTGGTGTCGCTGCTGACCCGGGAGGCGGTGGAGGAGCTGGGCCTGGAGGTCGGCATGCGCGCCACGGCCCGGGTGAAGTCCACCAGCGTCTTCGTCGACCGCGCCTGACCGGGGGCCGGAGCGCCCCGGGCCGGACCGCCCGGAAGACCCGGACGTGACGGCCTACGGGGTCCGTACGAAGGCCCCCGCGCGGGCCGCCGCCACCGCCGCCAGGGCCGCCCGCCGGGCCGCGGCCTCGTCCAGCGGGGCGTCGCTGGTCAGCAGCCGGTAGTACAGCGGGGCGGAGACGGCGCGGACCACCTCGGCGGCGTCGGTGCCCCGCGGCAGTTCGCCCCGTGCGACGGCCTCCTCGACGCAGGGCGCCCACTCCGCGACCCGGACCGCGTAGAAGCGGTGCAGGGCCTCGGCCGTCCGGGCGTCGCCCGTGGCGGCGGCGATGACGGCCTTGAACAGGGGGCCCTGGCGCGGGTCGGACAGGGTGCGCCGGACGAGTGCGGCGTTGGCCAGCAGGTCCTCCTCCAGCGAGCCGGTCTCGGTGCGCGGCAGCGACTGTTCGGCCATGTCCGTCAGCAGGTCGGCGACCAGCCCGGCCACGGTGCCCCAGCGCCGGTACACGGTGGTCTTGCCGACCTCGGCCCGCCGGGCGACCTCGGCGAGGTCCAGTGCGTGGAAGCCGTGCTCGGCCAGCATGTCCCCGGCCGCGTCCAGCACGGCGGCCCGTACCCGGGCGGTCCGGCCCCCGGGGCGCACGGTCCCCGGCCCGGCGGACGTGTCCCCGGTGTCCCCGGCGAACCCCGCGTCCCCGGCGTCCGCCGCGGCCCCGTCCGCCGTCTCCCCGGCGTCCCCCGCGTCCCCTCGGGCAGCACTCGGCAATGTCATAACGGGTCCTCGGTTCCATTAGCGGTGTCCAGCTGTTACGTTGGGACCACCTTAAAGGGTCTGCGGTGCCATTACCGCTCGGGCCCGCTCTCGGGAGGACTCCGTCATGGAATACAGGCAGCTCGGCGCGTCCGGCCTCAAGGTCCCCGCCCTCAGCTTCGGAGCCGGCACCTTCGGCGGCCGGGGCCCCGTCTTCGGCGCCTGGGGCAGCACCGACGCCCAGGAGGCGCGCCGGCTGGTGGACATCTGCCTGGAGGCGGGCATCACCCTGTTCGACACCGCCGACGTCTACTCGGCGGGCGCCTCGGAGGAGGTCCTCGGCCAGGCCGTCAAGGGCCGCCGGGACCAGGTGCTGATCTCCACCAAGGCGGGCCTGCCCACCGGTGACGGCCCGGGCGAGTACGGAACCTCCCGCTCCCGCCTCATCGGGGCGGTCGAGGACGCCCTGCGCCGGCTCGGCACCGACCGGATCGACCTCTTCCAGCTGCACGGCTTCGACGCCGCCACCCCCGTCGAGGAGGTGCTGGCCACCCTCGACCAGCTCGTCCGCTCCGGCAAGGTCCGCTACGTCGGCGTCTCCAACTTCGCGGGCTGGCAGCTGATGAAGTCCCTGTCCGCGGCCGAGAGGCACGGCTTCCCCCGCTACGCGGCCCACCAGGTGTACTACTCCCTCGTCGGCCGGGACTACGAGTGGGAGCTGATGCCGCTCGCCCACGACCAGGGCGTCGGCGCGATGGTGTGGAGCCCCCTCGGCTGGGGCCGCCTCACCGGCAAGCTGCGCCGCGGCAGCCCGCTGCCGGCCGGCAGCCGGCTGCACGAGACCGCCGACTACGGCCCGCCGGTGGAGGACGCACACCTCTACGACGTGGTCGACGCCCTCGACGGGATCGCGCAGGAGACCGGCCGGACCGTCCCGCAGGTGGCCATCAACTGGCTGCTGCGCCGCCCGACCGTCTCCACCGTGCTCGTCGGCGCCCGCAACGAGGAGCAGCTGCGGCAGAACATCGGTGCCGTCGGCTGGGAGCTGACCCCGGAGCAGGTGGCCCGGCTCGACGCCGCCAGCCACCGACCGGCTCCGTACCCGTACTTCCCGTACGAGCGCCAGGAGGGCTTCGCCCGCCTCAACCCCTCGCTGCTGGCGCGCGGGTGACCGTACCGGCCGGCGGCCGGGGCGCTCACTCCTCCAGCGCGCCGCCCCACTCCAGGCGGGCGAGGCGCTCGGGGTCGGTGAGGATGTCGAGGGCGGTGATCAGTCCGCCCCGGATCGTGAAGGCCATCACCGACACCGGGCGGCCGTCCTCCGCCAGGGAGAGCACCCCGGGGGTGCCGTTGACCAGCACCGGGCGCCCGGCGCGGGCGAACCGGGCGAACGTGATCGCCTGCGAGGCCACCTCCGCCGCACCGCGCCGCAGCAGACCGGGCAGCAGCGCGCCGCCGTCCGAGCGGGCCACGACATCGGGGTCCAGGACGGCGACGAGGGCGTCGAACTCCCCGCCCCGGGCGGCCGCCAGGAACGCGTCGACGACCTCCTGGCGCCGGGCCGGGTCCGAGTCGGGCGCCGGCGCGGCCCCCTGGACGCGGCGCCGAGCCCGGCTGGCGAGCTGGCGCGTGGAGGCCGCCGTCCGGCCGAGGACCGGGGCGATCCCCTCGAAGGGCACGGCGAACAGGTCGTGCAGGACGAACGCGAGCCGCTCGGCCGGCGAGAGGGTGTCCAGTACGACCATCAGGGCCATGCCGACCGAGTCGGCCAGCAGCACCTGCTGCTCCGGGTCGGCCCGGCCGGGCAGGCCGATGACCGGATCGGGCAGCCGGACCGGCCCGTCCCCGGCCTCCAGCGGCTCCTCCCGCCGCGTGGTGCGCGACCGCAGCATGTCCAGGCACACCCGCCCGACCACCGTGGTCAGCCAGCCGCCCAGATTGGCGACCTCGCCGGCGTCGGAGCGGTTCAGCCGGAACCAGGCCTCCTGTACGGCGTCGTCGGCATCGCTGAGCGAGCCCAGCATCCGGTAGCCCACCGCACGCAGGTGCGGCCGGTGCTCGTCGAACCGCCGTGCCAGATCGTCCTTCGCGTTCACCTGTCCGGTCCCCCCGTAGTGATGTCGGCCTGTTCCAGGGGACGTTGACCCCGCGCCGGGGTACGGCTGAAGGCCCTGCGGTAGGAGCGGGGCGGCACCCCGCGGCGCCGCACGAACTGCTCGCGCAGGACCGCCGCGCTGCCGAAGCCGACCAGCCGGGCTATCTCCTCGACCGGCAGGTCCGTGGTCTCCAGCAGCTCCTCGGCACGGCTGAGCCGCAGCCCGAGCAGCCAGGCGTGCGGGGTGGTGCCGGTCGAGGCCGCGAAGCGCCGGGCGAAGGAACGCCTGCTCATCAGGGCCCGGCGGGCCAGCTCGGCCACCGGCAGCGGCTCGTGGAGGTGCGCACGGGCCCACGCCAGCACCTCGGCGAGCTTCTCGTCCCGGCAGTCCTCCGGGACCGGCGTCGCCAGGTACTGGGCCTGTCCGCCGTCGCGGTGGGACGGCAGCACCAGGTCCCGGGCGATGGCGTTGGCCGTGGCGGCGCCGTACTCCCGCCGCAGCAGGTGCAGGCACAGGTCGAAGCCGGCGGCGGCGCCCGCGCCCGTGACGATCCGGCCCTCGTCCACGTACAGGGAGTCGGGCTCGACGCCGACCGCCGGATGCCGCTCGGCCAGCAGGCCGGCGAACCGCCAATGGGTGGTGGCCCGGCGCCCGTCGAGCAGCCCGGCCGCGGCGAGCGCGAAGGCCCCGACGCAGTGCGCGGCCACCAGCGCGCCCCGCGCGTACGCGGCGGCCAGCGCGTCCAGCACCGCGGACGGCGGCGGCGTGCGGAAGCCGGCCCAGGGCAGGGCGATCACCAGGTCGGCCGAGGCCAGCCGGTCCAGGCCGTGTTCGACCATCAGCGGCAGCCCGACGTCGCTGCGCACCGCGCCGGGCCGGTCCGTGCAGAGGGCGAAGTCGAACCGGGGCAGGCCCTGGCCGCGCTCGTCGAACACCTCGGAGACGATCCCGGCCCCGAGCATCCCGACCCCGGGCGGGGCGTACGCGGCGACGGACACGAAGGGCGGCATGCGGGCAGTCTGGCACGCGCCCCGCGCACGGCCCCCAGCGCGTCCGGGGCGCACTCCCCCGCCCGCGTGGCACGATTCCCGCGATCAGTGGCAGTACGGCCACTCGTGAAGTGCCGCGTCTCCGCCAAGACTTGGGGGCATGACGAACGCACCGCTCGGCCGCAGCGCCCGCTTCCGCATCCTGACCACCGGCTACACCCTCTCCACCGGCCCCGGCGTGGCCGCCACGGTCTCCTACGCCCGCGACGGGGACCGCCACGTGATCGTCGACCCCGGCATGGTGGCCGGCCGCGACCGGATCCTCGGCCCGCTCGCGGAGATGGGGCTCGGCCCCGACGACATCACCGACGTGGTGCTGAGCCACCACCACCCCGACAACACGATGAACGTCGGCCTGTTCGGCCACGCCCGCGTCCACGACCACAAGGCGATCTACGAGAACGACCAGTGGACCGACCGCGACGCCGAGGGCTACGAACTGACCCCCGCGCTCCGCCTCATCCGCACCCCGGGCCACAGTCGTGAGGACATCACGCTGCTCGCGGGCACCGACGAGGGCGTCGTGGCCTTCGTGGGCGACCTGTGGTGGCGCCCCAACGGCCCGGTCGACGACCCGGTCGCCCCGGACCACGACGTCCTGCGGGCCTCCCGGGAGCGGGTGCTCGCGGCCGCGGACGTGATCGTCCCCGGCCACGGCCCCGCCTTCCCGGCGGACGACAGCGCACCCCTGTAGAGGTGCCCGCCGGATCAGCCGGCCGTCTCCGCGCGGGCGGCGGCGCGCCGCGCGGTCACGTACGCGTACGGCGAGCGGCCGTAGGCGAGCCGGAACTCGCGGCCGAGCTGCCCGGCCGGCATGTCCACGGCCCGCGCGAGGGCCAGGACGTCCAGCGGCCGCGCGTGCTCCCGGTCGATCCGGTCCCGGACCCGGCGCAGCCGCGCGAGTTCCCTCAGGTGCTGTGCCTCGGTGAGCGCGCGCGCCCAGCCGGGGCGGCACATCAGCGCAGTTCCTGGATCCGGACCAGGTTGCCCGCGGGGTCGCGGAAGGCGCAGTCGCGCACGCCGTAGGGCTGGTCGGTGGGCTCCTGGACCACTTCGGCGTCGGCGGCCCGCACCTTCTCGAAGGTGGCGTCCAGGTCGCGGGTGGCCAGCAGGATCCAGCCGTAGGTGCCCTTGGCCATCATCTCCAGGATGGTGCGCCGCTCGGCCTCGGTGATCCCCGGGTCGACGGCGGGCGGCGCCAGCAGGATCGACGTACCGGGCTGGCCGACGGGGCCGACGGTGATCCAGCGCATCGTGCCCTGGCCGACGTCGCTGCGGACCTCGAAGCCGAGGACGTCCCGGTAGAAGGCCACGGAGGCGTCCGGGTCGGTGTGCGGGAGGGCGGTGGTGTGAATGGTGATGTCCATGCCCGCAACGGTAGGCGCGGGGTCCGGGGCGGCGCTTCTCGAATCCTGACCGGTCCCGCCCGGTCCGGCCTGGTCCGGTCCGGTTCAGTTCCTCCTGGCAGCGGCCGCGGCCCTGGCGTTCATCCGGCGGCGCCCCCACGAGCAGCCCAGCCGCAGCAGCCGGACCGCGGTGAGCACCCACACGCCGGCGAAGAGCCACAGCAGGGCCGGCGAACCCGTCGCCACGGCCCGTACGAAGAGGGACGCGCAGAGGAGGACCAGCAGGGACGTCCACAGGCCCTGCCGGCTCCACGTACCGCTCCACGGTCCGAGTCCGCGGCGCAGGGTACGGAGCCTGCGGTCGAGGCGGGCGTCGGACCGCAGGTCGCCCTCGATGCCGTCGAGGATCATCCGCTCGTGTTCCGAGAGCTCGGGGCCGTCCATGGCAGACCTCCCGGGGTGTTCCGTACCCCCGCCACTGCGCCTACCCGCGGGGTCGCCGCCTACACCCCGGCGCGGCGTCCCACCCGGATGGCCGGTGACGTATCCGGGGCCTTCTCGTTGCCGCTCGTAAAGGATCACGTTGCGGAGGCCGGCAGTGAACGGACAGCGGACGAGGACGAACGGACGGCGACTGGTCCTGGACGACGCCGAGGACGTACGGGCCGCGGCGGGCGCGCTGGCGGAGGGGTGCGCGGTGGCGCACGGTTTCGGCAACCTCTACGCCGTGACCGCCGGTGCCGACCGTGCGGCCGTCGAGCGGGTCAGCCGGCTGAAGGGCCGCCCCGAGGGGCAGGTCGCCAGTGTCACCACGGTCCGCGAGCGGGTGCTGTCGCTCTTCGACTGGAGCCGGGTCCCGGCGGCCCTGCCGCGCCGGCAGCTCGGCCAGCTCGTCGAGGAGCTGTTCCTGCTCGGCCCGTTCGGCTTCCGCGGCCCCGCCGCCGCACACGTCCCGCGGCACCTGACGGAGGTCCGGGACGGGGTGGCCACCGTACGGCTCGTCGGACCGGGCTACCGCTGCCCCTCCAACGGCTTCCTCGCCGAGGCGCTGGAGCGCACCGGCGGCGCCCTGCTGTCCATCACCTCGGTGAACCTCTCCCGGCACCTGACCGGCGCGGAGCACGAACCGGCCCACTGGCGCGCCGAGGGCGTGGTCGCCGACTTCGGCCACCGGCCCGACGTCCGGATCCTCGTCCACGACGACGAGCCCGCGGCTCGCCGCCGCTACCCCCACCACGCCCCGACGCCGGCCACGGTGCTCTCCTTCCACCACGCGCCCGGACGGGGCCGCTCGGGACTGCCCGCGCTCACCCTCGAACGGCACGGCTCGCTGTCCGCCGACCACACCCGGGCGATCGCCGCCAACCACGGCTTCGCCCTCGTGTCCGCCCCCCGCGCCGGGCACCGCCTCCCGGCCCGCGCGTACGCGGACTGACGGGCGGGGAGGGCGGCCCGGAAACCGGGTCGGCCGGGGCGCCTCACATTTCGCGGAGCTGCGTCGTCGGACCGGCGAGAGATCACCGATCCACCGCCGCGAGGCAGAAGAGGGGGCCGCGTCATGGCCACACGTACGACGGCAGTACCGGGCGGGTTCACGTTCCAGAGGGCGGCGATCGCCCTGCAGACCTTGGCGCTGTTCTTCCAGGCGCTCACCGCCGGACTGCTGCTGTCCTCGTCGTACGGCGAGACGCTGCACGGCGTCGGCGCGCGCGTGATGTACGGGGCCTCGATGCTGTACGTGCCGGCCGCGGTCCTGGCGTGGCGGCCGGGCGGCGGCTCGCCGCGGCCGGTCCTGTACGCCTGCGGCTTCCTCGTCCTGGCTTCGGTGCAGGTGGTGCTGGGCATCGCGCGCGTGCCGTCGCTGCACGTGCCCCTGGGGGTGCTGATGTTCGGCCTGAGCGTGCTGGACCTGGGCCGGGTGCTGTCGTCCCCCGCTCGCCGGGGCGCACCGGCACCCGGCGGCAGCGGAGTCGAGCACCGGTGAGCCGTCCTCCGGCGGGGCGGCGGCCGGGCCGCTGCCCGGGACGGGCGGGCTCACTTCAGGCGGAGGCCGGCGGTCCGGACGATTCGGCGGCGCGACGGTATTCGGCGTTGATGCGCTGGGCTTCTTCGAGCTGGTCCTCAAGGATGATGATGCGGCACGCGGCCTCGATGGGCGTGCCCTGGTCGACGAGCTCACGGGCGCGGGCGGCGATGCGCAGCTGGTAGCGGGAGTAGCGGCGGTGGCCGCCCTCCGAGCGCAGCGGGGTGATGAGGCGGGCTTCTCCGATGGCGCGGAGGAAGCTCTGGCTGGTGCCGAGCATTTCCGCGGCCCGGCCCATCGTGTAGGCGGGGTAATCGTCGTCGTCGAGACGTCCGTACGAGTCGTCTGCTGTCATTTGCACCTCTCTGTGAAACGCGTCGAGGGGCCCTGGTGCCGTACGGCACCAGGGCCCCGAAGGAACTACTACACCACCTGCCGGCCCTGATACTGCGCCGGCGTTCTGTGTCCGCGGATCCGACCTGGCTGCTGTCGGAGGCGCGGGGATCGCTGTTGCCTGACCGGAGACCACCTCACTATCGATGTCCTGCGGTACCCGGGCTCGACTTCGTCCCGGGCGATCCTGATGGCGTGGGTTCCTCCGTTCTTCCTCTTGATCACTACCTACCACGGGGGTACTGCGTACTGCGAACTCGTACCGCGAACTGCTCGCGGGACCGCTCCTGCCATGACTGCGGTCCCGCCGTGGCGGCCCCTGATCACTGCGGGCCACCCGGTCCGGCGGTCAGTCCCGTCGCCGTCCTGCGAAAACCTGGCTTCGGAACTCCACCACCGTACCGCTCCGCACATACTGCTGACCGGCAGTTCGTCTCTGCCAGGCCTCTTTGTCTCTCTGGGCTACGAGAGAAACCATAGCCAGCCCACCGGTCAATGTCTACTCCGGCGAGTGCAGATTTTTGCCCGTCCGGCGGTGAGGAAATCGGCAGCGCCCGGAGAGGGGCACGGGAGGTCGGGGCCGTCGCCGCCGGTCGCGGTGGTGGCCGGAGTGCGCGACCGCACTCCGCGGGCCCCGCGCACGGGCATAGGATCGGCTTTCATGTCGAAGCCTGACGAGCTGCTCGTTGACGTCGCCACCCTGGTGGAGTCCGGGCAGAGCAATCAGATGTCCCTGACCGTGGTCACCGGCGGAACTGTCATCACCGGCCGGCTGGCTCCCGAGGCCGTGTGGCGGCAACGGGTGTCGGAGGTCCTGGCCGACTCGTCCAGCCTGGGCGAGTTCTCCGGCGTCTTCACCGCCAGGACGCGGAGCGAAGGACCGCCCACGCACCTCCACTTCCACATGGCCCGGATTCTCCAGGGCACGGTGGGGATCCCGGAGACGGGGGGCATGTACCGCGTCTCGATCGAGAACGTCAGCGCCTGGACCATGGGCGACTTCAGCTACTCCGATCACTGACCCCGCGTCGCGCGCAACCCCACCCGTACGCGAGAGGGCCCCACCGGCGTGTGCCGGTGGGGCCCTCCTGGCTGTCCGGGGTCGGCTCGCGCTCCTCCCCGGCTCGTGGCCGTACTGTCAGACGGTCACGCGATCGCCGGGACGCCGAGCATCGCGGAGGCGTGCTCGAACGCGTCGGCGGCCCGCGTGGGCGCGGGGCTGCGCGGCAGGCTCCGGCAGGTGAACCCGAGCTTGGTCAGGGCCCGGACGACTTCGGCGGCGCTGAAGTCGCGGCGGTCCTGGCGGGTGATGACCTGGCCGACCTGCTTGACCGGGTAGGTGCGGCGGCCGACGATCACCGACTCACCCGTCACCTCCTCGGGCTTGATGCCCTTCATGGAGGCCAGGACACCACTCTTGGTGAGTTCGAACGGGAAGCGGGCGATGACACAGCGCACGATGCCTCACAGGGGAGAAGGGGAGATGGTTCCGCCGCGGTGAGGCGGCTCAGCGGACGGGGGCGAGGAGCCCCCGGGCACTGTCCTGGCCGTCCCCCGGGCACCGGGCGACGAGCGGGCGGTGGCGCGGGGCGCGCCCGGCCGCCGGGGTGGCCGGCGGGGCGGAGGGCCCGCCGTCGCCGGTGAGGTCGCGCAGCCGGAGCCGGTCCGAGTAGGCGGAGCTCGCGCGGACGGCGGTGAGCTGCGCCCGCGTGACCAGCCCGGTGCACACGCCGTCGTCGTCGGTGACGCTCAGGTGGCCGGTGAGGGCACTGGCCATGACGGACAGGGCCACCTCGACGGTCATGTCGTCATGGACCCGCGGTCCGGTCGTGTCCATGGCTTCGGCCACCGGCAGGTGCAGCGGGGCGGCGTTCGCCGGGCGGGGTTGCGTCTGGACCAGCGTCACGACGTGCCTCCTGCAGAGATGGATGAACCTTCGGATCACGCGGTGTTCAGGCCGCCGCGTCGAACGCGGCCTGCCTCGCGCCCAGGCGCCGGGACGTCGAACCGGGGCCGCGCCGGCCGCGGGCGGACGACGTGCCGCGCTTCGGCCGTGCGGGCGCCGGCGCGGTGATCGTCACGGGGATGCCGGAGGGGGTCCGGGCGCCGGTGATCCGGCTGAGCGCTTCCTCACCGGAGCGGACCTGGGTGGTCAGGGGGGTGATGCCGGCGGCCGCCATGAGGCGGGTCATGTCGCGGCGCTGGTTGGGGGTGACGAGGGTGACGACGCTGCCGGACTCGCCGGCGCGGGCGGTACGGCCGCCGCGGTGGAGGTAGTCCTTGGGGTCGGTCGGCGGGTCCACGTTGACGACCAGGTCGAGGTTGTCGACGTGGATGCCGCGGGCCGCCACGTTGGTGGCGACGAGGACGGTGACGTGTCCGGTCTTGAACTGGGCGAGGGTGCGGGTGCGCTGCGGCTGGGACTTCCCGCCGTGCAAGGAGGCGGCGCGGACCCCGCTGTCGAGGAGTTCCTGGGTGAGGCGGTCCACGGCGTGCTTGGTGTCCAGGAACATGATCACCCGGCCTTCGCGGGCCGCGATCTCCGTCGTCGTCCGCTGCTTGTCGGCACCGTGGACGTGCAGGACGTGGTGCTCCATCGTGGTCACTGCGCCCTGGGAGGGATCGACGGAGTGCACGACGGGGTCGGTCAGGTAGCGGCGGACCAGGAGGTCGACGTTGCGGTCGAGGGTGGCGGAGAACAGCATTCGCTGACCCTCGGGGCGTACCTGGTCCAGGAGGGCGGTGACCTGCGGCATGAAGCCCATGTCGGCCATCTGGTCGGCCTCGTCCAGGACGGTGATGGCGACCTGGTTCAGCCGGCAGTCACCCCGGTCGATGAGGTCCTTGAGGCGGCCGGGAGTGGCCACGACCACCTCGGCGCCACCGCGCAGCGCGGTGGCCTGCCGGCCGATCGGCATCCCGCCGACGACGGTGGCCAGGCGCAGCCTCACGGCGCGGGCGTAGGGGGTCAGGGCGTCGGTGACCTGCTGGGCGAGCTCCCGGGTCGGGACCAGGACCAGGGCCAGCGGCTGATGCGGTTCGGCACGCTGACCGGCGGTACGGGCCAGCAGGGCCAGGCCGAAGGCCAGGGTCTTGCCGGAGCCGGTACGGCCGCGGCCGAGGACGTCGCGGCCCGCGAGGGTGTTGGGCAGCGTCGCGCCCTGGATCGGGAACGGGACGGTCACGCCCTGCGCGGAGAGCGCGGCCAGGAGCTCCTTGGGCATGTCGAGGTCGGCGAAGGCCTCGACGGAGGGCAGCGCCGGGGTGATCGTCTTCGGCAGGGCGAACTCGCCCGACGCCGAGGAGCCGCGCCGGCCGTAGCCGGCGGAGCGGCCGGGAGCGCCGGAACGGCTCGGGGCGGACGAACCGGAGCGGCCGCCCCGGACGGGTGCCGCGCCGGAGTCGTACGAGTGGCCGCCGGTGTGGCGGCGGCTGCGGGAGGAGCGGCTGTTCGTGCGTGCGGGGTTCATTCAGAACCTTCCTGGATACGGTACGCATCAAGGAATTCCCGCAGTGGAAGAACGGTGCGGAGAATCGCAGGCACGGACCGAATGGAATGCGAAAGCGAACGCGGATCACGGGGAAATTCGTGTCGGCGCGGGGGGACGGGGATGGCGCACGGAAATGGATCCGGCGCACCGGCGGAGCGGGTGAGGCTCCGGGGAGGCTGTTCCCTCGGATCCCGGGTGGAACCACTGCGGAAAAGCGTGCAGCTGGGGCCCGCACCCCGAGGGATGCGGGCCCCAGCTGCAAAATGTGCGTGAGCGTCAGGCAGAAACGATGTTCTCGGCCGTCGGGCCCTTCTGGCCCTGCGCGATGTCGAAGGACACCTTCTGGCCCTCCTGGAGCTCACGGAAGCCCTGGGCGGCGATGTTCGAGAAGTGGGCGAACACGTCAGCGCCGCCACCGTCCTGCTCGATGAAGCCGAAACCCTTTTCCGCGTTGAACCACTTCACGGTGCCAGTAGCCATGTCATATCTCCTTTGGGCATTGCCTCGGAATCCGCGCTTTACGGATGCCGTGTCGCCGCGATGATGCCCCGACCGGAAAATGACCGGAAATACGAAGCGCTTCCGTCCGGCCGTAGCCGGGCGGAGGCGCTTGAAGTTTTTGGGTACCAAAACTGCAACTGACTTCGACAGTAGCACGCCATGACCGATCGCGTGGGTCGAACATTTTCCCCGGCGTGGTGCCCGTAAAAACTCTCCCTGCGGCGGCCGTCAAATTCTCCGGCCGCGAAGACAGGTATTCATTCCCGGCGGGGAGGGTCCTGCCGGGGCCGGTCAGTTCTCCTCGGCCCGGGCGCCGACATCGGTGGAGGATCTGCTGGTGTCCAGCCAGGAGCGGGCGGGCCCGGCGACGGCCTCGGTGTCGACGGTGAGGTGGAGCCGGGTACCCCCGCCCGGGGCGGGGTAGCTGCGCTGTTCCGTCGCGTCGAAGCAGCGGCGCAGTACTTCCGCTACCGCGCGGGCCGCCTCGGGGCTGGCGGCGACGATCCGGACCTCGGCGTTTCCGGCCACCGGGAGCGCTTCTGTCTCGTGGGGGTCCAAGGGGGGTGTCCTTCCGTCAGGGGCGGTGATCACCGCCGGGTGTTCCCGGGTACGGGGAGGGCCCGTCGCCCTCAGACGAGGTGCCCGGAGCGCACTGTGCGGGCCCCGCCCTCGGCCTCCCGGACGTCCTCCTGGTTCCCGGCATCGCGTATGCCGCGGCCGATGGCGGCCTCGTTGGCCACCCGCGTGCCGGCGGTCAGGACACTGCCGCCCGGAGCTCGCCGGCGAGGTCGCGGGGTGCGGTCCGGTCGGTGGCGGTGGTCATGGTGCGACCTGCCCCCGGGCCGCCCGTCGGCAGCCCGGTTCTTCGTGATCCCCGGAAACGACACCCGCGCGGAGCCGGTGTGCGAAGTGCTCCCGGTGCTCCCACTGTACGCTCGCCCGGCACACTCCCACCCGCCGCGACCAGGCATTTTCCGAGGGCGGTGCCGGGGCGTTCGGGCCGGGCGGCGATCCGGCGGCGGGGGTACCGTGAAGAGGACGGCAGTGCCGCGTCCGCCGGCGGGCGCCACCACGGGTCTCGGCGCCGGTCCGGGCCGGACGTGGCCGTACTCCGCGGACTTCCGCAGACGGGCGGACCCATGATGGCTGACGCCGACACCCCGCGCACGTCCCCGATGCTGCTGCCGGACGCGATCCATTCCGCGGTCCGGCCCGGTACGGCCCTGCTGCGGCTGGCGACCACGCACACCCGGGAAGGAGTCCTGGACGGCGCGTGGTGGCCGCGTTCGCGCGACGTCGAGAGCGAGCTCCCCGCGCTGATCGGCGCGCTGACCGAGCACCTCGGACCCATCACCCGCGTGGCCCTGGACGCCTCGGCCTGGAACGGCCTGCCGGCCCGTCTGGTCGTCGACGACCGCGTCGTCCACCTCGACACCGACCCCGTCGGAGACGACACCGTCCTCATCACCCGCGGCGACAAGGACCACTTCGCGCTGCTGGTGGTACCGCCCGGCACCACGCCGGACGCCGCACGCGCCGCCATGGCCCGCGCGGTCCGCGCCGACAACGTCACCTCGGCCGCCGAGATCCTCGTGGCGCCCGGGCCCGCTCCCGAATCCGGGCAGGGGGAACCCGCATGATCCGGAGGGCGGACATCCGTGAGCGGCGCACCCAGGACGTGGTGGGCGGCCCCCGGGACGGTCTTCCGGTCACATCGACTCGTCGTGGAGGTCTTCTTCGCGCAGCAGGTCGTCCTCACCGCGGCGAGGGGTCTCCTTCCGCCCCTGCTCTCGTCCCCGTTCACGGGACTGCTTGCCTGGCTGGGGGTGCGCGGGGTCGCCGGGACGCTGGTGCCCCTGTGCCTCGCTCCCGTTGCCCGGCTCCTGACGCTTGTGCCGCGCACCGCCCATGACCGTGACTCCTTCTGTCGTGCGGGGATCCGTCGTGCGGGGATCGTCGTGCGGGGGATCGGATCCCTCCCGGACCACGCTCACACGCACCGTGGCGGACCGCATCACGTCGACTCCGATACGGGGCACCCGGGTGACGGCCCAGGGGTTCAGCCGGCCGGACCGGGCTGGTTCGGCACCAGGGCGGATTCCCTCCGGAACCGGAGCCGCGTCGTCCAGGAGCCTCCCGGCGGGAAGGTCTTCGGCCACAGGCTCCCCAAGGACCGGTAGAAGCGGTCGGGAAGGAACACGGCGTCCGCGACGATCATCACTCCGGAGAAGACCGGAAGCCCCAGGAGGACCGCGATCCCGAGGTGCAGGCTCACCAGCATGAGCAGGACGGGGTACTTGAGCCTGCCGAACAGGACGAACGGGAACGCGACCTGCAGCAGCACCGTCAGGTAACCGGCGATGGCCACCGCGACCGGGTGTTCGTCCAACAGGAGGGACAGCGCGGGCCACGGGCGGAAGAGGTCGAGGTTCAGCACGTAGTGGAGGGCGGTGCCGTTGCCCCAGGAGCCGCCCTGCACCTTGTAGAGGCCGGCGCATCCGTAGAGGAAGCAGACCTGGGCGGCGATGACGAACATGCCGCAGTTGTGCAGCACGGTGCTCGCGGTGTCGCGGAACTCGCGGAACCGGCGCCGGTGCCGGTCGCCGTCCACCGCCGCGCCCGCCTTCCTGCGTGCGTCCAGCGACCAGCGGCGGCCGCACGCGGTGAAGACGAGGTACACGGCCATGAGGAGGAAGAGGTTGTCGCCTCCGTCCGTCATGAAGACCGCCCGGGCGTGGAACGACGCCACCACGACCGCGAACAGCACGGACACCGCTCTGGTGCGCCATCCCAGCATGAACAGGGCGGACGTCACGACGGCAGCCGCGTAGCAGGTCTCGAAGTACGCCCGGCTGTCGGACAGCGTGAGGACGCTGAACCACTCGGTCTGGTCGAACAGCTGCCGGGCCAGCGCGGGCGTCCAGGGCGATCCCGGGCCCCAGATCTCGTCGCGGTGCGGAAACTCGCGCAACAGGAAGACGAGGTAGAGCAGCCCGTACCCGATGCGCAGGACCGCGGCGGCGTACAAGGAGACCGGCCGGTCGACGAGGAGGGCGATGAGCATGCTCATCCGGTCGAGTACGCGCTGCCCTGCCGGTGCCGGTGCCGGGTCAGTCCGTTCCATGGGGGGCCACCTTCCACCAGGGCAGGTAACGGGTGTCGATGGGGGCGGCCGGGCGGGCAGCGCCCGAGGCCGTCGGAGCGGCGACGGGGAGCGTGATCACCCGAAGCTGGATGGAGTCGAAGGGGCCGCGCCGGTGGGCGGCGACGCGGGCCGCCGCGATGTTGCGCAGGTACGTCCGCATCATGACGGCACGCTCCGAATGCGGCTCGTCGTCACCGCCGAACGCTTCGAGGTAGGAACTCCAGGAGCGGCGGAGCATGTTCTGCGCCGTGTGGCTCGGGAAGGCGTTGTGCTCGACGGCGGACTTGTCCACGGCGCTCAGGTCGAACCAGCCGCTCGTCCGCACGCTGCCGTCAGGGGCGGTGTGCCTGGTCCTCGCCGAGATCTGCCGGTTGACCGACTCCGGGTCCGGGGCGAAGAGGCGCCAGTTCTGCTCGAAGAGCGGATAGACCCATGCGTTGACCGGCCCGCTGTACAGCTGTGAGACGACGTTCGCCGGAGCCACGTGCAGGAAGACCACGAGCACATGGATCAGCGTGGCCGCCAGGCACAGCACGATGACGGCTGCTGTTCCCGGCCCGGGCGGCGGGCGTCGCGCCCCGCGGTCACCCGAGACCGATTCCGGACCACCGTCACGGCCCTTCCCCGCCGGCTCGGCTCCTGAGTGCTCCGTTCCCTCCACGTCCGCTGAAGTGACGCCACTCGGCACGACCCCACCCGGCCTTCCCATCCCGACTGTTCATCCATCCGATCCTTCCGGCTTGCGCGAGCGGCGCGCGGCGGAACCGAGGACGGTCCGCCGCGCACCCCCGTCCTACTGGTGTGTCACGCGTGACCGCCTGGCCGTGCAGGCCCCCGCGGGAGCCACGCGCGACTCACCGTCCTCGGTCCGCCCTGTGTGCGGAGTGTTCACCCGTCGCGGCCCGGGCCGTCGTGCTCGCCGTGCTGATCCCCGTGGTCGGGCCGGCCCGGCTTTTCGTGCCCGTCGTGTCCGGGTCCGCCGGGGCCGTCGTGACCGGGGCCGCCCGGGCCGTCGTGCCCGTCGTGTCCGGGTCCGCCGGGGCCGTCGTGCCCGTCGTGTCCGGGCCATCCGGGCTTGTCCGGCCAGCCGGGCCATCCGGGCTTGCCGGGCTTGCCGGGGGGCGGCTTGGGAATGCCGCCGGTCACGCCACCGTTGGTCCCGCCCGTCGTCGCGCCCGTGACGCCACTCGTGGTGGTACCCGAGATGAGACCACCGCTCGTCGTCACGCCGCCGAGCACGCCGCCGAGAAGACCGCCGTTGGTGCCACCCGTCGTCGTGCCCCCGAGAACGCCGCCGAGGACGCCACCGGTCGTGGTGCCTCCCGTAGTGGTGCCACCGGTCGTGGGGCCGCCGGTCGTCGTGCCACCCGTCGTCGTGCCACCCGTCGTCGTGCCGCCGGTGGTGCCGCCGGCACACGATCCGCGGTTGATCACGTTGGTGTCCATGGTCACCGCGCCGTCGCGGGCCAGCGCCCGTCCGTCGATGTCCGCACCCGTGGTCAGAGTGATGGAGGTGAGGGCCATGATGGTGCCGATGAAGTCGGTCTCGGTGCCGAGCGTGGCCGAACTGCCGATCTGCCAGAACACGTTGCACGGCGAGGCCCCGTTGATGAGGGACACGCTGCTGGAGCTCGCCGTCGTCAGTGCCGAACCGACCTGGAACACCCACACGGCGCTGGGGTCGCCCTGGGCGTCCAGGGTGAGCGTGCCGGTGAGTCCGAGGGTGGACGGGGCGGTGTACACACCCGGAACCAGCGTCAGGCCTCCGGCGTCCGGGGGAAGGATCGCGTCCGTGGACTGCCCGGCGGCGTTGTTGTACGCCACGACCAGGTCGCTCTTGGCCTGGAGGCCCACGGGGTCGACCGGGCCGGCGTGCACGGTGCCGTTCACGGTGCCGGGCGGAAATCCGCTGATGGCGGTCCCCGGGCTCACCCCGAGGTCGCCGGTGATCACCGAGGGGCCGGTGTTGGTGATTTCCGAGCCGGCCAGCACGGCGAAGCTGGCGGCTGTGCCCAGAGGTACGGGTGTTGCGATCGCATGCGCCCGGATCGGCGTCACGGCGACCACGGCAGAGGCGATCACCGTGGCCAGTGCCGTCGCGATCCAGACAGGCGTCGTGCGCTTGAGCGCCGCGCCAGAGATTTTCAGCGTCATCGAGGGGCCAACTCCTGTGAATGGATGGTGGCGTATCTGATGGTCTCGGCCGCATAGGGCCGTCTCACTGCCGCTGGCATATTACGCAGCAACCTGCAAAAGGCCTGGGATTTGTCCGGCGATTTCTTCGCCCTCCGGCATTCGCCTCTACGGGTGAATAGTGCAAGCAGCCGAACGGATTTAATGGGCCGTGTGGGGAAATGGTGATCCCGCGTGTCCGCGGCCCGGGCGGTGAGGATTCGTGAGGCGACGATGCCGGCGAGAGTGACCGAATCCGGTGCGAGACACGGTGCCGAGGCGGCTCCAACTGCCCCCCGCCCCATGGCAGTCTGCTCGCCGGAGCAGGTTCTCGGAGCGGAGGAACGCACACCCCGTGGGCGTCAATGACAACCCCACCGTCAGCAGGCGCCGACAGGGATCGGAACTACGCCGGCTCCGGCAGACCAGCGGCATGACGACGCGGCAGGTGGCGGAGCGCCTGCTGATCTCGCAGCCGAAGATCAGCCTTCTGGAGAACGGCCGCCGCCTCGTCAAGCCCCGCGACGTCCGCGATCTGTGCCGGTTGTACGCGGTCCAGGACACGAGGCTCGTCGACGACCCGATGCGGTTGGCCCGGCCGTCACCCGCCTCCAGGTACGGCTGCGACGCCAGCGCCGGCTGGCCCCCCGGCAACCCGCTGCGCTTATGGGCCGTGCTGGACGAAGCGGCACTGCGGCGTGTCGTGGGCAGCCGCGAGGTCATGCGCGAACAGGTGGAGCATCTGAACAGCCTCGGTGCCCAGCCGCACGTCACCGTGCAGGTCCTCCCTCACGAGGTGGGGGCGCACCCGGGCGTGTCCGGACAGTTCTCGCTGCTCGAATTCTCCGACGCCACCGATGTGAGCGTGGTGGATCTGGAGAGGTTCACCAGTGACCTCTACCTGGAGAAGCAATCCGATGTGCATCTCTTCGGCGATATGTATGCCCATTTGCAGGTCCAGGCGCTCAGCCCCGACAGCACCCGCGAGTTCCCGGCCGAAGTGGTGAAGACATACGTCGGCACGGAATTCCGGGCGGCGCCCTGAGGAGCGGTGCCGGGTGGGTCGTAGGCGCCCCCGGCGTGGGGGCCGTGCGACGACGCGGGTGTGTGGCTTCCCGGGCGGGACGGTCCTACCGTGGAGAAGCAGCCACCAGACCTCTGGAGCGCGCCATGCTCGTCATGTTCGGACTCGTCCTCCTGATCGCCGCGCTGGTCGTCGGCGTGGCCGGTGTCCTCACCAACGACGGCACCGCCCACCAGCTGACCAGCGGATTCTCCGTATTCGACTACCACGTCACCGGCTCCACGGGCACCCTCTTCCTCTACGGCATCGTCGTGGGGGCAGTGGCCCTGCTCGGGTTGAGCCTTGTCGTGGCCGGTGCCCGCCGTGCCTCTCACCGCAGCCATGACGCACGCCCCGGACGCGGGGCGCGCCGGGGGACAGCCGCCGCCGACTACGACGACCGCGCAGACGTCGTGAACCGGCGTGACACCGGCGGCCCAGAGGTGTCGGGTGTGCGTGAGCCCCACCCGGAGGGCGAGCGCCGCAGGCGGCTCAACCCGTTCAGGCATCGACCGGAACCCCGGTAGCCCCGCCACATGCCGGCCCACGACCTCCGAAGGGTGGCCGGCGATGGGTAAGGCGATGGGCAGGGGCAAGAAGACCGCGCACAAGGCGGGGAGCGGGCGCCGCCGGCGCGACGGCGTTGCTCCCTGCCGTGTCCCTATGCGTCGGCCGCGGCGGGGTCGAGGGAGTCGACGTCGGTGGGCCTGGCCGACCCGGGCGCCGACGCGCGCACGGAGGCGATCAGCCTGCTGGCGATGACGGCGACCATGGGCACCAGCATCCTCGTGGGCCAGCGGAGTCCGGAGGCCACGGTCGCGGTGCTCCGTCACCACCTGGACCGGATCTTCACGCCCGCCGGGACGCCCGGGAGGGGAACGGGACGGGCCTGACGCCGGGGGCGCCGCCCGGGGCCGACGGGCGGATGGGATGTGGACGACGTGCGTTCCGAGGGCCGGCCGGTCCGGCACGGCGGGGACGCGCGGGACGGCGAACGTGCGCTCCGGCCGTCATGCGGGTCGGCCGGGCGGCACGCGGAGGGCGCCCGCTCCGGTCGGCACCGGACGCCGTTCATCCCCAGGTGCGTGAGCACAGCACGAGGCGGTAGCCGTCCGGGTCGGCGACCGTGACCCCGTGCTCGTCCCAGTACGGGTTGTGGGCCGGGAGCCGGGTGCCGCCGGCCTCCGTGAGGCGGTCGATCAGGGCGTGGTCCACCGGCTTGCCGAGGTAGACGACGAACAGGTCGTCCACCGTCGGGGTCGGCTCCATCGGGTTGTCCGGGTCGTGCGTCAGCTCGAAGTGCCAGGTGCCGCCGGCCGGGCCGAGCATCAGCAGGTCGTGCTCGCCCGGCACGCGCTCGGTCGTCCGCCACAGGACGGTCAGGCCGAGGCCGTCCTTGTAGAAGCGTTCGGCGGCGGCGAGGTCCCGCGAGGGCCGTGCGACCCGGATCGGGGTCGCGGAGTCGATCACGCGGAACGCTCCAGGGCGGCACGCCAGACGGGGCTGTCGACATAGTGGTTGTCGAAGCGCTCCGAGGACTCGGCGATCTCCTTCGGGTCCGCCTCGCCGCGCATCACCCGGCCGAGCAGGCGCAGGTAGTCGAACCTGCCCATGCCGGGGGTGAAGACGAAGAGGACGTCCGCCTCACAGCCCGGGGCGGCCGCGAAGGCGTGCGGCGTGTGGGGCGGCACCGCGAGGAAGTCGCCCTCCTTCAGGATGGTGACCTCCTCGCCCACCAGAACCTGCAGGGCTCCGCTGATCACGAAGAACAGTTCTGTCGCCCGGGTGTGGAAGTGGGCCGGCGCTCCCACCGCGCCCTCGGCGAAGGTGGACCGGTAGCTCGTGATGCCGCCTTCCGTGCCGTCAGAGTCGGCCAGGAGGGTCATCACGCTGCTCGGGTCGGCACAGGTCTCGGCATCCGCGTGGCGGGTGAGCACCGCCGCCGGAGGAGTCTGGGACGCGGGCACGGCGGGTGTCGCTTCGTTCATGATCATGATCCTAGGGTGGTGGGTGGTGGGTGGTGGCCGTACAGGTCGTCACGGGTGTCGCGTCGGAGGCCGGGCGGGCCTTTCAGCCGCCTGGTGCGACCAGGACCGCGATCGCCGGGCCGAAGGCGCCGCCGAGCTGGTAGCAGAGGTTGAACAGCCCTATCGCCGTAGGGCGTTGGGCGGGCGGCGCGGCCCGGGTGGCGTACACCGCGAGCGTCGCCTGGCCCGCGCTCGTCGCGAGGACGGCGAGCGCCGCGACCGGCAGGAGCAAGGGCGGCCAGGGGGTCAGTGCCGCGGTGAGCGGGGCCAGTGCTCCGGTCGTGAGCAGGACGGTCAGCACGCGCGGGCGGCTCATCCGGGCCGAGGCGGCGGCCAGCGCCATGGAGAGCACCGAGCCCGCGAGGAGGGCGACCAGCTGACCGGTGCCTATGGCGGCGATCGGCCAGTCGGTACGGTCGCGCAGCAGCTGGGGGACGGTGAAGAGCAGCGTGAAGTACGAGGTGGCCAGGGTGCAGGCGAGCGCGGCGGAGGGGACGAACGTCCGGCTGCGCAGCAGCGATGCCGGGACGAAGCCCGTGGGGCGGGACCGGATGTGCAGGGCCAGCAGCACGGCCATGACCGACGAGGCGGACACCGCCGCGAGCGGGTAGCGCGGGATGAGGACCAGGGCCGTCGCCGTCAGGGCCAGCAGGCCGGCTCCCCGGCCGTCGAAGGGGGTGCTCTGTCGCGGGGCGGACAGGTCGGCGCGGCGCATGACGGCGGGAACGGCGAGGAGCGCGACCGCCCCGACGGCGAGGGACACCCGCCAGGAGGCCGAGTCCGCGATCGTCGAACCGAGCAGCGGCCCGACCGCCCCCAGCGTTCCGAAGCCCGCCGAGATCACGCCCATCCGGCGGACCGAGCCGGCCAGGCTCATCGCCGCGGTGACCAGACCGGCGCCGCCCGCCGCCTGGGCCGCCCTGCCCGCCATGGCCACGGGCAGCCAGGGCGCCACGGCGACGACCGCGGTGCCGGCCACGACCAGGACCGCGCTCAGCCGGAGCACGCTGCCCAGCCCGCGGCGGCGCAGCAGGCCCGCCATCAGCGGGGTGCCGACGGCGATGGCCCAGGCGAACACGGTCACCAGCCAGGTCGCCGTGGCGGTGCGGACGCCGAGCGAGCCGGCCATGCCGGGGAGGATCAGGACCGGGCTGTTGGCGCTCGCGGCGAGCGGAGTGGCCAGCAAGGCCAGCCATACGACGGGGACATGGCGCCGATGAGCCGGCGCGTCGGCCGCGGAGGGCGGGGTCCGCACGGCGTGGCGGGGCAGGGTCGGGGACACCGGCTCACTCCTGTCGTTCAGCCTTGATAATCTCAACGTTGAGATAAAATCAGCTCGACTCTCTCAGCGTCAAGTATCTGAACGTTGAGAAGATGTCCATTGAGAGGAGTACCGGATGAGCGACGCCGTGGACGCGATCATCGGTCAGTGGGTCAAGGAGCGCCCCGACGTGGCGGAGGACCTCTGGCCGGTGGAACTCTTCGCCCGGATCCAGCGGCTGGCCCGGGTCGTCGACAAGTCCGCCAAGGCTTCCGCCGCCGCGCACGGAGTGGAGCACGGCGAGTTCGACGTGCTCACCACGCTGCAGCGCTCCGGGCCGCCCTACGCCCTCACGGCCGGGGCCTTCCTCAAGGCATCCATGGTGACCTCCGGTGCGATCACCAACCGCATCGACAGGATGGAGGCCAAGGGCCTGGTCGAGCGGGTGCGCGAGGACGACGACCGGCGCACCATCAAGATCCGCCTCACGGAACACGGACACGAGGTCACCCGGGCCGCCTTCGCCGACCATCTGGCGAACTACGCACGGCTGCTCGTCGACGTGGACCGCGACCTGGTCGCGAAGACCGCCGAGGGCCTCCGGCAGGTACTGGAGACCCTCGGCGACACCAGCATCAAGTGACGGCCGTCCCCGTTTCGGCCTAGGCCGTCTCTTCCGGATCTTGCTCCCCCAGCTACCGCTGGGAGGTGCCCCCAGACCCGCGACGTCTGGCACGGCACCTCGCCGCGTTGTCGGCACAGCCGAGTACGTCCAGTGCGCGCGCTGTGCCTCCGCCTTGCGAGGCACCGCACCAGACGCCGCGGGCTTGACCGGCAAGATCCGAAAGAGACAACCTAGGGGCAGGCTCAGGAGGCGGCGGGGCTCCATGACTCGAAGTGGAACGCGCTGATGAAGCAGTCCCTGGGCTGCTGGATCGCGAAGGTGACGCAGTCGAGCAACGACTGGGCCGCGACCGGAGATCGCCCATCGCGCGCGACGGCGTCCCACTCCGGGGACAGGATGTCGCCGGAGCTGTCGAAGTCGGGCGGGAACAGGGAGATGACCGGACCCCCTGGGGCCGCAGCCGCCGCGACAGCGCCTCGGTGAACCCGCGTGGGTGTTCTTGGCGGCGTAGTACGCCTCGTGGGCACTGGCGTGCCGTCGCGTCTGGAGCGGGAGACCGCCTTGCGCCGCTGAGCCCGGGACCCCTGCGCGGGCCGTCTACGCCCGGTCGGCCTCCCCGCCGGAGCGGCTGCGCCGATGGAGTGCCGCGGCTGCCGCCCACTGGTGCCCGAGGGCCCGGATGCGCTGCCCCGCCGTGTGCACACTGGCGGTACAGCGGTAGTGCTGCTCGGAGCGTTGCAGCACTCCGATGCGGTCCGAGGCCAGGAACTCGAGGGCTTCCACGACCGCGTCCGCCCCGACGCGGTACCCGCGGGTGCGGAGCTCGCGGCGGACCGAGGTGAGGTCGAGCCAGCCGCCCTCCTCGAGCGGGTCCTCCGCCTCCACGTTCAGGATGTCGACGAGCGCGTACTCGAGCCGGCCACGGATCTCCTGCGCCTCCCACTGCCCGCGCAGGGCGTCTCCGCGCGCGGCCGCAGGAAGGGCCGGATCGACGAGGACCTCCAGCTGGGCCAGGGTGAGGGGAGTCTGTTCCTGCCGGCGGACGGCTTCGGCGAGCAGTCCGGTGTCGATGACGGCGATCCGGGGGTCGTCGTCGGCCTCCTTGAGCATGCGACGTTCGAATCCCGGGCCGATGAGAAGGTGAACGTGCGCCCCGATCTCCGCCCGGTGTTCCGCCAGACCGAACAACGGCTGGTTCACCACGGGACCCGTGGATGACGTCTTCGCCTCGACGGCCAGGATCCGGGAGTCCGCGCCGATGCCGAACCGAACGATGCCGTCCACGGTTCCGTTGCCGCCGACGTGCTTGCCGGGCATGCCGAGGTAGCCCAACGCGACCACCGCGGCCTTCTCCAGTCGCTTGGGGTTCGCACTGTCCCGTGCCGCGCTCTCGAGTTCCGCCGCGATGTCCGACGCCCGCCCGGCGGACCGCTGTGTGCCGCCGGAAGGACCTCCGCCGTCCGGGCTCGCGCCCTCGACGTCGTCGGCCGGTGTCCATGATGGGGAGTCGTCCGCGGGGAGGCAGGGCAGCGACGCCATGAACGCCCGCCCGAGCGCCGTCGTACGGTAGGCGGTCTGGGAGAGCCGGGTGACGAGTCCGCAGGCCTCCAGCAGGTTCAGCCGGGTGTTGACCGCGCTCCGGGACAGCGGCTTCTCACGGTTGGGCAGGTAGTGCACGCTCCGCTCCGCGAGCCTGCCGGTCGTGGTCCGGTCCGCCGTGTCGAGCTCGCCCAGTACCTCACCGAAGAAGGCGATGGCAGCGTGAACGGTGCGTGCGAGGTCCAGAGGTTCCCCCGATTCGACCCAGGCGACGGCGGCCGGCGTGGCGGCCCAGCTCTCCGACGATGTCCGCTCGATGAGGCCGAGAGCCTTCAGCGCGTCCTTCGCGGTACGTGCCGTGGCTGCCGTTCTAACCTTGGGGAAGGTGCTCTGCACGAACCGTACGAACTCCGCGTCGCTGATCGACGGCATGGACGCCTCGATGAGCACCTGGAGCGAGTCGAGCGCGCCGCCATGGGCGGAGGTGCCGGGTATGTAGAGGTTCGCGCCGTCCCCCCGTGCCCGGAGAGCCGTCTCGTCGAGCCGTTCGACGAGGCGGGCGACAGCTCTGGCGGGGGGAGCGAGCTGTACGACGGTGCCGGTGCCGTCGGGCTCGGGCCTGCCCAGGGTGATGCCCGCCAGGAGGCGCCGTCCGGCTTCGGTCAGGTGGACATGCCGGTCGAACAGTTCGACCATCCCCGTGACCGCGAGCCAGGAGGTCCGATCGCGTACGGGGGCCGGGGTGTCCCACTGGAGGTCGAACTCCTCACGGGCCAGGTCGAGCAGCTGCTCATGCGTGCGCGGTCCGGAGGCGAGGGCGTCCAGCGCCTCGCCCACGAACCTGACGTTGTGGTGCAGAGCGCCCACCAGCACAGCCGGGTCGCCACTTCGATGCCATGCGAGGGCGGCGGTGCTCGGCCGGAACGCCGACTCCTCGCGGGAGAGCAGTCCGGCCCGGACGAACCGCTGGAGCTGGTGCCGCGTCAACCGGCCGCCCTCGGGCAACGACACGTGATCGCCGGAGGCCGGTCCCCTGTCGGCGGACAGCTCTCCGACGAGCGCGCGCAGCGTATCGAGCCAGGAAGACCGTGCGCCCGGCAGCACTGGCATACCTGTTGACCGTTCCGCCCAAGCCCGGGGCCGTACGAGATCTCCCATGGCCGTGCACACTAACCGCACGGTGGCGGTGGCGTCCTGGCCTTTGGAGAGAATCCTGACAGGTATCACGCGAGTCATTCCGCGTATGGCGTCGGCCCGTGCCGACCGGGTCGGCCGCGGTGGTCAGGGGTGCGTGCCGGGTGATCACCGGTCCGGAGCGTTCACCCGGCGGGTATACCCTGCTCGATGGCCTATGTCCCGTGCGTACCGAAAGGAAGGTGAGATCCACGATGTGTGGTGAACCTCCCAGTCGCGTGCCGCGGGACACCGCCACGACCTGCCCCTAGGCGGATCGGAAGGCGGTGTCGGCGGCGTGCCCCGTGCATCCCCAACGCCTCTCCTCCCCGCCTGCGGAAGGACTCCGTCGTGTCCGAGCGCCGTCCCCTGCGTGCCCTGCGCGCGTTCAAGAAGCCCGCCAAGCGTCCCGCCCCTCCCCGCCCCACCGCTGCCCGGCCCGGACCGGCCGCGGCGGCCGAGCCGCGGGCGGCCCGCGGGTCCAGCGTCATCACTGCCGCGATCTACCGCGACGGCGTGCGCACCAGCACCCACGACTCGCTCACCGAGACCTTCGGCACACTGCGCGAAGCGGACGGCGGCATGGCGTGGATCGGCCTGCACCGGCCGACCGAGGCCGAGCTGCAATCCGTGGCGGAGGAGTTCGACCTGCACCCCCTGGCGGTGGAGGACGCCCTGGAGGCCCACCAGCGCCCCAAGCTGGAACGCTACGGCGACACCCTCTTCGTCGTCCTGCGCGCCGCCCGGTACCTGGACGACGCCGAGGAGGTCGACTTCGGCGAGCTGCACGTCTTCGTCGGACCCGACTTCGTGATCACCGTCCGCCACGGCGCCGCCCCCAACCTGGCCGCCGTCCGACGCCGCATGGAGGACGCCCCGGACCTCCTCAAGCAGGGCCCCGAAGCGGTGCTGTACGCGATCCTCGACGCGGTGGTCGACGGCTACGCGCCCGTGGTGGCCGGCGTGGAGAACGACGTCGACGAGATCGAGACCGAGGTCTTCCGCGGCGACCCCAAGGTCTCCCGCCGCATCTACGAGCTCTCCCGGGAGATGGTGGAGTTCCAGCGCGCCACCCGCCCGCTGAACCGGATCCTCGAAGGACTGTCCGCCGGGTTCGAGAAGTACGGCATCGACGAGGAACTGCGCCGCTACCTGCGCGACGTCGCCGACCACGCCACCCACGTCAGCGAACGCGTCGACGGTTTCCGCCTGGCGCTCCAGGACATCCTCGCCGTGAACGCCACGCTCGTCACCCAGCAGCAGAACGAGGAGATGAAGGCGCTCGCCCAGTCCAGCCACGCGCAGAACGAGGAGATCAAGAAGATCTCCTCCTGGGCCGCCATCCTCTTCGCCCCGACCCTGGTCGGCACGATCTACGGCATGAACTTCGAGAACATGCCCGAGCTCAAATGGGCCGCCGGCTACCCCTTCGCCCTGGCGCTCATGGGCGTGGTGTGCGTCAGTCTGTACGTGGTCTTCAAGCGCAGGGACTGGCTCTGAACCGGTAGGGAGGGAGACGGACCGGAGCCGTGTCGCCCGGTCGCTCCGTGGGTCGGCGCGTCGACCGCCGCGGAATCCGGCCTAGTCCCCGCCAGTGACCCGGGTCTGGGGTTTGGCGTTAGGTCGCTGGGGGCGTCCTGGTCCGACGATGCCGCCATTGTCGGTATCCGATGCCCGGCGGGCTGTGCTGGAGTCCGCGGACGGGGTATGTGGGCCGACGCTAGACCGCGACCGTGTAACGCCTCCGTCGACCGGGAGAGAAGCATGACCATCAAGGACATCGGGCCGGAACCTCAAAGCTTCGACCTCGAGGAGGCGACGCTCGAGAACACGAGCTATCGCGCGGTCGCCTGGTCCGGGAAGTACCTTCAACTGACCCTCATGTCCATTCCGGTGGGTGAGGACATCGGCTTGGAGGCGCACCCGGAGACCGACCAGTTCCTCCGGCTCGACGCGGGCCGGGGCCGCGTCCAGATGGGCCGCACGAAGGATCGACTCGACTTCGACCGGGAGGTCGAGGACGGCTGGGCGGTCTTCGTGCCCGCCGGCACCTGGCACAACGTCACCAACATCGGTGACGAAACCCTGCAGCTCTACGCCGTGTACGCGCCGGTCCACCACGCTTCGGGCAAGGTCCATGGGACGGCCGCCGACGCGGAGCGCGACGAGGACTCGGGCAACGACGAGCCGCCGAACTGGTCGGTCCAGCCTGCCCGGCAGCCATCGGACGAGCACGCCTGACCGGCGAGGCCTATCGCGCCGGCAGGGACGCGTCAGCGGTGCGGCGTGAACTTGACCGGGAGAACAAACAAGCCCCAGGTCGCTGACCTGGGGCTTCGCTGTGGCTGACCGCGGTAACGGGTGATGCTGCCGGTCAGATACTTGTCCATGCCTCGAGGAAGGCTTTTCGCCCGGCCGGATCGGCTGATTTGTGGTCCGCGTGCAGGACGCGCCAGGCCGTGAGTTCGAGGTCCCGGAGCCACAGTTCGCCGATGACCTGCGTTTTCAGGTCGGGGAGGTGGTCGGACTCGGCAAGTGCCTGGCCGATGACCTCTCCGGCTGCGATGCGCTGGGGCGGCGTCATCTCGTCGACAGCCGAAAGGATCTGCCCGGCCAGACCGGTGCCTTCTCCGGACAGGGAACTCAGCACGAAGGCCTTGATGTTGGCGGGCAGTAGGTAGAGAGAGCCCGAGGACCTCCACAACTCCGACCAGAAGCGTTCTCCGGCCGCGGTGGGAGCGGGGAGAGCGGCCAGCAGCCCGAGGAGGTGTGCGGTGGCCGCGTAGCCGTCGGAGTGGGCCGATGCGACGACGGCGATGTCCGCGACGCGCTCCACATCGATGTGGCCGGCTTCGAGGCGTGGGTCCAGTCCCAGCCGCTGTTCCAGCTGATGGGAAAGGGGGACGGATGCGTGGGAGCGGAACTCGGGAAGCATCGGCGTTCCTTGAACGTAGGAGAGCGGAGAGACCCGTTCGGGAGCCCTGATCGTTCCCATGGCCCGTCGAATTACACGACTTCCAGGGCCCCGGTTGGTGGCAGACCGTCAGGACCGGAACCATGGGGCGGCTGAACCGGCCACGTCAGGCGAAGCCGGTCCGGCGGTCTGCGGCAGACCTCCGGGTTTGCCGCTCCGGGCAGGCTCCTAGCATGAACACATGGCGGCCAGTGATGCCCAGCAGTCCGAGTCAGGACGGGAAGCAGCGTCCCGAGGCGACGCCGAAGCCGGTCGTGTTCATTCCGCACCGACGGTCGGAGGACGCGAGGACTCCCACCCCGTTGCCGACCTGGTCGAGCGGGCGGCCGATCTGGTGGAGCCGATCAAGCCCAAGCTACGAGGCTGGCTTCACGCAGGAATGGTCCCCGCATCGCTGGCTGCGGGCATCGTCCTCATCTGCCTGGCAGGGACACCGCAGGCCGCTTTGGCCTGCAGCGTGTACTCCGTCACCGCCTGGCTGCTCTTCGGGACGAGTGCCGTCTACCACCTCGGCACCTGGTGACCACTCGGTGAGGCCGTTCTGCGCCGCCTCGACCACGCCAACATCTTCCTGATCATCGCAGGCACCAGTACCCCGCTGGCCGTGCTCCTTCTCCCCCCTGACCAGAGGTCCGTCCTCCTGTGGATCGTGTGGACGGGCGCGCTGGCGGGAATCACCTTCCGCGTCCTGTGGGTCGGAGCTCCCCGCTGGCTGTACACCCCCTGCTACCTGGCGCTGGGCTGGGCACCGGTGCGTTACCTGTCCGACTTCCTGCACAGTGGAGGGGAGGCCGTACTCGCCCTGATCGTGACCGGCGGGCTCCTCTACAGCGGGCGCGGTGGTGTACGCCCTCCAGCGCCCCGACCCTTCACCCCGCTGGTTCGGCTATCACGAGGTGTTCCACGCCCTGACCGTGGCAGCATTCGCCGCGCACTACATCGCCATCTTCCTCGTCGCCTGCTGACCATGACGATGTCCTGCTGCGCGCCCGACCGGCCCCGCGGGGCCGACGCGTCGCCGGTCGGCTCCTTCCAGCACTGGAACCGGCGACGCGCGTCGGCGGCGACACCTTCGACCATGTCGCCGATCGGGACACGTCAACGCGCGACACCCCTGGGCCGGGGACCTGAGACATGCTTGGACCGGCACGGCACCGACCAGGACAAGCGCCGGGGTGACGGGCACACTCACCTCAGGCCGAGGCCGAGGCCGAGACCGAGACCGACAGACAGGACGATTCGGCTACGCGGTGGTATTCGGCGTTGATGCGCTGCGCTTCTTCGAGCTGGTCCTCGAGGATCACGATGCGGCAGGCGGCCTCGATGGGGGTGCCCTGGTCGACGAGTTCCCGGGCGCGGGCGGCGGTGCGCAGCTGGTAGCGGGAGTAGCGGCGGTGGCCGCCCTCGGAGCGGAGCGGGGTGATGAGGCGGGCCTCTCCGATGGCGCGGAGGAAGCCGTGGGTGGTGCCGAGCATCTCGGCGGCCCGGCCCGTCGTGTAGGCGGGGTAGTGGTCGTCGTCGAGACGGCCGAACGAATCGTCTGCTGTCATCGCACCTCACTGCGAAACAGGGGGAGAAAACGGGTGAGAACGTGCGGAGGGGCCCTGGTGCGTACAGCACCAGGGCCCCGAAGGAACTGCTACACCATCTGCCGGCCCTAGTCCTGCGCCGGCCTTCTGTGTCCGCCGACCCGGCCAAGCTGCTGCCGGGAGTGCGGGGATCGCGGTTGCTTGACCGGAGACCACCTCACTATCGATGTCCTGCGGTACCCGGGCTCAGACTTCCGCCCGGGCGATCCTGATGGTGCTCTGCTCCTCCGTTCTTCCCTCGGTGATCAACTGCTTGCCCAACGGGAGATACTGCTCACTGCGGGGTACTGCACTCACTGCTGTACTGCTGGAACTGCGTTACTGCTTGCCCTGCTGGTACTACTTCTTTTGCGAACTGCTCAGTGACCTCACCCAGCGCCACTCTTCGGCAGCCAGCCCCGTTGCCCATCCTGCATCTGCTCTGGCTTAGAACCCCACTGCCGAACTTCCCGGTGCGCGCGCCCGCAGCCGACGCCTTCACCGAGGTGCTGCTCACTGACTTCACTGCTGGCACTGCGAACTGCGCTTACTGCGGTACTGCTTGTGGCGGCCCCTGATCACTGCGGGCCACCCGGTCCGGTCGTCAGCCCCGTCGCCGTCCTGCATCTGCTCTGGCTTCGAAACTCCACCACCGCACCGTCCTGCGCACTGCAAATGCGGGTACTGCTGCCCGGCAGTTCGTCTCTGCCAGGCCCTACTGTCTCTCTGCGTTACGAGAGAAACTGTAACGACGCCACAGGTCAATGTCTACTCCGGCGGGTATAGATTTTCCGGTGTGCTGAGGACAGCTAGCGTCCGCGGTCGGCCCAGCAAGCCGGTAGCGGCTCGCACTACAGGTCAGGCGATGGCCGCAGAAGCCGCGGACACCGTGGTCTTGGTCGTGTCCGAGCTCGTCACGAACGCCCTGCGCCGAGCGTGCGCACCTTGAACGGTGGCACCGGGGGGTTCGGCCGGTCCCTGGTCAACCGACTCGCCCGAGCGACGGCGGTCACCCGTCCGGCCTCCGGCGGGAAGACGGTGAGTGCCCTTCCCGCCCGGCGCGACCTCTGAAGCGGGCGGAAGGACCGGTGAATAGAATCGGCTCTCATGTCGAAGCCTGACCAGCTGCTCGTTGATGTCGCCACCCTGGTGGAGTCCGGGCAGAGCAACCAGATGTCCCTGACGGTGGTCACCAGCGGTGCCGTCATCACCGGTCGGCTGGCCCCCGAAGCCGTGTGGAGACAGCGGGTGTCGGAGGTCCTGACGGACTCGCCCCGTCTGGCCGAGTTCTCCGGCGTCTTCACCACCACGACTCGCCGGGACGGGCCGCCAACCCATCTGCACTTCCATGTGGCCCGCATCCTGCAGGGCACGGTGGGGATCCCGGAGACGGGTGGGATGTATCGAGTCTCGATCGCGGATGTCAGTGCCTGGACCGTGGGCGACTTCAGCTACTCCGACCACTGACCCCGCGCCGCGCAGAGAAAGCCGTCGGTACGAAGGAGGGCCCGACCGGCACGTGCCGGTCGGGCCCTCGTCGCTGTGGCCGTCCCGGCTCGCGCCGGTCCTGCCCGGTCAGACGGCAACGGGGTGCCCGAGCATCGCGGCCGCCTTCAGGAGCGGGCTGAGGGCGCGCGTGGGCACGGAGGCCCGGAGGAGGCTGCGGCAGGTGAAGCCGAGCTGGGTCATGGCGCGGAGGCATGGGTGATCAGCCCGGTGCACAGACCCTCCTCGTCGCAGACGAGCAGATGGTCCGCGCGGGCGCTGGTCATGACGGCCGGGGCCACCTCGACGGTCATGTCGTCACAAACCTGTGGACCGGCTGCTTCCTGGCGTCCAGCGTCAAAAGGTGCCTCCTGCTTCTCAGGCCGCCGCGTCGAAGGCGGTCTGTCGCAGGCTCGCGCGCCGGGCAGCCGAGATGGGCCGGCGCCGACCGCGGGAGGCCGTGTTGCGCTTGGGTCGCTCGGCCACCGGTGCGGTGATGGTGACCGGGATGCCGGAGGGTGCTTGGGCGCCGGTGATGCGGTTCAGGGCTTCGTCGCCGGGGCGGACCTGGGTGGTCAGGGGGGTGATGCCGGCGGCCGCCATGAGGCGGGTCATGTCGCGGCGCTGGTTGGGGGTGACGAGGGTGACGACGCTGCCGGACTCGCCGGCGCGGGCGGTACGGCCGCCGCGGTGGAGGTAGTCCTTGGGGTCGGTCGGCGGGTCCACGTTGACGACCAGGTCGAGGTTGTCGACGTGGATGCCGCGGGCCGCCACGTTGGTGGCGACGAGGACGGTGACGTGTCCGGTCTTGAACTGGGCGAGGGTGCGGGTGCGCTGCGGCTGGGACTTCCCGCCGTGCAAGGAGGCGGCGCGGACCCCGCTGTCGAGGAGTTCCTGGGTGAGGCGGTCCACGGCGTGCTTGGTGTCCAGGAACATGATCACCCGGCCTTCGCGGGCCGCGATCTCCGTCGTCGTCCGCTGCTTGTCGGCACCGTGGACGTGCAGGACGTGGTGCTCCATCGTGGTGACCGCGCCCTGGGAGGGATCGACGGAGTGCACGACGGGGTCGGTCAGGTAGCGGCGGACCAGGAGGTCGACGTTGCGGTCGAGGGTGGCGGAGAACAGCATTCGCTGACCCTCGGGGCGTACCTGGTCCAGGAGGGCGGTGACCTGCGGCATGAAGCCCATGTCGGCCATCTGGTCGGCCTCGTCCAGGACGGTGATGGCGACCTGGTTCAGCCGGCAGTCACCCCGGTCGATGAGGTCCTTGAGGCGGCCGGGAGTGGCCACGACCACCTCGGCGCCACCGCGCAGCGCGGTGGCCTGCCGGCCGATCGGCATCCCGCCGACCACGGTGGCCACGCGCAGCTTGACCGCCCGGGCGTAGGGGGTGAGCGCGTCGGTGACCTGCTGCGCGAGCTCGCGGGTCGGGACCAGGACCAGCGCGAGCGGCTGACCCGGCTCGGCGCTCTGGCCGGCGGTACGGGCCAGCAGGGCCAGGCCGAAGGCCAGGGTCTTGCCGGAGCCGGTACGGCCGCGGCCCAGGACGTCACGGCCCGCCAGGGAGTTCGGCAGCGTCGCGCCCTGGATCGGGAACGGAGTGGCCATGCCCTCACGGGTGAGCGTGGTGAGCAGCTGGGCCGGTATGTCGAGGTCGGCGAAGGCCTCGACGGCGGGCAGCGCGGGGGTGATCGTCTTCGGCGGTGCGAACTCGCCCTGGATCGCGGCGGGCCGGCGGCCGTAGCCGCCCGAGCGGCTCGGACCTCCGGAACGGCTCGGGGCGGACGAGCCGAAGCGGCTGCCCCGCCCCCAACCGGCGCCGGTGCCGAAAGCGGGGCCGCCGGTGCGGCCGCGGGTGCGAGAAGAGCGCTCGTTCGTACGTGCGGGGTTCATGCGGAACCTTCCCTGATGCGGCACGTATCAAGGAATTCCCGCAGCGTAGGAGCGGCGCACGGAATTGCGAGAACGGGCCGAATGGAATGCGATAGCGGATCTGGCGGACAGGAATCTGTCGGGCTCAGACGCTGAAATAAGGTGGCGTCATGCGGACGCGGCAACCAAGGAAAAAAATCGGGTGCAGTCCGAGAGGGCCAGTCGGCCGGATCTCTCAATGCTTGATACCGCGGGTGAACGCACCGCGGGAAACGCATGCAGCTGGGGCCCGCACCCCGAGGGATGCGGGCCCCAGCTGCAGAATGTGTGTCAGCGTCAGGCGGGAACGATGTTCTCGGCCGTCGGGCCCTTCTGGCCCTGCGCGATGTCGAAGGACACCTTCTGGCCCTCGTTCAGCTCGCGGAAGCCCTGGGCGGCGATGTTCGAGTAGTGGGCGAACACGTCAGCGCCGCCACCGTCCTGCTCGATGAAGCCGAAGCCCTTTTCCGCGTTGAACCACTTGACGGTACCAGTAGCCATGTCATATCTCCTTTGGGGCAATACATCAACGTCTGCACTGTGCGGACGCCGTGTCGCCGCGATGATGCCCCGCCCGGAAAATACCGGGAAATACGAAGCGCTTCCTGCGGCCCGAGGGTCGGCTGGAGGCGCTTGAAGTTTCTTGGGTACCAAAACTGCAACCGAGATCGACACTAGCACGCTCCGGCGGATTGTGTGCGTTGAATATTTCTGCCTGCCGTGCGGCGGTAGAAACCCTCCCCGCGGGGTCCGTTAAATTCTTCGGTCGCGGTGACAGATATTGATTCACCCCCGAGTGCGGCGTTTTCACGTTCGCCGTCGGCTGCAGGATGCGGTCTGCCGACGAGGCGGTGCAGGCGCCAGACGCTGGACGGCGGCGGCCACGCTGTGCGGTTCGTGCGCGGAGCGTTGGGGGCGGGGAGCGCCGAGGCCGCTGCCGCCAAGGCCCTGCCGATGCGGCGGCAGTCGGCCGGCCTCCCGCTACGGACACCCAGCCGCTCGGGCCCCCCATCAAGACATCGAGTGCGGCGGGGCTCTGACAGTCCGGCCTCGCGTGACGTTCTCGTGGGCCGATGTGCCTGAACCGGCGGTGCCTACTGCTTTTCGGCGACCCGGCGGAGCAGGGCAATCGGTTGGTCGACCGACGTCGACCTGGTCTTCATTCCGTAGGGCTCCTGCTCGTCCTCGCTGAGTACTTCGCGGCTGTCCGGGTCGCGGGCGATGTGGACCTGCATGTAGGGGATGGTGTCTCCCCGAGCGAAGAGTTCACCCTCGCGCCATTTCGGGATGACCCACCACATGGCCGCCCAGTCGGGAGCCTGCGTCATGTTCATGATCGCGCTGCTGCGATAGATCCTCGAGCGGTAGCGAAAGAAGTCATCGCCGGGGCTCGCGAGCCAGGGTGGGGCGTCCCAGACGTGCTTTCGATCGGCGGAGTCCACGTCCCACGAGTACTCGATTGACTGCGGGTAGCTGTTGGCGAGCTTGCAGCGGTCGGCCCGGATGAACGAGATCGTCGCGGCCAGCTGGACGCGACCCTGACCGGATTCCTTCAGCGGCACTTCGATGACGGCCTCCTTCGAGAAGTCGTCACCGGGGTCGAGGCGGCTTCCCGCGGAGGTGATCTGTCCTGCCGCGAGCAGGCGGGCCGGGGCGTTGTAGTCCTCGTGCCGGTGGGTGTCCCAGCCGTCGCCCAGTTCGTCCCGCCATCTCGTCAGCCCGGTGCCCTTCTCACGGAAGGCGCTCGGCCAGATCGTGGCCGCCCACTGCGTTCCGACGACGAAGATGCTGATGGAACCCTCGTTGCGGAACGTGAGGTGCGCCGGTACGTACAGGCTGGTGCGGGCGGCGTTCAGGGTCGGTTTCCCGAAGGAGACCATGAAAGGGACCTCGGGCGGGGCGACGTACGGGGTGTACATGGCGGAGTACGCCACGCTCGCGGAACCGATGAGCGCTGACAGGGCGACTCCGGTCGCGAAGCTCTTCGGGTGGGGGATCCCCCGCCAGACCTTGTGCCGGCTCACTTCCCACAGTGCCCAGACGGACCACACCACCAGGGAGACCCAGAGCCAGAACAACCCGGCGTGATAGCCGCCCTCCCACTGCAGGATCAGGAACATCAGACTGGTCACGGCCACGATGACGACCCCCAGCAGGACGCATTGCCCCGCATACCGGGTGGCGCGCTTGCCCCAGTAGTCGAAGACCGCCGCAGCCGCGACCGTCTCTACCAGCGCGCCGGCCAGGAACACCACACCCATGACCCGCCCGCCGAAGGTCAGTGCTCTGAGGGTGTCCGTCAGCCCCACCCGGAAGAGCACGACGGCGGATACCAAGAGTCCGAGGATCATGAGACAGACTTGGATGCGCCTCCACCAGGGACGGTCCGGCCACAGGTCCAGGTCGGCCCGCCATCGGACCTGTCCGGGATGGCCGAGGTCGATGTCCGCCGGCACCCCCGCTCGCCGCAACACGCGCCGGAGGTCCCGGGGTGACCATGCCCGACCCACGGTCTTCCCTGCGACGCCGACCTCGCGCAGCCCCCGGTCGTCGGGCGCGTACACGATGACCTGCGGTCCGCTGGACGTCATGTCATCAGGATCGGCGTGGTACGGGAGGGCCGCAGCCGGCATCGGCATCCGGGTGACCCTGTGGCCATGGCAACAGGGCGGCGGCGGGACCGTCGGGAGGGCATCGGGCGGTGCTCAGGCGGCGCCGGGGTCGTACATGGACAGGGAGGCCTTGACCTCGCGGGCGTATGGGCCTTCCCACCAGGGGATCGTCTCCACCAGGACCGGTTTGGTGCCCGAGGCCAGGACGAGGGCCCGGCCGGGGGGCATCGAGCCCAGGTCGGAGACCTGCAGGACGCGCTCGCGGCGGACCGACTCGTTCACCGTGCGGTTGCCGGACCAGCCGCCGAACTCGGACTCCCGCGTCGCGGAGTACTCGCGGAGCTCGTACTCGCCCGCGAGCTCCGAGAGGTCGCCGAGGAAGCGGGTGTCGGAGACACCGCCGCCGTAGACCCGGATGTTCGCGGCGGACCAGAGCTTCTCCATGCCGCGGTCCCCCCACACCTCGACGCCTTGGGCCCAGGACTGGAGGATGGTCATCAGGACGATGCCGCGCGAGCCGTAGTGCGAGTAGAGGTCGGGCAGCGCGCGCCAGCGGCAGACGTTCGCCGCCTCGTCCAGAACGCCGACCATCGGGAGCGAGAGCCGGCCGCCGCGCTGGGTGGTGGCGTACTCCTCGGCCGCCTCGACGACGGCCACGGTCAGGGCCGTCACCAGCGGCCCCGCGGAGTCACTGCCCTCGCGGGAAAGCGAGTAGAGCGTCGAGCGGGTGCGGACGAACTCGCGGGGATCGAACTCGGGGCGGTCGTCGGTCGGGCCGAGCGGGGTCACCCACTTGTTGACCTCGGGGTTGATCAGGCAGGACGCCATCTGCTGGGCGACGCCGTAGATGCCGCTGCGCTGCTTGTCGGGAGCCGTGATCACGCCGTTCAGGGAGTCGGCGGGCATGACGTGCCCGGCGCCGCGCAGGATGCGCTCGGGGGTGTCGTCCTTCGGGTTGGACAGCCAGGTGTAGATCTGGGTGATGGGGGTCTTGGCGGTCGCCGCCGCGAGCAGCAGGTTGGCGAGGAGGTCCTGGCCGGCCGGATCGAAGAACGCGTCGGTGGAGGCGTCGGCGTCGCGCGAGCCCGAGGCGAAGTGGTCGGCCAGCTTGCGGGCCTTGGCCACGTCGGTGACGTACGAGAGGGGGTTCCACCACCAGGCCGGCGGCTCCTGGGCCACCTGCTGCGGGTCGAAGACCCACACCTGCCCGTGGGCCTGGCGAGGTCCGCGCGTGCCGTCGACGATGTCGCGCTTGTTGGAGGTGACGAGCACCGCCCCCGGGGCGGACAGGATCGCCGGGATGGCGCGCCGGGTCGTCTTGCCGGTACGCGGGCCCCAGATGTCGACGTGCATGTCCTCGAAGGAGCCGAACAGCGGCTGCCGGCCCTTCACCGACCGGCCGATGAAGACGCCGGGCACTTCGGCCTGTACGCCGAGGCGGGCCGCGGTCGCGGCAGCCCCCTTCATGGTGAGCTTGCCGAGCTCCGCACCGTCCGTCATGTGCTTGGCGGCCCGGTCCACGTCGGGCTTGTCGCGCAGCCGCCGGTGTATCCGGTACCCGGCCGTGACGAGGCCCGCGAGCAGCAGCGCTTCGGCGGCGGCGATGGCGCTGGCCGCGCCGCCCGGCCAGGAGTAGTCGCCCTTGGCCAGGGCGATGGCGAAGGAGAAGGGGTTGCCCGGGGGCTCCGGCTGTTCGGTGAACGCCGCGCCGAGGCGGGCCGCGAGCCAGGCGGCGGACAGGAGGGCCAGGACGCCGACGACGAGGAGGACGATCTCGATCGTCCAGTCGTCTTCGGCGCGCGGCTTCTTCTGTGGTTCGGGGGCCATGGTCAGGGCGTTCCTTCCGCCGGGCCCGGGGTGGACGTCGGCATCTCGTTCGGTCGGTGGTCCGGGGCGCTGTGCGCGCCGCTGGTCTAGGGGAAGCTCCCGGCCGTGGGCACCCGGTAGACGCCCGTGATCTCGCCCTGCCACTCCCAGTTGCTGAACTCGACGTTCTTGCCCGGCCGCGGGGCGTGCAGGATGGTGTGCTTGGCGGCATCCCAGACGATGCCGACGTGCTCGGAGCGATTCGGGCCGCTGGGCTGGAAGAAGATCACGTCCCCCGGCTTGGACTGGCTCAGGTCGACCTTGTACTTCGCGAGGTTGGGCTGCTGGTCGTAGGTGGTGTAACCGAGGTTGATCTTGCCGCCGCTGGCTTGGTAGTACATCCACTGCGTGAAGCTGGAGCAGTCGAAGGACGTCGGGTGGTCACCCTGGAGGCGGGGGGCGCCCCACTTGTAGGGCTTGCCGATGCCGCGCTGGGCCCAGCCGAGCGCCGCGCGGACGACCGTGTCGTCGACGTCGGGCAGGGGTCCGGTCGAGCCGGCGCCGTCCGGCGGGACGGCCGTGCCCTTGCCGTTCTCGGCGCAGCTGCGGTAGTCGGCGTCCTTGCCGTTGCCGCTGCCTCCGGGAACGCCGCCGTAGTCCGGGCTGGCCGTGATCTTGCCCGCCAGCCATGCCGCCGGGTCGATCTGGCCCGGGCCGTTGTCCTGGCCACTGCGGAAGGGGTCGTCTACGCCCGGCATCAGCACCTCCCAGTGGAGGTGCGCGCCGGTCACGTTGCCCGTTTCGCCGACCTTGCCGATCTGGTCACCGCGCTTGACGGTGTCGCCCATCTTCACGGAGATGCTGCTCTGGTGGGCGTACAGGGTGATGACGCCGTTGGCGTGCTCCAGACGCGTCTGATTGCCGTACGCGCCGCCGCTGGCGACCTTCACGACCTTGCCGTCGGCCGGGGCGTGGATCGGGGTGCCGGTGGGCGCTTCCAGGTCGACCCCGGTGTGGTAGCCGAGGCTCCAGTGCGGGCCCTCCTGGTGGTACTTGGTGCCGGGCTTGTACGAGCCCTCCTTCATCGGCCACTGCCAGTCCTTGCCGCTGGTCGTCGCGGGCGGGTCGTCCGGGCGGAACGGGGCCGCGAGCGGACGGGAGAAGCCCATCGGTGCCATGGCCGTCGTCGTGCCGCCCTGCCCGCCTCCGGCGAGGGGCGGGGTGGACCAGCTGCGGGGGCCCTTGGAGCGGATGCTCAGCGCCTCGCTCGGCTGGGCGTCGTTGCCGACGGGCTCGGGGATGTCCGAGGTCTTGCCCAGGACCGGGAAGGAAGGATTCTTCTCGACGGTGGCCTTCAAGTGCGCGTACCAGCGGTTGATGAGGTCCTTGTCGCTGGTGAGGGTGCCGCGGTAGCGGGCGGCCTGGGTGAGGACCACGCGGGGGTAGACGGTGTTGGTCTTGAGCGAGCCGGAGTAGCCGAGCAGCGCGTCCCAGGCGTTGGTCTCCGCCTTCAGGGCGTGCATGTAGTTGGCCGCGGCGAAGGCCAAGTCGTCGATGCTGTAGCGGTCCTTCTGGCCGTCGCCGTTGCCGTCCTCGCCATACTGGCCCCAGGCCCAGTCACCGAACTGCAGCAGGCCCTTGTAGCCGAAGCCGTTGTCGCCGCCGGGCGCCGCGGACTTGTCCTGGCCGTACCTCGTCTCCTGGTACATCTGCCCGGCGATGATCGTCCAGTCGAGGCCGTCGTAGCGCGCGGCCGCCCGCATCGAGGCGAGGATCATCTTCGGGGGTATCTCGTCGCGGGCGGTGTCGCTCGGCATGTACATCTTGCCCGCGGGCATGATCGGGTTCGTCGCGGCCTTGTCGCCCGTGTTGCCCGCTCCCGCGTTCTCCCCGTAGTTGCCGCAGGCCGCCTGGGCGGCGCCGCCGCCGAGGCCGCCCACGAGGGCCATGATCAGGAGCATGACGAGGAAGACGATGCCGAGGGTCGGCATCGAGCCGACGCCGGCGATGATCAACACCCACTTGAGGTTGCTCTTCTTCCCGCCTCCGCCTTTGCCGCCCTGTCCCGAAGCGACCTGGGCCGCGCTCTTGGCGGCCTTCGCCACCTTGGCCGCCTTTGACGCCGCCGCCAGTACGGCAGGAGCCACCACGGGTGCCTCACCCTCCCTTGGGCTCGGGCGCGCCCACGTTGCCCAGGCCGTAGATGTCGAAGCCGTTCACCTGCCACTTGCCGCCGCTCTTGCGGGCGCTCACCAGCCAGGTGTTGGTCTCGGTCTCGGTCTTGCGACCGTCGCTGGAGCGGGTCGCGGTCACTTCCACCACGCTGGAGATCGCCTGGCCGCTGCCGCGCGTGAGCTCGTCGGCGATCAGCGCGTCACGGCGTACGAAGGCCTGCCCCGCGGAAGAGCACTTGCTCTGCTGGCAGACGGCCCAGGCCTTGTCGACCGGCAGCACGGTCAGCTTCTTCATCGTCTCGCCGCCGTCGGTGAGGGCCAGCAGACGGGGCGCCCAGGAGGCCGCGTTGTCGGTGTACTTGAAGGTGTTGAGGCCCGCCATGTAGTCGGCCATCGCGCGGTGGGCCTCCGCGAGGTCGGCAGGCTGGACGATGGGGGGTACTCCGGCGGCCGACCCGGACTGCGGCGCGGCCGCTCCGGCCGCGGGACCGGCGCCCGTGCCGGTGGCCGCGCCCGTGCCTCGTGTGGCGGACGCCTTGGGCTTGGCGTCGGCCGCGGGTTCGTCCTCGCCGCTGAAGACGGTGAGCACGACGAGGCTGCCGACCAGCAGGACACCCAGTAGTGCCAGCGCCAGTACCGCACTTCGCTTGTTCTCGGCGGGTGAGTCCACCGTCCCGGCCCTCCCTCAGTCAGGTCGCCGAGACACCGTAGGTGGCGGGACGGCCAGGGGAGCGCGGGTTTTCCTCGCGGGGAAATCCGAGGAAAGTGAAGGGTTCGCTGTGAGGAAAAGGGGCCGGCCAAAGGGTCGTTGACGGACGTGGGGAAACGGTGAGGATCGCGCCGTGCCTCCTCACCGGTTCCTTACAAGGGCTGGGCCTCGGGGTCGTACTCCTCCAGCGGGAGGGGGTCGAAGGGGTACGGCGTGTGCCCGCCCACCTTGGGGGAGCAGGCCGCGAACGGGCCGAGGTCCGTGTCCATCAGCACCCTCAGGTGCGGGTCGGCGTGGTGCAGCCACCACGTCGACAGGCCGAGGGTGGGCTCCAGGCGCAGCTGTTCCCAGGCGAGCCAGAGCGCGGAGAGGCGTGCGCCGGCTTCGGGGTGCTCCCACCAGCGGGGGCACCAGGTGGCGGAGGAGCCGTTCAGGCGGCGGCGGACGGTGGGGGCGAGGAACTCGCTGACGAACGCGAAGACGTCCGGGAAGAAGAGCTCGACCTCCTCGCCGGGCGCGGGTACGTCTGCGGGGCCGGTCACAGGTCGGTCTCCGGGGCCTTCGGGGCGGCCTCGACCGCCGGGTTCATCACGCCGTGCGTGCTCGCGACGGCCGGGGCGGGACGGGGCGGTACGACGAGGGTGCGGGGGAGGGTCGCCCCGTGCAGGAACGAGGCGCCGGGCACGGGTACATGGGGCGTGGGCGGGGCGGGCGCCGTGGGCGCCGACGCCGGCTGGTCCGGCGCGGGTTCGGTGAGCTCGGGATCCTGGAACGTGAGGCGGCCCCCTGGCTGTCGGGGCTCCGGCGCGGTGAGCTCGGGTTCAGTGATCTCCGCCTGGGGCGGGGCCAGTTCGGCGTAGCTCTCCACCGCGTTCAGCTTCGCGACCGCCGCGGCGTGCGCCCGCTTCAAGTGCTCGGGGACGTCGATGGCGGCCAGCTTGCCGGCGAAGGAGGCGGGGGACTTGTCTTCTCCCTGTGCGTGGTCCTCCCTCCGCAGCTGGCACCGTACAGCCGGGTCCACCATGAGGTCGCGGATGTCCGCCGGCAGGTGCCCCTGGTGGGGGAAGTCGACCAGGAAGTCCACGTTCTCCTTGCCGACTCCCTCCGGTCCGAGGACCCGCTTCAGCTCCGTCGCACCCAGGACGGAGCCTTCGCCGATCTCGGCCGCGAAGACCAGGACCTGGCCTTTGGCCGCCGCGACGTAACGATCCGAGACGCGGGGCCAGATCTCGGCAGTGGTCTTCCGCAAGTCCGCTTCGCTCACGCCGTAGTCCGACGTGAGCACCTCGGCCATGAAGCTGTTGCCCAGGTAGTACCCGTCCATCCGGCCTGCTGCCGGAGTGTCCTCCAGAACCTGGTACCCACGTGTTTCGCCACACGCCTGGGCCAGGAACCGGTGCTTTATCTCCCGGTCCATGCCCGCCGGCTGAGACTGCCAGGACCAGAGCGCCCGGTCATCGCCCCGGTCAGGGCGGGTGACCTCCTCCTCCTTGGCGACGCTCCGGATGAAGGACATCAGGTCCGGGAGTTCGTTCTCGCCCGCAGGCTCGATGCCTTCCCGCAGGGCAAGCTCCCTCTGCCGGTCATGGGCCGCCTGCCGGTCCGCGAACATCTTGGCGACGATCTTGCGCGCGTCCGCTCGCGAGCGCGGTTCCCCGGCCTTGTGCTTGGCCTCGAGTCGCTGCGCGAGCTCGATCTCTTCCCGCGTGAGCGGTGCGACTGGGCTCATCGATCACCTGCGAGGAACTCGAGCGGTGCGTAGACGTCCACGGAGATGGCCGAGCCACCGGGGCCGCCGTCCGTGGTCCAGGCCTGGAACGACACCGACTGGCTCAGGGTGATGCAGGGCTGCCCGGGGACAGCCGCCTCCGGCGCCCAGTAAGCGAACCGGAACGGGTTGCGGCTCAGCGCCCGTTCCTCCCGGTCGCGCCAGTAGGCGGGATGGGGAGGCTCGGGGAAGTCGGGGGCGTCCCACTGCCCGGACCAGGTCGGGGCACCCAAGGCGGCCTCGGCGGCCTTGAGGTAGGTGGACCACACTTCCGCCGCTGCCGTGTGTACGTCCGGGTTCTCCTTCCCGGAGCCTGCGGTGACGTGCCATCCCTGGTGTCTGAGGCTCGCGAGGGGGCTCCAGTCGCCGCCCAACACCGGGAACAGCGTCCAGTCTCCTCCGCTGCGCGTGCGGACCCAGAGGCTGCGCTCGGTCGTCTGAGGCTCCCAGCCGTAGCGCTCGCACCATGCGTAGAACTCCGCCGTCCCGCCCTGCGGCGGGCCCGCCCAGACCGAGGGCCAGTCGTTGACGGCCGCCACGGCCGTCAACTCGGCCGTGAGGTCCTGCGGCGTCCGGCCGGTCGTCTCCGTCAGCATGCTGGTCTCCTTCGTCCGTGGTGGGTTTGACCGTATCCGGTCAGGACAGCAAGATCCCCAGCACGAACACGGCCACCACGGTCGCGCCCATGATGAGGCGGACCTTCGGGTCCTCGCGCTCCCACAGCTCGTGGACCACGGCCCAGCCGGTCAGGCGTGCCGCGCGGCCGTTGTGGATGCTCGGGGCCTCAGCCGTCTCTTGAGGCTCCGCGTCGTCCTCGGGCTCGTCGGCCTCGGAGTCGTACAGGACGTCCGCCCCCGTCACCCCCTGCTGCTCCTGCGCGACCACCACCAGGCCCTCCAGGAGGTCCGGCATGGTGTGCGGCGTGAGGGGGTACGCGACCGTGCCGTGCGGGGTGCGCAGGCAGAGCTTCGACTGCCAGGGGTTTCCCGGCTCGTAGCCGGAGATCCAGGCGTGCCCGGCCTCCACCAACGGCGGTTCGGGGGCCTCGGGGGCGGTGCCCGCGTCCTGCCACGGGTGAAGCTTCTGCTCGCTCAACTCTCGTCCTTCGGGAGGTCGGGGACGGCTCCGCACCCGCGACTGGGGCACAACCCGGCATTGTGACGGAGTCGTGGGCGGGTGGCCGCGCCGTCGCCCCTCGGTTTTCCTCACAGGGATTCCTTATTTTTTCCTCACCTCTCCCCGCGAGGAAAAGCGAGAGGGGAATGTCAGCTCGATTTGCCACACTGCCGTCCGCACCTGGTCTCGCCAGGGCCCGCCGCACGCCCGACCGGCGGACGGGGATCACACGCGGGGAGAGAGCCGACTCGATGACGGACCACAGCAGTTCTGCGGACGGGATCGGCGAGGACCGGCCCGCCGGGCACCCCGCACAGCAGGCGCCGGGTCCGTACGACTCCCCGGCCGTGCCCCAGCTCTCCGCCGAGGCGGCCCGCAGCCAGGTGGCCGCCGCGTGGGTGCGCGTGGCCCCGCAGTCCAACGTTCCGCCGGGTCAGGCGGCCGTACCGAGCCTGCCGCCGCGCGCGGACCGGCCCGCCGCCGAGTCGAAGAGGGACAAGCGGGAGCAGGCGAAGGCCGAGCGCAAGGCCGAGTACGAACGCAAGAAGGCGGCCCGCAAGGCCGAGTACGAGAGCAAGAAGGCCGCACGCGAGAGCCGCAAGGGGGGCGGCAAGGCTTCCGTCCCCGGGATGCCGGCCGCTGCCTCCGCACCCGCTGCCGCCGCGGCCCCGTCCGCCGCACCCGCTGCCGCCGCGGACCCGTCCGCCGCCGTGACCGCGCCCGGCCGTAGCGGCGCCAAGGGGCCGGAAGCCCGGTTCGAGGTGCCCCGCCCCGGCGGTCGGCTGCCCTCGAACGGCAGGAGCACGCACGTCGCCCTGCGCGCGACCCTGATGATCACCGCCTGTGCCTTCGCACTCGGGTCGTGCGGTGTCACCGGCCTGGTCATCGGCAGGTCATCCGTCTCCGTGAAGCCCGCCGCCCTGGACGGGCAGGACCTGAGCCGCTACCGCCTCACCGACTTCCCGGTCCAGTCGGCGGCGGTCTTCGCCGAGGAGTACGCGTCCCTCTGCATGACGTACTCGCCGGAGAACACCGACAAGCGCCGCGAATCCCTCTCCCGCTACATCTCGGCCGGCGTCGACCGTGACTGCGGCTGGAACGGGAAGGGCAAGCAGCAGGTCAAGCAGGCGAACTGGGACGGGACCGTCGAAGAGCTCCCCGAGTACGGGAAGAACGGCCGGTACCTCAACATCCAGGTCACCTACACCGGCGGCCGCACCACGACCCTCTCCGTACCGGTGTACGTCAAGGACCTCGCCGGTGCGTCCGGGCTGCGGGTCGTCGGCAACGTCGGCGAGATGCCGCTGCCGATCCGCGACACCGCGCCCGCGCTGGAGAAGGGCGAAGAGGTCATCGACCAGGAACTCTCCACCCAGCTCAGGGACCAGGTCCTGGCCGGCTACTTCAAGGCGTGGGCCGCGTCCGACACCACCGCCCTGACCCGCTTCACCACCCCCGACGCCACCCCCGCGGCGGTCTCGGGCCTGGCCGGCGTGCTGAACTCACCGGTGGTCCAGGAGGTCCAGGCGCTGGCGCCCGAGGGCACCGAAGCCGGCAAGAAGGTCACGTACAGCCAGGGCCAGGCGGTCCCGGCACGGGTGACGGTCCTCTGGGGCGGCGGAGGGGCCGACGACGCGAAGGCGGAGGTGGCCCTGAAGCGCTCGTACCGGGTGACCGTGGTGAACACGGCGCAGGGCTGGTTCATCAAGGACATCCGCGGCGGTGTCATGGACCCCACGGGCGGGCGGGCGGACACACCCGGCACCGCCTCCCCGAGCGCCACCCCGGCCTCCGGAGCGAGCGCCCCGCCGGCCCCGTCCGCCTCGGCCTCCCCGTCCGGCCCGGCCTCCCCCGGCGCCTCCCCATCGCCCAAGCCGTCAGCTTCCCCGTCGGCCCACTGACGCGTCATCGCGCAAGGCGGCGTACCGACCCTCCTGCACGACGCGACACCCATCCGTACGCCCCTCACAAACGAAGGACACGCCATGATCCTGGCAGCAACGACCCTCGAAGGCATGTTCGGCAAGATCCAGGGGATCCTGGCCGGCCTGGGCCTCACGGTGGCCTCCTGCGCCCTCCTCATCCTCGGCATCCGGATGCTGCTGTCGATGAAGCGCGGCGACGGCATGCGCGAGGCCTTCCAGGGCTTCGGCATGATCGCGCTGGCCGCGTTCATCATCGGTGGCGCCGCGGGCCTTGCCGGAATGCTCATCAGCCTCGGCGAGCAGATCGGCGGCAAGGGCTGATCCCGGGGACGGGCCGTGAGGAACGGAACCCGGCCCGCGACCGTAGACGTGCCGCCCGCGATCGCGGCGCGGAGCACGCAGCCACACCAGAGAGGGGGACCGACTGATGACGCAGGACACGCCGGACGCACCGGCGCCCATGGTCGCCTACGACCACACCGATCTGCTGAACCGGCCCAAGCGCATCTGGAACTGGGGCAACATCCCGCTTCCCGGTCTGCTCCTGCCCGCCCTGGGCGCCGCCTTCGGTTTCGGCGTGCTGTGGTTCGTGCTGCTGCTGACGCTGTCGGCCCTCCTGCCCTTCCTGGGCCTGTCGCTCATCACGTCGGTCCTGTACCTCGGGCCGCCGGTCGCCGTCTACTTCGTCTGGGGCCGGCCGCTGCCCTCGTCCCTCACCCTCAGCCAGCAGGTGGTGGTGTGGGCCGATTACTGGATGCAGCCCAAGCGCCTCCAGGGGCTGGCCGCGGACCGCGAGCCGGAGGAGCTGCACTGGCAGGTCATCCTCTGGCAGCCGGGCGCGAGCCGCTGGCACAAGCGGTACGACGCGGCACTCGTGACGGCGGCCCTGCACGGCTCCTCGTACGCCGCGTCCGCTCCACCCCCGGTCGCGCCCTCACCGAGCGCACCCGCCGAGACCGCAACCACCGAGACCGCAGGATGACTCCTCCATGTTCGTGCTGATCTTTTTTGGCGGGGCGGTCGCCTTCTTCCTGATCGCCATGCTCCTCGCGTCCACTTCCTCGAAGAAGAACGCCGGGGCCAAGAACGGCGGCTCCGGCAGTCCGGGGAAGCCGGGCGGCGGCTCCTCCCGCGGCCAGGCCCCGGCCAAGCGGCGCGAGGAGATGCGGCTGCCCTACCGGTACGCCGACGACATGATCTTCGTCCACGGGGACTCCGTCTGGACCGGCATCGTCCTGCCCACGGCCATCGACGAGTACCTCAACGCCGTCGAGCTCCAGGCCATGGCCGAGGCCCCGGCCCGCGCGCTGCTCAACCTCGCCCGCGGCGACCGCAACGTCGAGTGCCACTACCGCAAGGTGTACCGGCCGATCACCGCCCAGGACTGGGCCGAGCAGCTCAACGCCGTTGCCTGGGAGCCGACGGAGAACTACAAGGCGTACAACTTCCGCAAGGCCGAGTACCAGGAGCGCATCGGCGCGCAGCGCGAGCGCAACATCCTGCTGGTCAAGCTGGGTTCGATGAAGCGGAAGTCCGGCAACGACCACGGGGTGCTCCCCGGCGGGGACGACCCGGTCGAGGAGTCGGGCGTCACGCGCTCGGTGCGGGACGCCGCCGACGCGGCCGCGGCCGGTGCCACGGGCGTGCACGACGAGTACCTGTCGCCGGAGCTGCTGGCCCGGTGGACCCAGGTCGCCCGCGAGATCCACGAGGGCCTCGAGGGGCTCGGCGGCAGCCCGCTGAGCCGCGAGGAACTGGTCTGGCTGATCCGCAAGCCGCTCCACGGCGACCTGCCGATTCCCGCCGAGCCGGTGCTCGGCAGCCGGGCCTGGGGCCCCGACCAGTTCGACCTGGTCGTCGACTTCTCCGGGGAGAACCGCAAGACGCACATCGTGCTGCACCAGTACGACGAGATGACCGGCGAGCGGCGCACCAGCTACACGACCACCCTCGTCGCGGCCAGCTGGCCCACCGAGACCCGATTCCGGCAGTCCACCGCGTGGGCCCGCTACGCGGCACAGCACGTCGACTTCCCGGTCGAGATCGACATGCGGTTCACCCTCATCCCGTACCTGAAGTTCCAGGACCGGGCGAAGAAGATCAGCGGCAACCTCGTCGACGAGATGAACGACATGGCCAACTCCGGCCGTGCCCCCGGCACCCAGCTCGCCGCCCAGGTCACCCGTGCCCAGAACCTCGTCGACGACGTGGAAGAGCACAAGATGCCGGGCATGGAGGCGCAGATACGCTTCACCATCTCCGCCCCCGACCTCACCGAGCTCGAGCGACGCCGCCGAATCCTGGAGATGCAGTTCAAGCAGGACCTGAAGGTCACCCTGCTGCGCCCGAGCCGCCAGCAGTGGCGCCTCCTGCAGTCGCAGCTGCCGGGTGACGCGCCCAAGCTGCCGATCGCGCCGTACCTGCGGCTCCAGGAGGTCGAGCAGCTCGGCGCCGGGCTGCCCACGGCCGGCACCGAGCTGGGCGACAACCCCGAGCGCCGGTCGGGCAAGCAGCTCGGCTGGGTCGGCAACCTGGTCGGCTGGGCCGGCAAGACCCCGGTCCACTACTCGCTGCACGTCGGCCCTGCCCGCAACGACGGCGGTGGCGTGGCCATCGTCGGCGCGTCCGGTGGTGGCAAGTCGTCGCTGGCCCTGCAGAAGTTCTACGAGGAGTCGGAGTCGGGCGTGCGCTGCCTGGTCATCGACCCCAAGACGGACTTCGCCCAGCTCTGCTACTACCTGGCCTTCGGATCCCAGGTCAACGACCCCGACTTCCCCCTCGACGCCGAGGCGGGCCTCCTCGGCACACCGCAGAGCCGCTTCCAGCCGGTGAACCCGGAGTTCTGGGCCGAGACCGAGGTCGTCGACCTCCTCAAGGGACAGGCCGGCGTGCTCGACCCGTGGGTGGTCGCGCGCGACGTGCCCTCCGGGCGGCTGCTCGCCGAAACGATGCTGCGCGGTTTCCTCGGGGACGAGGACTACCAGCGGGTGCGCCTGCCCGTCATCGAGGCGATGGCCACGGTGGTCGGCTGGTACAACTCCGCGATCCGGCAGGCCACCGAACAGGGCCTGAGCGCCCGCGACGCCGAGCGGCAGGTGCCCCGGCCGACGCTGTGGCAGGTCGTCGACGAGGTCGTACGCGCCTACGACGACGCGGTGGCGAGCGGGGACCGCGAGGCCGTCAAGGACCTCAAGCTCGCCCAGATGCTGCTCACCGAGCTGCGTACCCTGCCGTACGCGCGACTCGCCTTCGCGGAGAAGCCACAGACGCTGTCCGCGATGCGCAAGCGCCGCACGGTGATCACCCTGCGCGGTTTCCAGACCCCGGCCTCCTCCGACCCGCGCAGCTGGAACCCGGCCGAGCGGCTGGCCGCGACCGCGCTGATGGCGGTCGTGGAGCTGGGCAGCCAGATGCTCGACGTCGGCTACGAGAAGAACCCCGTGACGGGCGAGGTCGGACTGAGGCCCAAGGCGCTGTTCGTCGACGAGGCGTACGTCGTCACCGCGACCGAGAGCGGCCGCGACCTGATGCGGCGCGCGCTCAAGCAGGGGCGTTCGTACCTGGCGGTCATCGTGCTGATCACGCAGCAGGCCATCGACCTCGTCCAGATCGAGGACTCCGAGGCCCGCAGCGGTGGCGCCAACCAGATCCACACCGTCTTCGCCTTCAAGCAGAAGTCCGCCCAGGAGGCCTCGATGGTGGCGCCGCTGCTCGGCCGGCCGGAGAGCGACACCAAGGTGTCCGACTCCCTCCAGGAACTGCGGACGGGTGTGTGCCTGCAGCGGGACGTGGACAAGCGGGTCGGCACGGTCGCGGTGGACCTGGTCTTCCAGGAGATCCTCGCCGCCACGGACACCAACGGCACCACCCGCCCGGGCCGCCAGTCCATCGACCCGCCGCTCAGCGTGTGGGACTGGACCTTCATGCAGGAGGCCGCCCGCGAGGAGCGGCCGGCCGCTGCGGAGCCGGCTGCCACACGGTAGCGGCGCGCCTCAGACATCCACTTGCGCTTCCCCCGTACTCCAGGAGTGACCATGCGTTTGACCAAGACCTTCACCGCCGTGACCGCGGCCGTCGGGCTGACGGCACTGACCGGCTGTGGCGGGCAAGGGGAGGGCGGGCCGCTGTCAGCCCTGGGCCTGCCGAAGGCGGAGAGCATCGCCGGTATCGAAAGGCTGATCAACAACGGCGGCACCTGCCGCGAGCTCGAGGCGGGCCGCATGGGGAAGGACGCCGACAAGCGCCTCAAGGAACCCTCGTTCGCCGTCAAGGAGACGGCGACCTGCAAGGACGAGCGGGGCAAGTACGCCACCCTGCTGCTCCTGTCCGACATGAAGAAGTTCCAGGAGGCGAACCAGAAGGCCCTGCAAGGCGACGCGGACTTCGACACGGGCTATTTCGTCGGGCAGGACTTCGCGGTCATATCCGGCAGCGACGACGGCGCCAAGGGCCTGAAGCAGGCCGGGCTCTTCCTGATGTCCTGCAATGCCAAGTTCAGGGCCGAAATCCCCAGCGGCTACAAGGTCAACGAGGACCTCGTCAAGGGTTGCTTCGTGACCGACCACCTCCCCTCGTAGCCCACAGGCCGTTCCAGCCCGCGCCCCGTCGAAGAGCGGCCGGCCGAGGCGGAGCCGGCTGCCTCGCGGTAGCGGCGCGCCTTCAGCCCAGCACCACCCACCTATCCCAGGAGACCCCATGCGCACGTCCAGGACCCTTACCGCCGCAGCCGCTCTCACCGCGCTCGCGGCCCTTACGGGCTGCGGCGGTGAGGGAGAGGCCGAAACCGGAAGCGGCGGCAAGAGCCTGCCGAAGGCGAAGGACGTCGCCGCGATGGAGCGCTTCGTCAACCAGTACACCCAGTGCAATGACCTGGAAATGAACCCGCCGGAGAAGCGGCACGGCGGCACGGCGTTCGAAGCCGTCCCCAAGGGCGCCGAAGCGGGCGTGAAGGAACAGGTGTACTGCGATGCCGAGAAGGGGCACATGGCCCTGGTCGCCATCTCCGACATGAAGAAGTTCCAGCAGGCGCTCAAGGCGAACGCCGACGCCGGCAAGGAGGGCGATGCGATCGCCTTGGTCGGGGCGGACTTCGCCGTCATTCCCAACGAGGGCGGCGGCCTGCGCGAGCTGAAGTCCTCCGGACTCCTCGTCGCCTCCTGCAACGCCAAATACAACAGCGAGATCCCCAGCGGCTACATGAAGCGCGATGCCAAGGTCGCGGGCTGCATCCTGACGGACTACCTCCCCGCGTAGCCCACCCCGCCGCCTCCCCACTCGTCCGATGCGGAACTCCAGAAGGAAGCTGATTGCCCGTGCGCCGTAGCGCCAAGCCACGTGGAGATCTCTCCGCCCGCCCCTCGCCCCTCGAACGGGTGAAGGCGGCCGGGCGTGCGGTGCGGATCGGCGCATTTCTGATGTTCGCGCTGTTCTCGTTGACCATGGCCGTGCCCGGCCCGGCACGCGCCATTGACTTCGCCTGTTCCTTCACGGGCGACGACAACTACCAGATGGACAACCCGGGCCACATCGAGTCGGTTTTCCCGGCCGTCAAACAGTGGGAGAAGTCGCGCCCCAAGACCCTCAACGACACCACGGGTCTGTTCGACGGGGCTGCCGAACTGCCCCAGGGCTACGAGTACTACACGATGTACGAGCTCGCCGGCATGCGTGGCATGAACTGGTCCATGACCATGCGCGGCCGGGGAGACGCCTCCCAGGACGAAGGGTTCCTGGATTTGAACGCCAACGGCGCGGACACCTGTTCTATCATGGACTTCGTCAACAACGGCATAGCAGACACGGTGTTCGACCTCACCAAGCTGCTCACCCGCGCGGGCATTTCCATCAAGGAGTACGCCTCCAACCCCAGCCCGCTCGCCGGTCTGTACGAGGGCCGCAACAATGTCGTGACGACGCTCAAGAACAACCTATTCGTACCAGCGGTTCCCGTCATGATCGCTCTCACTGGCTTCTGGGTGTTCGGCAAGTGGCGCAAGAATCAGATGCGAGAGGCCTGGTCGGGCATCGGCTGGGCGTCCTTGACCACCATCGCCGTTGTAGTCATGCTCACCGGCGGGAACTTCGAGAAGTTCATCGATACGGCCGACTCCGGCATCGCCCAGGCCAACGCAGCGCTCAGCGAGGCGGTTCTCAGCGGACTCTCCGGAAGCGCACAGCCCCCCTGCGACCTGCCGGCAAACAAGCAGGTGGAAAACCGGGGCGTCCGCATCAACAGCTGCGCCATGTACGACACGCTGGTGTTCCGTCCTTGGGCCTTGGGTCAGTTCGGCGAAGCCGGCACTGACTGCATTTTCCGGCAGAAAGAGGGCAGCATCAAGGACGGTGTGTGCGCCCCGACGTCGCACGACGACAAGTGCTATTGGGGCGTCAAGGGAAGCGCGCGCTGTGAGGACCTCCGCATTCGCCAGCTGGTGTCCCAGGCCCGGACCAACAAGGAGATCGGCAAGGACCTCAAGAAGTACGAGGACGAATGGATCCCCATCCGCTACGACATCGCGGGAGGTAAGGGATCGAACAACAGCAAGGCGGACCAGTACATCTACCCGGTCACCTTCGACCAGTGGGCCGGCAGAAACGCCGGGGACCGGATCGGGATCGCCTTCTATTCGCTGATCGCCGCGCTGATTGTCGCCATCATGGTGATGGTGCTCAGTGCGCTCACCCTGTTGTGGCACGCCGTGACGCTCATCATGATCATCATGCTGCCGCTGATCGCCACGTTGGGTATCCACCCTTCGCAGCAGAAACTGCTCAAGGGCTGGCTCCAGACGTTCATCCACAGTTTCGTTCTCAGAGCCGGCTTCGGCGTTGTCCTGACCGTGCTGCTCGTGCTGTACCAGATGATCCTGCCGTCCAGGATCTCCCTCGGTATGCAGCTGCTGATGCTGCTGCTGGTCACCGTCGCCGTCGTGATGATGCTGAAGAAGCTGCTGTCGGGGGCCTACAGTCCGCAGATCGCTGGGGCAGAGGATTCCCTGGGCGTCGGGGACATGGCGAACACGGTGGGCGGCAAGCTGGGCCAGTACGCCCCTGGGGCCGTGGTCGGCGCCGCGAAGGCGACGGGCCGTGTCGCCGGCGGCACGGCGAAGGTGGCGAAGAAGGGCACGCTGGCCGCTGCACGGACCTACGACAACAAGAAGAACGACGGTCGGTGGCAGAAGGAAGGCAAGCTTTCCACCCCCCAGCCCTCCAAGCGTGAACAGCGCAAGACCGCTTACCAGACCGCAACGGTCCAGAAGGACCAGCTCGCGGAGCAGTACGCGGCAGTCGAGGCCAAGCGAGAGCGGCAAGCCGCAGAAGCTGACCAGGCCCAGAGCAGCGGCGGCCGTCTCGTCGGCGGTGGTACGCCGTCGGCCTACGTGCCGCGGCCGCAGCCCGCACCGCCCCTGCCGGCACCGGCACCGGCCCCCGCGCCCGCCGTTCCCGCGCAGCAGGACCCCCTGTCCTCACGGGGCCGGGTCAACACGCCGGACAACGGACCCGCGCGCCAGCAGTCGCGTGTGCCCGCGCCCGCGCCCGAGCCGCGCGCCACGCCGACACCGCCCGCCCCGCCGACGCTGCCCACCCCGCCGCCGCCGCGGGACGGCGGTGACGGCCGGGTGTCCCAGTAGGAAGACCTGAGCCATGACAAGCATCATCACCGACCACCCGTCTCAGGAGCTCGCCGTCGAGCTGGGCGCGCTCCTGCAGGTGGACTGGCGTGCCGTGTGGCCAGGCGTCCCGGACGGTGAGGCCGAGCGCGCCGAGTGGTGCGCGGGCTTCGGCTGGGAGCCGCTGTGGTCCCAGTCGGGCCTGTGGGTTCGTACGCGGCGGGGCGGCCGCCTGCACCTGGCCTCACGGGCCGGCCTCGGCCGGCCCGTGACCCGGGCGTCGTACACGGTCTGGAAGGTCGCGGAGGGTGCGCCCTCCGACGGTGAGGCGGTCCTGGCCACCGCCCTCGACCGCTACGCGGCCCACCTCGCCCGTGTGACCGCCGCGTTGGGCGCACCGGGCTGGGAGGGCGCCTGGGACAGCCCGGACTTCCCGGAACCGCCCGCGCCGGGCCGGTGGGGGGACGCCGAGGAGCGGCGGGAGCTCCGCGCCCCGTACCGGCTGGCCCAGTGGAGCTACCCCAATCCGCTGGCCCCGGTGATCGTGCTCGCCCTGGACCACCGGGAGGGCGGGTATTCGGGGGGTGGGACGATCTCTCTCACCTTCCACGGGCCGGCCGACCCGAAGGCCCTCGACGGCCCCGGTTGGCTGCTGTGACGTACGAGACGCGAGAAAGCGAGCACGACATGGGAACGCCCTTCGAACCGCCGGTGAACCGCACCCCGCAGGAACTCGTCACCGAGCTGCGGGGGCTGACCGACGTCCACTGGGAGACGGTCTGGAACGGCCCGCCGCTGCCCAGCCAGGGGTTGGACGAGTGGTGCGCCCAGTTCGGCTGGACGCCGACCCAGTTCGAGTACGTCCTCAACGTGGTCACGCGGACCGGGGGCACGATGACGCTGAACGCGCTGGGAGGCAGCTGGGCGCCCGTGCAGAGTCTGTCGCACTGGGTGTGGGGCTCGTTGTCCGTCACCCCTGAGGACAACGCCCAGGTGCTGAACGAGGCCGACGAGGCGTGGCCCCTCTACCGCGACGCCGTGTCCTCGGTGCTCGGCGCACCGGCCTGGGACGGCGCCTGGGACTCGACGGACTTCCCCGACGAGCTCGGAGAGTACGCCGTGCCCAAGCTGGAGAGCCGCCTCAAGTACAAGCGCCCCTACCGCATCGCCTACTGGGAGCTCAACGCTCCGGACGGCGCACTCGCCAGCCTGACCATCACCCCCGCGACGGGTACCGCCGACGGGTCCCGTCCCGGAGCGGTCAACATGAGCCTCGACGTGTATCCCCGTCCGTTGAAGGCCGGGCGACGGTGAGCTCGGAGCCGATACCGGAACACATAGCGGAAGGCGCCTTGGCGCGGGCCCACGCCCGTGAGCTGGCAGCCAAGGACGCCCGGCTCGACCCGGACGCCGTGGTGGAGCAGATCTCGGCTTCCGCCGTGGCGGCAGGGCTGAAGGACATCGTGCTGGACGACGGCAAGTCGCTGCTGTCCAAGGAGAGGCAGTACATCGACGCCCTCGCGCGGGACAAGGCGAAGCTCACTCCGCCTGAAGGGGCCAGGCCGATCAGCGCCTTCTGGTCGCACGGCCTCGAGCACCCGGACGCGCCGAAGAACGACAAGGGCGTGCACTTCCTGTCCCAGCGCTTCATCGCGGAGCAGTGGGCCGCCGAGCAGAACACGATCAGCGCCGGCTCCGCCCAGACCCTGGAGACGACCCAGGGCGGCCGCGAGCTGGATGGCATGTTCCTGTGGGAACCGGCGATCATCCGGGCTCTCGGTGGTGAGAAGGCGGGCTTCGGCCCGGGCTACGCCAAGGCCAAATGGGACGAGATCTCCGCGACGTACGGCGGGCTGGCCGAAGGCCGGGTGGTGGTCTTCGCGGACGTCGGCAACACCCGGGCGGTCCTGCACCAGAAGGAGCTCGGCACGCTCTGCCGGAACGAGAACGTCGGCCTGCACAACATCCACTTCGTGTACGAGGCCCCCCAGTCATGGCCCGAGGTGACCCGGGCCGAGGCCGGCACGAACGCCGTGCGGGCCGTCGCGCAGTTCGACAACAAGGACCTCCCCCGCTACATCGACCCGTACGCCTTCGCGGCCGACACCCCCGAGGCCCGCAAGGCGAAGATCGACAATCTGATGGAGGCCGTGGCCCCGGCCCAGGCACAGGCCCCCGCCGTCGAGGCGCCCGAGCCGCAGGCCGCGCCGAAGCGCCTGCCCAGCCCGCTCTGGCAGATGGGCTTCCAGCAGCCGACCACCATCACCCGGCGCGAGACCGCCGGACCGGCCTCCGGAGCTGAAAGCGCGGGCGCTCCGGCCCTCACCCTCCGCGCCCCCGCAACAGGTATGGACGGTCCGTGATGACCCCGCGCCCCTCCCTCGACTCCTTCCGCCGCCTGCTCCGTCAGGAGCGCGACGACGCGTGGGCCGTGCGGCTGCTCCGCCGGATCGTCTTCGGCATCGCCGGCGCCTACACCCTCTTCATGCTCGCCTCGACCAGCATGGCCTCGTTCATCACGATGGCCGCGCTGCTGGCCCTCGCCGCGCTGGTGTGGCTGCTGCGCCGTCGCGGCCAGCTGCTGCTCGGTCTCGCCTCGACCATCGTCACCGCCGCGATGACCGGCTACCTGGCGGCCGCGGGCGACATCGCGCGTGGCTCCTCCGGCGGACTTCTCAGCGGCCAGGCGGTCTTCGGCTACTGGGCGCTCGGCGGTATGGCGCTGCTGGGTGCCTGGATGCTCAAGCGTCCCAGGGGGCGCCGGGGCGTGACCGTCGTACTGGCCGACGTACTGCTCGTCGGTGCGTCCGGGGTGGGCATGGTGGCGCCGCTGTACGGCGTACCCCTTGGATTCCTTGGCGTCGTAGGCGTTCTGATGCTTCGTAGCGGAACGTTCTCCGGCGTTAACCGGCGTGAACCCAGGCTGGAGCGCCGGGGTCTCCGCCGGATCGCGGCAGCCGCTGACACGGATGCGCGGTGAACTGGTGGCCCGGCATTTCCGTTGTGTAATAAGTGGCACACAGCAGGTGGTACGGCTTTGCCGCTGCCAATTGCCCTACTCTAGAGTCCCCGTTGGTCACAAAGAACATCGGGGGACTTCTTTCATGGCGAGGACAGCGATGAGAACCCGGCCGGCATCGATGCTGCCGGTCACCACGACGCTTCTGCCTTGCCAGCGGCGGCCCGACATCTTCGCGGAGCCGCTCCTGACACGTCCGTCCGCGGGTGCTCCGGAACTTCCCTTCCGCATGCGGCGGAGCCAGGCCCTCACCCATGCGGCCCGGCAGCTGTGCTTCTCCTGCCCCGTGTGGGCCGCATGCCTGCAGGGCTCTGTCGTCCGGTCCGATCCGGGCGGCTACGCCGCCGCCACCACGGAGCAGGACCGGCGCTGGATCCGCAGGTGGCTGCACATCGGCGACAGCCGGGGACGCTTGACCGCCACCGCGTCCGCCACGGGCGACGGCCGCGGTGAAGCGGTTGAAGCAGCCGCGGTACTCGACGCGTTCAGCGCCCTCCAGGAGCACCGGGCACGCCGGCCATCGGGTTCCGGCCAGGGGCCGGTTCCCACCCAGCGGCAGGAACCGGCACAGCACTTCCCGGCGGACCGCCGACCGCGCACCGACACGGACGAGATATCGAAGGCGGGCGCTCCGGCCCTGTCGGGAGCACGGATCGCCTACTCGCTCGCCGACCCGGCCCTGGCCATACAGAAGGCCGTGCTCGGTCCGCTGGCGTCCGCCACGCTCCCCATGCTCAAGGTCACCGAGCAGCTCGCCGGGATGCTCGCGTTCATTCCGTCCGCCGCCGTGGCGCCCGAGTTCCTCGCCGCGGTCACCCGGACCCGCATGAGCCTGGAGTCCTGGCGTGCGGCAGCAGGCGACGAGACCGCCTACGAGGTGACGGACAGCGCCCTGACCGGTTCCGTGAGCATCGAGCTCGCGACCAACGACCCCGTCGCCGCGCTGCGGCAGGACATCTTCGAGCCCCTGCTGCGCCGCCTGGCCGACTCGCTGCACCATGTGGAGGCCATCACGGCGGTGCTCGTCCCCGCAGCCCACACCGCGGACCCGGCCGCCGTCGCCCACGCCCGGAATCTGGCGGCCGTACTGGAAGCGGTGCGCGAGCTCGGCTCCCACCTGGAGCGCTACCAGCCCCTCACTCCGCGCCAGGACCACGGCGAGGGCCACGCGGGCATCCAGTGCGACAATCGCCCGCACCACTCCGCCACGTGGGCGGGCGGGTCCGGTCCCTGGGGCGTCCCCAGCCTGCGGCGCGCTGTGGAGACGGCGGTCTCCTCCTTCCCGGGTCACTTCACCAGCCGCGACGTGGTCGGGGCGCTTCCCCCGGGCGCCTACCAGGACGCGGGGAAGTCGGTCAGCAACGCCCTGTCCGCCATGGTCAAGGCGGGCCGACTCCTACGGGTCTCGCGCGGCACCTACACCGCGAACCGGCCGTCCACCGGCGAAGCCGTCCCGAACTCCTGAAAGGCAGTGGCCGTGCAGCCCACCCCTCCGGTCGCGGAAGTCCGCGTCTTCTCCCACCACGCGGGCCTGATCGACGAGGTCCCCGTGACGGCCCCGCCCTTCGGCAACATCCAGGACGTCGTCATCGGCATCCTCCAGCAGCGCGCCCAGCAGCTCGGCTTCCCGACCCCCGCTGTGATAACCGACGACCGCTACGGCGGTGCGGTCCGCCTCCTCATCCACCCCGACGGCAGCACCGAAGCCCTGCCCGACGCCCACCCCTGACCGCGGTTCCGCAGGATGCGTCCACGCCCCGTCGCTTCCCTGGCCCACGAAGGTCTCGGAAACGGCCCTGTCCGGGCAACGGGCCACCTCGGCAGCCGGACCGGCGCCGATCCGCGCGGCGCCGGAATCCGCGGTACTGCCTGGAATCCGGGTCGATGCGACATCAGCCGGCGGTATCGAGTCATGGGTACGGGCGGCCCGTGACAGGTCGAAGGTCCAGCTGAGACAGGCTCGTGGAGCCTGATGCCTTGGGGCCGGGCGGCAGAACGCCGCCTGTCTGACTGCCTCGTCGGCCCCCTTGCTGACCGCTGTTTACCGTCCCGACTGGCACGTTGTGGCACGACCCCCCATGCGGGGACAGGAACCTGCCCCTCGAAGTCCGTCGTAGCAGTTGCTCTCCGCGAGGTCCGCTGTCGGTGCCGGCCGGCGCGGGAGCCGTCGTCTTACGGGCTGTCCGCCTCGTGTTCCCTGATCGCTGCCTCTACCAGGGCGCGCGCCGCCCAGGTGATGGCCTCCTCCTCGGCCTCCGGGCCGAGACCGCGGACGTTGCGCAGGGCGATCTGCGCCTCCCAGCCGACCACGATGGTCAGGGCCGAGATCAGCCGCTGGTACGACTCCTGGCTCAGGGTGTCGCGGAGCGGTTCGCAGGCCTGCTCCAGTCACTGGATCCGGCGGGGGCCGCGGCGCGGTCCGGTCGGCTCCGGAGTCTCGCCTGCCGGTTGATCGACGGTCAGGCGGATCAGTCGGCGGCCGAGGGGAAGCGACTGCGATGAGTACTTCAACAGCGTCCTTATGAGGGCGTCCACCCGGCCCGCGGGGTCGCCGGCCAGTGCGGGGTCGTTCAGCGCTTCCTCGACCGGGGGCTCGTTGAGCGCGCCGGCGGTCGCGTCGATCAGCAGGTGGTCGAGGCTCGGGAAGTACGCGTAGACCGTGCGCCGCGACACGTCGGCGGCGGCCGCGATCTCGTCGATGGACGGCGTCGCTCCGCCGGCGCTCAGCCGGACCGCCGCGTCGACGATCGCCTTGCGGGTGCGGCGGCGCTGCGCTTCACGGCCGCCGCGGCGGACCGGATCGTCACTGGTCATCGTGGCCTCTCGCTCCCGGAGCGGGTCGGTGGGGTCTTGACGCCCCCCTCGGCGGCGCCGTCGGGCCTGCCGCTGCGGATGAGTTGCCAGGCCGCGATGCCGATGGGCGCGCGCGCCGCCGACACGGTGTGGTTCAACATCGACGGCCGCCTGGGCGCGAAGCTCAAGGAGGCGGTGTGCACGGGCGTCGTCAAGCACCTGGCCGACGAGGCGGGCAAGCCCGGCGCGTACCGCCTGCACCGCGTCTCGGGAGGCGCCACGCGCCAGCGACTGCTCCAAGCCAAGCAGGCGGGGCAGGCCGAAGCGCCGGTGGCAGTGGCCGCGCTGTGAGCATCGGGGCGCAAGGCGACGACAGGGTGACGTTCGGCCGTTTCCACGATGCCGTGAACAGCGGCGATCTGGAGGTCATCTCGAAGACGATCGACGAGGTCGTCGAGCCGGACGTGCTGTTCCACGCGCCGATACCGACAGCTGTGATGGGGGCGCAGGCACTCAAGCACGTGTGCTTCTCCCAGATGCGGCAGCCCGGCATGCTTCCCGGAGCCGGCCAGGGGGGAGGCGCCGACTGAGCGAGCCGACGATGGGGCATGAGCACCCTTACCGCCCAGCACCAGCAGGCAACCCGGCACTCTGTTGTCGCAGTTGCGGCACGTGCATGGCGTGCGTGCCCGGGAGGTCTGGGCAACAAACAATGCCCCAGGTCGCTGACCTGGGGCCTTGTCGTGGAGCGGATGACGGGAATCGAACCCGCGCTATAAGCTGGGGAATCTATGGCGCGGAAATTGTTCGTATGGGTTCTGACCGCTGTTGACCGCTCCTAAGGGCACGGTTGGGGCACGCCCCGACGATGGTGGCCACGAGCGGGCTGAGTCGCCCGGGATGCCTACGAGTCGGCGCCGCGGGTCGGCGGCTGTCGCCCCCGGACTGCTTTCGCATCCGTTCAGCCGCATGGGCTCGTCGACCGGGCCATGGGGTCCCATCCTTCTTGGTCACCGAGGCCGCGCAGCCAGAAGGCCTGGCCGGCCTCGGCTTCCACCAGAAGCTGTGCGGGTCGCCTGTCGTCAAGTGAGGCCCGCAAAGGTGCGCTGGCGAGGGAGCGGAGGCGGTCGAGTCCGTGGATGTCCGTGCCAGTGCCTGTCATCCGTGGTCGGTCGTCATCCGCACTGTCAACTGCCCGTCATTACCCCTGAGGTAATCGTTTTCTCTGGCGCTTTCGAAGAATCTTGATCAATCGAAGCGATCAAGCGATCACGAACGGGGAACGACATGAACATGCGGCGGTACACGCGCACCGGAGTGTTCGCGGCGGCCACTCTCCTCGCAGGCCTCACGTTCGGTGCCGCGCCGGCCACCGCCACCGCCGAGGGCAGCGAGTGCGCCGAGGTCCGCGAGAAGGTAGACCGGCTCGAAGGGCGGATCACCTCGAACGCCTGCGCCTTCATGAAGCGGCAGATCGTCTTCGGCGAGGCTCCCAGCGTCCAGACCTACCTGGACATCTTCGACGAGGAGGCCAGCCTCTGGGAGGCCGGCGGCAAGCCCCAGCGCGGCCACGAAGTGATCGGAGCCTCGATCAGCAACTCACTCCGCCTTGTGCCGGACCTCCGCTACCGCGGCACGAACGTGGTCGCCGACGGCGCCGTGATGATGTTCGGCCAGCAGAACACGGTCACCCTCAAGGGCCACAAGGTCAGCTACCCGCAGATCGCCCGCAACGTCCTCGGCGATGACGGCAAGACCATCCAGGCCCGCCGCTACTACGACCGCTACGAGCTGTTCCAGGTCTTGCCCGAGTCTCAGCGGCCCCGCCCCCTCTTCGCCGGCATCGCCGACCCGGCCGGCCCCGGCCCGCGCGGAGCGGCCCCCGACCGGTTCCACGCCCAGGAAATCCCCGCCCGCCTCGCCGCCTGGAACAGCGGGGACGCTGCCGCGCTGGCCGCCCGTACCGGCAACGCCAAGCTGGCCGGGCCCGGCCTGGACCGGTCGCTGACCTCCCAGGAGGGCAAGACCGCCTACCTGCAGCGGCTGTTCGAGAACGCCGACGTCGAGTTCAAGGCGGGCCAGGTCGCCTTCGGCCGCACCACCACCTACGTCGAGTGGCATGGCACGATGACCGACCGCAACGGCACCGACCCCAAGGGCACCGACATCCCCTTCGGGATCGTCGAGCGCATTGGCCCGAAGGGCGAGTGGGAGCTCTACTTCGACACCCTGCCGGTGATCGCGGACGAGGACGAGATCCGCGGCCTGTTCAAGGCGCTCGCGAGCTAGGTGCGGTCGTGCACCGGCCGCTCCCTGAGCTGGCCTCCGGCCCGCCGGAACAACTGCGGTTCAGTGTGAACTAAGGATGTCGGTGGTGAGACAACGAAGAAGGCCCAGGTCATTGACCTGGGACTTCTTGCGAGAGCGGATGACGGGAATCGAACCCGCGCCATAAGCTTGGGAATCACCCGGCACTTGGGCACGCAAAGGGCATCTGACCCGCGGGAACTTCCGTTCAGGCTCGCTACCTGGCCGTTGCCTCGACCCCCTTGTTGTCCGCTGGTTACCGCGTCTACTGGCACGTTGTGGCACGCCCTTCTCGGCGGCGCGAGCGCGGGGGAACCGTTCCGGATCATGTGTGATCCAGTGCACATCGCCGGGAGCGATGACTTCTCCCCTTGCCGTCGGTCATATGAGCGAGACCACCGAGGCAAGGAAGGCCCCGCTATGACCCACACGCTGACCGCCCCCAACGACATCGCCTTCGCCGCTCCCGCACCGCGCCCGGCGGCGCGGTGGGCGGTGGCCGGCGGCATGTTGGCGGGCCCGCTGTTCCTGGCGGCCGGACTCGCCCAGGGCGTGGTGCGGGACGGCTTCGACTTCACCCGGAACGCGATCAGCCAGCTCGCCCTCGGCGAGTCCGGGTGGATCCAGACGTTGAACTTCCTGCTCGCAGGCGCGCTGTTGCTCGCCGGGGCGGCGGGATTGCGGCAGGTACTGCGCGGCGCACCGGGAGGGACCTGGGGCCCGGTCCTGGTCGGCGCCTTCGCCGTTTCCTTCTGGGTCGCCGCGGTCTTCCCGGCCGACGCCGGGGCGGGCTTCCCTGCCGGTGCCCCCGAGGCGACCGTGATGAGCGGGCACGGCGCCGTCCACATGTTCGGCGGAATGGCCGGCTACCTCGCCCTGTCCGCCGCGTTCGTCGTCCTGGCCCGTGCGCTCGCATCCCGGGGTCTGCGGGGCTGGGCCGTCGCGACCCGCCTCGTACCGGTGGTCGTCCTCGCGGGTTTCATGGCCTCGGCCGTCTCCGTCCTGGCCTTCACCGCCGGTGCGGGACTCGGCCTGCTGTGGCTGACCGCAGTGGCAGCCCGGCTGGCCGGCACCCCGGTGAACCACTAGCGGACCGCCTCTCCCCTGGCATCATCGACACCATCAAGATCATTTCGATACGGAACGAGAGCACCCATGACCGACGCCGTGAAGGGTCCTGCCAGCTATTTCCCGTCCATCGAGAAGAAGTACGGCCGTCCGATCGCCGAGTGGAAGGACCTCATCCGCACTTCCCCGCTGACGAAGCACATGGAACTCGTCAACTGGCTCAAGTCCGAGCACGGCCTGGGCCACGGTCACGCCAACGCCCTCGTCGCCCACACGCTCGCCGAGGAGAACACCGGTCAGTGAACGGGATCGTGGTCCCGCAGCCCGGGCTTCTGGCTGGCTGGCGGGAGATCATGTGACGTCCTCAAGGAACCCATGGAGTACGCGCCTCAGGACGTCCGGCCGCTCCAGATGAACGTCGTGTCCCGTGCCGGGGACGCTCAAGGCCACGGTCTGCGGCCGTCGCCGGAGCATCTCGTCGATCTCCTCGGGCGGGATGATGCCGGACCGGCCGAGGACGGCCAGGGTTGGGCAGGCCACCCTCGACCACTCGTTCCAGAAGGACCGTTGGGCGTTCTCCGCCACCGACGCGACCATCACGTCGTAGTCGAAGCGTGGCCACCAACCGCCGTCGCGTTCCTTCAGGCCGGCCGCCCAGCCCTCGCCGACCGGACCGCCGCCGAGGAATGCGACGGCGGCTTCCCGCGACGGGAACGGCCTGGGCCAGGAATCGAGCCAACTCGATATCTCTTCCTGCACGTTCCGGTTCGGCCCACCCGGCCCCGCCTCCACCAAGACGAGCGCGCGGAACAGCGCGGGGTGTGCGGCGGCGGCGAGCATGGCCGTGTGGCCGCCCAGCGACTGACCTACCAGGACGGGCTGTTGGAGGCCGAACTGTTCGAGTACGGCGACGACATCCGCGACGTACGCGGCACGTGAGACATCCCGCGGGCGGCGCTCGCTGGCACCGTGGCCGCGCTGGTCGACGGCGATGACGCGGTACCGGGGGCTCAGGTCCCGGGCGATGGCGTCCCATTCGCCCGCATGCCCGGCCAGCCCGTGCAGCAGGACGACAGGCACCCCAGATCCGCCCCAGTCACGGCAGGAAATACGGACGCCCTCACGGATGACGGTGTGCTCTGACCAGGTCACTTACAGGGTCCTTCAGATGGTGGATCGGGCAGGGGCACTGGGGTCGGCGACGGGGCCGCGGTGCGCGGCGAGGGTGGCTCTGGCCCGCTGCAGAGCGCTGTTGACCGAGGCGACGGTCGAGCCGTGCAGCTCAGCGACTTCGCGGGCCGAGAAGGTCAGCACGTCCCGGAGGATCAGCGTGGCCCGCTGTTTGGGCGGCAGGTGCTGGAGCGCGGCGACGAACGCCAGCCGTACCGACTCACTCGCAGCCGTCGCCGCCTCGGGGTCCCCGCCGGGACAGGGCTCGATCCACAGGGCGGCCTCCTCCGGCGCTCCCGGGGGCGAGGCTCCGGGGGAAGGCTCTGAGAGGTCCATCGGCTGGGCCCGCCGCCTGCCCGCGGCCAAGGCGTCCAAGCACACGTTGGTAGCGATTCGGTAGACCCACGACCGCAACGACGAACGTCCCTCGAACTGCTCGACGTTCCGCCAGGCCCGGACCATCGTCTCCTGCACGGCGTCCTCGGCCTCGGCGTACGACCCCAGCATCCGGTAGCAGTACCCGGTCAGTTCTCCCCGATACTTCCCAAGCCCGTCCGTCGCCCCTCGCGCCACGGTGTCCCGCATGCCGCCCCCCTCAGGCCTCGCAGGGTCGACTCCCTTGCCAAGGCTGCGGCAACGATACGCACGACGAAGATCCAGATCACCTGAGAGGCCCCCGTCGGGGGCTTGAGTCTCCCCGACAGGTCTAGACAACGACGAAGCCCCAGGTCGCTGACCTGGGGCTTCGCAGAAGAGCGGATGACGGGAATCGAACCCGCGCTATAAGCTTGGGAAGCTCATGTTCTACCATTAAACTACATCCGCAAGTGGGCCAGCTGCCTGGATCCCTACCGTTGCACACTGTACCCCATGATCGACCCCCGGTGAATTCACCCGTCGGGGTCGTTCTCGTTTCCGGGGTGCAGGAGGGTTCGTGGGGGCGGGAGTTGGGGCGTACCGTGGGGGTGCGGAGCGGCGGCTGGAGTGGGTCCCGATCATCCCCTAATGTGGCGATTCATCGCAGTACGGCTCGTTGGGGAAAGGGACTCGATGGAGCACACAGTCGTCCGCTGTGCCGAAGGGCATGTTTTCAACACCGCTTCGTTCCCGTTGCAGCACCTCGGTGCCGGCCGGATCGGCCCCGGGCGGCTGCTGCGCTGTCCGCGGTGCGCGCGGCTGCGGCACGCGGTGCCCGTCGGCGGCGTCAAGCGCTAGGGCGGCGGGCCGGTAGTCACGGGCGCGCGGGTTCCTTCCCGATTGGGGCGGCCCGCGCGCTCTGCGTATCCTCGGGACGTGCTTCTCTCCGACAAAGACATCCGGGCCGAGATCGACAGCGGACGGGTTCGCATTGACCCGTTCGACGAGTCGATGGTGCAGCCCTCCAGCATCGATGTGCGTCTCGACCGGTTCTTCCGGGTCTTCGAGAACCACCGCTACGCGCACATCGACCCCGCCGTCGAGCAGCCCGACCTGACCCGCATGGTCGAGCCCGAGGGCGACGAGGCCTTCATCCTGCATCCGGGTGAGTTCGTGCTCGCCTCGACGTACGAGGTGATCTCGCTGCCCGAGGACATCGCCTCCAGACTGGAGGGGAAGTCCAGCCTGGGCCGCCTCGGTCTGGTGACGCATTCGACGGCCGGTTTCATCGATCCCGGGTTCTCGGGTCACGTGACCCTGGAGCTGTCGAACCTGGCCACTCTGCCGATCAAGCTCTGGCCGGGCATGAAGATCGGGCAGCTGTGCATGTTCCGCCTCAGCTCGCCCGCGGAGTTCCCGTACGGCAGCGAGCGGTACGGATCCAGGTACCAGGGGCAGCGCGGGCCGACCGCCTCGCGTTCCTTCCAGAACTTCCACCGCACCCAGGTGAGGCACGAGGCATGAGCGAAGTACGCGAGAACCTGAGCTACGAGGGCTTCGGCCGGGCCGTTCGCGAGCTGGCGCAGACGATCGCCGACGACGGCTACGAGCCCGACATCATCCTGAGCATCGCCCGCGGCGGGGTGTTCGTCGCCGGCGGCCTGGCGTACGCGCTGGACTGCAAGAACATCCACCTGGTGAACGTGGAGTTCTACACCGGTGTGGGCACCACGCTGGAGATGCCGGTCATGCTGGCGCCCGTGCCCGAGGCGATCGACTTCACCGACAAGAAGGTCCTCATCGCCGATGACGTGGCCGACACCGGGAAGACACTCAAGCTCGTCCACGACTTCTGCCTCGGCCACGTCGCCGAGGTGCGCTCCGCCGTGATCTACGAGAAGTCCCACTCGCTCGTGCAGTGCGAGTACGTGTGGAAGCGCACCGACGACTGGATCGAGTTCCCCTGGTCCGTCCAGCCGCCCGTGGTGAAGCGCGAGGGCCAGGTCCTCGACGCCTGATGTGCTAGTACGGAGTACGGAGTACGAGGAAGGGCCCGCCGCGCGACTCGCGCGGCGGGCCCTTCCTCGTACGGGTGCGTACCGGGCGGCGGCTAGAGCGTGCCCAGCTTGATCATCGAGAGCAGTGCGACCAGCTGGATCGCGGACGCGCCCAGCGCCTTCTGCCAGGGCAGGTCGTGCGACTTGCTGACCATCGAGGTGAAGAGCGCACCGGCCGCCAGCCAGGTCACCCAGCCCAGCACCTGCACCACCATGTTGTCGCCGCCCAGGAACACCGCCACCAGCAGGCGCGGCGCGTCCGTGATGGACATGACCAGCATCGACAGGCCCACCGTCGGCTGCCACGCGCCGTCACCGCCCAGCTGGCGGGCCAGGGTGTGGGTCACCGCGCCGAGGATCAGGCCGCAGAGGACGAAGGCCACGCCGGCGCTGAGGATGATCGGGATGACCTGGGTGAGGGTCGCCTTGATGGCGTCCTCGCGGGCCTTGTCGAAACCGAAGACCGCGAGCATGCCGTAGACGAAGGTCACGACCAGCGCAGGACCCCAGACGGCGTAGTCCCGCATCTGGAAGAAGGTCGGCCCCGGCCGCAGCACGATGCCGCGCAGCAGGTCCTTCCAGTGCAGCCGCGGCCCGACGGGGGCCGCGGAGGCCGCGCCGGCCTGGTACGTCGCGCCCTGGCCGTATGGGTCCTCGCCGACCGAGAACGCCTGGGTGTGGCCCGGGTCGTTCGCGTACGAGGACCCGTGCGGGGCCGCGTACGGGGCGTGCGGCGGCTGCGGCTGGGCGTACTGGCCGTGCTGGCCGTGCTGGCCCGCGGGGCCCGGCTGGCCGTACGGGTCGAAGTACTCCGGCTCGCCGTGGTCGCCCGTGGCGCCCTGGCCCGGCCAGTGCTGCTGCGGCGGCGGGCCGGCGGGCGGGTAGGGCTGATGGCCGTACGGCGTCTGCGGCGCTTGCTGCTGACCGTACGGCTGCTGCCGCGGGGTGTGCGGGGGTTGCTGCGGGGGGCGGTTGTCGTCCCTGCCGCGTCCGATCCTGAATCCAGCCACGTGATCGAAAGTACCTGCTCCGCCGGGCGGCCGTGGCCGGGCCACCGGAACCGGCGGCCTTTGCGGCTGACCTGTGACATCCCCTAGGGGGAGTGGGGGGAGGGGGATTTGGGCTGTTGTGCGGGCTTGTGGGTCGGTTCGCTGCGCGGCCGACGGAATGCGTACGTATCGGGGCCGTAGATCGAACCGGCCCTTGCCCCTCCCGGAACGCGGAACGGCCGGTCCCCCGTACGTACGGGGAACCGGCCGTCTCGCTCGCTGTCCTGGCGGGCCTGCGGTTACTTGGCCGCCTCGGACTTCGTCCCGCCCTTGTCCTCGGCCTCGGGAGCCTCGGGAGCCTCGGCCTCGTCGGCCTTGGGCTCGGCGTCAGCGTCGGCCTTCGGCTCGGTCTTCGCCGCGATGTCGGCCTCCGGCTTCGCCGGGGCTGCCTCGGGCTCGGCGGCCTCGGCGTCGGTGTCGGCCTTCGGCTCGGCCTCGGAGGCCTCGGCCTTCGGCTTGGCCTCGGCCGGAGCCTCGGTCACCGTCTCCGCCTCGGCCTTCGGCTCGGCCTCGGCCTCCACCGGAGCGGCCTTGGGCTCGGTCTCCGCCTCCGCCTTGGCAGCCGCCTCGGCTGGAGCGGCCTCCTCCTCGGCAGCGGCCTCGGCTTCCGCCTTGGCCTTCGCCTTGGCTTCCGCCTCTTCCTTGGCCTTCGCCTCGGCAGCCGCCTCGGCTTCCGCCTTGGCCTTCGCCTCGGCTTCGGCAGCCGCCGCGGCAGCCGCTTCGGCCTCCGCAGCGGCGGCCGCCTCGGCCAGCTCCTCCTCCGTCGGCTCCGGGGCCTTCACCGACTCCAGCAGCAGCTGCGCCACGTCCACGACCTGGACGGATTCCTTCGCCTTGCCGTCGTTCTTCTTGCCGTTCACCGAGTCGGTCAGCATCACCAGGCAGAACGGGCACGCCGTCGACACGATGTCCGGGTTCAGGGACAGGGCCTCGTCGACGCGCTCGTTGTTGATGCGCTTGCCGATCCGCTCCTCCATCCACATCCGCGCGCCACCGGCGCCGCAGCAGAAGCCCCGCTCCTTGTGGCGGTGCATCTCCTGCTGACGCAGCCCCGGCACGGCCGACATGATCTCGCGCGGCGGCGTGTAGACCTTGTTGTGCCGGCCCAGGTAGCAGGGGTCGTGGTACGTGATCAGGCCGTCGACCGGCGTCACCGGCGTCAGCCGGCCCTCGTCGATCAGGTGCTGGAGCAGCTGCGTGTGGTGGATGACCTCGTACTCGCCGCCCAGCTGCGGGTACTCGTTCGCGATGGTGTTAAAGCAGTGCGGGCAGGTGGAGACGATCCGCTTCGCAGACTTCGGCTTCTTCGTCGACGGGTCGTCGTCGTCCTCGCCGAAGGCCATGTTCAGCATGGCCACGTTCTCCTGGCCCAGCTGCTGGAACAGCGGCTCGTTGCCCAGACGGCGCGGCGAGTCACCGGTGCACTTCTCGTCGCCGCCCATGATCGCGAACTTGACGCCGGCGATGTTCAGCAGCTCCGCGAAGGCCTTCGTGGTCTTCTTCGCCCGGTCCTCCAGGGCACCCGCGCAGCCGACCCAGTACAGGTAGTCGAACTCCGAGAGGTCCTCCGCGTCCTTCCCGATGATCGGGACCTCGAAGTCGACCTCCTTCGTCCACTCCACGCGCTGCTTCTTGGCCAGGCCCCAGGGGTTGCCCTTCTTCTCCAGGTTCTTGAGCATCGTGCCCGCCTCCGACGGGAACGCGCTCTCGATCATCACCTGGTAGCGGCGCATGTCGACGATGTGGTCGATGTGCTCGATGTCGACCGGGCACTGCTCCACGCACGCACCGCAGGTGGTGCAGGACCACAGCACGTCCGGGTCGATGACGCCGTTCTCCTCGGCGGTGCCGATCAGCGGGCGCTCGGCCTCGGCCAGGGCCGTGGCGGGGACGCCGGCGAGCTGCTCCGCCGTGGCCTTCTCGTTGCCCTCCATGTCCTTGCCGCCGCCCGCGAGCAGGTACGGCGCCTTCGCGTGCGCGTGGTCGCGCAGCGACATGATGAGGAGCTTCGGGGACAGCGGCTTGCCGGTGTTCCAGGCGGGGCACTGCGACTGGCAGCGGCCGCACTCGGTGCAGGTGGAGAAGTCGAGGATGCCCTTCCAGGAGAACTGCTCGACCTGGGAGACGCCGAAGACGTCGTCCTCGCCGGGCTCCTCGAAGTCGATCTCCTTGCCGCCCGAGGTCATCGGCTGGAGGGCGCCGAGCGCCGTCGAACCGTCGGCGTTGCGCTTGAACCAGATGTTCGGGAAGGCGAGGAAGCGGTGCCAGGCCACACCCATGTTGGTGTTGAGGCCGACGGTGATCGCCCACGTCATGGTGACGCCGAGCTTGATCATGGCGGTCAGGTAGACGAGGTTCTGCAGGGTGCCGTGGTCGAGTCCGTTGAACGCGGCGACGAGCGGGTACGAGGCCCAGTACGCCGCCTCGTAGTGGTCGACGCCGTGGATCGCGCCTTCCAGGCCGCGCAGGGTCATGATCGCCAGGCCGATGGTGAGGATCACGTACTCGACGAAGTACGCCTGGCCCGCCTTGGAGCCGGCGAAGCGCGACTTGCGGCCGGCCCGCGAGGGCAGGTTCGCGAGGCGGATGCCCATCAGGGTCAGGATGCCGAGCGTCGTGAACAGCGCGATGAACTCGGTGTAGAGCTCGTAGGGCAGCCAGCCGCCGAGGACGGGCAGGACCCAGTCGGCCTGGAAGAGCTGGCCGTACGCGGTGACGATCGTCAGGCCGAGGGTCAGGAAGCCCACGGCGACGAACCAGTGGGCCACGCCGACGACGCCCCAGCGGTTCATGCGGGTGTGGCCGACGAACTCCTTGGCCAGGGTCAGGGTGCGCGCCGTGGGGTCGTCCGTGCGGCTGCCCGCCGGTACGGGTTGGCCGAGCTTCACGAACCGGTAGATCTGCGCCACGGCTCGGGCGATCAGCGCGACGCCGACCACGGTCAGGACCAGCGACACGATGATCGCGGCGAGTTGCATGGGAGGGCTCCTCGGGCGGGACTTACTAAGCGGTAACTTATTGAGTCAAGGCTTGAGGTTACCCAGTTCCCGCGCCGCACTGTAGGTGAGCGTGCGGTGATCTGTGTCGCTCAGGCTTGCCTCTGTCGGTAGGCCGCCCGAGGGGTCTTCGCGAGGATCGCGAGATCCATCCCCAGCCAATGGCTCTCCACATAGTGCCGGTCCAGCAGCACCATCTCCTCCCAGGGTAGGTCGGAGCGGGCGCTGACCTGCCACAATCCGGTCATTCCGGGACGTACGAGCAGCCGTTCGGGGTGGTCGGTACGCGGCTCCGGGCGCGGCCCGACCAGCGACATCTCCCCGCGCGCCACGTTGAGCAGCCGCGGCAGCCCCTCCAGCGCGCACCGCCGCACCAGCGCGCCCGCCCGCCCCGCGTCCTCGGTGCGCAGTCGCCAGGCGCCGAACGGCCGCCCGCCGAGCCCGAGCGCGGGTTCGCGTACGAGGACCCGCGCGCGGGAAGCCGCGTACAGGGCGGCGGCCGCCACCAGCAGCGGGGCGGCGCACACCGCCAGCAGCAGCGCGGCCCCGATCAGGTCGCAGACCCGCTTGGCCGGCGGCCGGGCCGGCCACCGCGGCGGGAGCCGGAGCCACAGCCGCAGCCCCGGCGGGAGCCGGAGCCACAGCCGCAGCCCCGGCGGGGCGGGGAGGGGGAGGAGCGAAGGCATGCCAGCACGCTGCCGGACGCCCGCGGCGGCCCGGCCGCGCCGCGCGGCGCGCCCCGGGTCCGGAACCCGTTCGGGCGTGCCCCGCGGTAGGGGCCGCGGGGTGGGCGTGAGCGTAGGGGGAGCCTAAAGGTTGAGCCCCCTCGGCTCACCTCTGTTGACGCTCGCTCGGCCTTGGGGCATCCTTGAGTCTGTTCCACTCAAGTCAGCTGGAGGAATCGAAATGGCACGTGCGGTCGGCATCGACCTGGGCACCACTAACTCCGTCGTCAGCGTTCTCGAAGGCGGCGAGCCCACCGTCATCACCAACGCCGAGGGTGCCAGGACCACGCCGTCCGTCGTCGCCTTCGCCAAGAACGGCGAAGTCCTCGTCGGCGAGGTGGCCAAGCGCCAGGCGGTCACGAACGTGGACCGGACCATCCGCTCCGTCAAGCGCCACATGGGCACTGACTGGAAGATCAACCTGGATGGCAAGGACTTCAACCCGCAGCAGATGAGCGCCTTCATCCTGCAGAAGCTGAAGCGCGACGCCGAGGCGTACCTGGGCGAGAAGGTCACGGACGCGGTCATCACCGTCCCGGCGTACTTCAACGACTCCGAGCGCCAGGCGACGAAGGAGGCCGGCGAGATCGCCGGTCTGAACGTCCTGCGCATCGTGAACGAGCCGACGGCCGCCGCCCTGGCCTACGGTCTCGACAAGGACGACCAGACCATTCTCGTCTTCGACCTCGGTGGCGGCACCTTCGACGTGTCGCTCCTGGAGATCGGCGACGGTGTCGTCGAGGTCAAGGCCACCAACGGTGACAACCACCTCGGTGGTGACGACTGGGACCAGCGCGTCGTCGACTACCTGGTGAAGCAGTTCCAGAACGGCCACGGCGTCGACCTGTCCAAGGACAAGATGGCGCTCCAGCGTCTGCGCGAGGCCGCCGAGAAGGCGAAGATCGAGCTGTCCTCCTCCACGGAGACCTCGATCAACCTGCCCTACATCACGGCCTCCGCCGAGGGTCCGCTGCACCTGGACGAGAAGCTCACGCGCTCGCAGTTCCAGCAGCTCACCGCGGACCTGCTCGACCGCTGCAAGACCCCGTTCCACAACGTCATCAAGGACGCCGGCATCCAGCTGTCCGAGATCGACCACGTGGTCCTGGTCGGCGGCTCCACCCGCATGCCGGCTGTCGCCGAGCTCGTCAAGGAGCTCACCGGCGGTCAGGACGCCAACAAGGGCGTCAACCCGGACGAGGTCGTCGCCATCGGCGCCACCCTCCAGGCCGGTGTGCTCAAGGGTGAGGTCAAGGACGTCCTGCTCCTCGACGTGACCCCGCTGTCCCTCGGCATCGAGACCAAGGGCGGCATCATGACCAAGCTCATCGAGCGCAACACCACGATCCCGACCAAGCGGTCGGAGATCTTCACGACGGCCGAGGACAACCAGCCGTCCGTGCAGATCCAGGTCTACCAGGGTGAGCGCGAGATCGCGGCGTACAACAAGAAGCTCGGCATGTTCGAGCTGACGGGCCTGCCGCCGGCCCCGCGCGGCGTCCCGCAGATCGAGGTCTCCTTCGACATCGACGCCAACGGCATCATGCACGTCACGGCCAAGGACCTCGGCACGGGCAAGGAGCAGAAGATGACCGTCACCGGCGGCTCTTCGCTCGGCAAGGACGAGGTCGACCGCATGCGCCAGGAGGCGGAGCAGTACGCGGAGGAGGACCTGCGCCGCAAGGAGGCCGCCGAGTCCCGCAACCAGGGCGAGCAGCTCGTCTACCAGACGGAGAAGTTCGTCAAGGACAACGAGGACAAGGTCCCGGCCGACGTCAAGGCCGAGGTCGAGGCCGCCGTCACCGAGCTGAAGGAAAAGCTCAAGGGCGAGGACACCGCCGAGATCCGCACCGCGACCGAGAAGCTCGCCGCGGTCAGCCAGAAGCTCGGCCAGGCCATCTACGCCGACGCCCAGGCCACCCAGGCCGCCGGTGACGCGGGCCAGGCCGGCGCGGCGGACGCCGCCGACGACGTGGTCGACGCCGAGATCGTCGACGACGAGAAGCCGAAGGGCGGCGCTGCCTGATGTCGGAGGAGACCCCGGGTTTCGACAAGGAGCCTGAAGTCCCCACCGGCGCCGGCGCTGACGACGCGGAGCCGAAGGCCGCCGACTCCTCCACGGAGGGCGAGGCGGCCCCGGCCGGGGACAAGGCCCAGGATGTGGCGCTGCTGGCGCAGCTGGACCAGGCCCGTACCGCGCTCGGCGAGCGCACCGCGGACCTCCAGCGGCTCCAGGCCGAGTACCAGAACTACCGCCGCCGCGTGGAGCGGGACCGGGTCGCCGTCAAGGAGATCGCGGTCGCGAGCCTGCTGACGGAGCTCCTCCCGACCCTGGACGACATCGGCCGGGCGCGGGAGCACGGCGAACTGGTCGGCGGCTTCAAGTCGGTGGCCGAGTCGCTGGAGACCGCCGCCGCCAAGATGGGGCTGCAGCAGTTCGGCAAGGAGGGCGAGCCCTTCGACCCGACGATCCACGAGGCCCTGATGCACTCGTACGCGCCGGACGTCACGGAGACGACCTGCGTGGCGATCCTGCAGCCGGGGTACCGGATCGGCGAGCGCACGATCCGCCCCGCGCGGGTCGCGGTGGCCGAGCCCCAGCCGGGCGCGGCTCCCGCCGCGAAGTCCGAGTCCGGTGACGGCGACACGCCGTCCGACAAGGACACGGATGCCCCCGACGAGGGCTGACGCACACCATGTAGGGATCCGAGAGGAGGGACACCCGGGATGAGCACGAAGGACTTCGTCGAGAAGGACTACTACAAGGTCCTCGGTGTCCCGAAGGACGCCACCGAGGCCGAGATCAAGAAGGCGTACCGGAAGCTCGCCCGCGAGTTCCACCCGGACGCCAACAAGGGCGACGCCTCGGCCGAGGAGCGCTTCAAGGAGATCTCCGAGGCGAACGACATCCTCGGCGACGCCAAGAAGCGCAAGGAGTACGACGAGGCCCGCGCGCTGTTCGGGAACGGCGGCTTCCGCCCGGGCCCGGGCGGCGGCGGCTCGTTCAACTTCGACCTGGGCGACCTGTTCGGCGGTACGCAGCAGGGCGGCCAGGGCGGCTTCGGCGGCGGCCTGGGCGACGTCTTCGGCGGCCTGTTCGGCCGCGGCGCCGGCACCGGTGCGGGCCCCCGCACCCAGCCGCGCCGCGGTCAGGACATCGAGTCGGAGGTCACCCTCTCCTTCACGGAGGCCGTGGACGGCGCGACCGTCCCGCTGCGGATGTCCTCGCAGGCCCCCTGCAAGGCCTGCTCCGGCACCGGCGACCAGAACGGCACCCCCCGGGTGTGCCCGACCTGCGTCGGTACCGGCCAGGTCTCCCGGGGCAGCGGCGGCGGCTTCTCGCTGACCGACCCCTGCGCGGACTGCAAGGGCCGCGGCCTGATCGCGGAGACCCCCTGCGAGGTGTGCAAGGGCAGCGGGCGCGCCCGCAGCTCCCGCACCATGCAGGTCCGGATCCCGGCGGGCGTCTCCGACGGCCAGCGGATCCGGCTGCGCGGCAAGGGCGCGCCGGGCGAGCGGGGCGGCCCGGCGGGCGACCTGTACGTGGTGGTGCACGTCGGCACGCACCCGGTGTTCGGCCGCAAGGGCGACAACCTCACCGTGACGGTCCCGGTGACCTTCGCGGAGGCCGCTCTTGGCGCCGACATCAAGGTGCCGACCCTGGGCGGCCCCCCGGTCACCCTGAAGCTCCCCCCGGGCACTCCCGGCGGCCGCACCATGCGGGCCCGCGGCAAGGGCGCCGTCCGCAAGGACGGCACCCGCGGCGACCTGCTCGTCACGGTGGAGGTCGCGGTTCCGGCGGAGCTGTCGGACAAGGCCCGCGAGGCCCTGGAGACGTACCGGGACGCGACCGGGTCCGAGGACCCGCGCGCCCTCCTGTTCGAGTCCGCGAAGGGAGCATGACATGGACGGCCGCCGACGACAGCCCCGCTTCGGCGAGGGGGCGTACCAGCTCACCGACGAGACCCCGGTCTACGTGATCTCGGTGGCCGCCCAGCTCTCGGGCCTGCATCCGCAGACCCTGCGCCAGTACGACCGCCTCGGCCTGGTCTCCCCTGACCGTACGGCCGGCCGTGGCCGGAGGTATTCGGCCAGGGACATCGAACTGCTCCGCACGGTGCAGCAGCTGTCCCAGGACGAGGGCATCAACCTGGCGGGGATCAAGCGGATCATCGAGTTGGAGAACCAGGTGGCCGCGCTCCAGCAGCGCGTCGCCGAGCTGTCCGCCGCCGTGGACGGTGCGGCGGCCGCCCTCCGGGCCCGCGAGGCCCAGGTGCACGCCTCGTACCGCCGCGACCTGGTCCCGTACCAGCCGCCGGTGCCGGGCAACGCACTGGTCGTCTGGCGCCCCAAGCACACCGGCGACTGACCACCGAGCGCCCTGAAGGCCCCGTCAGCCCCTCCCGTCGCGGAGCGGGCCCCGACGGGGCCTTCGCGCGTCACGGGCGCTCTGAGGGCCCGTACGGCCCGCCTCAGCCCTCGGGGAGCTCCGCCGGGGGGTTGGCGCTGTGCAGGATCCCGGACTGGGCGATGAGGTAGCCCAGCTGGGCCCGGCTGCCGCTGCCCAGGGCGGCGGCCAGCTTCGCGATGTGCGCGCGGCAGGTGCGTACGTTCATTCCCAGCCGGCGGGCGATCGCCTCGTCCACGTGCCCCTCGATCAGCAGCTGGGCGATGGACCGCTGGACTCCCGAGATACCATCCGGGTGGTGCGTGTAGGTGACCTCCTCGCCCAACGGCACGGCCCTGCGCCACAGTTGTTCGAAGACCTTGATGAGGTAGTCCACCAGTCCCGGGTGCCGCAGTTCCAGGGCCACCCGCCGGTCGTCGCTGGCGGGGATGATGGCCACGGTGCGGTCGAAGATCATGAGACGCTCTATCAGCTCCTCCAGTGTGCGGATCTCCACCTTCCCCGTGGAGATCCGGTCCACGTAGGCGAGCGTGCCCTGGCTGTGCCGCACGGTGTGCTGGTAGAGCGTCCGGATGCTCACCCCGCGGTCGATCATCGGCGTGGCCCGCTCCAGGGACTCGCTGAGGACGAAGGTGGGGCGGGCGCCACCCGGCTGGACCGTCAGGGCCTCGGTGTGGCACTCGGCGGTGGCCAGGTCGATGGCGGCGTTGATCTGGTCGAATCCCTCCAGCACCGTGATGGCGTGGGTGTTGGCGGGGCTCTGCGCGCTGATGGTGAGGAACGGCTCGAATGCATCGGTGAGATCTACGGCGGTGCGTCTGCGCTCCTGGATCTCGCGTTCGATCGGATGGAGCCGCTGGGCCAGTGCGATGGACGGCGGAACCGCGCGCAGCTGGTTCGCGTCGTCCGGGTCGGGTCGCAGCAGTGCGAATTCGAGCAGGCAGGGGGCGTTTACGGCCTCGCCGCGGGCCACGCGGCCGGTGCTCAGGGCGGCCGCGTACAGTCGCGCTCCCTCGCTGCACATCTCGGTGACGGGGTGGTGATGTGTCGGGTTTATGTCGCTCTTGGGCAAATCTCCACCCCCCAGGGTCCTGAACATGTAAGAACATGATGCATCGTCCCTGTGGCACTGACGTGCCTGAATGAGCCATCGTCTGTCAGTGCGGGGGAGAGGATTCCATCAAGTGAGGACGAAGCCGACCATGTATAAGAGAATGCTTCGCTCGGCGCTTGCCGTTGTTTTCTCCGCCGTCGCGGTCTTTGGAGCAGTCGTCGCCGTCAGCGGTGACGAGGGAAGCGCTCAGGCTGGTGCCAGCTCGTTGGCCGGGACGGCGGCCGAGAGCGATTTCGGCTGGAACAGCACCCCTGCGAAGGCGTCCTGATGACCCCCGACGACCGCGACTTCCGCCGCGAAATGGCTTCCGCCTACCGTTCCGGGTGGCAGTTCATCGACCTCGCCACGGCGATCCCCTACGCCGGCGACTCGCTGATGGTCACCCTTTTCGGCCAGCCGATAGTCGTCGTGCGCGAGGAGGACGAGGACGTCCGTGCCTACCGCTGCCTGCGCCGCCCCCGGGGCGCACCGCAGCCCGTCCGCTGCGAAGTGCGGTACGGCATGGTCTTCGTCAACCTCGACCAGCGTGACCACCAGCTCTTCGAACCCGATATCACCACCGCCACCCCCCGCAGTGCCTGAGGCGATTCCCCCGTCGTTGCAGATCGCTCCAGGTGCTACCCCCACACAACGGCGCCATCGTGGACCTGACCACGATGGCGCCGTTGTGATGTGCGCGTCCAGTGGTTGAACCGGACAATCGCCCGAGGATCCGTCGGGAAACGCTCGAAGGCTCCCGCCGCCCGCCGCCCGCCGCCCGCCCTCAGGCCCGGCCCATGGCCCGGTCGAGGGTGATCTCCAGGACCACCCGGTCCGGGTTCGGCGAGGGCATCCGCCCGTACCGCTCCGCGTAGCGCGCCACGGCCTCGGCGACCGACGCCTCGTCCGTACGGACGACCGCGCGCCCCTCCAGGGTGGCCCAGCGCTTGCCCTCCATCTGGCAGACCGCCGCCCGCGCGCCGCCGCCGGGCGCCGCCAGGACGTTGCGGACCTTCTTGCTGTGCTTGTTGCTGATCACCCGTGCCAGCCCCGCCTCGGGGTCGTAGGTCACGCCCACCGGCACCACGTGCGGGGTGCCGTCCGGGCGCGGGGTGGTCAGGGTGCAGACGTGCCGCTCCCGCCAGAAGGCGAGGTACTCGGGCGTCGGGTTGAGTACGTCATGGGACATGGGCGGAAGCGTACGCCCGCGGACCGGCCGATCCGGCAGGAGAACTTCCTTGAGTGGAATAGACTCAACTTTGCGGATGCTGAATCTGTCAGAGTCCGCACGCCGCAGCCCGTCGCGTGCGAAGCGCCCCGTAGGCCCGCAGGAGAGGAGAAACCGAGAATGGACGCCGAGCTGACCAACAAGAGCCGCGACGCCCTGAACGCGGCCACGAGCAGGGCCGTCAAGGACGGCCACGCCGACCTGACCCCCGCGCACCTCCTGCTGGCCCTGCTCGCCGGCGAGGACAACGAGAACGTCACCGACCTGCTCGTCGCCGCCGACGCCGACCAGGCCGCCGTCCGCGCCGGGGCCGAGCGGCTGCTCGCCGCCCTGCCCAGCGTCACCGGCTCCACCGTCGCGCCCCCGCAGCCCAGCCGCGACCTGCTCGCCGTACTGGCCGAGGCCGACGCCGAGGCCGGCCGCCTGGGCGACGAGTACCTCTCCACCGAACACCTCCTCATCGCCATCGCCGCCAAGGGCGGACCGGCCGGTGAGGTCCTGTCCGCCCAGGGCGCCACGGCGAAGAAGCTGCTGGACGCCTTCCAGAACGCACGAGGAGCACGGCGGGTGACCACCCCCGACCCCGAGGGCCAGTACAAGGCCCTGGAGAAGTTCGGCACCGACTTCACCGCCGCCGCCCGCGACGGCAAGCTCGACCCCGTCATCGGCCGCGACCACGAGATCCGGCGCGTCGTCCAGGTCCTCTCCCGCCGCACCAAGAACAACCCGGTGCTCATCGGCGAGCCCGGCGTCGGCAAGACCGCCGTTGTCGAGGGCCTGGCCCAGCGCATCGTCAAGGGCGACGTCCCCGAGTCCCTCAAGGGCAAGCGGCTCGTCTCCCTCGACCTCGGCGCGATGGTCGCCGGCGCCAAGTACCGCGGCGAGTTCGAGGAGCGGCTCAAGACCGTCCTCGCCGAGATCAAGTCGAGCGAGGGCCAGATCATCACCTTCATCGACGAGCTGCACACCGTCGTCGGCGCCGGGGCCGGCGGGGACTCCGCCATGGACGCGGGCAACATGCTCAAGCCCATGCTGGCCCGCGGCGAGCTGCGCATGGTCGGCGCGACCACCCTCGACGAGTACCGCGAGCGGGTCGAGAAGGACCCGGCGCTGGAGCGGCGCTTCCAGCAGGTGCTGGTCGCCGAGCCCACCGTCGAGGACACCATCGCGATCCTGCGCGGGCTCAAGGGCCGCTACGAGGCCCACCACAAGGTCGTCATCAACGACAGCGCCCTCGTCGCCGCCGCCACCCTCTCCGACCGCTACATCACCTCCCGCTTCCTCCCCGACAAGGCCATCGACCTCGTCGACGAGGCCGCCTCCCGGCTCCGCATGGAGATCGACTCCTCTCCCGTGGAGATCGACGAGCTCCAGCGCTCCGTCGACCGCCTGCGGATGGAGGAGCTGGCCCTGAACAACGAGTCCGACCCCGCCTCCCGTGAACGCCTCGACAAGATCCGCAAGGACCTCGCGGACAAGGAGGAGGAGCTGCGCGGCCTCACCGCCCGCTGGGAGAAGGAGAAGCAGTCCCTCAACCGCGTCGGCGAGCTCAAGGAGCGCCTGGACGACCTGCGCGGCCAGGCCGAGCGCGCCCAGCGCGACGGCGATTTCGACACCGCCTCCAAGCTGCTCTACGGAGAGATCCCGCAGCTGGAGCGCGAGCTGGCCGCGGCCACCGAGGCCGAGGCCGCGGCCGAGGCGTCGAAGGACTCCATGGTCAAGGACGAGGTAGGGCCCGACGACATCGCCGACGTGGTCGGCGCCTGGACGGGTATCCCGGCCGGCCGCCTCCTCGAAGGGGAGACCCAGAAGCTCCTGCGCATGGAGGACGAGCTGGGCCGCCGCCTGATCGGCCAGACCGAGGCCGTACGGGCCGTCGCGGACGCCGTGCGCCGCACCCGCGCCGGCATCGCCGACCCGGACCGGCCGACCGGCTCGTTCCTCTTCCTGGGCCCGACGGGTGTGGGCAAGACCGAGCTGGCCAAGGCCCTCGCGGACTTCCTCTTCGACGACGAGCGGGCCATGGTCCGCATCGACATGTCGGAGTACTCCGAGAAGCACAGCGTGGCCCGGCTCGTCGGCGCCCCGCCCGGCTACGTCGGCTACGAGGAGGGCGGCCAGCTCACCGAGGCCGTCCGCCGCCGCCCGTACAGCGTGGTGCTGCTGGACGAGGTCGAGAAGGCCCACCCCGAGGTCTTCGACATCCTGCTCCAGGTCCTCGACGACGGCCGCCTCACCGACGGCCAGGGCCGGACGGTGGACTTCCGCAACGCCATCCTGATCCTCACCTCCAACCTGGGCAGCCAGTTCCTGAGCGGGCACGGCCCGGGTGAGCCCGTCACCTCGGAGGAGCGCAAGAAGGAGCAGGTCCTCGACGTGGTCCGGGCGAGCTTCAAGCCGGAGTTCCTCAACCGCCTCGACGACCTCGTGGTCTTCTCCGCGCTGACCCGCGACGAGCTGACGCACATCGCGGAGCTCCAGATCGCCCGGCTCGCCAAGCGCCTCGCCGACCGCCGGCTCGCCCTGGACGTCACCCCCGCGGCCCTGGCCTGGCTGGCGGACAAGGGCTACGACCCGGCGTACGGAGCCCGGCCGCTGCGCCGCCTGATCCAGACGGCCGTCGGCGACCGCCTCGCGAAGGAGATCCTCTCCGGCGAGGTCCGCGACGGCGACACCGTACGGGTCGACGTGGCCGGCGACGGCCTGCTGGTCGGCCGGGCCGCTTAAGGGTCCGCCCCCGGACGGGTGAGCACCGTCCCGTAAGGGCCGCCGCGCCCCCGTGTCCGCCCGGAGCGGATCGGGGGTGCGGGGCTGGACACGGGACGGGCGAGATGGGGGAGGATGGCGGTATCCGCACGAAGGGAAGTACACGGTGAGCATCGACCCGGCCTCGATTCCGAACTTCGGGGGTAAGCCCGAACCGCAAGGCCAAGGACCGGCGGGCCCCGTCGTCCCCGACCAGGACCTGGTCAAGCAGCTCCTGGAGCAGATGGAGCTGAAGTACGTCGTCGACGACGAGGGCGACCTCGCGGCGCCGTGGGAGGACTTCCGCACCTACTTCATGTTCCGCGGCGAGGGCGAGCAGCAGGTCTTCTCCGTCCGGACCTTCTACGACCGTCCGCACGCCATCGACGACAAGCCGCAGCTGCTCGAGTCGATCGACGACTGGAACCGCCGCACCCTGTGGCCCAAGGTCTACAGCCACACGCACGACGACGGCTCCGTCCGCCTGATCGGCGAGGCGCAGATGCTGATCGGCACCGGCGTCAGCCTGGAGCACTTCGTCTCCTCCACGGTCAGCTGGGTCCGCGCGTCGATCGAGTTCGACAAGTGGCTGCTCGAACAGCTCGGCCTGGAGAAGGAGGTCGACTCCGCCGAGGGCGACGACAAGAAGGAGGAGGACGGCGAGTAGCCGTCCGTCCCCCTTACAGGGGTACCCGCGCCATCAGGAGCAGGTACGCCCCGTAGCCGTACGAGAGCCCGGCCAGGCCGGCGGTCACCGCGACCGCCGTGCGCGGCCGGGCTTTCGCCAGTGCGGCCGCCACCGGCAGCAGCAGCGGGAACGCGGGCAGCAGGAACCGCGGCTTCGACTCGAAGAAGCCCGCCCCGCCGAAGGTGATCACCAGCAGCGTCCCGGCGTACACCAGCAGCGGCAGCGGCGTCCGGTCCAGTACGGCCAGCACCGCGAGCAGCCCGGCGGCGGCCAGCGCGGCCAGCGTCACCCCGGCCGGGATGGTCACCGGCCCGCCGGACAGCGCCCGCCAGGCCGTCTCCAGGGTCCCGCCGCCGAAGTCGAAGCGCGAGCCCCACTGCCGCTGCACGGTGAAGTAGCCGAGGGGGTCGTGCCGGTGCGCCCCGACGGCGACGACGTACGCGGCCCAGCCCGCGGGCGCGAGCAGCCCGGCCGCCCACACCGCGGGCGCGCGGTTGCCCCGTACCACCAGCTCCCGCAGGGCCAGCACCGTCACGGCGGCGGCCACGGCGATCCCGGTGGGCCGGGTCAGTCCGGCGAGCGCCGCCAGGGAGGCCGCCCACAGCCAGCGCTCCCGCAGCAGCGCGTACAGGGACCAGGCGGCCAGGGCGCACAGCAGCGGCTCCGTGTAGGCGAGGCTCAGCACCACCGCGTGGGGCAGCGCCGCCCACAGCGCGACCAGCAGCACCCCGGCCCGCGCCCCCAGCAGCAGTTCCCCGATCCGGTACACGCCGACGGCGGCCACCGCCGCGGCCGACCAGGCCACCGCGAGCCCCGCGACGGGGCCGCCGCCGAGGAGGTCCACCAGCAGCGGGTACAGCGGGAAGAAGGCGTAGTCGCTCTGGATGGAGTCGGAGGCGGGCCACATCTGGGTGCGGCCGTAGCCGTGGGCGGCGATGGAGAGGTACCAGAAGGAGTCCCAGGAGCCGCCGAGCACCTTCACCGGGTTCCGGCCGTCCCACCAGGCGCCCAGGGCGATCACCAGCACCCCGGCGCTGCGCACCGCGGCGAACACCCCGAGCGCGAGCCCGGCCGGCCGGGCCGCCCCCGGTCTTCGGCCCGTGCGCGCGGGGGCGGGCGGGATCCGTCCCGTCGTCACGCCCATGCCGTGCCCTACAGCTGCCGGAGGCGGTCCACGGCCTCCTGGAGGACGTGGGTCTGCTTGCAGAAGGCCCAGCGGACCTGGGTGGCCCCGGCGGACGTGTCGTCGTAGAAGACCTGGTTGGGGATGGCGACCACCCCGCAGCGCTCGGGCAGGGCGCGGCAGAAGGCGAGGCCGTCCTTCTCGCCCAGGGGCGAGATGTCGGTGGTGACGAAGTAGGTGCCCTGCGGGCGGAAGACCTCGAACCCGGCGGCGGCCAGCCCGTCGCAGAGGAGGTCGCGCTTGGCGGCGAGGTCCGCGCGGAAGGCGTCGAAGTAGGAGCCGGGGAGGGCGAGGGCCTCGGCGACGGCGTACTGGAAGGGGCCGGAGGAGACGTACGTCAGGAACTGCTTGGCCGAGCGGACCGCGGAGACCAGCGCGGGCGGGGCGGTGACCCAGCCGACCTTCCAGCCCGTGAAGGAGAAGGTCTTGCCGGCGGAGGAGATGGTGACGGTGCGTTGCCGCATGCCGGGCAGGGACGCCAGCGGCACGTGCCCGCCCTCGAAGACGAGGTGCTCGTAGACCTCGTCGGTGACGACCAGCAGGTCGCGTTCCACGGCGAGTTCGGCGATGGCGGCCAGTTCCTCGCGGGTCAGGACGGTGCCCGTCGGGTTGTGCGGGGTGTTGAGCAGGAGCAGCCGGGTGCGGGGGGTGACGGCGTCGCGCAGGGCGTCGAGGTCGGGGCGGAAGCCGGGGGCGCGCAGGGTGAGCGGGACGCGGACCGCGCCGGCCATGGCGATGCAGGCGGCGTAGGAGTCGTAGAACGGTTCCAGTGCGATGACCTCGTCGCCCGGTTCGAGGAGGGCGAGGAGGGAGGCGGCGATGGCCTCGGTGGCGCCGGCGGTGACGAGGACCTCGGTGTCCGGGTCGTAGGACAGGCCGTAGAAGCGCTGCTGGTGGGCGGCGATCGCGGTGCGCAGCTCGGGGATTCCGGGGGCCGGCGGGTACTGGTTGCCGCGGCCGTCGCGGATCGCCCGTACGGCGGCTTCGGCGATCTCGGCGGGGCCGTCGGTGTCGGGGAAGCCCTGGCCCAGGTTGATCGACCCGGTGCGGGCGGCCAGCGCCGACATCTCCGCGAAGATCGTGGTGCCGAAGGAGGCAAGGCGGCGGTTGAGGAAGGGGCGGCTGCTGCTCGCGGGTGCGCTCATGGGCGCCATCCTGCGGGGAACCTCTGGAGTTGCTCAAGTGTGCTTTCGAGGCGTTGGCGCGAGGGCATCCCCCCTGCACGCGGGCCACGGGGGTGCCGCGACCCGGGCGACCGGGGTGTGAGGAAGGGGGCGGGGCCGTGGTCCTTGTCCTGGTTCTCGTGGTGGCGGCGGTCCTGGGGATCGTCCTGTTGGTGACGCACTTCTCCGGGCCGGGGGGCAGCGGTTCCGGAGGTTCCGGCTCCGGCTCCAGCTGGTGGGCGGGCGGCGGAGGGTCCTCGTCGTCCTGCGGTTCCTCGTCGTCGTCCTGCGGTTCGTCCTCCTCGTGCGGGTCCTCGTCGTCCTGCGGTGGCGGAGGCTGCGGGTCCAGCTGACACTGGTACGGGTGCCGCGGGCGGCGAACCGGACGGTGCGGGGAAGCGTGCGCGGATGCGGTGTGGAAGGGGCGCCCGCAGGGGACAACTTCCCTCGGGCGTCCGCTTGTTCGGGCCGGCACTACGGCGTACGGGCGGCGTCGTGTTGAACACGTGAACCGTGAAGCCCCCGGGGGGATGTAAACCCCGTCAAGTTGGGTAAAAACGCTGTGAGTGCCGTGCCTTTCATGATTCCCTCGGTTGAGTAGACCAGTCCCCGGACCTCTCCGGGACTTCCTGTGGACCCGTGCCGGTGTCCCCCCACCCGTTGACTACCGCTGGCGGGCCCCGGCCCATCTCCCTCGCGCGTTTGCGGAGCCGACTCATGCTCACGACCCTCCAGACCACCTACACCGACACGCGTGCCGCCGATCTCGCCTGGGCCCTGGGACGCGACCGGCTGCCCGCCCTGGCCGTACTGAACCTCCAGCTCGCGGACGCGAAGGTGGAGTTGCGCCTGCTCGGGGCTTCTCACCAGGTGCTCCTGGAGGAGGGCGAGGTGCTCTGCTCGGAGACGGTCGCCTGTATGCCCGGCAGCAGTACGCCGCTGCCGCTCGGCGTGGCGAAGCGGGTGGGCGACTACGAGTACGAGTTCGCCGCGCGGGTCGAAACCCTCTCGCGGGGCTCCTTCGCGGGACGGGCCCAGGAGCTGCTCGCACTGGTCGCGGACCACCCCAACGGGCTAGCCGGCACCTTTCCCGGTGATCCGCACGCGTTCACCGCGATGCTCGCGCAGCGCCACGAGGGCCAGGTGCGCTGGCGCACCTGGCACGCGTACCCGCAGGAGGGGCAGCTGGTGGCCACCCGCACCCGGGTGGGCGTACGCATGGGCGCGCCCGTCTAGTGGCCTCGGACTCAGGTCACTAGGGGGGTCTTCGGCGGATCACGGCCGGGCCGGGGCCCGTGCCAACGGCCGGGCGGTATCGCGGGCAGGGTTACCCCGATTACTCCAACTGGTCTGCCCGACACGCCAGTTACACCCATGTGGGTGACAGGGTGTGGGTGGGCGGTGACGTACGGTTCGCTGCATGATCGACCGTTCCGCCCCCCGCGGGCTGCTCCCGGCGGCGGAGCCGCGGGGCGTGCAGACCGTCCATGCCGCCCTGCCCGTACGCCCCCGGACCGGCCGACTCCTCGTGCTGGCCACGGTGTTCGTCTGCGCGGCCTGCGGGCTCGTCTACGAGCTGGAGCTGCTCGCCCTCGGCTCGTACCTCATCGGCGACTCCGTCACCCAGGCGTCGGTCGTGCTGTCCGTCATGGTCTTCGCCATGGGCGTCGGCTCCCTCCTCGCCAAACGCCTGCGCCGCCGGCCCGCGCTCGGCTTCGGTGCCATCGAGGCCGCGCTCGCCCTGCTCGGGGGCTTCTCCGCGATGGCCCTGTACGCGAGCTTCGCCTGGCTCGGCGAGTCCAGGACCGCGCTCGTCGCCTTCTCCTTCGGCATCGGAGTGCTCATCGGCGCGGAGATCCCGCTGCTGATGGTCCTCATCCAGCGCATCCGCAGGCAGGACGCCGGCGGAGCCGTCGCCGACCTCTTCGCCGCCGACTACGTGGGCGCCCTCGTCGGCGGGCTCGCCTTCCCCTTCCTGCTGCTGCCCGTGCTCGGCCAGCTCACCGGGGCCATGCTCACCGGCACGGTCAACGCCGTCGTCGGCGGCGGACTCGTCCTGTGGCTGTTCCGCCACGACCTCAGCAGACGCTCCCGCTGGCTGCTGGTCACGGCCAACGCGACCGTACTCGCCCTGCTCGCCTGCGCCACCGTCCTCGTCGACGACTTCGAACGGGCCGCGCGCACCGCCGTCTACGGCGCGGAGGTACGGGTCGCCGCGCAGACCGGGGTGCAGGAGCTGGTGCTCACCGGACCGTCCACCGGGTCCCCGCGCTCCCTCGACCTCTTCCTGGACGGCCGGCTGCGGGTCAGCGGCTACGACGAGTACCGCTACCACGAGGCCCTGGTCCACCCGGCCATGACCGGCCCGCACGCCCGCGTCCTGGTCCTCGGCGGCGGCGACGGGCTCGCCGCCCGCGAGGTGCTGCGCTACCGGGACGTCGCCTCCGTCACCGTCGTCGAGCTCGACCCCGGCGTGGTCCGCCTCGCCCGCACCGACCCGATGCTCTCCGCGCTCAACGCCCGGGCGTACGAGGACCCGCGCATGGACGTGGTCACCGAGGACGCCTTCCGCTGGCTGCGGGGACCCGCCGCCCGGCGCCGTTTCGACGTCATCCTCTCCGACCTGCCCGACCCCGGCATCACCCCGAGCACGAAGCTGTACTCGCAGGAGTTCTACGGGCTCGCCGCGCGGGCCCTGACGCCGGGCGGACGCATCGCGGTGCACGCCGGCCCCCTCACCACGAGGCCGCGTACGTACTGGACCGTCGAGTCCACGCTGCGCGCGGCCGGGCTGCTCACCACCCCCTACAGCACGGGCGGCCGGCTCTCCGGCTTCGCCGCCGGGCCCGACCGCACCCAGGGCGTGTCCGACGCCCCGCCGCCGGACTGGGGCTTCGTGCTCGCCGCCCATGACCGGGTGCCCGAGCTGCGCGTGGACCGCGACACCCCCGCCCTGCTGGCCGTGTCGACCCAGGGGCTGCGGGACGCCGCCCGGGACGCCGCCCGGGTCCGGCCGGCCGGGCTCCCGCCGTCCACGCTGCCGCATCCGCGATACCACTGAGCCGGGGCGTCGTGTCCGTGTGCACGGGCGGGTCCCGTCGGTAGGCTCGACCGCATGGAGCATCAGGTGTTCGTTCCGGTACCGGTAGAAGACGTCCGCGCCGTGCTGCGTGATCCCGCCCGGGTGGCCCGCTGCGTCCCCGGGCTCCAGCAGGACGCCGACACCGCTGCCGGGCCGCCGGCCGGGCGGCTCAAGGTCCGGGTCGGCGGGCACACCGTGACCTACCGGGGCGTCCTGTCCCTCGTCGAGCGGGACCCCGACCACTTCGCCGCGGAGGGCGAGGGGACCGAGGTCCGCGGCAGCGGCGCCGTCAGCCTCGCGCTCGTGCTGCGGCTGGTGCCGTACGACGGCGGGACCCGGCTGGAATTCAGCGGCGGGGCCACGGCGGACGGCCGGGCCGCCGCCTTCGACCCGCAGGCCACCGCCACCGCCGCCGGGCGGCTGCTCGACCGCTTCGCCGCCAACCTGGCCGGCGTGGCCGGCGCCGCGGGCGACCCGGTGGCCGAGGCCGAGGAGGCGGAGGAGGCGAAGGCGGCGGAGGCGGAGTCCGGCCCGTCGGTCTTCGACACCGAGGTGCCGCCGCCGTCGCTCGACCCCTTCCGCGACGGCGATTTCACCGAGTTCGCCTCCTTCGACGGGGCGGGGAGGGAGGAGGAGCCGGACGCGGGCCCCGCCGGCCCCGGACGCCCGCCGGCCGAGGCGGCCCACGCCCGCCGCACGATGATCGGCCGCAGCGCGGAGGAGGTCGACCACGCGCCCCCGCGCGGCCGCTACGCCCCGGTCCCGGCCCCGTCCTCCGCCACCGGCCAGAACGGCCTGCGCTGGATCGCCCCGGCGGCGGCCCTGGCGCTGGCCTCGGCGGTCGTGGTCGGAAGGGCGTTGCGCCGGCGCCGTTGACGCGCCGTAGGGTCGCCGTATGACTACGCAACTGAGCGCCGGGGGCGCGGAACTCACCATCGATCAGGACAACGGCTGCAGGGTCGGCAGTCTGCGCGTCGACGGCATCGAGCTGCTGCGTCAGGGCCCGAAGTTCGGGTCCTTCCCGATGGTCCCCTGGTGCGGGCGTACGGCGAACGGCCGGTTCCATGACGGCGCCAAGGTCCACCAGATGCCGCTCAACCATCCGCCGCACGCCCTCCACGGCTTCGCCCGCGACGCGCCCTGGAAGACGGCCTCCGTCGACGGCACCACCGCGGCCTTCACCTACGACCTCGTCGACCCCTGGCCCTACGCCGGGCGGGTGACGCAGGTCTTCGAGCTGGGCGAGGACGCGCTGACGATCCGCATGGGCGTGGAGACGTACGAGGACTCCTTCCCGGCGCAGGCGGGCTGGCACCCCTGGTTCAACCGGGTCCTGACCGACGGCGGGGAGCCGGCCCGGATCGGCTTCGACCCGGCCTGGCAGGAGGAACGCGACGAGGACCACATCCCCACCGGCCGCCGCATCGACCCGAAGCCCGGCCCCTGGGACGACTGCTTCGGGATGCCCTACGGGGTCGACGTCACCCTCACCTGGCCCGGGCAGCTGGACCTGAGGGTGACCAGCCCCGCCGAATGGGTGGTCGTCTACGACGAGCAGCCGGAGGCCGTCTGCGTCGAGCCGCAGTCGGGCCCGCCGAACGGACTGAACACCCTCCCGCGCCTGGTCACACCGGTGGACCCGCTGGAGATCTCCACGACGTGGGCGTGGCGCCGGCTCGGCTAGCCCGCACTTAAGCTCGTTGTCATGAGTGACGTCAACGAAGTAATGCCGTCCGGCACACGCGATGCGCTTCTGCAGCAGATCAAGGACAAGGCCGTCGTGCACGGCAAGGTGACGCTTTCCTCCGGCAAGGAGGCCGACTACTACATCGACCTCCGCCGGATCACCCTCGACGGCGAGGCGGCCCCGCTGGTGGGGCAGGTCATGCTGGACCTCACCGCCGACCTCGAGTTCGACTGCGTCGGCGGCCTGACCCTGGGCGCCGACCCGGTCGCGACCTCGATGCTGCACGCCTCCGCCGCGCGCGGCGAGCGTCTCGACGCCTTCGTCGTCCGCAAGGCGCAGAAGGCCCACGGCATGCAGCGCCGCATCGAGGGCACCGATGTGAAGGGCAAGCGCTGCCTGGTCGTCGAGGACACCTCGACCACCGGCGGCTCCCCGCTGACCGCCGTCGAGGCGGTCCGCGAGGCCGGCGGCGAGGTCGTCGCCGTCGCCACCATCGTGGACCGTGGCGCGGCCGACGCGATCGCCGCGGCGGGCCTGCCGTACCTCACCGGCTACCGGCTCGGGGACCTGGGTCTCGCCTGAGCCCTCCCGCGCGGGTCCGGCCGTCTCGGATCGTGGGCGTGAAGGGGCGGCGGCCGGCCGTGGGCCCGGGGCGGGAGAACGCGCGGCCACGGTCCCGGAGGTCGACGCTCCGGTCCTGACCTGCGCCTTTCCGGACGGCCGGGGTGTTTCACGTGAAACGCTCCGGCCGCCGCGCTGAGCGAGGGGTGACAGGCGGGGTGGAGTGTCGCGCCGAGTCTGGAAAGATAGGCGCGACGGCGACGTCGCCCCCAGGTCAGGGCCCGCAATAAGCACACTCCCCGCACATCCAAGGAGCGGACAGATGCCCATCGCAACCCCCGAGGTCTACAACGAGATGCTCGACCGGGCGAAGGCAGGCAAGTTCGCCTACCCGGCCATCAACGTCACCTCGACCCAGACCCTGCACGCTGCCCTGCGCGGCTTCGCGGAGGCCGAGAGCGACGGCATCATCCAGATCTCCACCGGCGGTGCCGAGTTCCTGGGTGGCCAGTACAGCAAGGACATGGTCACCGGCGCGGTCGCCCTGGCCGAGTTCGCGCACGTCGTAGCCGCCAAGTACGACGTCACCGTCGCGCTGCACACGGACCACTGCCCCAAGGACAAGCTGGACGGCTACGTCCGTCCGCTCCTGGAGGTGTCCGCCGAGCGCGTCGCCCGCGGCCTGAACCCGCTCTTCCAGTCGCACATGTGGGACGGCTCCGCCGAGACCCTGGCCGACAACCTGGCCATCGGCCAGGAGCTGCTCGCCAAGGCCGCCGCCGCGAAGATCATCCTCGAGGTCGAGATCACCCCGACCGGTGGCGAGGAGGACGGCGTCAGCCACGAGATCAACGACGAGCTGTACACCACCGTCGACGACGCGATCCGCACCGCCGAGGCCCTCGGCCTGGGCGAGAAGGGCCGCTACCTGCTCGCCGCCTCCTTCGGCAACGTGCACGGCGTCTACAAGCCGGGCAACGTCGTCCTGCGGCCCGAGCTGCTCAAGGACCTCCAGGCCGGCGTCGCGGAGAAGTTCGGCAAGGCCTCTCCGTTCGACTTCGTCTTCCACGGCGGCTCGGGCTCCACGCCCGAGGAGATCGCCACCGCGCTGGAGAACGGCGTCGTGAAGATGAACCTCGACACCGACACCCAGTACGCCTTCACCCGCCCGGTCGCGGACCACATGTTCCGCAACTACGACGGTGTCCTGAAGGTCGACGGCGAGGTCGGCAAGAAGTCCACCTACGACCCGCGCACCTGGGGCAAGCTGGCCGAGGCGAGCATGGCCAAGCGCGTCACCCAGGCCTGTGCCGACCTGCGTTCCACGGGCACCAAGCTGAAGTAGGCGGCGAGGACCCGAAAGGGTCCGCCGGGACCTGAAGGGGTCCGCCGGTCCGTCAGGGACCGGCGGACCCCTTTGCCGTACCCCGTGGATCCGGCTCGGCACGGCAGGGGCCCGGCAGGGTCCGGGGGGATCCGGCGCGGATTGGGTACGGATTCGCCCGAGGTGACATACGCCGGTGGACGGGGCAGGCGGCGATGGTGTGGAATCTAGGCAGAGAAACGTACCCGCCGGGATGTAATGCCGGCGGGCCAGGAGAGGCGACGCCGGCGATGAAGACAGTGCGACCCCAGGTGAAGCAGGACCGGGCGGTGCGCACGCGTCGGGCGATCCTGGAGGCGGCGGCGCTGGTGTTCGAGGAGTACGGCTACGACACGGCCAAGCTCTCGGACATCGTCAACCTCGCCAAGGTCACCAAGGGAGCGCTCTACTTCCACTTCGACTCCAAGGAAGGCCTGGCCCAGGCCGTCATCGACGCGCAGAACGAGTCGCAGCCGCAGATGCGGCCGCAGCAGTACAAGGCGCAGGAGTTCGTGGACATCGGCATGGTCTTCTCGCACCAGCTGCGGCACGACGCGCTGATGCGGGCCAGTGCCCGGCTCACGCTGGACCACGCCGGCCGCGGCCTCGACCGCGTGACCCCTTACCAGACCTGGATCGAGCTGCACGTCCCGTTGCTGGAGGAGGCCCAGCGGCGCGGGGAACTGCTGCCGAACGTGGACCCCTGGATCCCGGCCCGCCTGATCGTGGGCGCGTTCGCGGGACTGAACACCATGTCGTACACGCTGGGGCTGGACCTGGACGCCCAGGTCTCGGAGCTCTACACGCACGTGATGCCCGGCGTGGTGGTCCCGGCCGTGGCGATCCGGCTGGACACGGCCCCCGGGCGCGGGGCGCGGGCGCTGTACGGCCCGCAGGGCGCGCACGAGTGCCGGTACGGCTGCCCGGGCGGCGTGCCGCCCCTGGAGGGGAAGGCGCCCGAGGAGGCCCGCGGGGCCGCCGAGGGAGTCCGCGCGGCCGCCGAGGAGGCGCGCGCGGCCGCCGAGGAGATCTCCGCCTGAGGCCGGTCCGGCCCGCCCCCTTCCCAAAAAGATCCTTCCGGGTATGATTTTTCTGCTCGCCTGCCCAGGGAGATCACTGTGGACATTGAGGTACTCGGCGCACCACGGGTCACCGAGAACGGTGTGCCCATCACGGCCCCCACGCCGGAGTCCCGGCATGTCCTGGCGGTCCTCGCCGCCTGTCCCGACCGGGTCGTGCCCGCTTCCGTCCTCGCGGACGAGCTGGCCCGCCGCGTCCCGCCCGAGCACGCCCACGCCGCCCTGCACACCGCCGTACGCCGGCTGCGCGAGCGGTTCGCGGAGGCACTGGGCACCGGCTCGGTACGCACTCCCGAGACCGTGCTGTCCACGCGACCCGGCGGGTATCTTCTCGACACCGGCGGCGGCCGCTGCGACGTCCGCGAGTTCGAGCGCGAGGCGGGCGCCGGCTACCGGGCCATGGGGCGGGGCGACGCCGCGCAGGCCGCCGCGAGGCTCCGCCGGGCACTGGACCTGTGGACCGGCCCCGTCCTGGACGGCATCGACGCCGGGACCTGGCTGCGCCGCCGCATCGCCTGCCTCGACGCCGACCGGCTCTCCGTGCTCGGCCAGTGGGTCGAGGCGGAACTCGCACTGGGACGCCACCGCGAGCTGCGCCTCGCGCTCGCGGGTCTGCGCGGCGCGGGAGCGTGCCGCCCCGGCGACGCGTACCTGGCGGCCCTGCACCGGGCCGAGGCCCGCGTCGAGGCCGTCCGGACGGCCCGCCCGGCCCGCGGGCTCACCCTGAGCTGTGGTGCCCGCACCTGACCCGGCGTCAGGTGCGCGGGCCGCTGCTTGACCCCTCGCCCGGCGGAACCTAGGTTCGGGTCCGGGGACGGAAAGTGGCTGGTCGGGTGGGGGGCGGCGGTATGCGCGGGGACGGGGGCGGTCCGCTGGCCGTACTGGAACTGCTCGCTGGGGACGCCCCGCAGAGCCGTTACGAGGCCCTGCTCGCCGAGGCCCGCGGCGCGGGCGCGGACGAAGCCGAACTCGCGGCCCTCACCCGGGCCGTGGAACTCGCCCGCTCGGTACGGGCCCGCGCGAGCAGGGCCAGACAGCGCGAGGCCGCCCTCACCGCCCTCGTCGACACCGCCCACGACCTGACCTCCCCGTACGACATCGACGGCCTGCTGCGTCTGATCACCCGCCGGGCCAGACGCCTCCTCGGCTTCGACATGGCCTGGCTGTCGCTGAGCCGCCCGGACGGGTCCGCGTACGTACGCACCTCCGAGGGCGAGACCACCGCGCTCAACGTCGGCCTCGAACTCGGCACCGGCCGCGGCCTCGGCAGCATCGCGCAGGCCCGCCGCTCCCCGGTGTGGACCCCGGACTACCTCGCCGACACCAGCATCGCGCACGCCCCCGGCATCGACGCCGTCGTCGAGGCGGAGGGCCTGCGCGCGATCATCGCGGTCCCGCTGCGGCGGGGGGACTCCACCCTCGGCGCCCTCTACGGATCCGACCGCTCCGTACGGGAGTTCACCCCGGACGAGATCGGCATCATGCTCTCCCTCGCCGACCTGGCGGCGGTCGCCATCGAGAAGGCCCGGCTGCTGGAGCAGACCCGCGACGAGGTCACCGAGCTGGAGGCCTACGGCTCGCGCACCCACACCGCCCTCACCCGGGTCCGCTACCTGTGGGAGTGCCACGCCCGGCTGGCCGGGCTGGTCCTGGACGGCGCCGGTCTCGCCACCGTCGCCCGGGCCACCGCCGACGCGCTGGACGGCGTGCTCCAGGTGCGCGACCCCGGCGGGCGGCCGCTGACCGCGACCGGGGAGCTGCCCGGCCTGGACGAGGAGGCGGTGACGAAGGGCGCCCTCCAGGCCCTCACCGACCGGCGTCCGGTGCGGCTGCCCGGCGACCTGTGGCTGGCCCCGGTACTGGCGGGCGCCGAGGACCTCGGGGTGCTGCTGCTCAGCGCCTCCGCGCCGCTCGCCGAGGAGGACGTACGGCTGCTCCAGCTGTCCGCCCAGTCCGTCGCCTCCCTGATGCTGATCCAGCGCGGCACGGCCGCCGCCGAGGGCCCCGTCCACGACGAACTCCTCGCGGACCTGCTGGACCGGCCCCACTCCGTCGACCTGCACCTGCTGGAGCGCACCCGCCGGCTCGGCATCGACCTGGACCGCCCGCACGTGGTGGTCGTCGCCCGGCCGGAGGGCGGTGAACTGGGCAAGGCCGTGGCCTGGGCGTCCTCGTACGCCTACCGGACGGGCGGGCTCAAGGGCGTCCGGCGGGGCTGCATCGTCCTGGTCCTGCCCGGCACCGACGCCTCCGCCGCCGCGCACCGGGCCTCCGGGGAGCTGTCGCCGCTGCTCGGCCACGCCGTGTCCACCGGGGCCGCCGGACCCACGGGGAGCCCGGGCGAGGTGGCCCGCGTCTACGCCGAGGCGGTGCGCTGCCTGGACGCGCTGACCGCGCTCGACGGGGTGGGCGGCACCGCCTCCCTGCGCGAACTGGGCTTCCTCGGCATGCTGCTGTCCGCCGACCACGACGTGGAGTCGTTCATCGCCGGGACCATCGGCCCCGTCCTGGAGTACGACGCGGACCGGCTGACGGAGCTGACCCGCACCCTGGAGGCGTACTTCGCCTCGGGCGCCAGCCCCACCCGCGCCGCCGAGGCCCTGCACGTGCACCCGAACACCGTCTCCCGCCGGCTGGACCGCATCACCGAGCTCCTCGGCCCCCGCTGGCAGGAGCCCGCGGGCGCCCTGGAGATCCAGATGGCCCTGCGGCTGCGCCGGACCCGCACGGTCCTGCACGACCGCCGCGCCGCCGCCGACCGGGCCTGAGGCCCCGTATCCGCTTCGCGGACCCTGCCGGGGGCGGGGTCTCACGCCGCCGCGTAGTGCTCCGTGGCGGTCAGGGCACGGGCCGCGTGCGCGACCGAGGCCAGTGTGACGTGCCGGTGCCAGCCCGGCAGGGCCCGGCCCGCGAAGTCCCGCAGACCCGCCTCCCGTCCGCTGTGCTCGGCGGCGAAACCGACCCGCCGGCCCTGCTTCGTCAGCCGCAGCAGCGGGCCCACGGGGAGCCGTACCAGGTCCGTCAGCCACAGCTGCGCCGGAGGGCGGCGCGGGTCCGTCCACTCGCCGACCAGCAGCAGGTGACGGCGGCGGGCCGGGGAGGGGTCGGGCATCATCACCCGCACCGCGACCGCCAGGGTGCTGCGGTGACGGCCCCCCGGCAGCGTCGGGTCCGGGTCGGTCCACTCCACCGGGGTGCACAGCCCCTTCACCGCCTGCAGGACGTCCCGCGCGGGGCGCGCCCCGGCGCCGTGGCCCGGCAGCGCCGGGTCGGTGACCAGCAGCGGAGTGGCCGGGCCGATGCGGGCGATGACGGGCAGCCCGGCCTCCGCGAAGCGGTTCATGGTGGAACGGCTGCCGATCCGCTGGATGTCGAGCACCACCGGGCGCTGGATCCCGCTGCGCCGCACGGTCTCGATGACGGCGGCCGCCGCGGACTCCTCGTACGCGGCCTGCGCGTCGGCCGGCTCCAGCGGTTCGGGGCCGTCGCCCTCCGGCAGGTGCATCCGCCACCCGACCGGGGTGACCAGCCCCGCCGAGGCGAACCAGGTCCCGAAGGCCTGCTGCCCCCGGAACATCTGCCCCTGGTGCGGGTCGAAGCGGTGCGCCACCCCCACCGAGTGCTCCCCGCCCTTCGGGATCGCCAGCGGCTGCGCCACCCACGCGGTCAGGGGGGTGGCCGCCTGGAGGAACCCGGCGAGCGAGGCGCGGATCGGCTCCCAGTCCCAGGTGGAGCCGGAGATGAAGTGGTGCATGCTCTGCTCCGCGGCACCGCCCCCGAACTGCCCCGCGATCCCGCGCATCGACTTGCGGCCGGGCAGCGCCAGCAGCCCCCGCACGTACTGCCGGCCCTTCTCCCGCTGGTCCTTGCGGCGCAGCGAGCACAGGACCGCGGAACACAGGTCGTCGGCCGCCTCGTGGACCGGGTCCCGCCGGACCGGCACCGCCGTTCCCGTCCCCCTGCTGTCGATGCTGCTCATGACCGCTTTCACGACATGCCCCCCTCGGCCTGCGTCCACTGCGCCTCTACCGTCCGCCGAGCACCCCTCTTCCGGGGAGGTGCGCCGGCCACCGCACTTCGCCGGATCGTGGTGGGGCCGCCACACCCCGCCGGACTTGACGGACTGCCCGGGCGGACCTGGCCGGACCCCCGCGCATCGGGCACGGTCGGATCGCGGGGCCCATGGGCCGCGGTGCCGGGCCCGCCCCGGCGCGGTGCCCCGCACGGCGGCGGTGCGACACGGGAGGGGCGGGGTGCAGTTCGGCGTCTTCTCGCTCGGTGAGGCCGTCCCCGATCCGTCGACCGGCCGCACGCCGACCGAGCACGAGCGGATCCGGGCCATGACCGCCCTCGCGGTGCGGGCGGAGGAAGCCGGCCTGGACGTCTTCGCCACCGGCGAACACCACAGCCCGCCCTACGTGACCTCCTCGCCGTCGACGCTGCTCGGCTACCTCGCCGCGCGCACCCGGCGGCTGATCCTGTCGACCGCCACCACCCTGGTCACCACCAACGACCCGGTCCGCGTCGCCGAGGAGTACGCGCTGCTCCAGCACCTGGCGGGCGGCCGCCTCGACCTGATGACGGGCCGGGGCAACACCCCGAACTGCTATCCCTGGTTCGGCCAGGACCTGCGCGAGGGCATCGCGCTGGCCCGGGAGAACTACGCCCTGCTGCACCGCCTGTGGCGGGAGGAGGACGTCGACTGGCGGGGCCGTTTCCGGGCCCGCCTCGACGGCTTCACCTCCGTGCCCCGCCCGCTGGACGGCGTACCACCCTTCGTGTGGCACGCGTCGGTGCGTTCGCCGGAGATCGCGGAGCAGGCCGCGTACTACGGCGACGGCTTCTTCGCGGACAACCTGTCCGCTCCCGTCGAGCAGTGCGCGCGCCTGGTGGAGCTGTACCGCGCCCGGTACGAGGAGCACGGCCACGGCACCGCCCGGCAGGCCGTCGTCGGGCTCGGCGGGCAGGTCTTCGTACGGGCGCGCTCGCAGGACGCGGTGCGCGAGTTCCGCCCGTTCTACGACCGGTCCCGGTTCCACGGCGGGCGCTGGTCCCTGGAGGAGTGCGCGGCCCGGACCCCGCTGGCCGTGGGCAGCCCCGACCAGGTCATCGAGAAGGTGCTCACCTTCCGGGAGGTCTACGGGGACTACCAGCGCCAGCTCTTCGCCGTGGACCACTGCGGGCTGCCACTGGACGCGGCCCTGGAGCAGGTCGACGCGCTGGGCGAGCGGATCGTGCCGGTCCTGCGCCGGGAACTGGCCGCCTCCCGGCCCGCGGGCGTGCCCCCGGCTCCCCGCCACCCGGCGGCCGTGCCGGCCGCGGGCCCGGAGCGGCGTGCCGACCGGGGGGCGTGCGCGGCTTCCCGGACCGGCGCGTGATCCGGTCCTCACCGCCGCCGGCCGCGCTGCCCGGCCGCGGGCCGCGCTGCCTGCCGCTGCCCGGCCGCGGCCGTTTCCCCGCCGCCCGGCTTCGCCGCTGGGCGCCGTCGTCGGCCAGACTGGGCCCATGTCGATTCACCAGAACCTGCTCGGGGGCCCCGCCCCCACCCACCTGCCCGACGAGCCCGCGCCCCGCGAGGCGCTCGCCGCCGGTACCGACCCGGCCGAGGTGGCCGCCGCGCACCCCTCCTCCTCGCTCGCCTGGGCCGCCCTCGCCGACCAGGCGTACGCCGCCGGCCGGACGGTGGAGTCGTACGCGTACGCCCGTACCGGCTACCACCGCGGCCTCGACGCGCTGCGCCGGGCCGGCTGGAAGGGCCACGGCCCCGTGCCGTGGGAGCACGAGCCGAACCGCGGCTTCCTGCGCGCCCTGCACGCGCTGGCGCGGGCCGCCGGGACCATCGGGGAGAAGGAGGAGTACGAGCGCTGCTCGACCTTCCTGCGGGACTCCTCGCCGACGGCGGCGGACACGCTCGCATAACGCTGTCGAGGCTCGCCCTAGAGGGCCTCCGGGTCCCCTGCTTATGATGCGTGGCAGGGGACCGGGGCTCCACTTACCTCACCGGAAGGAGCGGACCGCTACCCGGAAGCACGTGTCGAGGAGACAGAAATGTCGCACGCCCTTGATGCCTCCGGAGCCGGTTCGGACACCCCGAACCTCGACTTCGACGGCACGACTCCGTACGAGGACTACGTCCAGGCGGACGTCCTCACCCACCTCCAGCACCTGCGCTCGGACGACCCCGGCGAGATGGTGTTCCTGGTGACCACCCAGGTCATGGAGCTGTGGTTCACGGTCATCGTCCACGAGTGGGAGACGGCCGCCCGCGCACTGCGCGAGGACGACGTCCCCGTCGCGATGGACGCGCTGAAACGATCCCTCCGCGAGCTGGAGGCCCTGAACGCCTCCTGGCGGCCGCTGGCCCAGCTCACCCCCGCGCAGTTCAACGCGTACCGCGCCGCCCTGGGCGAGGGTTCCGGTTTCCAGTCGGCGATGTACCGCCGGATGGAGTTCCTGCTCGGTGAGAAGTCGGCGTCGATGCTGGTCCCGCACCGGGGCGCGCCGCGGGTCCACGCCGAACTGGAGAAGGCCCTCCACGAGCCCAGCCTGTACGACGAGACCCTGCGCCTGCTGGCCCGCCGCGGCCTTCCGGTCCCCCGGGCGGTCCTGGACCGGGACCTCGCCCTGCGGTACGAGCCCTCCGCCGAGGTCGAGGCCGTCTGGACGGCCCTCTACGCGGACCCGTCCGGCCCGCACGCCGACCTGCACCGCCTCGGCGAGGTGCTGACGGACGTCGCCGAGCTGGTCTGGCGCTGGCGCAACGACCACCTGGTCGCGACGCGCCGGGCGATGGGAGCGAAGACGGGAACGGGCGGCTCGGCCGGGGTGACCTGGCTGGAGAAGCGCGCGTCGAAGAACGTCTTCCCCGAGCTCTGGACGGCCCGCAGCCATGTCTGACCCCGGCCTGAACCCCCTGAACCCCATACCGGAGCTCCAGGAACGGGCCGCGAGGCTCGACGCGGAAGACGGGCTCGGCAAGCTCCGCGCGCGCTTCACCCTCCCCGAGGGGGTCGTCTACCTCGACGGGAACTCCCTCGGCGCGCTGCCGACGGGCGTTCCCGGCGCCGTGGCCGACGTCGTGCGGCGCCAGTGGGGCGAGCTCCTCATCCGCTCCTGGGACGAGAGCGGCTGGTGGACCGCCCCGCAGCGGATCGGCGACCGCATCGCCCCGCTGATCGGCGCCGCCCCCGGCCAGGTGACCGTCGGCGACTCCACCAGCGTCAACCTCTTCAAGGCGCTGGTCGGCGCCGCCCGCCTGGCGGCGCCCGGCCGGACCCGGATGCTGGTCGACGCCACCACCTTCCCGACGGACGGCTACATCGCCGCGTCCGCCGCCCGGATGACCGGCCTCGAAATCGTCCCGGTCGATCCGGCCGACGCGGCCGGCGCCTTCGGCGACGACACCGCCGTGGTGCTGCTCAACCACGTCGACTACCGCACGGGCCGGCTGCACGACCTGCCCGGCCTCACCGGCGCCGCGCACGCCGCGGGCGCGCTGATCGTGTGGGACCTGTGCCACAGCGCCGGAGCCCTGCCCGTCGGCCTCGACGCGCACTCCGTCGACCTCGCGGTGGGCTGTACGTACAAGTACCTGAACGGCGGCCCCGGTTCCCCGGCCTACATCTACGTGGCCGAGCGGCACCAGGGTGCCTTCGACTCCCCGCTGCCCGGCTGGAACGGCCACGCCGAGCCCTTCGCGATGACTTCGGAGTACGTCCCCGCCGAGGGTGCGGCCCGGGTGCGCGTCGGGACCCCCGACATCCTGTCCATGCTGGCGCTGGAGTCGGCCCTCGACGCCTGGGAGGGCGTCGACATCGAGGCGGTGCGCGCCAAGTCCCTCGCGCTGACCGACTTCTTCCTCGAGTGCGTGGCCGCGTACGTCCCGGACGGGCGGGTCGAGCCGGTGACCCCGGCCGAGCACGGCCGGCGTGGCAGCCAGGTCTCGCTGCGGGCCGCGGGTGCCCGCGAGGTGATGGCCGAGCTCATCTCCAGGGGGGTCGTCGGGGACTTCCGCGCCCCCGACGTCCTGCGGTTCGGGTTCACGCCGCTCTACGTCGGTTTCGCCGACGTGGAGCACGCGGCGCGCACACTGGGTCACATTTTCGGGTGACGCGGTAGCGAAACGTCACACCACGGGGCGGGCGGGGCTACGGCTCCGCCCGCCTCCGTGCGGGCCCGATCCGGCGGCTGGTGGTGCGTGCGGGCCTGGTACGGTCCCGCTCTGTCGGAACACCGGAACAACTGTCCCCCCTGTCCCACGCGTTACCGAGAGGTCGAGCCGATGACGGACCCCGCAGTCGAACGGGACGCCGCCGAGGCCGCCTCGGCCTTCGCCCACCCCCCGGTCGCGCCCGAGGCGAGCGCCGCGTACGGGGACCACCCCGACCAGGTCATCGACTTCTACGCCCCCCGGGGCGAGGGGCCGGCGGGCTCCGCCCCGCTGGTCGTGGTTTTGCACGGCGGGGCCTGGCGGGCCCGCTACGACCGGCAGCACATCACCCCCTTCGCGGCCCTCCTCGCCCGGCGGGGCTTCGCCGTCGCCAACGTGGAGTACCGGCGCGGCAGCTCCCTGCCCCACCAGGACGCCGGGGGGCCGGTGGCCGGGCGCTGGCCCGAGACCTTCGACGACGTGGCCGCCGCCATGGACGCCCTGCCCGGCCTGGCCGCGGCAGCCCTGCCCGCCGCCGACTCCCGCCGGACGGTGGTGACCGGCCACTCGGCGGGCGGTCAGCTCGCGCTGTGGGCGGCGGCGCGCCACGTCCTGCCGTACGGCGCGCCCTGGCGGCTGTCCGCCCCGCCGCCGCTGCGCGGTGTGGTGGCGCTGGCCCCGATCGCGGACTTCGGAGTGGCGGAGGAACTCGGCGTGTGCGGCGGCGCGTCGGCGCAGCTGCTGGGCGGCGGGCCGGAGCACTGGGAGGCCCGGCTGCCCTTCGCCGATCCGGCGGCGCTGCTCCCCACGGGCATCGCCACCACCGTGGTGCAGGGGCGGGAGGACATCGTGGTGCCGCCGGCGGTGGCCGAGTCGTACGTGGCCGCCGCCGCGAAGGCGGGCGAGATGGTCGGCCTGACCCTGGTCGAGGGCGTCGGCCACTTCCCCCTGATCGATCCGGCGGCGGACGCCTGCGCGGTGGTCGCGGAGGAGATCTCCCAACTCGCCTGGTAGCCGCCCGGGGTGGGGAGCGGCCGGTCAGCGACGGGACGCGGTCCGCTGCGGCGGGGTGATGCGGACCCGCTTCCCGGCCGGGGCGCTCTCTATGCCGTCCAGCTGCGCGGTGATCGTCGCGCGCAGGTCGTCGTAGTCCTCGAAGCGGTGGTCGTTGAAGAGCGTGTAGCCCGTCCACATCAGGTTGGCGCAGACCCGCGCCGGCACGCGGCCGGTCCGGGCGCCCATGCCGACCAGCGCCACCGAGCGGATGCTGCCGGGCCGCGTCTCGTTCTGCTGGTGGATCGCCTGGAAGGCGGCCGCGCAGGCCAGGGCCACGTTCAGGGTCTCGCTGACGTTCTGCGAGGACGCCTCCATCGTCGGCGTCGAGATCAGGAACCGCGGGGTGACCGCCCCGGACGGCACGCACACCGCGCTGCCCACGGGGAGACTGCCCCCGAACCGGTCGCGAATCGCCCGCTGCACGCGCAGCTGGATGCCGGCGCCCAGGAACCGCTTGACGGCCGCGTCGACCCCGCCGTCCATCCGGCCCCGGGAGTTGGTCGGGCTGACCCACGCGTCGACGTCCTCGTCGAGGATCGATCCCCGGCGGATCTCGATCCCGGGGGTGTCGGCGAAGGCGGCCCGCCACGCCTCCACCACACCGGCGTTGACGTCGGTCAGTACGACCCTGAGCGCAGGCTGCACGCGGTCCTCGGTCATCATCCACTCCTATCGGGAATCGGTCTTTCCGACCGCTCACCACGTTAGCGGCGACCACTGACAATCGGTCTTCGCGCAGGCCGTGGTGACGGTCGGTCAGCGTTGTCAGTGCCCGCTGCTAGCCTGCGGAAAGATTCGAAGTCCGGCTCGACATTTCGGAGTTCCTCACCATGCCCGAAAGCAACTCCCCGGCTCCCGCCGCACAGCCCGATCCGAATGACCCGCTGGCCCTGGCCGAATTGTTCAAGGGCGGCGGCGAACCGTGGTTTCCGCTGCTCAAGCCGGTCATCGAGGCGCAGCCGAACGCCGCCGCGTTCATCGGTGCGGGCCGCGGTCCGGACGTCGTGCCCGTCCGTGAACTGACCTTCCAGGCGCTCAAGCCGAATCCGCCGCACAAGTGGAAAGTCGTCGTCTTCGGGCAGAACCCGTATCCGCGGCCGGAAAGCGCCACCGGCATAGCGATGTTCGACAACACCTTCCACGACTGGAAGGACAGCCAGTTCGGCAGGGTCGTCAGCATTCGCTGCATCATCAAAGCGGCGGCTATGTGGAAGCACGGAATTCCGAAGAAGACCCCGATCGCCGACATACGCGCGCTCCTGAAGGAGCGGGACACCGTGCAGCCGCCGGAATGGTTCCAGGCGATGCTCACCCAGGGCGTGCTCCTGCTGAACGCGGCACTCACCGCGGAGTGCGGCGGGGCGCGGGGCGGGGCCGATCCGCACACCGCCTTCTGGCGGCCGGTCGCCGAGCGGATCGTCGAGGAGATCCTCAAAGCCAAGCAGGACGCCGCCGAGGAGGACCGCGGCGTCGTCTTCGCCTGGTGGGGGGCGCACGCGCGCAGCCTGAAGAAGGTCGTCCTCGAGCTCCAGACGAAGTACCCGGCCGTCGAGGTCCGGCACATCGACCACGCCAATCCCGCGGCCCAGGGCGACATCTTCTGCGACGGCGACCACTTCGCGACGGTCAACGACGCCCTCGCGTCCGTGGGCGCGGACCCGGTCGACTGGCTGCCGGCCAAGGGGTGGAACGAGCGGGCAGCCGCCGGGACCGGCGGGACGGGCGGCGAGGACGTCGCCGCCCGCATGGGCGCCTTCATCGCGTCCACGATGGAACTGCACCAGCTGTATCTGGAGCGCCTCGCCAGCGTCAAGGACGAGGGGCTCGTACTCCCCGCGATCACCGGCGTGTTCGACACCCCGCTCATGGAGTTCCGGGACGCCGTCGCGGCCGTCGCCGAGCTGCTGCCCGGTCTCGGCGGCCACGTCGACCGGTCGTACGAGTTCGGCAAGGCGCGGGCGGACGGAGCGGCCGGCGGGCTGTCCGCCGACGCGGTCTCCGCCCTCCACCTCTACACCTGCGAGTCCGCGTTCTACCGGGAGATCAACGCGGCGCTGCGCTCCCCGGACCGCTCGCGCCTCGTCCCGTACCTGCCGTACCTGCGGCTGCTGTTCGCGGCGGTCTCCGGGCTGCCCGCCCGCACGGAGCCGCTGTACCGCGGTGTCGCGCTGGACCTGCGGGCGCAGTACCCGCTGGGCCGCACCGTCACCTGGTGGGGCGTGTCCTCCTGCACGCCCAAGCTCGGCGTGGCCCGGGGGTTCCTCGGCAGCCGCGGCAAGCGGACGATGTTCGAGGTGGTGCCCGCCCGGGCGGTGGGCATCCGCGACTTCTCCGCGTTCACCGAGGAGGAGGAGTTCATCCTCTCCCCGGGGACGCAGCTGAAGGTCACGGACGTGAAGACCGAGCGCGGCGGCCTGTGCACGGTGCGGCTGACCGAACTGGACGACCAGACCCTTGTGTCCTGACCCGGCGGCGGCCTCCGGCCGTCAGTCCCACTGCTGGTCGGCGAGGGAGGCCACCGGCTGGGGCTTGCCGATCACGGCCACGGCGATGAAGAAGCCGATCTGGCCGATCGCGATGGTGAGGGTGGCCAGCGCCTTCTCGTCGTAGTGCTTCGCCACCTCGGCGTACAGCGCGTCCGGGACGCGTTCCTCGCCGTGCGGGGCGGGCTGGAGGGTGGCCTCCACCAGCGCGAGCGCGGCACGCTCGGCCTCGGTGAAGTAAGGGGCGTCCTGCCAGGAGGAGACGGCGGTGATGCGCTCCTCCGTCTCCCCGGCCTTGCGGAGGAAGGCGGTGTTCAGGACGGTCAGGTAGGTGTTGCGGACGATCTGTCCGGCACGCAGGTGGACCAGGCTGATCGTGGTGCGCGGCACCGAGCGGTTGCCGGTGGCGCGGAAGAGGGCGGCACTGATGTCGCTCAGCTCGGGCACGAACTCGCCCGGGTCGGACATCCGCGAGACCGGGGTGGCGGTGGCGGAGGTGTTCGTCATGGCTGCTGTTCTCCTTCGGCCGGTGTCTTCACCGCACTGACGGACGGGAGAGCGCGGATGTGACAGATCCGGGGCGGAATTCGGGAAACCAGTCCCGGAAGGCCGATCCGGGAAGGTCTTCAGGCCGCCGGGGGCGGCGGCAGGTGCGCGACGGAGTGGGTGAAGTACGTCCGCAGGTCCTCGGCCCTCGCGTAGGCCCGCCTCACGTACACCTCCCAGGGCTTGACGATCGCCGGGTCCTCGTACCGGCGGCTGCCCGTGTGGACGCCGGCGGGGGTGTGGAGGACCTCGTACAGGACACGGCCGTCCAGGATCACGATCTCCGGCAGCGGACCGCCGCCGGACGCCTCGGTGAAGGAGAACTCCTCGGCGGACAGCACCCGCGTCTGGTGTCCGGCCTCCGCGCGCATGTGGAGCCAGTGCAGCTGCCACTGCACGTACGGGGACAGCGGCTCCTCCACCACCCGCAGCCGGCGGAAAGGCGAACCGTTGCGGCTGTCGTCGTCGGCGGCCCGGCGCGCGGTGGTGCGCTCCGCCTCGATCAGCCGGAGCACCTCCCGCCAGTCGCCCCGGCGCAGCGCCTCCCGGGCCGGGTCGCCGGTCTCCTCGAAGTGCTGGAGCCGCTCCAGCCGCCAGGAATCGCCGTTGCGGATCGCCGCGCGGCGGGTCCGCAGGTCCTCGGCGTAGGCGTCGGCGTCGAGCGCCTCGCCTCGGGTCGCCGGGAGCGCCGGCGCGCGGAGATCGTGCATGGAATCCCCAGCCCTGGGTGACGAATGCGCCGACTGTACCGAACGTGATCCGCCGGATGCGGAACGTGTTGGCGCGGTCTGCCGAATCGTGTCTTCAGGCCCGGGGCACGCCGAAGGGGCGGGGAGCGCGGTGCGCCCCCCGCCCCTTCGGACGCGGTCGGCCGTCGTGGCCGTCCTCGTCAGAGGAACGAGTTGATCTCGATCGTCTCGGTGCGGCCGGGGCCGACGCCGATCGCCGAGATCGGTGCGCCCGACATCTCCTCCAGCGCCTTCACGTAGTTCTGCGCGTTCTTCGGCAGGTCGGAGAAGGTCTTGGCCTTGGTGATGTCCTCGGACCAGCCCGGGAGGGTTTCGTAGATCGGCTTCGCGTGGTGGAAGTCCGTCTGCGAGTACGGCAGCTCCTCGACGCGCTTGCCGTCGATCTCGTACGCGACGCAGACCGGGATCTCCTCCCAGCCGGTCAGCACGTCCAGCTTGGTGAGGAAGAAGTCCGTCAGGCCGTTCACGCGGGTGGCGTAGCGGGCGATCGGCGCGTCGAACCAGCCGCAGCGCCGGTCGCGGCCGGTGGTCACACCGCGCTCGCCGCCGATGCGGCGCAGCGCCTCGCCGTCCTCGTCGAACAGCTCGGTCGGGAACGGGCCCGCGCCGACGCGGGTCGTGTAGGCCTTGAGGATGCCGATGACGCGGCTGATCTTCGTCGGGCCCACGCCGGTGCCGGTGCAGGCGCCGCCGGCGGTCGGGTTCGAGGAGGTGACGAAGGGGTACGTGCCGTGGTCGACGTCGAGCAGGGTGCCCTGGCCGCCCTCGAAGAGCACGACCTTGTCGTCGTCGAGCGCGTTGTTGAGGATCAGGGTGGTGTCGGCGACGTAGCCCTTGATCTGGTCCGCGTACTGGAGCATCTCCTCCACGATCGCGGAGGCCTCGATCGCGCGGCGGTTGTACAGCTTCGCGAGGAGCTGGTTCTTGCCCTCGAGGGCCGCTTCGACCTTCTGGGTGAGGATCGACTCGTCGTAGAGGTCCTGGACGCGGATACCGATGCGGTTGATCTTGTCCGCGTACGTCGGGCCGATGCCGCGACCGGTGGTGCCGATCTTGCGCTTGCCGAGGAAGCGCTCGCCGACCTTGTCGAGGGTGACGTTGTACGGCGTGATCAGGTGCGCGTTGCCGCTGATGAGCAGCTTGGAGGTGTCGATGCCGCGCTCGTTCAGACCGCGCAGCTCGGAGAGCAGGACGGCCGGGTCGACGACGACACCGTTGCCGATGACCGGGGTGCATCCGGGGGAGAGGATGCCGGACGGGAGAAGGTGCAGCGCGTACTTCTGGTCACCTACGACCACGGTGTGGCCGGCGTTGTTGCCACCCTGGTAGCGCACTACATAGTCAACGGATCCACCGAGCAGGTCGGTGGCCTTTCCCTTGCCCTCGTCACCCCACTGAGCTCCGAGCAGCACAAGAGCGGGCACAGGCGTACACCTCTTCCGGATGGGGCATGTCCAAGGTCAGGGGGCGTACGACGATGTACACCGCAGGCTGAGCCGTCGGACCGGTACCCCGGAATAGACGAAGGCCCTGGCGCAATAGCGCAAGGGCCTCTTGCACAAAGATGCTACCCGAGGAAGGACCGAGGTGTCGGCTCCAGAGCCCGCCATGAGCCATGCGGGCGCGCCGGTAGGCGGCCTGCTCGTGCTCGTCGACCCGGTCGCCCGCCGTCTTGACGGCGAGTCCGTGCGAATCGCGAAGGATGTGTTGTCAGCGGGAGCCGCGGCGAAAATCTGCCTCCCGGATTCGCAGGAGGAATTTGCGCGGGCCCTCGCCCGCCGGGGTCATAGGCGGCCGGTGATCGTGGGGGACGACCGGGCGCTGGTGCGGGCCGTGGGGCTGCTGCACCGGGAGCCGGAGCCGGGGGACGGGGTGGTTTCGCTGGTCCCGGTGGGGGCGCCGGGCTCCCTGGCGCTGGCCCGTTCGCTCGGGGTGCCGCTGTCGGCGGTGCTGGCGGCCCGGGCGGCTCTGGACGGAGTGGCCCGGCCGCGGGACCTGCTGGTGGACGACGGCGGCGGCGTGGTGCTGGCCGGGCTGCGGATCAGTCCGCCGGTGCAGGCCGTGTGGCGGGGCGGGGGCTACCGCTCGCTGCTGCGGACACTGCTGCCGGGTCCGGCGGCGCCGGTGCGGCCGGTGCACCGGCTGCGGGTCGAGGTGGACGGGGTGGTGCTGGCCGACGGGGACCGGCCCGTGGAGGACGTGGCCGTACGGACCGCCGGGGGCGGGGCGGGGCCGGCGGAGGTGGTGGTCCGGCTGGCGGGCGCGCCGCCACTGACGGGCCGCGCGGAGACGGTCACGGTGTCCGGGGTGTCTGGTATGTCCGGGTACTCGGGGGTGCTCGGGGTGCCGGGGGCATCCGGGATGTCCGGATTTTCCGGGGCGCCTGGGGCGTCTGGGGCGTTCGGGGCGTCCGGTGCGTCCGGGGAGGACTTCCGCTACCGGGCCGACCATGCCCTGGCCGGCCCGGTGCGCCGGCGTACGTGGACGGTGCGGCGGGCCGCGTGGTCGCTGACGCTGCCCCGGTGAGGCGGCGTACGGCCGGGCCGCGGCGGAGCGCACCCGGTGGGCGCCCCTCCCGGCGCGGCCGGGCTCCGCGCTGCCCCGGCAGGCGGTCCTAGAACTCCACCAGCAGCTCCCGCAGGCCCCGGATCACATAGCCGTCCTGCCATCGCGGCTCCCGCACGAGCCGCATCGGCGGGCCGTCCGCGTCGAGCAGCGCCCCGAAGGAGGCCGCCAGCTCCAGCCGGGCCAGGGGCGCGCCCAGGCAGTAGTGGATCCCGGCACCGAAGGACAGGTGCGGATTGTCGGACCGCTCCAGGTCGAGCGCGTCCGGGTCCCCGAAGCGCGCCGGATCCCGGTTCGCGGACCCGAAGAGCAGCGCCACCTCGGCTCCGCGGGGGATGACGGTGTCCCCGACCTCGATGTCGTCGAGCACCCAGCGCTCGAACATCTGGAGGGGCGTGTCGTAGCGCATCAGTTCATCCACAGCTGTGGACAACTTTTCCGCGCCCGCCGCTCCGGGGCGCGCACGCAGCGCGGAAAGCTGCTCGGGATTGCGGAACAGGGCCCACCAGCCGTTCACCGTGGTGTTCACGGTCGCCTCGTGCCCGGCGTTCAGCAGGAGGACACAGGTCGAGATCATCTCCTGCTCGCTGAGCCGGCCCTCCTCATCGTGGGCGGCGATCAGCCCGGAGATCAAATCCGCGCCGGGCTCCTTGCGGCGCTCGGCGATCAGCTCCCGCAGGTACGCGCTGAACTCCACGCTCGCCGTCACCGCCCGCCGCGCGGTCTCCGCGTCGGGCCGCAGCTCGAACATCCCGCAGATGTCCGCCGACCAGGGTCTCAGCAGCCCCCTGTCCGCCTCCGGGACCCCGAGCAGCTCCGCGATCACCGCCACCGGCAGCGGCTCGGCGACGGCCGTGAGCAGGTCCCCGCCTCCGGCGTCCCGCAGCCCGTCCACCAGTTCCCGGGCCAGCCGCTCGACCGACGGTGCCAGCTGCTCCACCCTGCGCGGGGTGAACGCCTTCGACACCAGCCGCCGCACCCGGGCGTGCGCGGGATCCTCCAGGTCCAGCAGGCCGTTCCCGTTGAGCACGTGGAACGGTTCGTGCTCCGGCGGCGGAGCCTCACGCCCGAACTCCTCATGGCTGAACCGGTGGAGGTACGTCCTCCCCAGCCGCCGATCCCGCAGCAGGGCGCTCACATCGGCGTAGTGCGGCACCAGCCACTGACCCGTCGCCTCGCACCACACCGCCCGCCCCTGCTCCCGCAACTCCCGGTAGGCGGGGTACGGATCGGCGACGAAGGCGGCATCCCACGGATCAAAAGCCATCCCCGCAGCCTAAGCGCTGCCCCTCGCTAAGCGGGCGTCACCAACCGGGTCTCGTAGGCGTACACCGCGGCCTGGGTCCGGTCCCGCAGCCCCAGCTTCACCAGGATCCGGCTCACATGCGTCTTGATCGTGGACTCCGCGACCAGCAGCCGGTCCGCTATCTCCCCATTGGACAGACCCTGTGCGATCAGCACCAGCACCTCCGTCTCCCGCTCCGTCAACTCAGTGACCCCCGACGGATCCGCCGTCCTCCGCACCTCCGAAAGCTTCGAGAACTCCGAGATCAGCCGCTTCGTCACCGACGGGGCCAGCAGTGCCTCCCCCGCCGCCACCACCCGCACCCCCTCCGCCAGCTGCCGGGCGGAGGCGTCCTTCAGCAGGAACCCGGACGCCCCCGCCCGCAGCGCCTGGTACACGTACTCGTCGAGGTCGAAGGTCGTCAGGACCAGCACCTTCGCGTCCGAGTCCGCCGCCACGATCTGCCGTGTCGCCTCCAGACCGTTCAACTCCGGCATCCGGATGTCCATCAGCACCACGTCCGGCCGCAGGGCCGCCACCTGCGCGATGGCCTGCCTGCCGTCGACGGCCTCTCCGACGACCTCGATGCCCTCCATCGCGTTCAGCAGGACGGAGAAACCCTCACGGACCATCATCTGGTCGTCGACGATCAGCACCCGGATCGTCATGCCGGCTCCTCCTCGGACTGGGGCCGGCTGCGCACCGGTATGAAGACGGCCACCTCGTACCCGCCCGCCGCGGTCTCCCCGGCCGTCATCTCCCCCTCCAGCATCGCCACCCGCTCCCGCATCCCGGTGATGCCGTGCCCGGCTCCCGGCGAAGGCCGGACGTCACCGGACGCCGGGCCGTTGACGACCCGTATCCCCAGGCCGCCCAGTACGTACGACACCTCCACCCCGGCCACGGCACCCGGAGCGTGCCGCAGGCTGTTGCTCAGGGCCTCCTGGATGATCCTGTACGCCGACAGCTCCACGCCCTGCGGCAGCTCGCGCACCGCACCCGTGACGGTCTTGTCCACCCGCAGCCCCGCCTCCCGCACATTGGCCAGCAGCCCGTCCAGGGAGGCCAGCGTCGGCTGCGGGGCGTCCGGCGCCTCGTAGTCCGCGGACCGCACCACACCCAGCACCCGGCGCAGCTCCGTCAGCGCCGCCACCGCGTTCTCCCGGATGGTGACGAAGGCCGCCTCCAGCTCCGGCGGCGGATTCTTCACCCGGTACGGGGCCGCCTCGGCCTGGATCGCCACCACCGACATGTGGTGCGCGACCACGTCGTGCAGCTCCCGCGCGATGGTCGTCCGCTCCTCGAGCAGGGTCCGCCGGTCCCGCTCCACGGCCGTCTCCTCCTGCTGGGCGATGACCGCCCGCCGCGCCTCCTTGCGGGTGTTGCGGACCGTCACCGCCAGCAGGGCCACCGCCGAGAAGAAGGCCATCGGCGCGACCGTGGTGCCGTCCCAGTCGCCCACCAGGACCGGCAGGACCGTCCCGTACAGCAGGGTGATGACCCACATCCACCCGGCGGCCCGGGGCCGGACCCGCACGGCCACGAAGGTCATGACGGCCAGGGTCGCGAGAAAGGTGCTCGGCGACCAGGGCCAGGTCATGGTCCGGTCGGAGACCATCGACAGGGCGGTGGTCACGGCCAGCACCACCCAGAACGCGCCCGCGGGCCGCACCAGGGTCATCAGCACCGGCGCCGCCGCCAGCAGCCCCAGCAACAGGAACTGGAGCGGCGGCCCGCCGTACGAGCTGTCGGTGCTCGCGAGCACGGTCACGAAGAACGCCGTGGCGACCACCACCGCATGCGGCAGGTAGGCCGCCTTGGCGCGTATCCCCTGGGGCAGCCGGCGCACCAGCGGCCCGTCCGTACGCATCAGGGGGAGCGGCCGGTAGGCGAAGGCATCGGTGAGCAGGTCGTCCCGCAGGCTCTGGATCAGGCCCGAAGCCAGCCGCAATTCGGGGGACCGGGGGGTCACCCCGGTGGTCGTCTCGGTCATGTCCAAACCGTAGGCCGCCGCCCCCCTCGACCGCGTCGCCGCTGAAGGGGATATAACGGCCTCCCCCTCAGGTACTACACGGAACCCTCAGTAGCCCGCCGGGCGGACCAGCCCCGTCTCATAGGCGAACACCGCGGCCTGGGTCCGGTCCCGCAGGCCGAGCTTCAACAGGATCCGGCCCACATGGGTCTTCACCGTCTGCTCGGCCACCACGAGATGCGCCGCGATCTCCGCGTTGGACAGGCCCTGGGCGATCAGCGACAGGACCTCGGTCTCCCGCTCCGTCAGCTCCTCGATCCGCGCCCTGGACGGTGCGCGCGGAGCGCCCAGCCGGGAGAACTCGGTGATCAGCCGCCTCGTGATGTTCGGTGACAGCAGGGCCTCCCCGGCCGCGACCACCCGCACGGCCTCGGCGAGCTGGTCGGCGGAAGCGTCCTTCAGCAGGAAACCGGACGCGCCCGCGCGCAGCGCCTCGTACACGTACTCGTCCAGGTCGAAGGTGGTCAGCACCAGGACCTTCACCGCCGAATCAGGTGCCCCCGTGATGACGGAGGTGGCCTCGATACCGCCCATGCCCGGCATGCGGATGTCCATCAGGACCACGTCCGGCGCGAGTTCCCCGGCCTTCGTCACGGCGTCCGCGCCGTCCACGGCCTGGCCGACCACCTCGATGTCGGTCTCGGCGTTCAGCAGGACGGTGAAACCCTGTCTGACCATCATCTGGTCGTCGGCGATCATCACCCTGATCGGAGTGCTCATACGTCCTTCTTCGTCTCGGAGGGCGAACCTCCTGGCGGATCCAGCGGGAGGACGGCGCTCACCTCGTACCCGCCGTCGGGCCGCGGGCCCGCGGCCAGCTCGCCCCCCAGCATGCCCGCCCGCTCCCGCATGCCGAGCAGCCCGTGCCCCGCTCCGGGCGAGGGCGGGGACGGCCGGGTCGGGGCGGAGTTCGCGACGCACAGGTGCAGATCGCGTGGCCCGTAGGCGATGCCCACCTCCACCCGGGAACCGGGGGCGTGCCGAAGGCAGTTGCTCAGAGCCTCCTGCACGATCCGGTAGGCGGTGAGCTCCACACCGGGGGCCAGCGGCCGCCGTATGCCCGCGATCTCGGTGGTCACCTCCAGCCCGGCTCCCCGCACGTTGGCCACGAGGCCGTCGAGCTCGGCGAGGGTGGGCTGCGGATGGTGCGGGTTCGCCGGATCGTCGGCCTGCTCGGAGCGCAGCACTCCGAGGACACGGCGCAATTCGGTGAGGGCCTCCAGCGCGTTCTGCCGGATGCCCGCGAGGTTCTCCTTCAGCTCCGCCGACGGGTTCTCCACCAGGTGCGGGGCGACCTGCGCCTGGATGGAGATCACCGACATGTGATGGGCGACCACGTCGTGCAGCTCGCGGGCGATCCGGCTGCGCTCCTCCAGCAGCGTCCGCCGCGCCCGCTCCTCCTCCGTCAGCGTCTCCTGTGCGACGAGCCTGCCGCGGGCCAGCCGGGTCGCCCGCAGGGCGTATCCGAGGAGCCCGGCGAAGCCGAAGGCGAGGCCGGACAGGAAGAAGCTGCTGGCGCTCCGCTCCGGCCTGAAGAGCAGTTCGGCCAGGCCGGTGAAGGCCAGGGAGATGGCCACGACCGCTCCGGTCACCCGGGCCGGTACCCGCAGGGCGACCAGCAGGACCAGCGGGACGAAGGAGAGCACGGCGCCCGGCATCCAGGGCCAGGTCTGCCCCTGCCCGACGTGATCGTGGATCGCGTAGGCGATCACTCCGGTCGTGATCAGACCGAGCCACCAGGCGGCGACCGGCCGCGACAGCGCGAGCCCGATCGACAGTCCCGTCATGAGGGACATGACCACTGGCGGTCCGCCCGTGACGTGGTAGTGGTCGAAGAGCTGCTGGTTGGTCAGGAAGCCGAAGAAGACGGCCAGGTACACGACCACCACCTGCGGCAGCCGGCTCAGCCACCGGGGCCGCGACATCTTCGGGAGCGGATCCCGCCGCAGGGTGAACAGTTCCTGGAGCAGGGCGCCGCCCTCAGCGGTGGACGGCTCGGCGGGCGGGACGGATCGCTGGGTCACACGGGCCAGACTAGGCATGGGCGGCCTCCCGGTCGGACGGCCGCAGGGGGCCGCGGGGCCGCGACGCCGGCCCGGTGCGGACCGTCCGCGGGGCCCGGCGGCCGCGCGGCCGCTCGTGGATGTGGAAAGCGGCCCAGCAGACGGCCAGGGCCGCCGCGAACACCGGAAGCCACAGCAGCCGGGCGGCTATCCAGCCCGCCGTACCCGGCACCGTGTGCAGGCCCGGCAGGTCGGACGAGACCAGCAGCCCGAGAGCGGTGACGGACATCATCGCGGTCTGGTGCCAGAGGAACACGGTCATCGCGGACAGGTTCATCAGGGCCACCTTCGCCCAGCTCCGGGGCCGGAGCCGCATGACCCGCGCCAGCGGCCCGCGCACCAGCAGAGCCAGCCCGCACTGGGCCAGCCCGAAGGCCACGGCGGCGAGCGTCGGAGGGTTCAGATTGGACACCGCCGCCCCGGGCACCCCCACCATCGACGCCGGATACCCGCCCCACAGGACCAGTGCGGCGGTGGCGGCCGCGCCCCCGCCCAGCAGCAGCAGGGCCGGACGGCGCCGCTTGAACGCGCCCCCGGCCCAGGCGGCGCCCAGGGTGTAGGGGACGAGCCAGCCCGCCGCGACATTGACCCAGCCGATCCACTCCGGCCCGCCCAGGCCGAACCTCCACACGTCGACCCCCGCCACCACGGCCACCGGCCACAGTGGGCTGAGCCGGGCCGCCAGCGGGGTGGCAGCGGTCAGTGCGGCGAACACCAGCAGGAACCACAGAGGCGACCACACCAGCCGGAGCAGGGTCCGGACGGTGTCCCACTCCGCGCCGCCCAGCAGCAGCCCTCCCGCCACGACGGCCCACAGCACGAGCACCGCCGCCACCGGACGGAACAGCCGGCCCAGGCGCCGGCGGACCCAGCTCCCGTACGTGGTTCCGCGCGCCCGCGCCGACGCGTAGCCCTGGGCCGCGACATGCCCACCGACCAGGAAGAATACGGCCAGGGTCTGGAAGACCCAGGAGACCGGCGCCAGCCAGGGCATGTGGGCCAGCGGACTCGCCCCGCGCAGACCCCCGTCGGTACTGGTCAGCGAGGTCACCAGCCAGTGCCCGAGGACCACCCCGAGGATCGCCAGGGCCCGCAGGGCGTCCACGGACCGGTCCCGGTGGGCCGGCGTCGCGCCCTCGACGCGGTCGGCGAGGTCCGACCAGCGGCGGTGCAGCCTACGCATGAGGGGCCTCCGCTCCGAGGACGATGCGGGCCAGGCCGGCGAGGGACTCGGTGCCGGGCTTGAGGTAGTCGCTGTGCCCGGCGGAGCCCGTCGCGAAGACCCGCGCCCCGAACGCGGGATCCACGGGATCGGTACCGAACCCGACCCTGCCCAGCCGGACATGGGGAACACCGCCGATCCAGTCACCGGCACCCCGGCCGGCCCACACCCGGGCGGTGGTCGGCAGATCCGACGCGGAGGCCGCTCCCGCGCCCGGACTGCCGTAGAGGGCCATGTCCGTGACCTCGGGGCCGGTACGGGTCCGGCCGCAGACCACCGAGCCGTACGAATGGCAGAGCAGGGAGACACGGGCGCCGGCCGGCGCCAGGCCCCCCAACCGGGAGAGGAACGGCCCCAGTTCGGCTGCGGCCCGGTCGGCGCGAGCGGCGGTCAGCACGGTGGTGCTCACCGTGCCCGGCGTGTCGTAACCCAGCCAGGCCACCACCGCCGCGCGCGGATGCTCGGCCCGGAGCCGCCGCTCGAGGACGAGCGCCCCCTCGCGGAAGCGCTGGTAGGTGTCCAGGTTCGTATCGGAGCCCGGTACCAGCACCGCGATCCGGTCCGCGCTGCCCAGATCGCCGAACACCTCTATCGCGCGGCCCTGTCCGCGGCCGTCGAAGGTGAGGAACTGCGCTCCGGACCCCGCCATCGCCCGCAGTCTCGACGCCCGGCCGCCATGGCCCGTGTCCGCGGCCGTCCGCGCCGCCTCGGTGATACCGGTGAGGGCGGCCGCGTACCGGCGCTGCAGGGTGGCGGACTCGGGGACGGCGCCCGGCGCCGGCGCCGGGATCCGCGGGGACGCGGCGGCGGACACGGGGAGCACGACGGCCGCGGCGACGAGACCGGCGAGCAGGGTGCGGCGGAGGCGGCTGCCAGTGCTCATGTCGGGATCCTCTTCCTGTCCTTCGTTGCCAGGGCGGGCAGGCGCCCGCTCTGGCAACGAAGTTAGGAATCCGAACCCCTCGTCGGCGTCACGCTGCGGAGCGGCCTTCAGAGGTGGCTCTCAGGTATGACCGGCACTACCCGAGAGCCAGCCCACAGCCGTTCTCCACCGGTTCACGAACACCGCGACGGGCACACAGCACCCCACGCCGCACGGTCGCGGACGAACAAACCGGCCTCCAACGCGGTCGGTTAGGGTCTCGGAATGAACGGAACCGACTGGCGGCACGACCGCATCGGCAGCGCCCACCGGGGCGAGAACCCCACCGTCCTGCGCCGCCTCGACGCCGGGTTCGCGGTCATCGGGGACCGGCAGTTCCTGCCCGGGTACTCGGTGCTGCTGACCGACGACCCCGCCGTGACCCGGCTCTCCGAGCTGGCTTTGGCGCGCCGGATCGCGTACCTCACCGACCTGGAGCGGCTCGCCGAGGCCGTCGAGCGCGCCTGCGCGCGGCTCGACCCGGCCTTCCGCCGCGTGAACATCGAGATCCTCGGCAACACCGACCCGTACCTGCACGCCCACATCTGGCCCCGCTACGACTGGGAGCCCGAGGACCTCGTCCGGATGCCGGTCTGGCTCTACGAGGACGAGGAGTGCTGGCGCGGCGACCGCCACGCGCTGGCGCCCCGCCACGACGGGACGAGGGCCGCCATCATCGAGGAGCTCGACCGCCTGCTGGCATAGCCGCCGTGCCCCGGCCCCCTACCCGGGAGCTACGCCGTGGACGTGGCCACGCGCACCCCGAAGCCGATCAGGACGATGCCCGTCACCCGGTCCATCGCCCGGCGGACGCGCGGCCGCGTGAAGAACCGCCGGGCGCGCGACAGGACGTAGACGTACGTGCTCAGCCAGACCAGCGTCAGCAGTACGTGGACCAGGACGAGGAGCGCCATCCCCGCCGCCGGGCTCAGGTCCGGCGGCGCGAGGCTGGGCAGCAGACCGGTGTAGAACACGGCGATCTTCGGGTTGAGGGCGTTGCTGACCAGACCGGTGCGCCAGGCACTGCCGCGGCCGCGCGCGGCGCGTCCGCCCGGCTCGGGGGCGGCGTCGTCCAGGACGGCCCCGGCGCCCGGGCGGCGCAGGGACTGCGCGCCGAGGAAGCAGAGGTACGCCGCTCCCGCCAGCTTGACCACGAGGTACACCTCGGCCGAGGCGGCGAGCAGCGCCGCGAGCCCGGCAACCGTGAGGGCGCCCCACAGCAGCAGCCCGGCGGCGATCCCGCCGACGGTGCGCAGCCCGTCGGCCCGTCCCCTCGAGACGGCCCGTCGGGTCACGATGGCCATGTCGGGGCCGGGTACGAGGGTCAGCAGGGCGAGGACGCCGGTGGCCGCGGCGAGTGGCGTGAGCACACGGCTCAGTCTGCCACCAGGGGTTCGACGTAAACGGCTCTCCAGCGGGGCGCAGGGTCCTGTCCAGGGCTCGTCCAGTACTCGCGGGCTCCGACGACCTGTCCGTCGCGCACCGTCCACAGGGATACGGCCCGGTAGAGGACGTGGTCCTCGGGTATCTCCACCTCGGTGACGACGAGGTCTCCGTCCGCGAGGATGCGCAGGACCTCGACCGAGCCGATGGACCGCTCCTCGGTGCCTCCCGTGCCGCCAGTGCCGCCGGTGCCGCCTGTGGCTCCCGTGCCGTCCGTGCCGCCGGTGCCGTCCGCCTCGTCACTGAGGACGGCGATGAAGTTGGTTCTGCCGACGATCCGCTCGCCGCTGACCGGCCATTCGATGACCGCGTCCTCGGCGACGAGCCCGGCCACGCCGTCCCAGTCGCGTTCCTCGATCCGCTCCCACAGTTGTGCCACTACCTTCAAGGGCTCCATGTGCCGCAGTGTGCGATGGGCGCCTCGTACGCAACAAGGTCTGTTTGCAGGCTTATTGACTTCGACACAAACGGCTTCCGGCTACTCCCTTTCATGCCTGAGAGGGGGATTGGCTCCCCCGTCCAGCTCGCGGAGCAGGCTTCCGTCGGACAGCAGCAGCAGCCGGCTCCAAGCCGCCCGGGGTGCAGGTGGGTGGGGTGCCGGAGGTAACGGTGGAGGCGTCGAGTTCCACCGGGTCCGGGGCACTGCGCAGGGTGGCCCGCCAGGAGCAGGAGTACGCCGGGTTCTCGACCCGCAACGTCATGACGGAGTCGCCGACGGCGGCGGCGGGAGGGAGGTGGTGGGCGGGCGGCCGTGGACGTGGCCGCCCGCCCGGGCTCAGGAGGCTTCCCGGTTCTCCGAGGCGATGGCCGCCAGGGCCGCCGAGAGGCGTTCCAGCGCGGCGGCCGTTTCGGCGAGGCCGGTTTCGCCCAGGGCTGCCGTCAGCCGGCTGGCCAGCGCCGTGTGGCCCGGGTCGATGCGGGCGATCGCGGCGCGGCCCGCCTCCGTCGGGCGGAGCAGCTTCGCGCGCCGGTGGGCCGGGTTCTGGACGTACTCGGCGAGGCCGTCGGCCGCCAGCAGGTCGGCGACCCGTTGCACGCTCTGCCGGGTGATCCCCATGGCCCGGGCGATGCCGGCGACCGGCAGGGGCTCCCGCAGTACGGCGCCCAGCACCTGCCAGCGCGCGGCCGTCAGTCCGGCCGGGCGGGCCAGTTCCTCCGAGACGGAGAGGAACTGCCCGTTGAGCCGGAAGACGCCGAGCGCGGTGCGGCTGAGGAGGTCCTGCCGCGCCGGTACGGAGAGCGGGTCAGGCATCGCCCGCCTCCGCGGCGGCCATGAGGACCGGGAACGCGCTCGCGTCGGAGTCGTGGAAGAGGCGGTACCAGGCGTCGAGCACGTCCGGCTCGTACACGCCGAGCCGGGCGAAGACCTCCCGCGCGAAGGCCACCGGTTCGGTCGGGCCCGCCGTGATCAGGTCGCCCGCCGTCACGGCGTCGGCCTCCACGTACTGCCCCGCGCCGCCGTACCCGGGCTGCTCCGCGAGGTAGAACGCGGCCGCGCTGGTGTGCGGGCGCCCGTCCAGCAGGCCTTCCCGCGCGAGGCCCGCCGTGGCTCCGCAGATGGCCGCGACGGGCACTCCGGCCGCCAGGAACTCGCGGGCCTTGGCCGCGAAGGGGGCCAGGTCGTCGCCGGTGTCCCAGAGCGCGGCGCCGCTCAGGACCAGCAGTGAGGAGTCCTCGGGCCGCAGGTCGGCGAGGGACAGGTCCGGCAGGATCCGGACCCCGCCCATCGTGGTCACGGGGGTGCCGGCGGCGAAGCCGACGGTGCGGATCGCGTGGCCGCGCTGGGCGAGGTGCGCGGTGGTGTGGCCGGTCTCCCAGTCCGCCCAGGTGTCGTAGACCGCGAGGTGGACGGGCTTGGCGGGGGTCTCGGTCATGCTCGCCTCCGGACGCAGGACGAAATGTATGACAGAAGGCTGTCATTTTGGGAGTGTGCTGTCAATGGCGGTGCCGGCAGACAGACTGCCGAGAGCCGCCCCCCACCCCCATACAGTCCGCCGATATCCCTTCCGACCTGCGCACTTCTAGCGTGACCGCATGACCCCTCATGTCACCGGCGCGTCCGTCAAGGCCGCCGACCGCGCTCACGTCTTCCACTCGTGGTCCGCCCAGTCCCTGATCGACCCGCTGGCCGTCGCCGGCGCCGAGGGCTCGTACTTCTGGGACTACGACGGCAATCGCTACCTCGACTTCTCCTCCCAGCTGGTCAACACCAACATCGGCCACCAGCACCCCAAGGTGGTCGCGGCCGTCCAGGAGCAGGCCGCCAGGCTCTGCACCCTCGCGCCCGGTTTCGCCGTGGACGTCCGCTCGGAGGCCGCACGCCTCATCGCCGAGCGCACCCCCGGCGACCTCGACAAGATCTTCTTCACCAACGGCGGCGCCGAGGCCGTGGAGAACGCCGTACGCATGGCCCGGCTGCACACCGGCCGTCAGAAGGTGCTCTCCGCCTACCGCTCGTACCACGGGGCCACCGCCGCCGCGATCAACCTGACCGGCGACCCGCGCCGCTGGCCCTCGGACACCGCCTCCGCCGGTGTCGTCCACTTCTGGGGGCCGTACCTCTACCGCTCGCCCTTCCATGCCGCCACCGAGGCCGAGGAGTGCGAGCGCGCCCTCGCCCACCTCGCCGACACGATCGCCTTCGAGGGCCCGCAGAGCGTGGCCGCGATCATCCTCGAGTCGGTGCCCGGTACGGCCGGGATCATGACCCCGCCGCCCGGCTACCTGGCCGGCGTGCGCGAGCTCTGCGACCGCCACGGCATCGTCTTCATCCTCGACGAGGTCATGTCGGGCTTCGGGCGCACCGGGGCGTGGTTCGCCGTCGACCACTGGGACGTCACCCCCGACCTGATCACCTTCGCCAAGGGCGTCAACAGCGGCTACGTGCCGCTCGGCGGCGTCGCCCTCTCCGCCGCCATTGCCGAGACCTTCGCCACCCGCCCCTACCCGGGCGGGCTCACGTACTCCGGCCACCCCCTGGCCTGCGCCGCCGCCGTCGCCACGATCAACGCGATGGAGGAGGAGGGCATCGTCGCGAACGCCGCCCGCATCGGCGCCGAGGTGATCGCCCCGGGGCTGGCCGACCTCGCCGAGCGGCACCCCTCCGTCGGGGAGGTCCGCGGGCTGGGCGTCTTCTGGGCGCTGGAACTCGTACGCGACAAGGAGACGCGCGAGCCGCTCGTCCCGTACAACGCCTCGGGTGCCGCCAACGCCCCCATGGCCGAATTCGCGGCGGCCTGCAAGGCGTCCGGGCTGTGGCCTTTCGTCAACATGAACCGTACGCACGTCGTCCCGCCCTGCACCGTGACGGAAGCCGAGGCCAAGGAAGGCCTGGCCCTCCTCGACGAGGCGCTGACGGTGGCCGACCGCCACACGGTCGGGGCGTGAGGTACCAGAGGGCGGGCGATATGTCCGCATACCGGTCCTAGACCGCTCGGTTTCAGCCGCGCTGTCTGGCCTAAGGTGTCCGAAGATCTATGGAGGAGCGGACCCCTATGCCAGGCAGCCGGAGCGGAGGTGTCACCCGCAACACCCTTCGGCAGCAGATCGCGGACGCGCTGGGTGACGAGGTGCTCGCGGGGCGTCTCCCGCCGGGGACCGAGTTCACCGTGAAACAGATCGCCGAGCAGTACGAGGTCTCGGCGACACCGGTGCGCGAGGCGCTGGTCGACCTCTCGGCGCAGGGGCTGCTGGAGTCGGTGCAGCACCGGGGCTTCCGGGTGCGGGTCTACACGGTTGACGACTTCCGGGGGATGATCGAGGCCCGGACGCTGGTCCTCGACGGGATCTTCCGGCGGCTCGTCGAGCGCGGCGCCCCGCTCGGCACGGGAGAACCGCTGGTCTCCGTGCGCCGCCGGGCCGAGGAGGCGCGGCGGGCGGCGCGCAGCGGTTCGCTCGAAGTGCTGATCGGCTACGACCTGCGCTTCTGGCGGGAGCTCAGCGAACTGGTCGGCAACACCTACATATCGGACTTCCTGCACCGCATCCGCGTTCAGTGCTGGGTCTTCTCGGTGCCCCACCTCCAGGGGGCCCCGGAGCTGCGGGCCGCGCTCTGGGACGGGCACAACGAGCTGGTGGACGCGGTGACGCTGGCCGACGCCGACGAGGTACGGCGCATCGTGCGCGCGTACAACCAGCACGGGCTGGACTGGGCCGCGAGCCTCTGACCCCGCCGGCCCGACCGGCCGGGTCCTGCGCACCCCTTCGCGGAGCGTGTCCGGAGCATTACCCTGGCCCGATCGGCGGCAACGACTGATCGGAGCCCGCGTGGCCTGTGACCTGTGGCTGGTCCCTCTTGTCGACGTGCTGTGCCACAGCCCCGACAACCCCTTCGCGGAAGAGATCGCCTCGTACGACAAGGCGCTGGGCGAGGCGGGCCTGCCGTCGGTGCCCGTGTTCGCGTACATGCCGGGCCTGAGCGGGGACGTGGCCCCGGTGGCCGGCTTCGACTACGACGCCCTGCACTTCCTGCGGCGGGCGTACCTGCTCCAGATCTGCGGGCTGCCGGTGACGCCGGTGGACGAGCTGGGCGGGGACTACGAGCAGCTGCTGGAGATGTTCGAGGCCACGGCGCAGCAGTCGCACCTGGTGTGGCACTACGACCACGCGGGGGCGTACGTCCCGGTGGACTTCACGGCGCCGCTGGCGAACGAGGAGCTGCTGGCCGGGGGCGGCCCGCTGGGCTCGGCGCAGGGGCTGCTGCGGGAGCTCGCCTTCGTGGCCCCCGCGATCGGGATAGACCCGGCGAACCCGCCCGCCGCTCCGGCGCCGCCCGGGGGGCCGACCTCGCTGGAGGAGCCGGCGGGGCCCGTTCCGTACGACGAGAGTCCCTTCGCCCGGGAGCGGCACGTGTGGCTGGGCCTGCACGCGGCGGCGACCCGCAGCCTGGGCCAAGGCTCGATGATCATCTTCAGCTGACCCGCCTGACCCGCCCCACGGCGCGCCGCCCCGCGAGCGGCGCGCCCCGTGTTCAGCGGGGCTGTTCCGGGGGCCGCTGCCGGGGCATGTTGGGGCGGGTGCCCGGGGGCAGCGGGAAACGGGCCGGGGGGATGCCGGGGTCCGGGCGGGCGGGCGCCCCGGTCAGGGACTGCATGAGCAGCGGCGCCGACCCGGCCCGGAACTCCACCATCCAGTCGGCCGTCTCCGAGCGCACGAGCTCCGTGATGTCCTCCGAGAAGCGGCGCAGCACGGTCAGGCACCGCTCGGCGGCCTCACTGGCGGTCCCCTCGGTGGGCCCCAGGACCTCGCGCACGTTCTCCGAGGCCCAGTCGAACTGGAGCGTCTGCAGGCGCCGCTGCACGGCCTGCGCCGTCGCCACGTCCCGCATCCAGCCGGAGGTCAGCCCGAAGAACCGGTCGCAGGCCAGGCAGGCCGCGGCCAGCAGCAGCGACAGGTAGCCGTACGAGGCCGCGCCCGAGGCGGAGCCCGTCAGCTCCAGCAGCGGCATCGCCGCGCCCGTGACGGCGCCGACGGCCGCACCCGCCCGCAGCGTCCACGCGCCGCGGCGCTTCCACGCCCGGTCGGACAGGTACCACTCGGCCGTGCGCAGCGCATCGGCCTCCACCCGCCGGTAGAGCTCGTCGAGCCGCTCGGCGGGCTCTCCCCAGTCCCCGAGAGGGAACGGCCGCCCGGTGAGGTCGCCGTCCTCTGCGGGATCCCGGGGTGGCCCCTCGGGCTGCATCTCCGGCTGACTCACCCGGCACTCCCTCTGCCTGCGCTGACGTGTGGTGCGCGTGTGCGCAATGGTGCGCATGCTCTTCCTACCTTCGAATGACACGCGATGGACGACGAATCCCCGGTTTTCCGCCCGCAAGGAGGGCTTCATCAGGTGCGCGCACGCCCGGCCTCTCACCCGAAAGAGTTGGTCCTCCCGGCGTAGGGCGCGGCGCCCGGGGAGCACGTAGGCTCGGATTGACCGAGCCTTCCCCGAAGGCGATCCGCAGCCGTTGCGACGTACGGAGTGAGTACCTGTGATTCCCGGTGGTGGCCAGCCCAACATGCAGCAGCTGCTTCAGCAGGCCCAGAAGATGCAGCAGGACCTCGCGGCGGCCCAGGAGGAGCTGGCCGTGGCAGAGGTCGAGGGCCAGGCCGGCGGCGGTCTCGTGAGGGCGACCGTCACCGGTTCCGGTGAACTGCGCGCCCTCGTCATCGATCCGAAGGCCGTGGATCCGGAGGACACCGAGACCCTCGCCGACCTGGTGGTCGCGGCGGTCCAGGCGGCCAACGAGAACGCACAGGCGCTCCAGCAGCAGAAGCTGGGGCCGCTGACCCAGGCGCTGGGCGGCGGCAGCGGCATCCCCGGCCTGCCGTTCTAGTCCCGCCGCCCCGGCACACCCTCCCGCAGCCCCCCTGCGGACACCCCTCCCGCCCGATACGAAAGAAGGCAGTCCGTTGTACGAAGGCGTGGTCCAGGACCTGATCGACGAACTGGGCAGGCTGCCCGGCGTCGGGCCCAAGAGCGCGCAGCGGATCGCCTTCCACATCCTGCAGGCCGAGCCCACCGACGTGCGGCGCCTGGCGCATGCGCTGCTGGAGGTCAAGGACAAGGTCCGGTTCTGCGCGGTGTGCGGGAACGTGGCGCAGGAGGAGCGGTGCGGGATCTGCCGTGATCCCCGCCGCGACACGACGGTCATCTGCGTGGTGGAGGAGCCGAAGGACGTCGTCGCGATCGAGCGGACCCGTGAGTTCCGGGGCAAGTACCACGTCCTCGGCGGGGCGATCAGCCCGATCGAGGGCGTCGGACCCGACGACCTGCGCATCCGTGAGCTGCTGGCGCGACTGGCGGACGGGACGGTGACCGAGCTGATCCTCGCGACCGACCCGAACCTGGAGGGCGAGGCCACCGCCACCTACCTCGCCCGCATGATCAAGCCCATGGGCCTGAAGGTCACCCGCCTGGCCAGCGGGCTCCCCGTCGGGGGAGACCTGGAGTACGCGGACGAGGTCACGCTCGGGCGGGCCTTTGAAGGAAGGCGACTTCTCGATGTCTGACGCAACGCTGCACGCCCAGGGCCAGGATCCGGACGACTTCGCCGTCCAGATCGCGGACCAGATCGAGTCCTTCATCGTCGCGGTCACCGAGGTGGCCAAGGGCGAGGACCCGGACAGCGCCGTTCCCTTCCTCCTCCTGGAGGTGTCCCAGCTGCTGCTGGCGGGCGGCCGGCTCGGCGCGTACCAGGACGTCCTCCCCGAGGAGCGCTACGAGCCCGACCTGGGCCCGGAGCCGGACGTGGACGACCTGCGCGAGCGGTTCGCCCTGATGCTGGAGCCGGTCGACGTCTACTCCGAGGTCTTCGACCCCTACGAGCCGCGCAAGACCCCGGTCGCCCACCGGATCTCCGACGACCTGGCGGACGTGGTCGCCGACCTGCGGCACGGGCTCATCCACCTCCAGGAGGGCCGGGTGACCGAGGCTCTGTGGTGGTGGCAGTTCTCGTACTTCACCAACTGGGGCCCCACCGCCTCGGCGATGCTGCGCGCCCTCCAGTCGCTGATCGCCCACGTTCGCCTCGACCAGCCGCTCGCCGCCCTGGACGGCCTGGACACGGACGAGGACATGACCGAGGACGACCTCGCGGAGCAGGCCGGCGCGGTCATGGCCGAGGAGCTCGGCCAGCTGGGCCGCAAGTAAGCGAGTGCGTGCCGGGTGGTTTCCGGTCGGTTCCTGCTGGTATCGGCCGGTTAGTGGTGTCCGTGGGGCAACCGTTCCGCTGATCTTTTCATCTCATGATGTGGTACGGGGCGGTCGGATCCCGGCCGCTCGTTAGACTGCACCAGCAAATGAGACGGACCGAGCGAGGAGCGCACGTGGGCCTTGTCGTGCAGAAGTACGGAGGCTCCTCCGTAGCCGATGCCGAAGGCATCAAGCGCGTCGCCAAGCGGATCGTGGATGCCAAGAAGAACGGCCACCAGGTGGTCGTCGTGGTTTCCGCGATGGGCGACACGACGGACGAGCTGATCGATCTCGCCGAGCAGGTATCCCCGATGCCTGCCGGGCGTGAATTCGACATGCTGCTGACCGCCGGAGAGCGGATCTCCATGGCCCTGCTGGCGATGGCGATCAAAAACCTGGGCCACGAGGCCCAGTCGTTCACCGGCAGCCAGGCAGGCGTGATCACCGACTCGGTCCACAACAAAGCGCGCATCATCGATGTGACGCCGGGCCGTATCCGCACCGCGCTGGACGAGGGCAACATCGCCATCGTCGCCGGCTTCCAGGGCGTCTCCGCGGACTCCAAGGACATCACCACCCTCGGCCGGGGCGGTTCGGACACCACCGCCGTCGCGCTCGCCGCGGCGCTGGACGCCGAGGTCTGCGAGATCTACACCGATGTCGACGGCGTCTTCACCGCGGACCCCCGCGTCGTGAAGAAGGCCCGGAAGATCGACTGGATCTCCTCCGAGGACATGCTGGAGCTCGCGGCCTCCGGCTCCAAGGTGCTCCTGCACCGCTGCGTCGAGTACGCGCGCCGCTACAACATTCCGATCCACGTCCGTTCGTCCTTCTCCGGACTGCCGGGTACCTGGGTCAGCAACGAGAAGCCCGAGTCGCAAGGGGACGAGCAGGTGGAGCACGCCATCATCTCCGGAGTCGCCCATGACGTCTCCGAAGCCAAGATCACCGTCGTCGGCGTTCCGGACAAGCCGGGCGAGGCAGCGGCGATCTTCCGCGCCATCGCGGACGCCGAGATCAACATCGACATGATCGTCCAGAACGTGTCGGCGGCCTCCACGGGCCTCACGGACATCTCCTTCACCCTCCCCAAGACCGAGGGCCACAAGGCCATCGACGCCCTGGAGAAGGCGAAGGCGCAGATCGGCTTCGACTCCCTGCGCTACGACGACCAGATCGGCAAGATCTCCCTGGTCGGCGCGGGCATGAAGACCAACCCGGGCGTCACCGCCTCCTTCTTCCAGGCGCTGTCCGACGCGGGCGTCAACATCGAGCTGATCTCCACCTCCGAGATCCGCATCTCGGTCGTCACCCGCCAGGACGACGTCAACGCGGCCGTGATCGCCGTCCACACGGCCTTCGGCCTCGACTCCGACAGCGACGAGGCCGTCGTCTACGGAGGCACCGGACGATGAGCCCGCACCGGTCGGCCCCGGCGCTCGCCGTGGTCGGGGCGACCGGAGCGGTCGGATCGATCCTGCTCCAGATCCTGTCCCAGCGGGCGGACGTCTGGGGTGACATACGCCTGATCGCCTCCCCGCGCTCGGCCGGCCGGGTGCTGGCCGTCCGCGGCGAGGAGAACGAGGTGATCGCCCTCACCGAGGACGCCTTCGAGGGCCTCGGCGCCGGCGATGTCGTGCTGTTCCTGGCACCGGCGGAGGTGTCGGCGCGCTGGGCCCCCGTGGCCACCGCGCGCGGTGCCGTCGTCGTGGACCAGTCCGCGGCCTTCCGGGAGGACCCCGGGGTGCCCCTGGTGGTGCCCGAGGTGAACGCCCACGCCGTACGGAACCGGCCGCGCGGGATCGTCGCGGGCCCGGACTGCGTGACGGCCGCGATGATCGCCGCCGTGGGCGCACTGCACGCCGAGTACGGGCTGGCCGAGCTGGTCGTCTCCTCGTACCAGGCCGCGAGCCGGGCGGGGCGGGCCGGTGCGGAGGCGCTGCGCAGGCAGCTGACCCAGGTGGCCGGGAGCCCCCTCGGGGAACTGCCCGGGGACGTACGCCGTGCCGTGGGCGAGGACACCGGGCCGTTCGCGGCACCGCTCGCGCTGAACGTGGTGCCGTGGTCCGGCGAACTGCGGGCGGACGGCTGGTCCTCGCACGAGCTGGCCGTACGGGCGGAGACCCGGCGCATCCTCGGTCTGGAATCGCTGCCGGTCGCGGTGACCTGCGTACAGGTCCCCGTGGTGACCGGGCACTCCCTGACGGTGCGGGCGCGCTTCGAGCGGGAGGTGGCCGCGGTGCGCGCCCGGGAAGTCCTGGAGGCCGCGCCGGGTGTGGTGCTCGTCGACGATCCGGCGGCGGGGGAGTTCCCGACGCCGGCCGACGCGGCCGGTACCGATCCGGCCTGGGTGGGGCGGCTGAGGAGCTCGCTCGACGATCCGAGGGCCCTGGAGTTCTTCGTATGCGCGGACAATCTGCGCAAGGGCGCGGCATTGAATGCGACTCAGATCTCGGAACTGATCGCGGGTGAATCCGCGTAATTCGCTTTGTAGGATCGGTGGCGATCCCTTGATCAAGGTGATGGTCCGACTGCCGCCTGGATGAATGGGGCAATCGGGAAGAGCGGGTACGCATGAAGGCAATCGGGAAATTGCTGAAGACTCTGCCTCGCGCGTACAACCCTGACGGGGGGACGCGTGTCCAACGGGCGTGGCAGAGGCACTGTTGGACGCGGCCGTCCTACCGGCGCGCAGCGGGATCGTTCCCTCGCGGCGGCGCCCAGGCGCGCCCGGCGGCGGTTTCCCTGTGATCGTGCCCGTCCCGCCGGCCAGCGTGCCACACGTCGCACCACCGACCCGGGGCGGCCGCGTGCCCTCGCCCCGCGATAGCGCCGACACCCCCACGAGTCCGCAGACGCCCGGTGCCCTCCCCCCGGAAGCCCTGATACCCGCCGACACCGCAGCCGTCGGCGCGCCCGGTGCCGGAGCCGACGCCGGCACCGTCGGCGACGCCGAACGGCCGCTCGTGGCCGGTACCACCGTCGACCACCTCACCGAGACCTACCAGGCCCACTACCGCTCCCTCCTGGGCCTGGCCGCGCTCCTCCTCGACGACACCGCCTCCTGCGAGGACGTGGTCCAGGAGGCCTTCATCCGTGTCCACTCGGCCCGCAAGCGGGTGCGGGACCGCGACAAGACCCTGGCCTATCTCCGCCAGACGGTCGTGAACCTCTCGCGCTCCGCGCTGCGCCGCCGCATCCTCGGGCTCAAGCTCCTGTCGAAGCCGATGCCGGACATGGCCAGCGCGGAGGAGGGGGCGTACGACCAGCTGGAGCGCGACGACCTGATCAGGGCGATGCGCGGACTCCAGCGCCGTCAGCGCGAGGTGCTCGTCCTGCGCTACTTCGCGGACATGACGGAGGTCCAGGTCGCCGAGACGCTCGGGATATCGCTCGGCTCGGTCAAGGCGTACGGATCGCGGGGCATTGCCGCGCTGAGGGTGGCGATGGAGGCCGCGCAGTCATGAGGGACGACCACAGGAACCCGCCCGGCCCCGCCGGGACGGCCACGGCCGACGAGCAGGCGCTGCGCGGCCTGCTGGCCGGGGCCGTTTGTGGACTGGAGCCTTCCGAGGGGGCTCTGGAGCGGCTGCGGCACGCGGTGCCCGCCCGCCGGGCCCGCAAACGTCAGGCCCTCCTCGCGACCGCCGCGGCGGCGCTGCTCGCCGGCACCGCGGTCCCGGCCGCGCTGCACCTGGGCTCCGACGAGGGGACGGCGGCCGGGCACTCGGCCATGGCCGGGCACGGGGAGTCGCAGGGCGGCAAGCCGGGTGACCTCTCCGGCCCCCGCCAGAACGACTCCGAGGACGTGGCCGGGCCCCGGCCGGTGGCGTCCGCGGGCAAGGGCCGGGACGCCGGCGCCGGGCGCCCGTCCCCGCAGGCGAGCGGATCCCCTTCGGGCGGCGCGGTGGCTGGTCCCTCCAGCACCGGAGCGGGCGCCCCCACCGGCGGCGCCGGCCACGGCCCGCTGCCGCCGCTGGGGGCCGTGCCCGCAGCGCCGGAGTGCACGGCCGACCAGCTGGGCGTGTCGGGCAGCGCCCGGCCCCCCGGGACCGACGGCAAGGTCTACGGCAGCTTCAAGGTCACCAACGTCTCCGCCCGGGGGTGCACGGTCTTCGGCCCGGACACCGTGACGGCCGCCTCGGTGGCCCCCGCTGGCCCGCCGCCCGCGCAGCCGGCCGCGCCGCCGGTGACGGTGACCGGCCACACGGCGGGGGACCCGGCGAGCGCGCTGCTGCCCGACCCGTCCGCCGAGGCACCGGTCGTGCTGCTCCAGCCGAACAGCGCCTACGAGGTGCGGTTCGCCTGGGTGCCTTCCGCCCGGTCCTGCCCGGCGGCCACGCCCAGCGCGTCGCTCAAGCCCCAGCCGCAGCCCGCCACCAGCGAGCGGGGCGGTACGGCGGACGGTACGGCCGGCGCCGGCGAGACGGCGGGCGCGGACGCGGTGCCGGCCAAGGACCCGCAGAGCGGCTCCGAGGGCACCGGGGTGGAGGTCTCCCACACCCCGGGCGCGGGCGCCCCCGTCACCCAGACCACCATCCCGGAGGCCTGCGGCGGCACGGTCTACCGCACGGGTCTCATTCCGCCGGGCGCGCCGTAGCCGGCGCCGGTGCGGGCTCAGTGAGCGGTTCCGTGGCCGCCTCCGTGGCCGGGCCGGTGCCGGGGGTCGCGTCCGTGGCCGCCCGCGCCGCCGGGGCCGGGCCGCCGGCGGGCAGAAGCCCCGCCTCCGCGTCACGCAGGGTCTCCACCTCGCGCCGGTAGAGCCGGAACCACATGAAGAGCACGAAGACGACGAAGACGAACCACTCGCCGGTGTAGCCGAGGTTCTGGAAGGCCTTCAGGTCCAGCCCGGTGTTGGCCGGTGCCTTCGCCGGCACCGGGGTCATCCCGTCCACCGGCGTCTGCACCGTCAGCCAGGCGTCGTACAGCGGATCGTGCACCAGGTTGACCAGGGTGGCCGCACTGATCACCCCGAGCTGGCCCGGCGGCAGCCCGCCCTGCGCGTGCACGCCCTTGGTGCCCGAGTTCTCCGAGGCCTGCAGGGCCCCCGTCACCTCGACCCGCCCGGCCGGCGGGGCCGGTGCCTTGGCCGGGTCCGCCGTCCCCGGCAGCCAGCCCCGGACCACGGGGATCGTCTTCCCGGAGTCGGCGCGCAGCAGGGTCAGGACGTAGAAGCCGGGCTTCCCGCCGAGTTCCCGTTCGGGGACCAGGAGCTGCTGTCCGTACTCCCCGGCCGTGGAAGCGAGCTGTCCGGAGGTCCTCGTGTCCACCGGGAGCAGCGAGTCCAGCGGGGCGGCCGCGCGGGCGGCGGGACGCTCGGCCGCCGCCTCCTTGTGGCTGCCGACGCGGTCCTCGAACCGGCCGAGCTGCCAGGTCCCCATGAACAGGCAGAAGGGGATGGCGAGCGCGACGAAGATGTTGATCCCCCACCAGCGCGGGGTCAGGAGAAACCGGTGCACCCCACCAACGGTACGGGGGGTGCGCCGGCGCTCCGGTGCCGGGTCAGCGCGGCAGGCCCTGCGGCAGGTGCTTGAGCGCGAATTCGAGGTCCATCCGGACCTGCTTGATGCGCTCCTCCACCACCAGCGAACCGTGCCCCGCGTCGTACCGGTACACCTCGTGCACCGCGCCGCGCGCCGCGAGCCGGTCCACGTAGTTCTCGATCTGCCGGATCGGGCAGCGCGGGTCGTTCACGCCCGCCGCGATGTGCACGGGCGCCTTCACCGCGTCCACGTAGGTCAGCGGCGAGGACGCCTCGAAGCGCTCCGGGACCTCCTCCGGGGTGCCCCCGAAGAGGGTGCGGTCCAGGGCCTTCAGGGCCTCCATCTCGTCGTGGTAGGCCGTCACGTAGTCCGCCACCGGTACGGCGGCCAGCCCGACCGCCCAGTCGTCGGGCCGCATGCCGATGCCCAGCAGCGTCAGGTAGCCGCCCCAGGAACCGCCGGACAGCACCAACCGCGCCGGATCCGAGAAGCCGGAGGTCACGGCCCACTCGCGGACCGCCGTGATGTCCTCCAGCTCGATCAGGCCGACCCGGTGCTTGAGGGCGTCGGTCCACTCACGGCCGTAGCCCGTCGAGCCCCGGTAGTTGACCCGCACCACCGCGAAACCGTGGTCCAGCCAGGCCGCCGGGGTGGCGGCGAAGGCGTCGGAGTCGTGCCAGGTGGGACCCCCGTGGATCTCGAAGATCGTCGGGAAGGGCCCGTCACCGTGGCCCACGGGCCGCTGGGCGAGTGCGTGGATCCGCCCGCCGGGTCCCTCCACCCACACGTCCTCCACCGGTACCGAGCCCGGCGGCCGCATGCCCGGAGGGTCCAGGACGACGCCGCCGGCCGTGGACCGTACGGCGGCCGGTTCGGCCGCCGAGGACCACTGGTACTCCACCGTCCCGTCCGGGCGGGCCGTCGCGCCGGACACCGTCCCCGGCGGAGTGTCCACCCGTACGAGTTCCCGCGCGGCCAGGTCGTAGCGCCACAGCTCGCTGCGGGCCTCGAAGCCGTGCGCGATGAGCAGCGCGGTCCCGTCCGGGTACCACTCGGCGCTCACGTCGCCCGGCAGGTCGATGGCCAGGTCCTCCTCGGTCCCCGTGGCCACGTCCCACACCATCGGCTCCCAGCGGCCGCGCCGCTGGTGCCCGACCAGGAGCCGGGTGTCCCCCGCGACCGGTGCGAAGCCGAGCACCTCGAGGCCCAGTTCCTCGGTGCCGCCCCGGGAATCGTCCAGTTCCGCGACGGTGGCGCCGTCGAGGGTGACCACGCGCAGGGCCGAGTGCATGGCGTCGCCGTGCTCGGTGTGCTCGATCGCGAGCAGGGTTCCGTCGCGGGAGAGGTCGCCCACGCCGGCCGATTCGCGGTGCCGGTAGATCACCTGCGGGGTCCCGCCGCCCGGGCGTACGACGTGGATCGTGGTGCCGTCCTCGTCGGTGGACCGCCCCACGACCGCCGTGCCGTCACGGCCGATGGCGAGACCGGCCGGGTAGGAGGGCTCCAACCCGGGCGCGGCGGGCTCGTCGGGTCCGCCCGCGAAGGGCTGGCGGACCCAGGTGCCGAACTCGTCGCCGTCGGTGTCCGAGAACCACCAGATCCACTCCCCGTCGGGGGAGAGAGCGCCGTCGGTGGTGCCGTTGGGGCGGTCGGTGGCCTGCCGCTGCGTACCGGTGGCCCGGTCCCAGGCGTAGAGCTCGTAGGTTCCGGTGGCGTTCGAGACGAAGAGTGAGCGGTCCGGGGCGTCCTCGGCCCAGTCGGGCAGTCCCACGCGCGGCGCCCGGAAGCGCTTCTCCCAGTCGGGCATCCCGGAACTGGAGTCGGTGCCGGGGGTCAGGTCGCTGTCGCTGGTCATGCGCTCCATTCTCACGGGTCCTATCGCACCGGGCGGCCGGGATGCCGAGTGCGCCGAACGGGCGCATGGTGGTGTGCGTACGACGAGCGTTTCCGAGAGGGTGTTGATCATGGCCAAGAAGGCCCGTACCGGGCACCACGGCCACCAGGATTCCGAACGCGCGCTGGCGAAGAACACGGCGGCCGAGGCACGTGCCAAGGCGGCGGGCAGGGAAGCCCAGTCGCTCTCGGCGAAGACGCGCGGCATGCAGCAGAAGGCACAGGCCAAGCGAGGCTGAGCAGCGGCACGGGCACCGGTCGGCCCGGCGCGTTCCACGTGAAACATGGGGGTGTCGTTCCACGTGAAACGTCCGGGCGGGTGCGTTCCACGTGAAACACCGGGCGGCGTGCGTACGCTGGACCGCATGCGGATGATCGTCCGAGGAGCCCGGCTGCTGCACGAGCACGGCCTGTCCGACGTCGAGGTCGCCGAGGACGGCCGGATCGCCCGGGTGATCCCGCACGACGACCAGAAGGAGCCGCCGGCCACCGGCGTGCTCATCGAGGCCCACGGCGGACTGCTCACCGCCCCCTTCGCCGAGCCCCACATCCACCTGGACACCGCCCTGACCGCCGGTCAGCCCCGCCCGAACGCCTCCGGCACCCTCTGGGAGGGCATCGCCTGCTGGAGCGAGCGTAAGCGGACCCTGACCCGCGAGGACGTGATCGCACGGGCCACCGAGGTGCTGCGCTGGCAGGCGGCCAACGGCGTGCTGCACGTCCGTACGCACTGCGACGTCACCGACCCGTCCCTCACCGCGCTCGACGCGCTGCTGGAGGTCCGCGACCGGGTGCGGGACATCATGACCCTGCAGATCGTCGCCTTCCCGCAGGAGGGCATCGTCTCCTTTCCCGGCGGCGAGGCGCTGCTGCGCGAGGCCGTCGCGCGCGGGGCGGACGTCGTCGGCGCGATCCCGCACTTCGAGGACACCCGCGAGGACGGTGTCGCCTCGCTGCGGACCGCCTTCGCGGTGGCCGAGGAACACGGCCTGCGCGTGGACGCCCACTGCGACGAGATCGACGACGAGCAGTCCCGCTTCGTGGAGGTGCTGGCGACCCTGGCCCTGCGCTCGGGCCTGCGCGAGCGCGCCACCGCCTCCCACACCACGGCCATGGGCTCCTACAACGGCGCCTACAGCTTCAAACTCCAGCGCCTGCTGGCCCGTTCCGGTATCAACCTGGTCGCCAACCCCTTCGCGAACCTCAACCTCCAGGGCCGCTTCGACGCCTACCCCAAGCGGCGCGGACTCACCCAGGTCAAGGAGATGCTGGCCGCCGGGGTCAACGTGGCCTTCGGCCACGACGACGTGATGGACCCCTGGAACGCGCTCGGCACCGCCAATCCGCTCCAGACCGCCCTCGTCGGCCTCTACGCCGCCCAGCTCACCGGCGCCGACGACATCCCGCTGGCCTTCTCGATGGTGACGGACCGTGCGGCCCGCGTCCTCGGTCTGTCCGCCTCCGAGTACGGCATCGTGGCGGGCGCCCCCGCCTCCTTCGTCCTCCTCCCGGCGCCGGGCCCCGAGGAGGCGATCCGCCGGCAGGTCCGGCCCCGGTACGTGGTCTCGCGCGGCAGTGTCCTCGCCGAGACCCCGCCCGCACCGGCCCGGCTGTGGTGGCCGGGGGAGACGGGCCCGTCGCAGGTGGACTTCAGCCCCCGCGTCTAAGGTGCGGTCCATGACGTGGACCCTTCACAACCTTGACTCGGACACGGCCCGTTCGGCCTTCGAGGTCGCCTCGGAGTACGCCGACCCCGCCCTCCTCAACCACTCCGTGCGCTCCTACGCCTTCGGCGCGGAGTACGCGCGCGTGCACGGCCTCACGTACGACGCCGAGCTGCTCTATGTCAGCGCCCTGCTCCACGACCTGGGCCTGACCGCGCCCTTCGACAGCCACACCCTGCCCTTCGAGGAGGCGGGCGGACACGTGGCCCGGCTCTTCACGGCGGGCCTGGGCTGGCCCCCGGCCCGCCGCGCCCGCGCGGAAGAAGTCATCGTGCTGCACATGCGGGACGACGTCACCGCCGCCCAGGACGTGGAGAGCCACCTCCTCCAGGTGGGCACCAGTGCGGACGTGTCGGGCCTGCGCGTGCCCGACTTCGACCCGTCCTTCGTGACGGGCCTCCTGGAGCACTACCCCCGCCTCGGCTTCGGCCCGTCCTTCCTGGCCCTGGTCGAGGAGCAGGCGAGCCGCAAGCCCACCTGCGCGGCGGCGGCCTACGTCGTGGCCGGCGCGGCCAAGCGCATAGCCGCCAACCCCCTGGACGCGTGACGCCCGCGCGGCTGCCGCGCTGAGGGGTGTGTGAACCCCACCCGCCCCTCGGCGCAGTACCTCCGACCCACGCCGTGGCGTCACCACGGGCCACCCACGCGGCGAGCTGCCCGCCCCGCACGCCCCCTCTAGAGCCCCCGCTCGATCATGGTGATCACGTCCTGGCCGGCGTCGTGCGCCTGCTCCGGGGTGATGCCGCGGAGGGGGCCGTCGATGATCAGGGAGGCCAGGCCGTGGACCGCCGACCAGGCGAGGAACTCCGCGCCCGGGCGGCGGGAGTCCGGCAGGACGCCGGTCTCCACGAGGGCGTCCAGCGAGGCGCTGAGCAGCTCGAACGGCGTGAGCCCGCCCGCCCCGGCGGCCGTGGCGTCGGCGGCGTACGTCATGTCGTCCGGGACGTGGAAGGCCGTCCGGAACCAGCCCGGCTCGGTCACGGCGAAGCGGATGTAGCCCGTCCCCACCGCCCGGAAGCGGGCCCGAGCCCGTTCGGCGGGGGTCGGGGCAGCGGGCAGGGCCTCGATCTCCGCCTCCATGGCCAGGGCCACGCGGGCCATCGCGGCCTGCGAGACCCCGTGCACCAGGGCGCCCCGGTCGGCGAAATGACGGTAGGCGGCGTTCGGCGACACCCCCGCGCGCCGGGTGGCCTCGCGGAGCGAGACGGAGTCCGGTCCGCCCTCGCGCGCCAGCTCCAGGGCCGCTTCGAGCAGCGCGTTGCGCAGGTTCCCGTGGCGGTACGTGCTGCGCTTGGGCGGCGGAGGCGGTTCGGTTTCCGCAGGCATGGGGTTGGATTCCTCACTGGATGTGGACGGCGTCAACTTACAGGTATAGCCTACGGGGGAGATGTGGACGCCGTCCACATGATGTCAGGGGGTCAGACCGTGCAGAAGGCCATTTCCCGCGACGGGACCGTCATCGCCTACGACCGCACCGGCGAGGGTCCCGCCCTCGTCCTCGTGGGCGGCGCCTACCAGGTGCGGGAGGACCCGAGGTGGGCCACGCTCGCGGGCCTCCTCGGCGACCGGTTCACCGTGGTGACGTACGACCGGCGAGGCCGTGGCGACAGCGGCGACACCTCCCCCTACGCGGTGGAGCGCGAGATCGAGGACCTGGCGGCCGTCATCGCCGAACTCGACGGCCCCGTACGCGTGATGGGCATGTCCTCGGGCGCCGTCCTGGCCCTGGAGGCCGCCGCGCACGGCGTCCCGATGAAGGAACTGGCTCTGTACGAACCCCCGTTCGTCATCGACGACAGCCGTCCGCCCGTCCCCGTCGACTACGTCGACCAGCTGGACGCGGCCATCGCCGAGGGCCGGCGCGACGACGCCGTCACCCTCATGCTGACCACCGCCGTGGGCGTCCCGGCCGAGTTCGTCGGGCAGATGCGCGCGAGCGGCATCTGGAGCCACTTCGCGGCGCTGGCCCACACCCTCCCGTACGACGCCCGCGTCATGGGCGACACCATGTCCGGCCGCCCCCTGCCGGCGGACCGCTGGGCGGCTGTACGGATCCCCGTACTGGCCATCGGCGGCGGCGCGAGCGACCCCTGGCTCCAGTCGGGTGCCCGCGCCCTGGCGGCCCTGCTGCCGGCCGGCTCGCACCGCACCCTGGACGGCCAGACCCACGACGTGGACCCGTCCGCCCTGGCCCCAGCCCTGGCCCAGTTCTACGCCCCCACCGGCCCCACGGCCTGACACCTGCGGCAACCCGACCCACGGCCGGCAGCGGCCCGATAGCCGCTGCCGGAACTGGCGCGAACACCAGACAGGGGCCTGATCAGCCGAGCGCATCAGGCCCCTGACCTAGCACGACGCCCGGACGGGAGGGCCCGTCGATGGCCTCGCTCAGCGAGCCCCAGACCAGATCGCTCAGCCGCCCGCTCCTCCCCCAGCAGCTGTAGCGAGTGGTGCTTCCGTCGGTGGCACAACCGGTCCTCCGGGCTGCCTTGATCACTCTTCGGAGTGGATGTGTGCCTGCTGGAGAGTCCACCAGCCATCTGGAGGAGTTCCGCCCTCTGCAAGGACAATCCGTCGGAAGGGCACCAGACATGGTCGGCCATCTCGCAGTCCGCGTCACCACAGCCATCGCCGCAGCCGCCGCACTCGCGTTCTTAACCCCGTTGCAGGCACACGCCGGTGCCATCGGCTCCACCCCCGTGGCCACCTTCGACTACCAGGTCGGAGGCGTCACCATGAAGGTCCCCACAGGGTGCATGTTCACGCACATCATCCGCGGCGAGGGCAAGAAGATCACGTACCAGAACGCCGGGGTCGACTGTGGGTTCGTCGGAGCCCTCAATGCCGGCTTCTGCAACTGGCGCATCGACTTCACGTACGCCGACACCGACAGCAAGACGTACAAGACCTCTCGCGGCAAAACCCACACGGAATGCAAGATCAACCCCATGCGGGACAACGCGCCCCAGACGCTCCCTCGCTACGGTAAGGCCTGCGCCCACCTCAACGTCAATGGCGTCCGCCGGGTCAGCCAGTGCCACCACATCACGAAGTGAGCAGCACATGACCACCCAGTCCACCCCCGAAGGCCCCGAGCAGGATGCCAGGCGCCGCCGCGCCGGCATCGTCGCGTTCGTGGTCGGAACCGTCGTGTCCCTCGCCTTTTTCGCGTTCTTCCCCGGTCTCCCCCACGTCATCGACTGGGGCGCGATTCTCGTGTCCCTGTCCGTCGGGGCGCTCGCGCGTTGGGCATACCGAGCATGGGCCAGGAAGAGTCGACTGCCTTCGAGGTGATCGGCAACAGCCCGCGCCGTACCGCGGCGCCCGCAGTGGGACGTGGCTCAGTCGTCGAGCAAGCGCCGGAGCTCGTCCAAGGCAAGGCGCGCCTCCTGGGCGGGCGGCAGGGCCTGAGCTGAATTGGACGCCTTCGGTCGTCAGGACGCCAGCGGGTGAGTCCGTGCGGGTGGGGTCGGTCCAGCGGAAGCCGGGGCTGACGTGGCCCGCAGCGTTGAGGACCCGCCAGGCGTTGGGGTACTGGCGGCAGGTTGCCAAGTGACGCCGACCGGGACGGCGTGGCTGCTGATCACGGCTGCTACGTGGCCGCTCTCGCGTCGGCCGCCCCGAGCCTACGTGCGGGACGCTCCCCGGGTCAGTTCGCTGCGGTAGATCGCGGAAGGGTCCGGGAGCCGTCGGGGAGCCGATTCCGTAATGGCTTTTCGACGGCTCCCAAGACAGGGGCAAACGCCAAACAGGGGCCTGATCCGATTTCTCGAATCAGGCCCCTGACCTGGTCTTACGAAGTCGGGGTGGCGGGATTTGAACCCACGACCTCTTCGTCCCGAACGAAGCGCGCTGCCAAGCTGCGCTACACCCCGATCGTCGCCCTGAAGTGTTCCTGTCCTGGCGACATCGATTACTTTAGCGGACCCTCGGCCTGAGACGAAATCCGGTTTCGCGCGGGTCCGGCGCGGGTGGTCAGGCCTTCGGGGCCAGGGTCAGGAGAGTCGCCTCCGGGGGGCAGGCGAAGCGGACCGGGGTGAAGCGGTTGGTGCCGCAGCCGGCCGAGACGTGGAGGTAGGCGCGCCGGCCCTGGGTCTCGTATGTGGAGAGGCCCTTCACCCGCTTGGTGTCGAGGTCGCAGTTCGTGACCAGCGCCCCGTAGAAGGGGACGCACAGCTGACCGCCGTGGGTGTGCCCGGCGAGGATCAGGGGGTAGCGGTCGGCCGTGAAGGATTCCAGCACCCGCAGGTACGGGGCGTGCACGACGGCCATCGAGAAGTCCGCGTCCGCCTCCGGCCCGCCCGCGACCCGCTCGTAGCGGTCCCGCTTGATGTGCGGGTCGTCCAGCCCGGTGAAGGCCAGCTCCACCCCGTTGACCTTCATCCGGGCCCGGGTGTTGGTGAGGTCCAGCCAGCCCGCCGCGTCGAAGGCGTCCCGCATCCCCTCCCACGGGTTGTGGACGGCGCCGACGACCGGCTTGTTGCCGTTCAGCCCGTGCCGGCCCTGCGCCTTCTCGATCAGGTAGCGCCCCGGGTTGCGCAGCCGCGGCCCGTAGTAGTCGTTCGACCCGAAGACGTACACGCCGGGGAAGTCCATCAGCGGGCCCAGCGCGTCGAGCAGCTCCGGCACGCCCTCCGTGTCGGAGAGGTTGTCGCCGGTGTTCACGACGAAGTCGGGACGCAGCCCCGCCAGGGACTGCAGCCAGGCACGCTTCTTGCGCTGGCCGGAGACCATGTGGATGTCGGACACCTGCAGCACCCGGAGCGGCCGTGCGCCGGCGGGCAGTACCGGGACCGTGATCCGGCGCAGCCGGAAGGACCGGGCTTCGAAACCGGCGGCATAGGCCACACCCGCGGCCCCCACCGCCGCGATGGAGGCGGTCACCTTCAGGGGGACTCCGTAACGCGCACGCATGCCCCCATCGTCGCAGACCCGGAAAACGGGTGGGCGCCACGGCCCCGGCACCTGGCAGACTCAGGGACATGACCACGCTCAAGGCCAAGCTCCAGGAAGACCTCACCACCGCCATCAAGGCGCGCGACGAACTCGGTTCGTCCACCCTGCGCCTGACCCTCGCCGCCATCACCAAGGAGGAGGTCGCGGGCAAGGAGGCGCGCGTGCTCTCCGACGAGGAAGTCCTCAAGGTGATCGCCAAGGAGGCGAAGAAGCGCCGCGAGGCCGCGGATGCCTTCGCCCAGGGCGGTCGCGCCGAGCAGGCCGCGCGGGAGACGGCGGAGGGCGAGTTCCTGGACGCCTACCTGCCCAAGCAGCTCAGCGATGACGAGCTGACCGCGATCGTGGCGCAGGCCGTCGAGGAGGCCCGGGCGGCGGGTGCCGAGGGGCCGCGGGCCATGGGTGCCGTCATGAAGATCGTGAACCCGAAGGTCGCGGGTCTGGCGGAGGGCGGCCGGGTCGCCGCCGCCGTCAAGAAGCAGCTTTCGTAGGGACCAGCAGGGACCAGCAGGGACCAAGGGGAGGGCCCCGGTCGGTGATCCGACCGGGGCCCTCCCCTTCGTTCTGCCCTGCCCGTGCGCCTACTGGGTCTCGCGGCCGCCGATCAGGCCCGGCTCCACCGGGACGACCGGGTCGGTCGGGGCCTCGGGGGTCTGGGCGCCGCCTCCGGTGAGGGTCCCGCCTCCGGTGGACCCGGTGGTGGTGCCGCCGGTGCGGGTGTCGCCGGGCTTGCCGTCACCGCCGGGCCTGGTGGGCTTGCCGGGCTTGCGGGGGGTGGCCGGCGGGGTCGTGCCGCCCCGGCCGCCGTTGTTGCCGCCGGTGTTGCCACCGGTGCTGGTGCCGGTGCCGCCGCCCCCGACCGAGGGCTCGGGGACACTGACCCCCGCGAAGCTCGGGGCCTCGCGGCCGGACAGCGCGCCCGTGACCGCGTCCTTCCAGATCGGGCCGGGCAGACCACCGCCGAAGACCTTCGGGTAGTACTGGCCGCCGATGGTGATGTCCTCCATCGAGATCTTCTTCGAGCCGCCGGAGCCCACCCACACCGCGCCGGACAGGTTGGGGGTGTAGCCCACGAACCAGGCGTTGTAGCGGTTGTCGGTGGTGCCGGTCTTGCCCGCGTTGTCGCGGTCGGTCAGGCCGGCCCGCTCACCCGTACCGGAGTCGACCACCCCGCGCAGCAGGTGGTTGATGGTGTCGGCGGTGTCCTGGGACATCGCCCGGTCGCACTTGGCCTTCGGCACCGCGAGCGCCTTGCCGTGTGCGTCGGTGATCGACTCCAGGGCGATCGGGGTGCAGTAGACGCCCCGATTGGCGAAGGCCGCGTACGCGTTGGCCATCGTCAGCGGGGACATCTCGGCGGAGCCGAGCGCGATGGACGGTGTCTCGGGCAGCTTCGAACCGTCGGCCGGGACCACTCCGAGCTTCTGCGTCATCTCCATCACCGGGCAGAGCCCGATGTCCGAGATCATCTGCACGAAGTAGGTGTTGATGGACTTCTCCATCGCCGTCTTCAGCGCGTACGGACCGATCTCGTCCCGGGTCTCGTTCTCGGCCGTCTCCCGCTTGCCGCCCACCGGCACGTTCTGCCAGGCCGGGCCGGAGCACCGCGCCACCGGGCTCGGGTACTCCATCTTGTTCGGGGCCGAGTAGACCTTCGTCGGCTCCATGCCCTGCTCTACGGCGGCGGCCGCGATGAACGGCTTGAACGTGGAGCCCACCTGGAAGCCGAAGTTCGAGCCGCCCATCCGCTTGTCCACGGAGTAGTTGATCTGCGTCTCGTTCTTCCCGAAGCCGTACGGCTTGGACTGGCCCATCGCCAGGACCCGGCCGGTGCCCGGCTGGACCATGGTCACGGCCGTGGCGATCGAGTCGTCCTCGTTGACGTGGTCCTTGATCGAGGCGTTGGCGGCTTCCTGGGACTGCGGGTCCAGGGTGGTGCGGACGGTCAGGCCGCCCTGGTTCCAGACCTTTGCCCGCTCCTCGCGGGTCTTGCCGAAGACCGGGTCCGAGAGGAAGGTGGCGCGCACGTAGTCACAGAAGAAGCCGGCGCCCTTGACGGCGGTGATGCAGCCGTTCTTGGGCCGGGTCACCTTCAGCGTGACCGGCTTCGCCTTCGCCTCGTCCGCCTCGGCCTGCGAGATGTCCTTCACGTCGGCCATGCGCTGGAGGACGACGTTGCGGCGCTTCATCGCCTCCTGGCTGTCGTTCACCGGGTCGTACCGGCTCGGCGACTGCACGAGGCCGGCCAGCAGCGCCGACTCCTCCAGCGTCAGGTCCTTGGCCGGCTTGCTGAAGTAGCGCTGGGAGGCGGACTCGATCCCGTACGCCCCCTGCCCGAAGTAGGTGATGTTGAGGTAGTTCTCGAGGATCTTCTTCTTCCCGAGCTCCTCCTCGACCTGGATCGAGTACTTCAGTTCGCGGATCTTGCGGCCGAGGCTCTTCTCCTGCGCCTCGCGCACCTTCGTCTCGTCGTCGCCGGCTTCCTCGACGAAGACGTTCTTCACGTACTGCTGCGTGAGCGTGGAGGCGCCCTGCGCCGCCCCGCCCTCCTGCGCGTTGCGGTTCACCGCGCGCAGGATGCCCTTGAGGTCGACCGCGCCGTGCTCGTAGAAACGAGAGTCCTCGATGGCGACGATCGCCTTCTGCATGTACGGCGACATGGCCGTGAGCGGCACGACCTGACGGTCCCGTGAATAGACGGTGGCGATCAAGCCACCCTCGGCATCCAGAATCGTGGTGCGCTGGCTCAGCGGAGGCGTCTTCAGATTGGCCGGGATCTCATCGAAACCCTCGACCGTGCCCTTGGCGGCGAGGCCCAGCGCACCGGCGCCCGGGATCGCGATACCGGCAAGTACGACTCCGGAGAGAACCGACACACCGAGGAACTTGGCGGCCTGCTGCGGCCCCGTCAGCCCTGCGCCCGAGCGCTTCTTTCCCATAGAGGGCAGCCTACGTTCTCATTCGCCGGACACGCGCGAATGCCTTGGCCTAAGCTGTCCCCAACTGTCACAGCAGCGCGGTGCGACATCAACCCCTCGGCTTGATTTTCACCCTCCCCGAAGGGGTGGACTCATGTCCGAATCCCGCCCTTCCCTCTGACGGCCGCTTACCGGAGCCTCCCCGATTTCACCCGAATCGCCGGAATGGCCGGGCATGTCGCCGGATCACTCCGTCGGGTGATCTGCCGCTTACCCATAGTCCGTTCGGACCATTCAAGATTGGGCCCGTCGGGGGTGTTGCACTGTGTCCACCTTCCGTAACGTCCTCAACTGGCAGCGGTGAATATGCCGCTACCGCCGTGGGGGAGCCTCGATTCGGGAGAGGACGGCACCGGGATGGGCTGGGTTACCGACTGGAGTGCGCAGGCAGCCTGCCGCACTACCGATCCGGATGAACTGTTCGTTCAAGGAGCGGCACAGAACAGGGCCAAGGCGGTGTGTACCGGATGTCCGGTGCGGACCGAGTGCCTGGCCGACGCACTCGACAATCGCGTCGAGTTCGGAGTGTGGGGCGGCATGACCGAGCGGGAACGACGCGCCTTGCTGCGCAGGCGTCCCACCGTCACCTCGTGGCGGCGGCTGCTCGAAACCGCCCGCACGGAGTACGAGCGCAGTACGGGCATCCTCACCGTGGATGTCGACGCGGAGATCGACGTGACGTACGAGACCTACGCGGCAGCCGGGTAACCACCCGGGCACCGCGTCGGCACCCCTCGTACGCACGCCTACGCTCCGGCCGGCACCCCGGCCGAGAGTCGCTCTCCGATGGCCCGCAGCCCGGCGAGGTCGTGCACATCGCCGGGCAGGGCGGCCACTTCGGCCACCGCCACCTCGGGGTGAAGCGAAGTGAAACGGTCGCGTGTGCGCTGCTCACGCGCGATCACCTGCATCCGCTCGGCATGCAGGCGCAGCAGTCCTGCCGTGATCCGGTCCACGTCGTCCACATCGGCCGTGCCCTCCGCGTCAGCGGTCGTCCCGTCCGTGTGAGCCGCGCCGTTCATGCCGGGGGAGCCGTCGTCGGCGGCGTCACGAAGTCCAGCTTTCCCGGACTCCTGATCGACAATGCCGCCCTCTTCAAGATTCTCCGCGGCGGCCAGCGCCCGCTCCGCCGACAGCTGTTCCGCGTCACTCCCGTGCACCCGGTTCAGCACCAGGCCCGCCAGCGGCATCCGCTCCGCGGCGAGCCGCTCCACGAAGTACGCCGCCTCGCGCAGCGCGTCCGGCTCGGGAGCCGCGACCACCAGGAACGCCGTGCCCGGAGCCTGGAGCAGCCGGAACGTCGCGTCCGCGCGCGTCCGGAACCCGCCGAACATGGTGTCCATCGCCGCCACGAAGGTCTGTACGTCCTTCAGCAGCGAGGCGCCCATCAGCTTGCTCAGCGTGCCGGTCATCATCGACATGCCGACGTTGAGGAACTTCATCCCCGCCCGGCCGCCGACCTTCGCCGGAGCCATCAGCACCCGGATGAACTTCCCGTCCAGGAACGACCCCAGGCGCTTGGGCGCGTCGAGGAAGTCCAGCGCGGACCGGCTCGGCGGGGTGTCCACGACGATCAGGTCCCAGTCGTCCCTGGCCCGCAACTGCCCCAGCTTCTCCATCGCCATGTACTCCTGCGTGCCCGCGAAGCCGGCCGACAGGGACTGGTAGAAGGGGTTCGCCAGGATCGCCCGCGCCCGCTCGGCGTCCGCGTGCGACTCGACGATCTCGTCGAAGGTCCGCTTCATGTCCAGCATCATGGCGTGCAGTTCGCCGTCGCCGCCGGTACCGCCCTCTATGCCCGGCACCCGGCGCGGGGTGTTGTCCAGCGAGTCGATCCCCATCGACTGGGCCAGCCTGCGCGCCGGGTCGATGGTCAGCACCACCACCCGCCGCCCGCGCTCGGCCGCCCGTACGCCGAGCGCCGCGGCCGTCGTGGTCTTGCCGACCCCGCCCGCGCCGCAGCACACGATGATCCGGGTCCCCGGGTCGTCCAGCAGCGCGTCGACCGCCAGCCGCTGCGGCGTGTCCAGCCCCATGCTCTCCCCGCCCTCGCTCATTCGGCGCCCACCTGCTTGCGCAGCTCCGCCGCCAGCTCGTACAGCCCGGCCAGTTCCATTCCCGAGCCGAGCAGGGGGAGTTCGTACGTCGGCACGCGCAGCCCCGCCAGCACCGCGCGCTGCTCCCGCTCGAGCTCGACCCGGCTCGCGTGCTCGGTGGCCTGCGTGAGAAGCGGGTCCACCAGCCGCTCGGCCAGCCCGCCCCGTCGCGCACCGCCCAGCCCGGCCCGGGACAGGGCCTTGGCGATCTCCGTGCGGCGGCCGTCCGCCGCCGCGCGCAGGGTGTCCTCGTCGAGGTGGTGCGGGCGCACCATGTTGACGATCACCCGGCCGACCGGCAGGCCCGCCGCCACCAGCTCGTCGATGCCGTCCGCGGTCTCCTGGACGGGCATCTCCTCCAGCAGGGTCACCAGGTGCACCGCCGTGTCGGGGGACTTGAGCACCTTCATGACGGCCAGCGCCTGGTTGTGGATCGGCCCGAACCGGGCCAGCCCCGCCACCTCGTCGTTGACGTTCAGGAACCGGGTGATCCGCCCGGTCGGCGGCGCGTCCATGATCACGTGGTCGTAGACGAACCGTCCCGCCTTGTCCTTGCGCCGGACCGCCTCGCACGCCTTGCCGGTCAGCAGGACGTCCCGCAGACCGGGCGCGATCGTCGTCGCGAAGTCGATCGCGCCGAGCTTCTTCAGGGCGCGGCCTGCCGAGCCCAGCTTGTAGAACATCTGGAGGTAGTCCAGCAGCGCCCGTTCGGCGTCGATGGCGAGCGCGTACACCTCACCCCCGCCCGCGCCGGGCGCGACGGCGATCTTCCGCTCCTCGTAAGGGAGCGCTTCCGTACCGAAAAGCTGTGCGATGCCCTGCCTGCCCTCGACCTCCACGAGAAGAGTCCGCCTGCCCTCGCGCGCGAGGGCCAGCGCGAGTGCCGCGGCGACCGTGGTCTTGCCGGTGCCGCCCTTGCCGCTGACCACCTGGAGCCTGCTCACAGCGTCCGAGCCTAACCACTCCCGCTCAGGCGTTACGCTCGCCCCCATGACCAAGAAGTTCGAATATGCGACGGTCCCCCTGCTGGTTCACGCCACCAAGCAGATCCTGGACACCTGGGGCGAGGACGGCTGGGAGCTCGTCCAGGTCGTGCCCGGCCCGAACAACCCCGAGCAGCTCGTGGCCTACCTCAAGCGGGAGAAGGCATGAGCGGCGCCGTCGAGGCCCGGCTCGCCGAGCTCGGCCTGACCCTGCCCGAGGTCGTCCCGCCGCTGGCCACGTACCAGCCTGCGGTCCGGTCGGGCGCGTACGTGTACACCGCGGGCCAGCTGCCGATGGTGCAGGGCAAGCTCCCCGTGACCGGCAAGGTCGGCGCCGAGGTCTCCGCGGAGCAGGCGAAGGAGCTGGCGGCGACGTGCGCCCTCAACGCGCTGGCCGCCGTCAAGTCCGTGGCCGGTGACCTGGACCGGATCGCCCGTGTGGTGAAGGTGGTCGGCTTCGTCGCCTCGGCCCCCGACTTCACGGCGCAGCCGGGCGTGCTGAACGGTGCGAGCGAGCTGCTGGGCGCGGTGCTCGGCGACAAGGGCGTGCACGCGCGCAGCGCGGTCGGTGTGGCGGTGCTGCCGCTGGACGCGCCGGTCGAGATCGAGATCCAGGTCGAGCTGACCGACTCCTGACGCCCGGGCCCCGCGGCGCGCGGCGGCGCCGGATCTTCCGGCGTGCCGCCCGCGGGGCAGGGCCCTGCCGGCTCCGCCGCCGCGCGGGGCCGCGTCCGCCGGGGCGGGACCGTCAGGGAGCGGCCGGGGTTCAAGATCGGCCGGCCGGGCCGGGGCCTCGAACATCGGGCCGGATGGCCGTAGCATCCCGCCATGCCGAATGGTCAGCACGGTCAGCCCTCGCCCAGCCAGCCGCCCGCGGGAGGGCAGTGGTACCCCCCGGAGTGGCCGGACCGCATCCGCGCGCTCGCGGACGGGGCCCTCACGCCGGTGGAACCCAGACGAGCCGCCACCGTGATGCTGCTCCGTGACACCTCCGCCGGTCCGGCCGTGCACATGCTGCGCCGGCGCTCCTCCATGGCCTTCGCCGGCGGCGCGTACGCCTACCCCGGCGGCGGCGTCGACCCCCGCGACGAGGACCACCGCATCGGCTGGGCCGGACCCGGCCTGGAGCTCTGGGCGCGGCGCCTCGGCACGGATGCCGCCGGCGCCCAGGCGATCGTCTGCGGAGCGGTGCGCGAGACCTTCGAGGAGGCCGGGGTCCTGCTCGCGGGCGAGACCCCGGACACGGTCGTCGGCGACACCACCGGCGATGACTGGGAGGCCGACCGCGAGGCCCTCGTGGCGCGCGAGCTGTCCTTCGCCGAGTTCCTCGACCGGCGCCGCCTGCTGCTGCGTTCCGACCTGCTCGGGGCGTGGGCCCGCTGGATCACCCCGGAGTTCGAGCCGCGCCGCTACGACACCTGGTTCTTCGTGGCCGCCCTCCCGGAGGGCCAGCGCACCCGCAACGCCTCCACCGAGGCCGACCGGACCGTCTGGATCCGCCCCGCCGAGGCCGCCGCCGGGTACGACAAGGGCGAGCTGTTGATGATGCCGCCGACCATCTCCACCCTGCGCTCCCTGGAGCCGTACGCCAGCGCCGCCGACGCGCTCGCCGGGGCCGGTGCGCGGGACCTGACCCCGGTGCTGGCGGAGGCCTCGCTGGAGGACGGCGTGGTGGTGCTCAGCTGGCCGGGCCACGACGAGTTCACCAAGCGCGTCACCCTCGGGGGCTCCGCATGAGCGATGCAGTGGCCCTTCCCGGCCAGCCCCGCGGAGTCGTCGCCTCCGGGCCCGCCACGGCCCGCGCGGTCAACATCCTGGCGCCCAACCCCTCGGCCATGACCCTGGACGGCACCAACACTTGGCTGGTCTCCGAGCCCGACTCCGAGCTGGCCGTCGTCATCGACCCCGGCCCCCTCGACGAGACGCACCTGCGGGCCGTCATCGCCACCGCCGAGCAGGCCGGCAAGCGGGTCGCGCTGACCCTCCTCACCCACGGCCACCCCGACCACGCCGAGGGCGCCGGCCGCTTCGCCGAGCTCACCGGTACGAAGGTCCGCGCCCTCGACCCCGCGCTGCGCCTCGGCGACGAGGGCCTGGCCGCCGGGAACGTCATCCGCACCGGCGGCCTGGAGCTGCGGGTGGTGGCCACCCCCGGGCACACCGCCGACTCGCTCTGCTTCCACCTGCCGGCCGACCGGGCCGTCCTGACCGGCGACACGGTCCTCGGCCGCGGCACCACCGTCGTCGCGCACCCCGACGGCCGTCTCGGCGACTACCTGGACTCCCTGCGCCGCCTGCGCTCCCTGACCGTCGACGACGGGGTCCACACGGTCCTTCCGGGGCACGGGCCGGTCCTGGACGACGCGCAGGGCGCCGTCGAGTTCTACCTCGCCCACCGGGCGCACCGCCTCGCGCAGGTCGAGACGGCGGTGGAGAACGGTTTCACCACGGTGGAGGCCGTCGTCGCCCACGTCTACGCGGACGTGGACCGCTCGCTGTGGCCGGCCGCCACGTGGTCGGTCGAGGCCCAGCTCGAGTACCTCCGCGATCACGGACTGATCCCGGGGGGACCCGACTGAAAACGCGGAGGGCGACCGGGCGGGGGCGAAGCTCTAGGCCGTCTCTTCCGGATCTTGCTCCCCCAGCTACCGCTGGGAGGTGCCCCCAGACCCGCGGCGTCTGGCACGGCACCTCGCCGCGTTGTCGGCGCAGCCGAGTACGTCCAGTACGCGCGCTGTGCCTCCGCCTTGCGAGGCACCGCACCAGACGCCGCGGGCTTGACCGGCAAGATCCGAAAGAGACGACCTAGGCGCGCGGCGTCTTCGTCCCGAGCCGGGCCGTGTACTCGTCCGCGAGCCACGGCCCGAGGTCGTCGAGGTAGGCCCGCGCCACGGCCGGGTCGTCGACCGGGTCCAGCGCCACGGCGGCGGCGCGCCGCAGCTGTGCGGCCCGCTCCGGGTAGTACGCGCCGAAGATCTCCGCGGACTCGGCGAGGTCGCTGGTCCAGCCGCCCCACCGGGGCATGACCAGGGTGAAGGCGGTCCGCACCAGGTGCCGTGAGAAGAACCGGTTCATCCTGAGGAACTCGGCGGGCTCCGAGGCGGCCTCGAAGCGGGCCCGCCACCGCGGGAGCAGGGCGGCCAGGTCGCCGTTCGCCTCGCGGGCGAGCAGGGCGTCGGGCCGGTACCGGGGGAGGTGCTCGGCCAGGTCGTCGCCGAGCAGCGGGGTGCACAGGCAGGCGAGGAACCAGCCCAGGTCGTAACGTTCCTGCTCGCTCAGCAGCCGCTCCTTGCCGTACAGCAGGATGCCGGCCCCGTCGATCTGCGGGAAGTCCTGGTCGAGGCCCCGCCCGAGCACCTCGGCGGTGTCCCGGTCCTCGTGGCCCGGCTCCCGGTGCAGGGCGATCAGCAGGTCGAGGTCGCTGCGCCCCGGCCGGGCCGTCCCGCGCGGTACGGAGCCGTAGAGGTAGGCGCTGTGCAGCCGGCGCCCGTACGCCTCCGCGACGCGGGCGCGGGCGGCCGCGACCGGGCCCGCGAACTCGGGCTGGACCCGCCCGAGGGCTCCCTCCCGCTCGAAGTAGCCGTCCGCGTCCAGCCCTCTGCGCTCCATGGCCCTACTCTGCACGCCGACGGCCCTGAGGGGCCGGCATTTACGGTCCGGTGTCCCGTCCCCGGGTCCCGCGCCGGAAACGGGCGGAGGGGCCCCGTCCGTACCCGGACGGGGCCCCTCCGCGAAGACCCGAAGGCCGCGCCGCGTCAGCGTCAGCGCGAGCGCTTGGCGAGCCGCTCCACGTCCAGCAGGATCACGGCACGCGCCTCCAGGCGCAGCCAGCCGCGGCCCGCGAAGTCGGCCAGCGCCTTGTTCACGGTCTCGCGGGAGGCGCCGACGAGCTGGGCCAGCTCCTCCTGCGTCAGGTCGTGGACGACGTGGATGCCCTCCTCCGACTGCACGCCGAAGCGGCGCGACAGGTCGAGGAGCGCCCGGGCGACACGGCCGGGAACGTCGGAGAAGACCAGGTCGGACATCTGGTCGTTGGTCTTGCGCAGGCGCCGGGCGACGGCGCGCAGCAGCGCGGTCGCGACCTCGGGCCGGGCGTTCAGCCACGGCTGGAGGTCACCGTGGCCGAGGCCGAGGAGCTTGACCTCGGTCAGGGCGGTGGCGGTGGCGGTGCGGGGGCCCGGGTCGAACAGCGACAGCTCGCCGATCAGCTCGCCGGGGCCGAGGACGGCCAGCATGTTCTCGCGGCCGTCGGGGGAGGTGCGGTGGAGCTTCACCTTGCCCTCGGTCACGACGTACAGCCGGTCACCGGGGTCGCCCTCGTGGAACAGGGCGTCGCCGCGCGCGAGGGTCACCTCGGCCATGGAGGCGCGGAGCTCCGCGGCCTGCTCGTCATCGAGCGCCGCGAAGAGCGGGGCGCGCCGCAGAACGTCGTCCACGAGTCTCTCTCCTATGTCGACCAGCCAGTGGGGACCGCTCCCCATTTTGCCGGACGGCTCAAACAGTGCGATCAATCACAAGGATGCCGGACGGATGGGTGTGCTGTGCGGCGAGAGGCCGATCGGGGTGGTGTTACCTGAGGTCCGGGCGGGTGTCGGCGCCCGGCCTTAGGCTGGTCGGGTGTCCAATAAGCCGGTGAGAGCACAGGCCAAGGGGTCCGCGGGAGTGACGGCGGGCCTGAATTCAGCCGTGGGCGAACAAGCCCGACCAGAGGCGTCCGAAAAGGTCCGACCTGTCCCGTTGGGCAAAGGTTCGGCCAAGAAACCGTCGGCGGCGAAGCCGGAATCCCGTCTGGCGATGGTCCGCCGGGCCCGCCGCATCAACCGCGAGCTCGCCGAGGTCTACCCGTACGCCCATCCGGAGCTGGACTTCCGCAATCCGTTCGAGCTGCTCGTCGCGACCGTCCTCTCCGCGCAGACCACCGACCTGCGCGTGAACCAGACGACCCCGGCCCTCTTCGCCGCCTACCCGACCCCCGAGGACATGGCCGAGGCCGTTCCGGAGGAGCTGGAGGAGATCATCCGGCCGACCGGGTTCTTCCGGGCGAAGGCGAAGTCGCTGCTCGGCCTCTCACAGGCGCTGCGCGACGACTTCGGCGGTGAGGTCCCGGGCCGGATCGAGGACCTCGTCAGCCTGCCCGGAGTCGGCCGCAAGACGGCCAATGTGGTGCTCGGCAACGCCTTCGGAGTCCCCGGGATCACCGTCGACACCCACTTCGGCCGGCTGGTGCGCCGCTTCAAGTGGACCGAGCAGGAGGACCCGGAGAAGGTCGAGTCGGAGATCTGCGCGATCTTCCCCAAGAGCGAGTGGACGATGCTCTCGCACCGCGTGGTCTTCCACGGCCGCCGCATCTGCCACGCCCGCAGGCCCGCCTGCGGTGCCTGCCCCATCGCCCCGCTCTGCCCGGCCTACGGCGAGGGCGAGACGGACCCGGAGAAGGCGAAGAAGCTGCTGAAGTACGAGAAGGGCGGCTACCCGGGCCAGCGCCTCTCCCCGCCCCCGGACTACCCGGGCCTCCCCGCACCGCCGCTGGGAGCCCGTACGGAGCCCTGAGGGCGGCCTGCAGGGGCCGGTACGGCGCCCGGGCCGGCGGACTCCGGGGGCGCGCGGCGGGCGCCGCACGCGCCCCCGGCGGAACGAAACCGGACCCGGGCCGCGTTCAGCGGTGTGGAGACGGTGTCGACAGAGGAACGCGGACAGGGGTGCCCATGACGCGCGGTACGCAGGACGAGACCACGGCAGCCGCCCGGGAGGGCGACGGCCTGGCCCTCACGACGGCGGGTCTGCCCGCCTGGCTCGACCCCGTCGTGGAGGCCGCCCGGAGCGTCCGGCCGCGCCAGCTCAGCCGCTTCCTGCCCCCCGAGGACGGCCGCGGCCGGCAGTCCGCCGTACTGGTCCTCTTCGGCGAGGGCCCGCGCGGCCCCGAGCTGCTGCTCCAGGAGCGGGCCGGAAGTCTCCGCTCGCACGCCGGGCAGCCCTCCTTCCCCGGCGGCGCCCTGGACCCGGAGGACGGCGACCCGCACACCACCGGCCCGCTGCGCGCCGCCCTGCGCGAGGCCGAGGAGGAGACCGGCCTGGACCCGGCCGGGGTCCAGCTCTTCGGGGTGCTGCCCCGGCTGTACATCCCGGTCAGCGAGTTCGTCGTGACCCCCGTGCTGGGCTGGTGGCGCGAGCCCTCGCCGGTCGGCGCGGTGGACCCGGCGGAGACGGCCCGGGTCTTCACGGTGCCCGTGGCGGATCTCACGGACCCCGCCCACCGGGTCACCGTGGTCCATCCGCGCGGGCACGAGGGGCCCGGATTCACCGTGGAGTCGGCCTTGGTCTGGGGTTTCACCGCCGGTGTCATCGACCGGATCCTGCACTTCTCGGGTTGGGAGCGACCGTGGGACCGCTCACGTCGCGTGCCGCTCGACTGGCACGCATGAGACGGTGACCCTCGTGAACGTGCTGGACATCCTGTTGCTGGTCGCCGCCGTGTGGTTCGCGATCGTGGGCTACCGCCAGGGGTTCGTCGTCGGCGTCCTGTCGGTGATCGGCTTCCTCGGCGGTGGTCTCATCGCCGTGTCCCTGTTGCCCCTGATCTGGGACCGGGTGACCGACAACGGCACCCAGGTGTCCACCACCGTCGTGGTGATCGCCGTCGTCGTGATCATCATCTGCGCCTCCATCGGCCAGGCGCTCACCACCCATCTGGGCAGCCGGCTCAGACGCCACATCACCTGGTCGCCCGCCCGCGCGCTGGACGCCACCGGCGGCGCCCTGGTCAACGTCGTCGCCATGCTGCTCGTGGCCTGGCTGATCGGCTCCGCGCTGGCCGGGACCTCGTTGCCCACCCTGGGCAAGGAGGTCCGCAACTCCAAGGTGCTCCTCGGGGTGTCGCGCGTGCTGCCCGAGCAGGCGAACACCTGGTTCTCCGACTTCACCTCCACGCTCGCCCGCAACGGCTTCCCGCAGGTGTTCAGCCCGTTCTCGAACGAGCCGATCACCGAGGTGAAGGCGCCCGACCCGGCGCTCGCCCGCAGCGGGGTCCCCCAGCAGGCCAAGCTCTCCATCGTGAAGGTCGTCGGCACCGCACCCAGCTGCAGCAAGGTCCTGGAGGGCACCGGCTTCGTCTTCGCCCCCGGCAAGGTGATGACCAACGCCCATGTCGTCGGCGGGGTCGTGGAGCCGACCGTGCAGATCGGCGGCGAGGGCAAGCTCTACGACGGCAAGGTCGTGCTCTACGACTGGGAGCGCGACATCGCCGTCCTGGACGTGCCCAAGCTCAAGGCCCCGGCACTGGAGTTCACCGACAAGGACGCGACGAGCAGCAGCGACGCGATCGTCGCGGGCTTCCCGGAGAACGGCGCCTACGACGTCCGCGCGGCCCGCGTGCGCGGCCGGATCAACGCCAACGGCCCGGACATCTACCACCGGGGCACCGTCCGCCGCGACGTGTACTCGCTGTACGCGACCGTCCGCCAGGGCAACTCCGGCGGCCCGCTGCTGACGCCCGAAGGCCGGGTCTACGGGGTCGTCTTCGCGAAGTCGCTCGACGACCCGAACACCGGCTACGCCCTGACCGCGGACGAGATCCGCGAGGACATCCGCATCGGGAAGACCGCCGAGCGCCGCGTCGACACCCAGGGCTGCGCCCTCTGACCCGTACGGGGCCGGGGGCGCCGCTCCGGGATCCGTGATCCCCACGCGCGCGTCCCCGGGTGCCCGTCCCGCGTGTGCGTCCTACATGCGGGGATGGCGCAGCCGGGCCGAGACCCAGCGGGCGCGGCGGCGCAGGATGCGCGGGATCCCGAGCCGGGGGTCCTGGCCGTCCCGGCCGGTCCTGTCGTGCGTGCCCGGCGCTGTGGCCGAGCGGCGTTCGCGTGCGGTGTCACCGTGGTCGTGCGTCCAGCTCATACAACGAGCTGTGCCCGGGCTCCAAGGTCCGTAACCCCGTCCGAGGCGGCCAATTGGCCTATGCGCCGGGCAATTGAATGACCGTAAGACTGTCGTACGCGGCCGGCTGCCGATGCGTCAGGCCCCGCCGGCGGCCCGTCAGCGGTCGGGCTCGGGGTCCTTGAGCCAGTTCAGCAGCTCGGTGGTGAAGCCGTCCGGGTCCTCCTCGTGCGGGAAGTGCCCCAGGCCGTCGAAGAGCCGCCAGCGGTACGGGGCTTCGACGTACTCCCCGGAACCGGCCGCGCTGCGCGTGCGCATCACCGGGTCCAGCGAGCCGTGCAGGTGCAGCGTCGGCACCCGTACGGGCCGCTTCATCCGCCGGTAGAACTGGAGTCCGTCCGGGCGTGCCATCGACCGCATCATCCAGCGGTAGGGCTCGATCGAGCAGTGCGCGGTGGACGGGATGCACATCGCGCGCCGGTACACGTCCAGATCGGCGTCCTCCGGGAGCAGCGGCCCGGACCAGTCCCGGATCAGCTCGGCCACGAGGGCGCCGTCGTCGGCGACCAGCTGCCGCTCCGGGATGAACGGCCGCTGGAACCCCCAGATGTGCGAACTCGCCCGGGTCTGGCCGAAGTCGGCCATCATCGCCGAGCGCCAGCGGCGCGGGTGCGGCATGGAGGAGACGACCAGCCGGCGCACCAGCTTCGGCCGCATCACGGCCGCCGTCCAGGCGAGATAGCCGCCCAGGTCGTGTCCGACGAGGGCCGCGTCCGGCTCGCCGAGGGACCGTACGACCCCGGTGATGTCGAGCGCCAGGTTCGCCGGGTCGTAGCCGCGGGGAGTGCGGTCGCTGCCGCCCACCCCGCGCAGGTCCATGGCCACCGCGCGGTATCCGGCGTCCGCGAGGGCGGCCAGCTGGTGCCGCCACGTCCACCAGAACTGCGGGAACCCGTGCAGCAGCAGCACCAGTGGTCCGTCGCCGGCCTCCGCGACGTGGAAGCGGGCGCCGTTGGCGGCGACGTCCCGGTGCGTCACCGTCCTCCCGCCGGGGAGGTCGAGCCGTACCGCCGTGGCGGCGGTGGGCGGAGTACCGGAGTCGGCCGAGGGCGCTGTCATGAGGACGAGCGTGCCACACCCACAGCCTGGTCACTCACCGCGCGGGGATGCGGCTTGACGGTTCCGACGAGCGCGGCGGTCTGCTTGACCGAGTCCATGGTCTTCACCGGCGGCTTGATCTTCTTGAACTTGGCCACCGCCAGGAGTCCGATCAGCCCCGCCAGCAGCCAGAACGCGCCGCCGACGATGAGGAAGGACCAGGCCAGCCCGAGACCCAGATTGTGGATGCCGTAGGCCGCGGCGAAACTCAGTACGGGGAGGGAGAAGAGCACGAGCACGCCGGCCGCGATCGCGGCGCCGCTGCCGATGCCCGCACGCTTGACGTCCTGCTTGATCTCGACCTTCGCGAGGGCGATCTCGTCGTGCACCAGGGCGGACATCTCGGCGGTGGCCGAGGCGACCAGCTGGCCGAGTGTGCGCTCCGCTCCCGGAGCCCCTTGGTCCTCCACTGCGCTCATCCCTGTCTCCCTCTGTCGTCGTCCGCCGGCGGCTGTCCTCCGTCGTCCCCTCAGATCATGCCGGACGGTTGGCGCGGGTGCTGGACCCGCCCGCCGCTTCGCCTCCGGCCGTGTCCGACGCCGCGGCCCGCCCGAGACCCGCGGCTTCGGCCATGCGGCGGTGTTCGGCGGCCTTCTCCTCGTGGATCCTCGCCATGCGCAGGTGGTATTCCGGGTTGTCCTGCTCGTAGATGTCCGGGATCCCGTCGAGGTCGTCGTCGCGCTCCTCGGCCTCGGTCAGCGCCCGGTACTTGCGGTTGCGCAGCTTGAGCATGGCGCTCGCGACGATCGCCGCGATGAGGGAGCCGATGAGTACGGCGGCCTTGACCTCGTCGGTGAGGACCTCGTCCCCGGCGAAGGCGAGTTCGCCGATCAGCAGGGAGACGGTGAAGCCGATGCCGGCCAGCGAGGCCACGGCTAGTACGTCGGGCCAGGCGAGGTCCTCGTTCAGCTCGGCCCTGGTGAAGCGGGCGGCCAGCCAGGTGCCGCCGAAGATGCCGACCGTCTTTCCGACGACGAGGCCGAGCACCACGCCGAGGGTCTCGGGGCGGGTGAAGACCTGAGCGATCGATTCGTCCGAAAGGGAGACGCCGGCGGAGAAGAGGGCGAAGAGCGGCACCGCCAGTCCGGCCGACAGGGGGCGCACCAGGTGTTCGATGTGCTCGCCGGGGGAGTGCTGTTCGCCTTCCTTGCGGGTGCAGCGGAGCATCAGGCCCATGGCCACGCCGGCGATGGTGGCGTGGACGCCGCTGTTGTACATCAGGCCCCAGATGACCAGGGCGAGCGGGACGTAGACGTACCAGCCGCGGACGCCGGCGCGCAGCAGGAACCAGAAGAGGACCAGGCCCGCGACGGCGCCGCCGAGCGCGGCGAAGTCGAGGTCGCTGGTGAAGAACACCGCGATGATCAGGATGGCGAACAGGTCGTCGACGACGGCCAGGGTCAGCAGGAAGGCGCGCAGCGCGGAGGGCAGCGAGGTGCCGATGACCGCGAGGACGGCGAGGGCGAAGGCGATGTCGGTGGCGGTCGGGACGGCCCAGCCGGCGCCCGATCCGTCCCCCAGGGTGTTGACCAGCAGGTAGACGAGCGCGGGCACCGCCATGCCGCACAGGGCGGCGATCACCGGGAGGGCTGCCGCCTTGGGGTCGCGCAGGTCGCCCGCGACGAGTTCGCGTTTGAGTTCGATACCGGCGACGAAGAAGAAGACGGCGAGCAGGCCGTCGGCGGCCCAGTGCTGGAGCGAGAGGTCCAGGCCGAGGGAGGCGGGGCCGATGTGGAAGGACCGGACGCGGTCGAAGCTCTCCGCCAGTGCGGGGATGTTCGCCCACGTGAGGGCGGCGATCGCGGCCACCAACAGGAGGACGCCGCCGACGGTTTCCGTGCGCAGAGCGTTCGCGATGTAACGGCGCTCGGGCAGCGAGAGACGGCCGAGGAGCTTGTTCCGGCGGTCGGGGCCGGGCGTGTGCGTGGGGCTGGCCACGGTGGAGAACCTCCGGGTGGTCGACGGCATGGCTGTGCAGTTGCCGACCAGACTTCCCGGCGCACCCTGGGGACTTTCGTACGTCAGTCCTTGACGTTTCTTTGATTTTACAGGGTGTGCCCGGTCGTACCAGATGATCTTCATCGTGAACGGACGGAGGGCGTCCGGCGCGCTGCGTGCCGGACGCCCTCCTCAGGCCGTGGCTTTTCGGTCTCAGTCCTCGTCGGAGCTGCTGGGCAGCTTCGTCTGAATCAGGTCCATCACCGAGGAATCGGCCAACGTGGTGACGTCGCCGACCGCGCGGTTCTCCGCCACGTCGCGCAGCAGGCGGCGCATGATCTTGCCCGAGCGCGTCTTCGGCAGCTCGGCCACCGGCAGGATGCGCTTCGGCTTCGCGATGGGGCCGAGGGTGGCACCGACGTGGTTGCGCAGCTCCGCGACCAGGCCCTCCGTCTCCGAGGCGCTGCCGCGCAGGATCACGAAGGCCACGATCGCCTGTCCCGTGGTCTCGTCGGCCGCGCCGACCACCGCCGCCTCGGCGACCGAGGGGTGCGAGACGAGCGCCGACTCCACCTCCGTGGTGGAGATGTTGTGGCCGGAGACCAGCATGACGTCGTCGACCCGGCCGAGGAGCCAGATGTCGCCGTCGTCGTCCTTCTTGGCGCCGTCCCCCGCGAAGTACTTGCCCTCGAAGCGCGACCAGTAGGTGTCGATGAACCGCTGGTCGTCACCCCAGATGGTGCGCAGCATCGACGGCCACGGCTCGGTGAGGACCAGGTAGCCGCCCCCGCCGTTCGGGACCTCGTTCGCCTCGTCGTCCACGACGGTGGCCGAGATTCCGGGCAGGGCGCGCTGTGCCGAGCCGGGCTTGGTCGCGGTGACGCCCGGGAGCGGGGAGATCATCATGGCGCCGGTCTCGGTCTGCCACCAGGTGTCGACGATCGGGCAGCGGTCGCCGCCGATGTGCTTGCGGTACCAGATCCAGGCCTCGGGGTTGATCGGCTCGCCGACCGAACCCAGCACGCGCAGGCTGGACAGGTCGAACTTCGCGGGGATGTCGTCGCCCCACTTCATGAACGTACGGATCGCGGTGGGCGCGGTGTAGAGGATGGTGACGCCGTACTTCTGCACCACCTCCCAGAACCGGCCCTGGTGCGGGGTGTCGGGCGTGCCCTCGTACATCACCTGGGTGGCGCCGTTGGCGAGCGGCCCGTAGACGATGTAGGAGTGCCCGGTCACCCAGCCGATGTCGGCCGTGCACCAGTAGACGTCGGTCTCCGGCTTGAGGTCGAACACGGCGTGGTGGGTGTACGAGGCCTGGGTGAGGTAGCCGCCCGAGGTGTGCAGGATGCCCTTCGGCTTCCCCGTGGTGCCCGAGGTGTACAGGATGAAGAGCGGGTGCTCGGCGTCGAAGGCCTGCGGGGTGTGCTCCGTGGACTGGCGGCCGACCAACTCGTGCCACCACACGTCCCGGCCCTCGGTGAAGGCGGTGTCCTGGCCGGTGCGGCGTACGACGAGGACGTGCTCGACCTGCGGGCACTTGCCGACGGCCTCGTCGATGGCAGGCTTGAGCGCGCCGGGCTTGCCGCGGCGGTAGCCGCCGTCGGCGGTGATCACCAGCTTGGCGTCGGCGTCCTGGATGCGGGAGGCGACGGCGTCGGCGGAGAAGCCGCCGAAGACCACGGAGTGGGCGGCGCCGACCCGGGCGCACGCGAGCATCGCGACGACCGCCTCGGGGATCATCGGCAGGTAGACGGCGACGCGGTCGCCCGCCCGGACACCGAGCTCGGTGAGGGCGTTGGCGGCCTGCGAGACCTCGTCCTTGAGCTGGGCGTAGGTGATCGAGCGGCTGTCGCCGGGCTCGCCCTCGAAGTGGATGGCGACGCGGTCGCCGTTGCCGGCCTCCACGTGCCGGTCCACGCAGTTGTACGCGACGTTCAGCTTGCCGTCGGCGAACCACTTGGCGAAGGGCGGGTTGCTCCAGTCGAGCGTATGGGTGGGCTCGGTGTCCCAGCTCAGCCGGCGTGCCTGTTCGGCCCAGAAGCCCAGCCGGTCCGCGTCGGCCTGTGCGTACGCGGCCTCGGTCACGTTGGCGGCGGCGGCCAGATCGGCGGGCGGGGCGAACCGCCGCTCCTCCTTGAGCAGATTGGCCAGGCTGTCAGTGCTCACGACATCTCCCTTTCCCAGAGTTCTCGTTGTCCCCGGGCATAGCTGTGTCTCCGGGCATAGCTCATCAGTCGGATGTCCAGGTGACAAGGGGTAGCCGAAAATTGGTTTAGACCTATATCACGACTGGGGGCGTCCGCCGTACGTCCGCCGCATGCGAACGAACGGCCCCTTCCCGCCGCGGGTGCGGGAAGGGGCCGTCAGCTTGCACGGATACGGGAGGGTATCGGTTCAAGCGGGTCGTGGATCAAGCGTTCTGGCCGACGCTGTCGAAAACCCGACAGTCGAAGAAGTCCTCTCCCTCGGACAGCAGGTAGGCCTGCGCCTCACCCACGTGGAAGTACATCCCGTGCAGCTCCAGCGTCCCCTCGGCGAGCCGGCGGGCCACCGACTCGTGCGCCCGCAGGTGTTCCAGCTGCTGCACCACGTTGGTCAGGCAGAGCTGTTCCACGGCGTCCGCCGGGAGCCGCCCGGAGATCCGGGCCCAGGGGTGGTGCCGGCTGCCCATCCGCTCCAGGCTGGGGCGGCCGTGCCGCAGCCAGCGCATCAGGGGGGTCATCGGGGCTTCCGGGTGGGAGTTCAGCAGGGCTTGCATGGCCCCGCAGCCCGAGTGCCCGCAGACCGTGATGCTGGCGACCTCGAGCACGTCCACGGCGTACTCGATGGCCGCGGCGACCGAATCGTCGGTGGCCTCGGCGCCGGGCAGCGGGACCAGGTTGCCCACGTTCCGGACGGTGAACAGGTCACCCGGCCCGCTTCCCGTGATCATGCTGGTGACCAGCCGGGAGTCCGCGCAGGTCAGGAAGAGCTGGGAGGGCCGCTGCCCCTCACGGGCCAGCCGTGCCAGCTCGTCGCGGACGTGCGGGGCGGTGTCCCGCTGGAAGGTGCTGATCCCACTGGCCAGTTGGCCGGCGCCGCGCCCCCGGGGCGCCACCGCCGCGCCGGCCGCCCCGGCGGCCCCGGCGGCCCCGGCGCTCGTACGTCCGCCCGTGCCGCCGGGGTGGGCCGCGTCACCGTGGCCGGCCGACGGGCCGGCGGCATGCGCCGCGCGGTGGTCGCAGTGGTTCTGCCAGGGCGTCCAGGGGCGGCAGCACTGGTGCGCCGCGCGCCCGGAGTCGCTCCGGTGGTGCCCGCCTCCGCCGCCCGCACCGGAGAGGAGGGGGACGGGGCTGGAGACCGGGTCCCCTTCCGTGCCCTCCCCCGGACCCGTGCCCGCGAGCGCTCGCCCGCCGCGTCCGGTGAGTTCCAGCGATCCGCCGTGTGCCCGGTGGGAGTTCTGCCAGTCGTGCAGGGTCTCGTAGGCGGCGTGGTCCATGAACGAGCCGTCCAGCTCGAGCACCACGTGCCCGCCGTGCGGGATCTGGCTCAGCACGCGGCTCAGCCTGGGTACGGCCAGGAAGGTCAGCTGGCCGCGGGCGCAGACGTGGTGTCCGCCGTCCAGCTGCGCCAGCGTGATCCGGGTCCGGGCCAGCCGGTGCAGGGCCAGGGCGACGGCGACCGCGATCCCCACGGCCACGCCCTCCAGTACCCCGCCCAGCACCACGGCCGCGATGGTCGTCGCGTAGACCAGGACCTCGCGGTGCCGGTTGACCGTACGCAGGTGGGTGATGCTGACCATCTGCACGCCGACGGCCATCACCAGGGCGGCCAGCGCCGCGAGCGGGATGAGGTCCAGGACGGGTACGAGCAGCCCGGCCGCGAGCACCACCCACAGCCCGTGGAACATGGCTGATTTTCGGCTGACGGCACCGGACTTGACATTGGCCACGCTGCGCACGGCCACGCCCGTGATGGGCAGTCCGCCCAGCAGCCCGGAGACGATGTTCGCCGCGCCCTGGCCGCGCAGCTCGCGGTCGAGGTCGGCGCGGGGCGGACGGTTGTCCGTACCGCGCTCGGAGGCGATCAGCTTGTCGGTGGCGACCGAGGACAGCAGGGACTCCACGCTGCCGACCAGGGTGATGGTCAGGACGGCGGCGATCAGTCCGAGGACCGGCCCCTCCGGCAGCTCGGGCAGCGCGTGGCTGCGCCAGGACGGCAGGTCCACCCGGGGCAGGGAGAGCCCGGCCAGCGTCGCGAAGGCGGTGGCGGAGGCAACGGCCGCGAGCGCGGCGGGCACCTTGCGCAGGGCGCGCCCGGCCCGCCCGGGCAGCCGGCTCCAGCCCAGCAGCACGCAGATCGTCAGGGCGCTCACCGCGAGCGCCGCCGGATGCGGATCGGCCAACTGGGCGGGAAGACCGAGAACATTGGCCACGGCGGAGCTCTGCGGGCTGCCGCCGAGCACGATGTGCAGCTGGGCCAGCGCGATGGTCACGCCGATTCCGGCGAGCATGCCGTGCACGATCGCCGGACTCACCATGAGGGCCGACCGGGCGGTGCGCAGGAGCGCGAGCCCGAGCTGGCAGACGCCGGCGAGCACGGTGATGGCACAGGTGGTGCGCCAGCCGTAGCGCTGGATCAATTCGGCGGTCACCACGGTGAGTCCGGCGGCCGGTCCGCTCACCTGGAGGGGGGCTCCGCCGAACCGGCTGGCCACGATCCCGCCCACGGCCGCGGCCACCAGCCCCGCCTGGAGCGGGGCGCCGGTGGCCAGCGCGATGCCGAGGGAGAGAGGCAGGGCGATCAGGAAGACGGCGATGGATGCGGACAGGTCGGCGGGAAGGTCCTTGAGGGGACCGCGCGCCTGCGGGGTGGTCGGGGCTGGGGCTGGGGCTGGAGCTGGCGTCGTGGCTGTCATGGGTCCCGTCTCCTCTGAGGAGGGATGAAGCGGCGGGAGTCTCAACACTCGGTAAATGAACGGTAATGGAGAGTAAAGAGCCGTGGTGGACAATACAGGCAAATAGCCCAGGAATTAGCGCTAAGGGATGAATAAGCATTTTGTCGGGCTTGTCGCGTCTTCTTCTTTGGGGACCGCATGGGACGTTGCCTCGCGGAAGTCCTGCGATGGAACTGCGAGGGAGAGGTGTGCGGATGAGCACCGCCACGAAGAAGATCGCCGGCGGCCTCGTCGCCACGGCACTGGTCCTGTGCGCCGCGGGGTGCAGCGGTTCCGGCTCCGCCGAGCCCGGGGCGTCCGGCCGGGGTGCGCGCAAGGGCCCCGCCGCCCCGCACGCTCCCGGCAGCCTCAACCGCCTGATCGGGGACGGCTCGACGGCCTACACCGGCGCGCAGCCGAACGTGCGGGCGCCGCAGAAGCTGAAGCCCGGCGAGAAGCCGCCGCAGTTCGTGGTGTTCTCGTGGGACGGCGCGGGCGAAGACAGCCAGAAGCTGTTCTCGCATTTCCGCGAGGTGGGCAAGCAGTACAACGCCCGGATGACCTACTTCCTCAGCGGTGTCTACCTGCTGCCGGAGGAGAAACGTTCCCTCTATACGGCGCCGCAGCACGCGGCGGGCCTCTCCGACATCGGCTTCGGAGACCTCCAGGGCATCAAGGACACCGCCACCCAGATCCGCGCGGCCTGGCTGGAGGGCAACGAGATCGGCACCCACTTCAACGGCCACTTCTGCGGTCCCGACGGCGGCGTCGGCACCTGGTCCGTGGCGGAGTGGAAGAGCGAGATCAGCCAGGCGAAGTCGTTCGTCAAGAACTGGAAGACGAACGCGGGCCTGAAGGACATGGCCCCGCTCCCCTTCGACTACGACAAGGAGCTGATCGGCGCCCGCACCCCCTGCCTGGAAGGCCAGAAGAACTTCATGCTGGCGGCCAAGGACATGGGGTTCCGCTACGACTCCAGCGGCATCAGCAAGCAGATCTGGCCCAAGAAGACGGACGGACTTTGGGACCTGCCGCTCCAGCTGGTGCCCATGCCGGGCCGTGCCTTCGACACGCTGAGCATGGACTACAACTACATGGTCAACCAGTCCGGTACGACGACCCAGGGCGACCCGTCGCAGCACCGGTACTGGGGCGACCAGATGCGCGACGGACTGCGGCAGGCCTTCGACCGCGCCTACCAGGGGAACCGCGCCCCGCTGATCATCGGCAACCACTTCGAGTCCTGGAACGGCGGCACCTACATGCGGGCCGTCGAGGAGTCCATCAAGCACATGTGCACCAAGCCGGAGGTGCGGTGCGTGCCCTTCCGTGAACTGGCCGACTGGCTGGACGCCCAGGACCCGAAGACGCTGGAGTGGTTGCGCACCCTCGACGTCGGCGAAGCGCCGAAGGAGGGCTGGACGAAGTTCCTCACCGCGGGGCCGCCGGCGGCTCCGGCCGCCCCGCCGGGCACGGACAAGGTCAAGCCGGCTGAGGAGCGGGCAGCGGAGCAGGACGAGGGCTGACCAGGGCCTCGTGGAGGACGAAGCCGGGGTCGATCTGGGCCGCCAGGTCGACCCCGGTCTTGGCGTTCCCCCAGCTCTCGGCGTTGCGCAGGTGGAAGTGCACCATCTGCTCGGTGTACCGGCCCCAGTCGCGGGCGGCGTAGGAGTCCTCCGCCGCGTCCTGGAGCGCCTGGAGCGCGAGCCGGTTGCCGGCCTCCAGCAGGTCGAACCCGGCCGGGCGGCCCCGCTCCATCGCCCGCACCCAGTCGGAGTGCCCGAAGGTGACGAGCAGGTCCTCACCGACCTCGTCCTGGAGGAACTCGATGTCCTCCGGACCCTGCACCTTGTTCCCGACCACCTTCAGCACCACCCCGAAGTCGCGGGCGTACTCCTTGTACTGGCGGTAGACCGAGACGCCCTTGCGGGTCGGCTCCGCGACGAGGAAGGTCACGTCGAAGCGGGTGAACATGCCGGACGCGAAGGAGTCCGAGCCGGCCGTCATGTCGACGACGACGTACTCGTCCGGGCCGTCGACCAGGTGGTTGAGGCAGAGCTCGACCGCCCCGACCTTCGAGTGGTAGCAGGCCACGCCCAGATCGGACTCGGTGAAGGGGCCCGTCGCCATCAGCCGGACGGAGTCCCCGTCGTCGAGGGGCACCGTACGCGCGCAGGCCTCGTAGACCGGGTTGTCCTCGGTGATGCGCAGCAGACGGGAGCCGGCGCCGGGCGGCGTGGTCTTGATCATGTTGTCGGCGGAGGCGATCCGGGGGTTGGAGCCGCGCAGGTACTCCTTGATCAGGGGCAGGTGCGCGCCCAGGGCGGGCAGGGCGGCGGCCTCCTCGTCGGTGAGTCCGAGGGCGGCCCCGAGGTGCTGGTTGATGTCGGCGTCCACCGCGACGACGGGCGCTTCATTGGCTACGAGGTGGCGGATGAAGAGGGACGACAGCGTGGTCTTGCCGCTGCCGCCCTTTCCCACGAAAGCGATCTTCATGTTCACCAAGAGTAGCGGCACGATAGCGACGAGTGGTGAAGGTGAGTGAAGAAGACCACTCCAAGGAGGGGTCGGTGCCGAGGCCGCGCAGTGCGTAGGCTCCCTACTTATGAGTAGCGCTTCTGACCCGCTGGCGGCCCTCGGATCCCTCCCGGGAGTCCCAGAGTCCGTGGATTCCGTACGCAAGGCCGTGGACCGGGTCTACGGGCACCGGGTGATGCGCCGGCGCAGCGGTGAGATCACCTCGGAGGCCGCCCTGCGGGGCGCCCGGGGCAGCGCGGCGCTGTCGGGTGCCGACTGGGCGCTGGAAGAGGTGCGCCGCCGCACCGACTTCGGCGCGGAGGACGAGGCCCGGACGGTGGGCGCCGCACTGCGCCTGACGGCCGAGGCCGGGCAACTGCTGAGCATCTGGCGCCAGTCGCCGCTGCGGGTGCTGGCGCGCCTGCACCTGGTGGCGTGCGGGGCCACGGGCTCGGACGGCCAGGATGACGTGGTCGGCCGGCCGCGGCTGGCCGGCGAGCCGGTGGACGAGCCCCTGGTGGTCCTGCCGCTCCCGGATGCCGAGGAGGTGGCGGGCCGGCTGGACGGTCTGTCCCGGCTGGTGATCGCGGGGGGCTCCGCTCCGGCGCTGGTGACGGCCGCGGTGGTGCACGGGGAGCTGCTGGCCCTGCGGCCCTTCGCCTCGTACAACGGGCTGGTGGCGCGGGCGGCCGAGCGGATCGTGCTGATCAACAGCGGGCTGGACCCGAAGGCGATCTGCCCGGCGGAGGTCGGCCACGCGGAGCAGGGGGCCGAGGCCTACCTGAAGGCCTTCGAGGGCTACGTCTCGGGCACCCGGGAGGGGATGTCGGCGTGGATCGCGCACTGCGGGCGCTCGATCGAGCTCGGCGTGCGCGAGTCGACGGCGGTCTGCGAGGCGCTCCAGCGGGGCGCGGCCTAGGGTCGCGCCGGGCGGCCGGCCCGGGGTCGCGCCGGGCGGCCGGCCCGCGTCAGCGGGTTTGGCCGACTGGGTTCCGGACGGGCGGGGGAGCCGGGCTGGGCGCAGGGTTGCGGCGACACCGTGTTGCTTTGGTGTCGCCGCTGGCATTCACGCCCAGTTACCAAGCGTCCTCGATAGTTGCCCATCAGGCCGGGAACTTTGCCCGTGGCCTGGTGCGGCTGGCCCGTAATCGACGGGTCGACGTCGCGTGGGTGCTCGGCGTTCCTGCTTCGGTCCGTGGGCCTTACTGCGTTTTAAAGATGATCCTCTCGGATGTTCTTTGGTCTCGCGGGCCGTGACTCCTTTCTACTCCGCTTCGGCGCCGAGCGAAACCCCTGACCGGAGTTCTTTACTTTCTGGTGCGAACAAGGGCAGATCGGGCACTGCATATCGGCCCAGGCCGGGACGTTTCCATGGTCGGCGGTGAGGGCCCCGGCGAGGGCGGTGAGGCCCTCGCGTGGGAAAGGCTTTCGCCCGCCCCGCCGGGTTGCAGCCGGGGCGGGGATTCAGGCCGAGGCGAGGGAGGCGCCCACGCGCCGCCGGCTCGCGTACCAGACCAGCCCGGCCGTGGCCGCCGCCGCACCGATCGCGGCCGCGGCGACGAGCGCCGGCCGCGTCGGCATCGACAGTCCGGGCAGGCGCTGCTTCAGCCGCACCGGCTTGTTGAACATCAGGACCGGCCACTCCCGCGCGACCGCTTCCCGTCGCAGCGCACGGTCGGGATTGACCGCGTGCGGGTGCCCCACGGCCTCCAGCATCGGCACGTCGGTGACCGAGTCGCTGTACGCGTAGCAGCGCGCGAGGTCGTACCCCTCGGACTCGGCGAGCTCGCGGACGGCTTCCGCCTTCGTGGGGCCGTAGGCGTAGTACTCGATCTCCCCGGTGAAGCAGCCGTCCTCGCCGACCACCATGCGGGTGGCCACCACGCGGTCCGCGCCGAGCATCGAGCCGATCGGCTCGACGACTTCGGCCCCCGAGCTCGACACGATCACCACATCGCGGCCGGCCGTGTGATGGGCCTCGATGAGGGAGGCGGCCTCGTCGTAGATGATCGGGTCGATCAGGTCGTGCAGCGCTTCGGCGACGATCTCCCGGACCTGCTGGACGTTCCATCCCTTGCAGAGGGCGGACAGGTACTCCCGCATCCGCTCCATCTGGTCGTGGTCGGCACCGCCGGCCAGGAAGATGAACTGGGTGTACGCGGTCCGCAGCACGGCCCGCCGGTTGATCAGGCCACCCCGGTAGAAGGACTTGCTGAACGTCAGAGCGCTCGACTTCGCAATGACCGTCTTGTCCAGGTCGAAGAAGGCGGCGGTCCTGGGCGAGGAGTGCGGCAAGGGCTGATTTTCCACGAGCCGAGCATATGCGCCCACCATTCGGCGTAAGGTGTGGCGCGTGGGTTTGCCTGAGAAGGCTCTCGGGTACACCATGGAAGTCACGGATCGTTCGCGACCGTGCTAACCCGGTCTGGCTCCTCCCCCCCCGAGTCGGACCGTGGGGACGACCCCCGCTCTCCCCCCCGGCGGGGGTCGTCGCATGTCCGGACGCGGTTCGCGTCCCGTCGCCCGGCCTTCGGTAGTCATCTCCCCGGCCCTCCGTCCTCAACGGGCCCGCCTGGCACAGGCCTTCACCCCCTCAAACCCGTCACACTGCGTAGTGGTTCCACAGCGCTCCGGAAGTCACCTGATGGTGTGGCGAAGTTATTCACAGGCGCCTTCTTGTCCACAGTTCTCGAGGAAGATCCACTTCTTTTTCCGGATCCCTCCACCGTGATTCCAGCCGCGAAGTCCGCGGCTCGTGGATTTGCTGTGAGAAGGGGGCGGAGATCGTGGCTGGATCGAAGTCGTGTGAAGCGCAGGCACCCGTGGTGGCCGGTGGAGGAGGACCGCCCGCCCGTGCCGCGGGGGTCGTGCCTGGAGGCGGGCGGCCGCTGATCCTCACCGAGGACCCGCTGCTCCTGGACGATCTGCTGCGGCTGTGCGCCGCTGCGGGCGCCGAGCCGCATGTGCACCATGCGGTGCCGGAGCAAACGGGAGCCGGCGGTCCCGGGGGCGACGGGGGTGTTGCCGGCGTGGCGGGTGCTGGCTGGGATTCCGCACCGCTCGTCCTGGTCGGCGACGACGCCGCCCGCCGGGTGCGCGGAGCGCCGCGCCGGGACGGGGTGTTCCTCGTCGGCCGGGACCTCGACGACCCCTCCGTGTGGCAGCGGGCGGTGGAGATCGGCGCCCAGGAGGTCCTGCGTCTCCCCGACGCCGAGAGCCTGCTCGTCGACCGCATCGCCGATGTGGTGGAAGGCGCCGGGCGGCCCGCCCTGACCGTCGGGGTGATCGGCGGCAGCGGCGGGGCCGGGGCGTCCACCCTCGCCTGCGCGCTCGCGCTCCGGGCGGCCAAGGCCGGCGAGCGCACCATCCTCATCGACGCCGACCCGCTCGGCGGCGGCGTGGACGTGCTGCTCGGCGGCGAGAGCGCCGAGGGACTGCGGTGGCCCGACTTCGCCGCCTCGCGCGGCCGGGTCGGGGCCGGAGCCCTGGAGGAGTCCCTGCCCGAACTGCACGCGCTGCGGGTGCTGAGCTGGGACCGCGGGGAGCGGGTGGTCGTACCGCCCGCCGCGATGCGGTCGGTCGTGGCCGCCGCCCGCAGGCGCGGCGGCGTCGTGGTGGTCGACCTGCCCCGGCGGGTGGACGAGCCCGTGGCGGAGGTGCTGGCCCAGCTGGACCTGGTGCTGCTGGTGGTGCCGGGCGAGCTGCGGTCGGTCGCCGCGGCGGGGCGGGTGGCCGCCGGGGTGCGCATGGTGGCCCGCGACGTCCGCGTGGTCGTGCGGGGCCGCTGTCCCGACGGGCTCGACGCCGAAGCCGTGGCGGGGTTGCTGGGGGCGCCGCTGGCCGGCGAGGTGCCGGTCGAGGTGGGGCTTCCGGGGCGGGTGGCCGAGGGGGAACCGCCGGGCGCGCGGGGCACGCTGGCCCGCTTCTGCGACGGCTTCTGGCAGCGGGCTCTCGGCTCCGCCCAGGGGGTGCCGGCATGAGCGCGGTGCTGCTGGACGCGGTGCGCCAGCACCTCGCCGAGAGCGGGGCGGAGCCCACGCCCGCCCGGGTGGCGGCGGCCCTGCGCGCCCAGGGGCGGCTCCTCGGGGACGCCGAAGTGCTGGGAGTGGCCGCCGAATTGCGGTCCGAGCTGGTGGGTGCCGGGCCGCTGGAACCGCTGCTCGCCGACCCCGGGGTCACCGACGTGCTGGTGGCCGCCCCCGACCGGGTGTGGGTGGACCGCGGTGGCGGGCTGGAGCTGACCTCGGTGACCTTCGCCGACGCCGAGGCCGTGCGCAGGCTGGCCCAGCGGCTGGCCGCCGTCGCGGGACGGCGGCTGGACGACGCCCGGCCCTGGGTGGACGCCCGCCTGCCGGACGGCACCCGGCTGCACGCCGTGCTGCCCCCCGTGGCGGTCGGCTCGGCGTGCCTGTCTCTGCGGGTGGTGCGGCCGAAGGCGTTCACGCTGGACGAGCTGGTCACCGCCGGGACCCTGCCGCCGGGCGGACACCGGCTCCTGCGGGCGATGGTCGAGGCCCGGCTGTCGTTCCTCGTCTCCGGCGGCACCGGGACGGGCAAGACCACCCTCCTCAGTGCCCTGCTGGGGCTGGTCGGACCGGGTGAGCGGATCGTGCTCGCCGAGGACTCCGCGGAGCTGCGCCCCGACCATCCGCACGTGGTGCGGCTGGAGACCCGGCCCGCGAACCAGGAGGGGGCCGGGCTGGTCACCCTCGCGGACCTGGTCCGCCAGGCCCTGCGGATGAGGCCCGACCGGCTGGTGGTCGGGGAGGTGCGCGGCGCCGAGGTCGCCGACCTGCTCGCCGCCCTGAACACCGGGCACGAAGGCGGCTGCGGCACCGTCCACGCCAATGCGGCGGGGCACGTTCCCGCCCGCCTGGAGGCCCTCGGGACGGCCGCGGGGCTCGACCGGGCGGCCCTGCACAGCCAGCTGGCGGCCGCGCTGACCCTGGTGGTCCACCTGGTCCGGGACCGGTCCGGGAAGCGGCGGGTGGCCGAGGTGCACGTACTGGAGCGGGACGGAGCCGGGCTGGTGGTGACCGTGCCCGCCCTGCGCTGGGGAGCGCGCGGCTTCCTGCGGGAGGCGGGCTGGGCGCGGCTCGCCCCGCTGCTGGGAGGTGCGCGGTGATCAGCGGACCGCTCGGTTCGGTGCCCGTGTTCGCCGGGGTGCTGTGCGCCGGGGCGGCCGCGTGGGGGCTCGCCGGGGGTGAGCGGCTGCCCCGGCGGGCCAGGCTGGTCCTGGCCGGCGGCGGACCGCTGGTGCCGGGCGGGCCGGCGCCCGGCCGGCGGCTGGCGGCCGCGGTGCGGATCCGGGCCGCCGGGTGGCGGGAGTGGGCCGGCCTGGTGGCCGGGACGGTGGTCGCCGTACTGGGCGGGTCGGTGATCCCGCTGCTGCTCGGCGCGGCTTCGGTGCCGCTGCTGCGGCGCTGGCTGCGCGCCAGGGAGCGGGAACGGGCGCGCGCCGCCCGTGCCGCGGGGGTCGTGGCGCTGTGCGGGGCCGTCGTGGGGGAGCTTCGGGCCGGCGCCCAGCCGGGACGGGCGCTGACCGTGGCGATACGCCGTACGGCGGCCGGCCCCGGCGGCCCGGGCGCGGCGGAGGCGGGGGTGCTGGCCGCCGCGGCCTTCGGCGGGAACGTGGCCGAAGCCCTGCACCAGGCGGCGCGTGAGCCGGGCGCGCGGGGGCTGGCCGGGATGGCGGCCTGCTGGCGGGTGTCGGTGGACGGGGGAGCGGGCCTGGCGGCCGGCCTCGACCGGCTGGAAGGGGCGTTGCGGGCGGAGCGGGACCGGGAGGAGTCCCTGCGGGCCCAGCTGGCGGGGGCCAGGTCCACGACGGTGGTGCTCGCCCTGCTGCCGCTGGTGGGGCTGCTGATGGGCACCGCGCTGGGAGCGGATCCGCTGAAGGTGCTGTTGCACTCCCCGGTCGGGTGGGGCTGCCTGCTGGCCGGCGGGGTGCTGGAGGCGCTGGGGCTGCTGTGGTGCCGGCGGATCGTGCGGACGGGGGAGCGGTGATGGACGGTTCCGCGGTCCACAGGCTGGGGACGGCGTTGTGCGTGGCCGCGCTGGTGTGGTGGCCGGCCTCGGCGGTGGTGGCACGGATGGGGAGGCGGGCGGTCCGGCGCAGGACCGCGGTCCTCTTCCGGGCCGGGCCGGTGCGGCGGGGCCCGGTGTGGGGGCCGGGCGTCCGGGCCGCGGCGCTGTCCTGGGCGGGGCCGGCCGGAGCGCTGCTGGCGGGCTGGGTGCTGGTCGGCGGGACTGCGGGGGTCCTGGTCGGGTGCGGGGCGGCGTTCGCGGTGCGGTGGGCGCTCGCGCGGGCCCGGCCGTCCGCCGGTGCGGACCTGCGGGAGGCGGAGGGGCAGTTGCCGTTCGCCGCGGACCTGCTGGCGGCCTGTCTCGCGGCGGGCGCGGGACCGGTCGAGGCGGCCGAGGTCGTCGGGGAGTCGCTGGGCGGTCCGGTGGGCGAGCGGCTGGCGCTCGCGGGTGCGGAGCTGCGTCTGGGCGGCGAACCGGGGGCGGCGTGGGGGAGGTTGGCGGAGATACCGGGTGCTCGGGGGCTGGCGGAGTGCCTGGAGCGCGCCGCGCGGACCGGGGCGCCCGCCGCGGAGCCGGTCTCCCGTCTCGCGGCGGCCTTGCGGGCGGACCGCTCCCGGCAGGCGGGTGCGCGGGCGCAGCGGGCGGCGGTGCTCGTCACCGCCCCGGTGGGGCTGTGTTTCCTGCCCGCGTTCCTCGCGGTGGGAGTGGCGCCGGTGGTGATCGGAATGGCCTCCGGACTGCTGTCGGAACGGTGAAGCGCATCGGCCGGAGCAGCGGAATCGAAAAGCTGAAATCAGATCAAGAACGTAATCCCACAGGAGGGTGTCATGAGGATCATCCGGATTCGGGTGCGGGCGGTGCTGAAGGGCCGTGGGGGTGATGCGGGAATGTCGACTTCGGAATACGCCATGGGCACGATCGCGGCGTGTGCGTTCGCCGCGGTTCTGTACAAGGTGGTGACGAGCGACGTCGTCTCGGCGGCACTCCAGTCGACCATCGGCAAGGCGCTCGATGTGCCCTTCTGAGCGAAAGCGGCGGGTCTTCGAGGACCGCGGATATGTGACGGCTGAGGCGGCTGTGGTCATTCCGGCTCTGGTGCTGTTCGCGGCGCTGCTGGTGTGGGCGCTGATGGCGGCGGCCGCGCAGATCCGGTGTGTGGACGCCGCGCGGGCGGGCGCCCGGGCGGCGGCCCGGTCCGAGCCCGTGGAAGTGGCGGTCGCGGCGGCCCGGGAGGCCGCCCCGGCGGGGGCGGAGGTGCAGCTGGAGCGTTCCGGCGACCTGTGGCGGGTCCGGGTGGCCGCTCCGGCGCCTGGCCCGGCCGTGCTGCCGGTACGGCTCGGGGCGCTCGCGGTGGCCCTGGCGGAGGACATCGTGGGGCCGCCGCCATGAGCCGGGGCGGGGACGGGCGTCCGGGGCGGGGGCCGGGTCTGCGCGGGTGCCCGGGGGACCGGGGCGTCGCGACGGTGTGGGCCACCGTGGTGGCCGCGGTGCTGGTGGCGGTGTTCGGGGGTGTGCTGCTGCTCGGGCAGGCGGTCGTGGCCCGGCACCGGGCGGGCGCGGCCGCCGATCTGGCCGCCCTGGCGGCGGCCGCGAGCTGGGCGAACGGCCCCGAGCGGGCCTGTGCGGCGGCCCGGCGGGTGGCCGGGGCCCAGGGGGCGGTGCTGCCCGCCTGCCGGGTGGGCGGCGAGGTGGCGGAGGTCCGGGCCGGGGTCCGGGCCGGATCCTTCACCTCCGAGGTGTCGGCCCGGGCGGGGCCGCCGGTGGCCTCCCCGGCCTCCCCGGCCTCCCCGGCCTCCCCGGCCTCCCCGGCCGGGGAGGCGGTCAGGGAGCCGTGGAGAGGAGGCGGGTGAGGAGCCGTACGGCGCCGCGCTTGTGCAGGGGGTCGTTGCCGTTGCCGCATTTGGGGGACTGGATGCAGGAGGGGCAGCCCGCCTCGCACTCGCAGGCGGCAATGGCGTCCCGGGTGGCGGTCAGCCAGGCCTGGGCCGTCTGGAAGGCCCGTTCCGCGAAGCCGGCGCCGCCCGGGTGGCCGTCGTACACGAAGACCGTGGGCAGCAGGGTGTCCGGATGCAGCGGGATGGAAACCCCGCCGATGTCCCAGCGGTCGCAGGTGGCGAACAGCGGGAGCAGGCCGATGGAGGCGTGCTCGGCGGCGTGCAGGGCGCCGCCGAGGATCTCCGGGCCGATCCGGGCCTCGTCCAGCTGGTCCTCGGTCACCGTCCACCACACGGCCCGGGTGCGCAGGGTGCGCGGCGGCAGGTCGAGCTTGGCCTCGCCGAGCACCTCGCCGGTGATCAGTTTGCGGCGCAGGTAGGAGACGACCTGGTTGGTGACCTCGACGGAGCCGAAGCAGAGCCTGGCCTCGCCCCAGGGGATCTCGGTCTCGGTCTCCAGGATGGAGATGGAGGTGGTGTCGCGGGCCGTGGTGGAGAAGGGCGGGTTCGCCTCCTCGACCAGGGCGGCGGAACCCTCCAGGTCCAGGTGTTTCACCAGGTAGGTGCGGCCTTGGTGGAGGTGGACGGCGCCGTCGTGGACGGCGGTGTGGGAGGCGGATTCGTCGACGGTGCCCAGCAGCCGGCCCGTCGAGGCCTCCACGATCTGCACCGGGCGGCCCCCGCCGCCGCGGATGTCGGTCAGGTCCGACGCCCGCTCCCGGCGGGTCCAGTGCCAGGCCGTGGCGCGGCGCCGCAGCAGTTTCGCCGCCTCCAGCTGCGGCATGAGGCCGCGGGCCGCGGGGCCGAAGAGGTCCAGGTCGGCTTCGGTCAGGGGCAGCTCGGCGGCGGCCGCGCACAGGTGCGGGGCCAGCACGTACGGGTTGTCGGGGTCCAGGACGGTGGCTTCCACCGGCTGGCGGAACAGGGCCTCGGGGTGGTGGACCAGGTAGGTGTCCAGCGGGTCGTCGCGGGCGATCAGCACGGCCAGGGCGCCCTGGCCCGAGCGCCCGGCACGCCCGGCCTGCTGCCACAGCGAGGCCCGGGTGCCCGGGTAGCCGGTGATCAGCACGGCGTCCAGGCCGGACACGTCCACGCCCAGCTCCAGGGCGGTGGTCGCGGCCAGTCCCAGCAGTTCCCCGGAGTGCAGGGCCCGCTCCAGGGCCCGCCGTTCCTCGGGCAAGTAGCCGCCCCGGTAGGCGGCGACCCGCCCGGGCAGGGACCGGTCCACCGCCGCGAGCCGTTCCTTGGCGATCACGGAGATCAGCTCGGCCCCGCGCCGGGAGCGGACGAAGGCCACGGTCCGTACGCCCTGGACGACCAGGTCGGTCAGCAGGTCGGCCGTCTCGGCGGTGGCCGTCCGGCGCACCGGGGCGCCCTTCTCGCCCTTGAGCTCCGTCAGCGGCGGCTCCCACAGGGCGAAGACGACCTCGCCGCGCGGGGAGGCGTCGTCGGTGATCTCGGTGACCGGGACGCCGGTCAGCCGGGACGCGGCGGCGGCCGGGTCGCTGGCGGTGGCGGAGGCCAGCAGGAAGACCGGCTCGGAGCCGTATCGGGCGCACAGCCGGCGCAGCCGTCGCAGGACCTGGGCCACGTGGGAGCCGAACACGCCGCGGTAGCTGTGGCACTCGTCGATGACGACGTAGCGCAGGGCCTTCAGGAAGGAGGACCAGCGGGGATGGGAGGGCAGGATCCCCCGGTGCAGCATGTCGGGGTTGGTCAGCACGTAGTTGGCGTACTGGCGCACCCACTCGCGTTCCTCGACGGGGGTGTCCCCGTCGTACACGGCCGGCCGTACGGCGTTCTTCAGCGGTGCGGCGAGCTTCCGGACGGCCCGCAGCTGGTCGGCGGCCAGAGCTTTGGTCGGAGCCAGGTAGAGGGCGGTCGCACCCCGCCCGTTGGGCGCTTCGGCGCCGTCCGCGAGCGCGGACAGCACGGGCGCCAGGTAGGCCAGGGACTTCCCGGAGGCGGTTCCGGTGGCGACGACCACGGATTCGCCGTCCAGGGCGTGCTCGGCGGCCGCCGCCTGGTGTTCCCACGGATGGTCGATCCCCGCGTCCCGGATCGCGGCCACGACATCCGTTCGGATGCGATGCGGCCAGACCGCATGACGACCCTCCCGAGGGGGCAAGTGCTCCGTATGGGTGATGCGCGCAGCCCGGGAAGGCCCCCGTGACAGCCGGTCCAGGACCGTGCCGGGAGCGGGTCGTGGATCGGCGGGTGCCGTGGGCGGACCGGGGCGGTGAGTGTTGGCCATTGGAACCGAGTGTGTCACTGGCGTGCGGGACAATGGTCCCAAGGCGTCGTGCGCGCCTGCCGGTAAGTGATTGAATGCCATCGCGGCAGCCGATCCCCTCCCCTACCTTCGGACGGGGAGGCCCCTGGGGGGCGCCGCTCGATAGCAAGGTGCTGGAGGATCCGTGGACCTGTCCCTGTCGACTCGCACTGTCGGCGACCGCACGGTCGTAGAGGTCGGTGGCGAGATTGATGTGTATACCGCGCCCAAGCTGCGCGAGCAGTTGGTGGAGTTGGTGAACGACGGCAGCTACCACTTGGTTGTCGACATGGAGCGAGTGGACTTCCTCGACTCCACCGGCCTCGGTGTGCTCGTGGGAGGCCTCAAGCGCGTGCGCGCGCACGAGGGCTCGCTGCGTCTGGTCTGCAACCAGGAGCGCATCCTGAAGATCTTCCGGATCACCGGTCTGACCAAGGTGTTCCCGATCCACACCACGGTGGAGGACGCCGTCCAGGCCACCGACTGACGTACGGCTCCGGATACCGAGGAGCCGTCCAGGAGCGGGGGTGCCGGGCCGTGGACGGTCCGGGCCCCTGTCAAGGCACGCCCGTAGTCCGAGGGGGACGCACATGGCCACCGTTGAACTGCGCTTCAGCGCCCAGCCCGAACACGTCAGGACGGCCCGCCTCGTCGCGGCCGCCGTGGCGCGCCGGGCGGGGGTGGAGGAAGCCGTACTCGACGAGGTGCGCCTCGCCGTGGGGGAGGCCTGTTCGCGTGCCGTCGGACTGCACCGCAGCAACGGCCTGACCGCGCCCGTGCGCGTCGTGCTGACCGAGGAGGAGAAGTCGTTCTCCATCGAGGTCGGCGACGAGGTGCCCGGACCGGCCGGCGGCTCCGCCGAGTCGGTGCCGGGCATCGCCGCCGTCCTCGACCCGGACACGGAAGAGGAGGACGAGATGGGTCTCGCGGTGATCAGCGGGCTCGTCGACGACGTCTCCGTGACCAGTGGCGAATCGGGCGGGACGATCCGGATGAGCTGGCCCGTCACGGCGGTGCCCCCGCTTCCGTAGGACCGTTCCCGCCCTATCTTCCGATCTTCATCAATTTCTTCTGATCTTTGCCAAGGCCCTGCTGAGCAGGGCCTTTTTCGTTTTCCGGGAAAATTCTCTAGATCGCTGATCAATCGTCAATGCCTTTGTCCCGTTACCTCTTTCGAGGGTAATGGAGTGACGTGATCTATTGCTGAGGAGCCAGAGTCCGCCAATTCCGTTTGACGCGCACTGTTTTGATCAGGTCCCGCTCCCTACAATCCGTCCACATCTTGAGCTCATCACGTCAAGGAGGACGAATGACGGGGCTCTTCACCCCTATCGCTCCGGATCACGCCCATGATCTGGCAGCCGCGGTACTCACTGATGACAACCGCATCATCGTGTTCGTCATCGCGGGCGTAGCCCTGGCCGCGCTCGTCGTCGCGCAGATCCTGGTCCGCCAGGTCCTCGCCGCCGACGAGGGCACCGACAACATGAAGAAGATCGCCGCAGCCGTGCAGGAAGGCGCCAACGCCTATCTCGGCCGCCAGTTGCGCACCCTCGGCGTCTTCGCCGTGGTGGTCTTCTTCCTGCTCTTCCTGCTCCCCGCCGACGACTGGACGCAGCGCGCGGGACGTTCCGCCTTCTTCCTCGTCGGGGCCGTCTTCTCGGCCGCCACCGGCTACATCGGCATGCGCCTCGCGGTCCGCGCCAACGTCCGCGTCGCCGCGGCCGCCCGCGAGGCCACTCCCGCCGAGGGCGAACCCGCCAAGGACCTGACCGACGTGGCCCACAAGGCCATGAAGATCGCCTTCCGCACCGGTGGCGTGGTCGGCATGTTCACGGTCGGACTGGGCCTGCTCGGCGCTTCCTGCGTCGTCCTGGTCTACGCCGCGGACGCCCCCAAGGTCCTCGAGGGCTTCGGTCTCGGCGCCGCCCTGATCGCGATGTTCATGCGCGTGGGCGGCGGCATCTTCACCAAGGCCGCCGACGTCGGCGCCGACCTGGTCGGCAAGGTCGAACAGGGCATTCCGGAGGACGATCCGCGCAATGCCGCGACCATCGCCGACAATGTGGGCGACAACGTCGGCGACTGCGCGGGGATGGCGGCCGACCTCTTCGAGTCCTACGCCGTCACCCTCGTGGCCGCGCTCATCCTCGGCAAGGCCGCCTTCGGCGACCTGGGCCTGGCCTTCCCGCTGATCGTGCCCGCCATCGGCGTCATCACCGCCATGATCGGCATCTTCGCGGTCGCCCCGCGCCGCTCCGACCGCAGCGGCATGACCGCGATCAACCGGGGCTTCTTCATCTCCGCCGTGATCTCCCTCGTGCTCGTGGCCATCGCCGTCTACAGCTACCTCCCGGCCACCTACAAGGAGCTCGTCGGCGTCGAGGACGCCGCCATCGCCAACCACAGCGGGGACCCGCGCGTCCTGGCCGTCGTCGCCGTCGCCATCGGCATCGTGCTCGCGGCCCTGATCCAGCAGCTGACCGGCTACTTCACCGAGACCAACCGCCGCCCCGTCCGGGACATCGGCAAGTCCTCGCTGACGGGCCCCGCCACCGTGGTCCTCGCCGGCATCTCCGTCGGTCTCGAGTCCGCCGTCTACACGGCGCTCCTCATCGGCCTCGGCGTCTACGGGGCCTTCCTGCTCGGCGGCACGTCGATCATGCTGGCGCTCTTCGCGGTGGCCCTGGCGGGCACCGGCCTGCTCACCACCGTCGGCGTCATCGTGGCCATGGACACCTTCGGCCCCGTCTCGGACAACGCGCAGGGCATCGCGGAGATGTCCGGTGACGTCGAGGGCGCGGGTGCCCAGGTCCTCACCGACCTGGACGCCGTCGGCAACACCACCAAGGCCATCACCAAGGGCATCGCCATCGCCACCGCGGTCCTCGCCGCGTCCGCGCTCTTCGGCTCGTACAACGACGCCATCACGGGCGCGGTGAAGGAGGTCGGAGCCAAGGCCGGGGAGATGAACCTCAGCCTCGACATCGCCCAGCCCAACAACCTCGTCGGCCTGATCCTCGGCGCGGCCGTCGTGTTCCTCTTCTCGGGCCTGGCCATCAACGCCGTCTCCCGTTCCGCGGGCGCCGTCGTCTACGAGGTGCGCCGCCAGTTCCGCGAGCACCCCGGGATCATGGACTACTCGGAGAAGCCCGAGTACGGCCGCGTCGTGGACATCTGCACCAAGGACGCGCTGCGGGAGCTCGCCACGCCCGGCCTGCTCGCCGTGCTGACCCCGATCGCGGTCGGTTTCACCCTCGGCGTCGGCGCGCTCGGCTCCTTCCTGGCGGGGGCCATCGGCACCGGCACCCTGATGGCGGTGTTCCTCGCCAACTCCGGCGGGGCGTGGGACAACGCGAAGAAGCTCGTCGAGGACGGCCACCACGGCGGCAAGGGCAGCGAGGCCCATGCCGCGGTCGTCATCGGCGACACCGTCGGCGACCCCTTCAAGGACACCGCCGGCCCGGCCATCAACCCGCTGCTGAAGGTCATGAACCTGGTGGCCCTGCTGATCGCCCCGGCGGTCGTGCAGTTCAGCTACGGCCCGGACACCAGCCCGGTGGTGCGGGCCGTCGTCGCGGTGATCGCCCTCACGGTGATCGTCGGCGCGGTGTACATCTCCAAGCGCCGCGGCATCGCCGTCGGTGACGACACGGGGAGCGCGAGCACCGAACGGGTGGCCCAGCCGGCCGGCCCGGCGGTGGTCTCCTGACGCTCCAGGGCCCCTGAGGCCGGTTCCCGCGGCACTCGCGGGCCGGCCCGGCTCGAAGATGCGCCCGAACGGCGGACGGGCGGCGCGGACTGACGCGCCGTCCGTCCGCCTTTGCGCATGCGCTGTTGGCAGGCGTGTATCTTCCGGCCGAGAGCCTTCGAAGGGACCAATCCGGTGAACAAGAAGCTTGCGGCCGCGGTGTCCGGCGGTGCGGTACTGATGCTCGTCCTGTCCGGCTGCGGCGGTGGGGACGACGGCGACAAGAAGGCCGACGCCTGGGCCAAGAAGGTCTGCGACAAGTGGGAGCCAGAGCTCACCAAGATCAAGACGACCAACGACGAGCTGAAGCGCGTGGCCACCCAGAGCAGCAAGCCCGAGGAGGTCCAGAAGACCGACTCGGCCGCCTTCCAGACCCTCTCCGACGCCTACAAGACCATGGGCGGTGCCTTGACGGCGGAGGGCGAACCCCCCGTCAAGGACGGCAAGGCCGCGGCGGATTCCGTGGTCAAGAGCTACGGCGAGATCTCCAAGCGGTACACCGATCTCAAGACGAAGATCGACGCGCTCGACCCCAAGGACCAGGGCAAGTTCGCGGACGGTCTCCAGGAGGTCGCCGGCGGACTCACCGAGGTCGCGGCGAACGAGACGGCGGCCAAGGAGAAGCTCAATTCGAGTGGACTCAAGGTGATCTACAGCCAGAAGGGTTGCCAGGTCAAGACGCCCGCCAACGGCTGACCGGCGCGATTTCAGGCCACCCCGCGTCGCGCGCGCCGTACCCGCCCCCGGGCCGTGCGCGGCGCGGGCGGCCGGGCACCCCGCGCGGCCGAGGCCGGCCGTCTCCGGGCTCGCCGGGGCCGCGGCGGTCGAGCAGGCGGGTCCACGGCGCCGGCAGTTCGTGTCCCGCGCGCGGGGGCTCATACGGATCGCCGGTCCCAGCGGCCACAATGGTCGGGTGAGTACCACCAGCCTTCCCAAGCCCGACCGCGCCGCCGAGCTCCGCGAGGCCTTCCTCGCCGCGGGATTCACCGCCGACGGACTGCTCGACCTGCTCGGAGCCCCCGCCTACGCCGCGCTGGCCCGCAGCGAGACGGTCCCCGCCCTGCGGGCCACCCGCGGGGCGGGTGACGAGGCGCTCGCGGCTCTGATCCGGCTGTTCCTGCTCCAGCAGCCGGAGCCGTACGTGCACGCCGCCGCCGCGCTGCCCGTCGAGGCCGCCGTCGCCGACGGCTGGCTGCGCCGGGAGGGCGACGAGGTCCACGCCACCGTCGACGTGCGCCCGTACGGCGGGCCCGACGGCGAGGACTGGTTCATCGTCTCGGACCTCGGCTGCGCGGTCGGCGGCGCCGGCGGGATCGGCAGCCGTGAGGAGGGCGTGGTGCTCGGCGTCGGCGGTGCCTCCACCACCCTGGCCGGGATCACCGTGCGCCTCCCCGTCGCCTCGGCGCTCGACCTCGGCACCGGATCCGGGATCCAGGCGCTGCACGCCGCCCAGCACGCCACCCGGGTCACCGCGACCGACGTCAACCCGCGCGCCCTGGAATTCACCCGTTTGACGCTGGCGCTCTCCGGGGCGCCGCAGGCCGAACTGCTCGCCGGCTCGCTGTTCGAGCCCGTGGGCGAGGCCACGTACGACCTGATCGTGTCGAACCCGCCCTTCGTGATCTCGCCCGGCGCGCGGCTCACGTACCGGGACGGCGGCATGGGCGGTGACGACCTGTGCCGGACCCTGGTCCAGGAGGCGGGTGCCCACCTCAACCCGGGCGGGTACGCGCAGTTCCTCGGCAACTGGCAGCACGTGGAGGGGGAGGACTGGCGCGACCGGGTCCGCTCCTGGGTGCCGCGCGGCTGCGACGCCTGGATCGTGCAGCGTGACGTGCAGGACGTCACGCAGTACGCCGAGCTGTGGCTGCGCGACGCGGGCGACCACCGCGGCGACCCGGCCGAGTACGCGGCGCGGTACGAGGACTGGCTGGACGAGTTCGAGGCCCGCAAGACCAAGGCCGTCGGCTTCGGCTGGATCACGCTGCGCCGCTCGGACGCGGCCGAGCCCTCGATCGTGATCGAGGAGTGGCCGCATTCGGTGGAGCAGCCGCTCGGCGACACCGTCCTCGCGCACTTCGCCCGCCAGGACTACCTGCGCGACCACGACGACGCGGCCCTGCTGGCGGGTTACTTCCAGCTGACCGCGGAGGTCGTCCAGGAGCAGGTCGGCGCGCCGGGCGCGGAGGACCCCGAGCACGTGGTGCTGCGGCAGAACCGGGGGATGCGCCGCGCCACCAAGGTGGACACGGTCGGCGCGGGCTTCGCCGGGGTGTGTGACGGCTCACTCAGCGCGGGCCGGATCCTCGACGCGATCGCGCAGCTGGTGGAGGAGGACCCGGTCGTCCTGCGGGACCGGACTCCGGACGCGATCCGGATGCTGGTGGAGCAGGGGTTCCTGGAGCCCGTGCAGGGTCCGGCCCGGTAGCCGGCGCCCCTCCGGCACCGTGATGTAACCCGGGGTTCGCCCGCCGTACCCCCTCGGCTGGCAGGCTCCCGGGCAGCGGGGATCCGGGGGGATCCCCGGGCGGCCCGGGGGAAAAGGGGAACGGCATGGAACGCGGTCCGGCGGTCTTCGCGGCGGCCGTGTTCCTGCTGTTCGGGGCCGCCCTGCTGGCCTGGACGGGGGCGCGGACCCGGCACGGCGCGCCGGTGGCCGAAGGCGCGCGCCCCGGGGCGGCCGTACCGGTGGCCGTACTGGCCGGGGCGGGCTCAGTGGCCCTCGGCGTCTGGTGTCTCCAGCGGTTCTGAAGCGGGCGCCGGGGACGATCTCCGCCGGGGTGTGAAACCCGACGTCGGGACGGGTTCCGGTGCGGGGCCAGACGGCCCCCCGGCCACCCTGCCCGGTGACCGCGAGGGTCCCGGCGCGGCATCCGGGCGGCAGAAATGGCACTTGTCGGGTTACCGTTCGAGTGGCCGTTGCGGGCTTCTGCCGTTTGACACGGGGGCGGGTTGTACCGTCACACTCCGCAGCGTCGCCGTACCGCGACCGAGTGCCGACCGGAGAGAAGAGCCAAGTTGTCCCCGACTAGCGAGACCGCAAAGGGCGGCCGCCGACTCGTCATCGTCGAGTCCCCTGCCAAGGCGAAGACGATCAAGGGCTACCTCGGCCCGGGATACGTCGTCGAGGCGAGCGTCGGGCACATTCGCGACCTCCCCAACGGCGCGGCCGAGGTCCCCGACAAGTACACAGGTGAGGTCCGCCGTCTCGGCGTGGACGTCGAACACGACTTCCAGCCGATCTACGTCGTCAACGCGGACAAGAAGGCGCAGGTCAGGAAGCTCAAGGACCTGCTCGCCGAGTCCGACGAACTCTTCCTCGCCACCGATGAGGACCGCGAGGGCGAAGCCATCGCGTGGCACCTCCAGGAAGTCCTCAAGCCCAAGGTTCCCGTCCACCGGATGGTTTTCCACGAGATCACCAAGGACGCGATCCGCGACGCCGTCGCCAACCCGCGCGAGCTGAACCAGCGGATGGTCGACGCCCAGGAGACCCGCCGCATCCTCGACCGCCTCTACGGCTACGAGGTCTCGCCGGTGCTGTGGAAGAAGGTCATGCCGCGGCTGTCGGCCGGCCGCGTCCAGTCCGTGGCCACCCGCCTCGTCGTCGAGCGCGAGCGAGAGCGCATCGCCTTCCGCTCGGCCGAGTACTGGGACCTGACCGGAACCTTCGGCACCGGCCGCGCCGGTGACGCGTCCGACCCGTCGACGCTGGTCGCCCGCCTGAACGCGGTGGACGGCAAGCGCGTCGCGCAGGGCCGTGACTTCGGCCCGAACGGGCAGCTCAAGAGCGAGGTGCTGCACCTCGACGAGACCGGTGCGCGGGCGCTCGCCGCCGCGCTGGCCGAGACCTCGTTCGCCGTCCGCTCGGTCGAGTCCAAGCCGTACCGCCGCTCCCCGTACGCCCCGTTCCGCACGACGACGCTCCAGCAGGAGGCCTCGCGCAAGCTCGGCTTCGGCGCGAAGGCGACGATGCAGGTGGCGCAGAAGCTGTACGAGAACGGCTTCATCACCTACATGCGTACGGACTCCACCACGCTCTCCGACACCGCGGTGACGGCGGCGCGGGCGCAGGTCACCCAGCTCTACGGGGCCGACTACCTGCCGGAGAAGCCGCGCGTCTACGCGGGCAAGGTCAAGAACGCGCAGGAGGCGCACGAGGCGATCCGGCCTTCAGGTGATCGTTTCCGCACCCCCGCCGAGACGGGCCTGACCGGCGACCAGTTCCGCCTGTACGAGCTCATCTGGAAGCGGACCGTCGCTTCTCAGATGAAGGACGCGACCGGCAACTCGGTGACCGTGAAGATCGGCGGCCGCGCCGCGGACGGGCGGGACGCCGAGTTCAGCGCCTCCGGCAAGACGATCACCTTCCACGGCTTCATGAAGGCGTACGTCGAGGGCGCGGACGACCCGAACGCCGAGCTCGACGACCGCGAGCGCCGGCTGCCGCAGGTCGCGGAGGGCGACGCGCTGACGGCCGAGGAGATCACCGCCGACGGCCACTCCACCAAGCCGCCGGCCCGCTACACCGAGGCCTCGCTGGTCAAGGAGCTGGAGGAGCGGGAGATCGGCCGCCCGTCGACGTACGCGTCGATCATCGGCACGATCCTCGACCGCGGCTACGTCTTCAAGAAGGGCACGGCGCTCGTGCCGTCCTTCCTGTCGTTCGCCGTGGTCAACCTGCTGGAGACGCACTTCGGGCGGCTCGTCGACTACGACTTCACCGCCAAGATGGAGGACGACCTCGACCGCATCGCGCGGGGCGAGGCCCAGTCCGTGCCGTGGCTGAAGCGCTTCTACTTCGGCTCGGAGGAGGCCTCGGAGGTCGTACCGGCCGACGGCGACCACCTCGGCGGCCTGAAGGAGCTGGTCACGGACCTCGGCGCGATCGACGCCCGGGAGATCTCCTCCTTCCCGGTCGGCGACGGCATCGTGCTGCGCGTCGGCCGCTACGGCCCGTACGTGGAGCGCGGCGAGAAGGACGCGGAGGGCCACCAGCGGGCCGACGTACCGGACGACCTGGCGCCGGACGAGCTGACGGTCGAGTACGCGCAGGAGCTGTTCGCGAAGCCGAGCGGCGAGTTCCAGCTCGGCACCGACCCGGTCAGCGGCAACGAGATCGTCGCCAAGGACGGCCGCTACGGGCCGTACGTCACGGAGATCCTGCCCGAGGGCACGCCGAAGACCGGCAAGAACGCGGTCAAGCCGCGGACGGCCTCCCTCTTCAAGTCGATGTCCCTGGACACGGTCACCCTCGACGACGCCCTCAAGCTGATGTCGCTGCCGCGCGTGGTCGGCACCGACGCGGAGGGCGTGGAGATCACCGCGCAGAACGGCCGCTACGGCCCGTACCTGAAGAAGGGCACGGACTCGCGGTCCCTGGAGACCGAGGACCAGCTGTTCTCGATCACCCTGGACGAGGCCCTGGCGATCTACGCGCAGCCGAAGCAGCGGGGCCGGGCCGCCGCCAAGCCGCCGCTGAAGGAGCTGGGCACGGACCCGGTGAGCGAGAAGCCGGTCGTGGTCAAGGACGGCCGCTTCGGCCCGTACGTGACGGACGGCGAGACGAACGCGACGCTGCGGCGGGACGACGACGTCGAGACGATCACGCCGGAGCGGGGCTACGAGCTGCTCGCGGAGAAGCGGGCAAAGGGCCCGGCGAAGAAGACCGCGAAGAAGGCCCCGGCCAAGAAGGCCCCCGCGAAGAAGGCGACGGCGACGAAGACCGCCACCGCGAAGAAGACCGCGGCGAAGAAGACGACGGCCGCGAAGGCGACGACGGCGACGGCGGCCAAGAAGGCGACCGCCGCCAAGAAGGCGACCGCCACGGCCAAGACGGCCGCGAAGAAGGCGGTGGCCGCCCCGGCGGACGAGTAGTCGCCGCCCGCATGCGGGCAGGCCGAGGGCCCCGCGCGATGGGCGCGGGGCCCTCGGCGTACCCGGCTCCCCGCCCAGTCCGCCCCTGCCGCCCGCGTCGGCGCGACGGCGGCGCGGACGCTGCCCGGGAGGGTGGGTGGCGGGTCACAACCCGGCGTCGTCCACAGGCCTCCGCAGCGGCCGGGCGCAGCGGATAGGCTGGGCGGATGACGCGAGCCGAGCAGCCGACGGTCGTGACCGACTCCGAGAACACCCCCTACGACGAAGCCCTGGCCGCGGATTCCCGCGAGCGAGCGGTGCGCGCCCTGCTGCGCACCCCCGGGCTGCGCCGGCTGTGGAGTGCCCAGCTGGTGAGCGGCATCGGTGACGCCCTCGCCCTGCTGGTCCTGGTACTGCTGACCCTCCAGGCGGCCGTCACGGCCGGTACGGAGAGTCCCTTCGGCGGCGGCTACCGCGGCGCGGCGTTCGCCGTCGCCGCCGTGTTCGGGGTGCGGATCCTCGCCACCGTCCTGTTCGGCGCGGTCCTGCTGGGCCCGCTGGCCCAGCTCACCGCCCCCGGAGGCAAGCTGGACCGCCGCTGGACGATGGCCGGTGCCGACGCGCTGCGGATCGGGCTGTTCGTCGTCGCCCCGCTGTGGCTCGACTGGATCCCGGCGCACGCCACGACCGCGCTGCTGGCCACCGTGTTCGTCTCCGGCGCCGCCGAGCGGGTGTGGACCCTGGCCAAGGAGAGCGCCGCGCCCGCGCTGCTGCCGGCGCCGCCGCCGGAGGGGGCGACCGTACGGCCCCTCCCGGACCACCTCGACGCCCTGCGGCGGCTCACGCTGCGCACCGCCTTCGCGGCGATGCCCGTGGCGGCCGCCGCGCTGCTCGCCGCGACCCTGATCGGGCGGGCGCTGGGCCTGGGCGTGGACTGGTTCGCCGCGAACCAGGCGGCGCTGGGCTCGTACGTCGCCGCCGGCCTGTTCGCCGCGTCCGTCTCGCTGCTGGTGCCGCTGGCGGTGCCGGCGGTCAAGACCCCGAGGCCGCGATCCCCGCTGGAGGGCCTGCGGGCCCCCAGGGCGGGCGACCGGCCCGAGAAGGGCCGTACGGGCGCGATCCGGCTGCTCGTGGTGGCCTGCGCCGCCGTCGCCGCGGCCGTCGCGCTCGCCGCCTCCGTCTCCGTGCTGCACGCCTTCGACCTGGGCGGCGGCCCGTCCGCGTACGCCCTGCTGGTGCTCGCCCTCGTCGGCGGTACCGCCCTGGGGATCCGCGCCACCCAGGCCGGCAAGGTGCTGCCCGCGCTGTCGCGACGGCGGCTGCTGGCCCTGGCCATTGCGGTGACCGGCATCGCGCTGCTGCTGACCGGGCTGGTCCCGGACACGGCGACCGTCCTGTTCCTGGCGCTGCTCGCGGGCACCGCCGCGGGCGTGGCCGCCAACACCGGGCACACCCTGCTCGACCAGGAGACCGAGGAGTTTCGCCGGGCCCGGGTCACCGAGCACCTCCAGGCCGTGGTCCGGGTGGCCGTCGCCCTCGGGGCGGTCGCCGCCCCGCTGCTGGCCGCGGCGATCGGCCCGCACCGGCTGGGCGGGGGCCAGGTCGCCCTCGCGCACGGCGGCGCCGCCTACGCGCTGATGCTGGCCGGCGTGCTGCTGCTGCCCGTCGCGGTGGTGGTCCTCGCCAAGGCCGACGACCGCAAGGGCGTACCGCTGCGCCGCGACCTGCGCGAGGCGCTGCGCGGCGGGGAGCCCGTACAGGCCCCCGCCACGACCGGGTTCTTCATCGCCCTGGAGGGCGGCGACGGGGCCGGCAAGTCCACCCAGGTGCAGGCGCTCGCCGACTGGATACGGAGCAAGGGCCACGAAGTCGTCGTGACCCGGGAGCCCGGCGCCACCCCCGTCGGCAAGCGGCTCCGCTCGATCCTGCTGGACATCTCCTCCGCCGGGCTGTCGAACCGCGCCGAGGCCCTGCTGTACGCCGCCGACCGCGCGGAGCACGTCGACACGGTCGTCCGGCCCGCCCTGGAGCGCGGTGCGGTGGTCATCACCGACCGGTACATCGACTCCTCGGTGGCCTACCAGGGCGCCGGGCGCGACCTGTCCCCGACCGAGATCGCCCGTATCTCCCGCTGGGCCACCGGCGGTCTCGTGCCGAACCTGACCGTGCTGCTCGACGTGTCCCCGGAGACCGCCCGGGAGCGGTTCACGGAGGCGCCGGACCGGCTGGAGTCCGAGCCGACGGAGTTCCACCAGCGGGTGCGGGCCGGCTTCCTGACGCTCGCCGCGGCCGACCCCGGCCGCTACCTCGTCGTCGACGCCGGCCAGGACCCCGGCTCGGTGACCACCGTCGTACGCCACCGCCTGGACCGGATGCTCCCGCTCTCCGAGGCCGAGGTGGCCGCGCAGATCGAGGCCCGGCGGCTCGCGGAGGAGGAAGCCCGGCGCAGGGCCGAGGAGGAGGCCGCGCGCAAGGCGGAGGAAGCCCGGCTGAAGGCCGAGGAGGAGGCTCGGCTGGCCCGGGAGGCCGAGGAGGCCCGGCTGCGCGCCGAGGCCGAGGCGGCCCGCCGGGCGGAGGAGGAGCGGCTGAGGGCCGAGGAGGAGGCCCGGGCGCGGGCTGAGGCCGAGCGGCTGCGGGCACAGGCCGAGGAGCGGGCGCGCGCCGCCGAACGGGAGCGGATCCGGCTCCAGGAGGCGGAGGAGGCCCGGCTGCGCGCCGAGGCCGAGGAGCGGCGGCTGGAGAAGCAGCGCCGCGCCGAGGAGGCCCTGCTCCGGGCGGAGGAGGCGCGCCGGCTCGCGGAGGCGTCGGCCGCCGCGGCGGCCGCGGCCGCGGCAGCGCAGGCGCCCGCCGCTGCCCAGGCGCCCGCCGCGCGGGAGCCCGCCGCTGCCGAAGCGCCCGCGCCCAAGGTCGTGATGCGCAAGGAGCCCCTGCCGGACGAGGCCGTCACGGTCGAGACCCCGGTGGTCCGCCGGTTCGTGCGGCCCGACGACGTGACCCAGACCGTCCCGGTGCCCAAGATCGACCCGCGCGCCCCGCGTCCCGTGGACGAGACGGCGGTCCTGCCCCCCGTACGGCCCGACGGCCCCGGTCAGGACGCGGCCCGTCCGGACCCGTCCGCGCGGACCCGTCCGGCGGAGCGGCCGACGGCCCCGCACTCGCAGGAGGCCCCGGCCGACCGGGTGCCGCCGGGCATCTTCCGGGACTCCGGGAACGACGTGACCCGCGAGCTCCCCGTCGTCGGCGACGACGGCCGCGAGCGCCGGACCCCGTCCGACTGGGCCGAGGCCACCCCGATGGACGACCTGCCGACGCTGGCGGACGAGCTGCTGGGCCCGCGCCCCGACGACGAGGACGGGCACGACGGCCCGGGCGGGGGCCGTCCGCGCCGCCGCCGTCGCGGCTAGGAGAACGGTTCACGGTCCGTGATCGCGGACCATGCGCGGGCGGGATTGTCAGTGGCAGGCGCCACAATGTGAGCAGGCAGTATCCACGGAGAGTGAAAGGCGGTGGGCGGCATGCCCGTGTGGGAAGACCTGGTCGGTCAGGAGCGCGTGCAGACGCAGCTGGCCGCCGCCGCCCGCGACGCCGACGCCCTCGTCACCGCCGTCGAGCAGGGGGAAGCGGCGCCGCCCACTTCCAAGATGACCCACGCCTGGCTCTTCACGGGCCCGCCCGGCTCCGGCCGGGCCACCGCGGCCCGCGCCTTCGCCGCGGCCCTCCAGTGCGTCAGCCCGGACCGGGCCCTCGGCGGTGAGCCGGGCTGCGGATTCTGCGACGGCTGCCACACCACCATGGCCGGGACCCACGCCGACGTGGAGATCGTCCGTACCGATCTCCTGTCCATCGGCGTGAAGGAGACCCGCGACCTGGTCCGCCGCGCCCAGCTCTCGCCCGCCGTGGGGCGCTGGCAGGTCATCGTCCTGGAAGACGCCGACCGGCTCACCGAGGGCGCGGGGAACGTGCTCCTCAAGGCCGTGGAGGAGCCCGCTCCGCGGACGGTGTGGCTGCTGTGCGCGCCCTCTCTGGAGGACGTGCTGCCCACCATCCGCTCCCGCTGCCGGCACCTGACCCTGACCACCCCGTCCGTGGCGGCGGTGGCCGAGGTGCTGGTACGCCGGGACGGCGTGGAGCCGGCCGCCGCCGCGGCCGCCGCCCGCGCGACCCAGGGCCACATCGACCGGGCCCGCCGGCTCGCCACCGACGAGGCCGCCAGGACCCGCCGCGCCGCCGTCCTGAAGCTCCCGCTGCGCGTGGACGACGTGGGCGCCTGCCTCAAGGCCGCGCAGGAACTGGTCGACGCCGCCGCCGAGGACGCCAAACAGGTCGCGGAAGAGGTCGACACCAAGGAGACCGAGGACCTGAGGGCCGCGCTCGGCGCCGGAGCGGGCGCCGGTGGCCGGCTGCCGCGCGGCACCGCCGGGGTGATGAAGGAGCTCGAGGACCGCCAGAAGCGCCGCCGTACGAGGACCCAGCGCGACAGCCTCGACCTCGCCCTGACCGACCTCATCGGCTTCTACCGGGACGTGCTGGCCCTCCAGCTCGGCTCGGCCGTCGCCATCGCCAACGAGGACATACGCCCGGACCTCGACCGGATCGCCCGAGCCTCGGGCCCCGAGCGCACGCTGCGGCGCATCGAGGCCGTCATCGCCTGCCGGCAGGCCCTCGACCGGAACGTGGCGCCGCTCCTCGCGGTGGAGGCCATGACGATGGCCCTGCGCGCGGGCTGACCGTCCGCGCGCCGGCACCCGACCCGGTTCACCCGTACGAGCGGTCCCGGCCGGGCGCCGGGGGAGCCGGGGGGGGGGGGGGGGGCCGCCCCCCCCCCCCCCCCGGGGGGCCGCCCCCCCCCCCGCCCCCCCCCCCGGGGGGCCCCCCCCCCCCCCCCCCGCCCCCGCCCCCCCCCCCCCCCCCGGGGGGGGCCCCGCCCCCCCCGGGCCCCCCCCCCGCCCCGCCCCGCCGGGGGGCGGCCGGGGGGGGGGGGGGGGGGGGGGGGGCGGGGGGGGCCCCCCCCCCCCCCACGGCCGGAGGGCGTCCGCCCGGATTCCGCGCACCGGACGGGGGCCGCCCGCAGCACGTACGCTCGCCGCATGGACACCAGGCGCCTGCTGCGTACCGCCGGAACCGTGATCGCAGCCGCCGGGCTGCTGATCTCCGGGTGCACCACCGGGGGGCCGCCGGAGGTGGCGGCCTCGGCCGAGCCCGCCACCGTCCCGGACGCCCTGCGCCCGTACTACGACCAGAAGCTGAGCTGGCGGGACTGCGGTGTCCCCGGCTTCCAGTGCTCCACCATGAAGGCGCCGCTGGACTACGCGGACCCCGGCTCCGGCCAGGACATCGAGCTCGCCGTGGCCCGCCGCCCCGCCACCGGCCCCGGCAAGCGGCTGGGCTCCCTGCTGGTCAATCCCGGCGGCCCCGGCGGTTCCGGCATCGGCTACCTCCAGGCGTACGCGGGCATCGGCTACCCGGCCCCCGTGCGCGCCCAGTACGACATGGTGTCCTTCGACCCGCGCGGCGTGTCCCGCAGCAGCCCCGTCGAGTGCCTGACCGGCCCGGCGATGGACCGCTTCACCCAGGTGGACCAGACGCCGGACGACCAGGCGGAGCGGGCCCGCCTGGTGGCCGCGTTCAAGGAGTTCGCGGCGGCCTGCGAGACGCGCTCCCGGCGGGTACTGCCGCACGTCTCCACCGTGGACGCCGCCCGGGACATGGACGTGCTCCGCGCGGTCCTGGGCGACGAGAAGCTGAGCTACGTCGGAGCCTCGTACGGCACCTTCCTCGGCGCCACCTACGCGGACCTCTTCCCGGCCCGGGTGGGCCGGCTGGTCCTGGACGGCGCGATGGACCCCTCCCGGCCGTCCCTCGACCTGAACCGCGACCAGACCGCGGGCTTCGAGACCGCGTTCCGCTCCTTCGCGAAGGACTGCGCGAAGCAGTCCGGCTGCCCGCTGGGCCAGGGCGGCCCCGACACGGTGGCAGAGCGCCTGAAGGAGTTCTTCCGCAAGGCCGACGCCCAGCCGGTCCCCTCGGGCGACCCGGCGCGCCCGCTGGGCGAGGCCCTGGCCACGACGGGCGTGATCGCGGCGCTGTACGACGAGAGCGCCTGGCCGCAGCTGCGCGAGGCCCTCACCGACGCGCTGAACGGTGACGGCGCCGGCCTGCTGGCCCTCGCCGACAGCTACTACGAGCGCGAGGCGGACGGCACGTACGCGAACCTCATGTACGCCAACGCCGCCGTGAACTGCCTGGACCAGCCGCCGGCCTTCAGCGGCCCCGAAGCGGTGGACGCCGCGCTGCCGTCCTTCGAGAAGGCCTCCCCGGTCTTCGGGGCGGGGCTGGCCTGGGCCTCGCTGAACTGCGCGTACTGGCCGGTGAAGGCCACGGGCTCGGCGAAGCCGCTGAAGGCGGCGGGCGCGGCCCCGATCGTGGTGGTCGGCACGACCCGCGACCCGGCGACCCCGTACAAGTGGGCCCAGGCCCTGGCCGGCCAGCTCGACTCGGGCACGCTGCTCACGTACGACGGCGACGGCCACACGGCGTACGGCCGCGGCAGCGACTGCGTCGACACGGCGATCAACCTCTACCTCCTCGAGGGCCGGCCCCCGGCGGACGGCAAGCGCTGCTGACACCCCCGGCCCGACCCGGTTCGGGGCACCCGGATTGACCCTGTAGACTTGGCGCCGCTGCTGATGAGAGCGTCCTTCCGAGGAAATTCTTGTCTTCCCAGCGGTGCCGCCTTAGCTCAGTTGGCCAGAGCAACGCACTCGTAATGCGTAGGTCTCGGGTTCGAATCCCGAAGGCGGCTCTGTAGAAGCCCCAGGACTCACTCGCCGTGACCTGGGGCTTTTGCTTTTTCTTCGCTACGTGCGGGGGCATGTGGCGGCCGGAGCCTGGAACCCCGTGCATGAGATGCGCGAGCGCCGGAGCGGGGATTGGCTCTGAGTTACCGGCCGGCACGAAGGGCGGCGGCCGACTCCAAGAGGCGGGGGCGGGCGGCTCCGGGAAGTCCGGGGCGTTCCAGGAACCGGCCCACGCGCCGGCCAGGGTCGGTGGTCAGGTCGAGCACGACGGGGCTCTCCTCGGGGGAGCCGGATTTCACCTGCCACCCGTAGTGGACAGGCTCCAGAAGCGACCGGACTCGAAGGTCAGCCGACCGCCGGTGGCCGTCTGTACCTCCAGTTGGCGGTCGGCCGTCTGCGGCTCCCAAGACCCCGCGGTCAATGCTCGATCCCGGAGGACGTCGGCGCGATCTGGGGAGGTGCGGGCTCGCTCACTCCGTGGCCGGTGAGGACGCTGCGGGGCGCGCGGATGATGCCGTGGCCTAGGTTCACACCGGGTATGAAGGCACTCATGTGCTCCCTCCGCTTCGCCTTGGCGGTCGTCGGGTTCAGTTCCTCGTAGGAGTTGACCGTCGACAGCCGGTCGACGATCGCCGCATGGGCGTCCTTCTGGTCCTCGGGGACATCGATGGCGTGCAACTTCATGGCGAATTCCTCGGGGGACTTCCCGGGGTCGTCGTCCCCCATCCGCAGTTGGCAGCGGATGGGGGGATCGGCCATGAACGCGTTGATGTCGGGCGGAAGGTGTGCGTGCCGAGGCAACGGCGTCGCGAACTTGATGCCCTCCTTGCCGACGTCGGTGTTCTTGAGGAGGGCCGGCATCTCGGTCTTGCCGAGGACCGAGCCTGCGGTGATGTCGGCGGCGAACCCGATCACGAGTCCCTTGGTCGCGATGGCGTACCGGTCCGAGAGGGTGTCCCAGGCGGCACCGTGAGCGGCGTCCAGTTCCTCCGGATCGAAGTCGAAGTGTCGGGCGAGCGCATCCACCACGAATTCGTTGCCGAGGAAATAGCCGTTGAGCTGGTGTCCGGCGGGGGTGTCCTCCAGCACCTGCAGACCACGCGACCGGCCACACGCCTTGGCCAGGAAGCGATTGGGCACGGGTGTGTCCACGCCCTCGAGCTCGGACTCGTAGGACCAGAACGCGCGATGGGGGCCGCGGTCCGCGTTGGTGACCGATTCCTTCGCCGCAAGTTTCTCGATGAAGTCCACAAGACCGGGCTTGGGACCTTCCGCCTCCGGATCGAGCGTCGACAGGTAGTCGCCGTACAGCCTGCGGGCTATCGCGGCCCCGGACTGTCTGTCACGTGGTTCCGCCGTGGCATGTTCCTGCTGGAGGGCAAAGGCCCGGGCTATCTCCTCCGGGGTCGGAGGAGCGTCGGGGGTCACGGGGTCCTCCGTGAACCTTCAGGGGCATTCACGGTCAGCTGGATCCGCGAACCGCCCGGCGTGTCAGTGGCCCACGCTGTGAACGACACCGACTGCGCCAGCACGATGAGGGCCTGCCCGGGGTGGTCACCCACCGGCTTCCAGTACGCCATCCGGTAGGGGGTGCGGGTCTCGAGGCGGTATTCACGGCTCTCCCAGAACGCCGGTTCCATCGGCTCCGGGAAGTCTGGTGCATCCCAGGGGCCGGTCCATGCCGCAGGCCCCAGCACACTTTCGGCCGCCTTGACGAAGTCGGGCCATTCGTCGGCCGCGCGTCTCAAGAGACCGGGGTTCTCGGACGCCTCGTCTGCCTTGAGGTGCCACGCCCAGTGGGTCAGGCGGCGTACGGGATGCCAGTTGCCGCCCGCTTCGAAGGTCCACCTGCCGCCGGCCCCGCTGCGCACCGCCAGGTTGCGGTCGGCCGTCAGTGGCTCCCACCCGTAGCGCTCGCACCACGTGCGGCATTCTGGGGAGCCGCCCTGCGGCGGACCCGCCCAAACAGATGCCCAGTCCACCCCCCGCAGGCCCTCAAGCTCGGCGGCAAGGTCCTGGGCCGTGCGGCCCGACGTCTCAGTCAGCATCGTCTCAAGCTCCTCGCCCGGTGGATGTGCGGGCATCATGACATGCCGTCAGTACGGGGCGATCCCCGGTATCAGCAGGCAGACGACCACCGAGCCCACGATGAAGCGGACCCGCGAGTCCCCTTCCTCCCACAGGTCGTGGACCACGGCCCAGCCCGTGAGGCGGGCGGCGCGGCGGTCGTGGAGGCTGATGCCCTGTTCCACGGCCTGGCCGGGAGCAGCCGGCACTTCCGTCCGGCCCGCACCCGGGACTCGCCGTGACCTGGGGGTTTTGCTGTTTCCGGGGTCGGTCGGCGCGTGCGTCGGCCGGGATCCGATATCCGGTTGGCCGGTGTCCTGTCCTGGCAGGGCAGTCGGGGGGGCGGCCGAAACGGTCTTGTACGCCTCTCCGGTCGACGGGCGTTCCTTGCTCTGGCGCGGAGGCGCGGGACATGATCACGGTGCCTTGTTCACGTCGTTCCTTCGGACGACCACCGTGAGGAGAGGGGAACGTGACCGTGGGGGAGGGCGTTGAATTCAGTGTGCTCGGAGCTGTGTCGATCCGCGTGAACGGGGCGGACGTACCGGCCGGGCCACGACAGCAGCAGGCCATGCTCGCCGTGCTGGCGTTGCGGGCGGGGTTCGCGGTGCCGCTGCATGAGCTGGTCGGAGCCGTGTGGGGGCAGCGGCCCCCGGAGTCCGCGGTGACGATCCTGCGTACCTACGCGTGGCGGCTGCGCCAGCGCCTCGGCTCCGACCTGGTGGTCTCCGCCGGTGACGGATACCAGCTGGCGGTGCCGGCGTCCGCGGTGGACGCGCACCGCGCCGAGCAGCTGGCGGCCGCCGCCCAGGCTCACGGCGCCGAGCGGCTGGAAGAGCGTGCGGCGCTGCTCGACGAGGCAGTGGAGTTGTGGCGGGGGGAGCCGTTGGCTGGTATTCCGGGGCCGTTCGCCGACAGTGAGCGCTCTCGGCTCCGGGAACTGCATCTGATGCTCCAGGAAAGGCGGTTCGGGCTGCAGCTGCTGATGGGCCGCCACGAGAGTGTGATTCCGAATCTGACCGCCTTCACCTGGGAGCATCCGCTCCGGGAGCGGCCCCACGGGTACCTGATGCGCGCGCTGTACGCGTCCGGGCGGCAGGCCGACGCGCTCGCGGTGTTCACCCGAGCCCAGCAGGTGCTGAATGAGGAGCTGGGGCTGGACCCCGGGCCCGAGCTGCGCGATCTGCACGAGCGGATCCTGGCCAATGATCCGGACCTGGATGCCCCGTCCTGTGCCCACGATGTGGCCGAGCCGTCGCCGCGGCAGATCACGCCTCCCCCCGTGCGCGTCCTGCGACGGCCGGCCCAGCTTCCTCCGGATGTGGGCGATTTCAGCGGCCGGACCGGGCTGGTGGCCGACCTGTGCGCGGGCTTGACGCTGCCCGGCCGCGACGCGCTGGCGGTGGCGGCCGTCAGCGGTATGGGCGGGATAGGCAAGACCACCTTGGCTCTGCACGTCGCGCACCTGGTCAAGGAGCACTTTCCCGAGGGGCAGCTCCATGCCGATCTCCGGGGCACGGGAGTGGACGCGGCCGAGCCCGGCGCGGTGCTGGGGAGCTTCCTGGCGGCGCTGGGGGTTCCGGGGCAGGAGATCCCGCGCGATCCGGAGGACCGGGGCCGCCTGTTCCGGACCATGCTGGACAACCGCAAGGTGCTGTTGCTGCTCGACGACGCGCGGGACGCGACACAGGTCATGCAGCTGCTTCCGGGCTCCGCCGGCTGCGCGGTGATCGTCACGAGCCGCCCCCACCTCGCCGGGCTCTCCGCGTTCGCGCACGTCCCCCTGGAGGTCTTCAGTCCGGACGAGGCGCTGGCCCTGCTCCAGCGGATCACCGGTGAGGAGCAGGTCTGCCGGGAGGCGGAGGCGGCCAGGGAGCTGGTGGCCGCGTGCGGTCATCTTCCGCTGGCCGTGCGCATCGTGGCCGCCCGGCTGGCGGCCCGGCCCGGCTGGTCGGTGGCGGACCTGCTGGCCAGGCTGGGCGATGAGCGGCGTCGGCTGAGCGAGCTGCGGGCCGGTGACATGTCCGTCACGGCCGCCTTCGAGTTCGGCCACGGCCAGCTCACCGAGGTGCAGGCCTCGGTATTCCGGTCGCTCGCGCCCTTCGCCCGGTCGAGCATCTCCCTGGAGGGAGCGGCGGCGGCCCTGGGGATGGCCGAGGAGGAGACGGAGCGCGTACTGGAGTCGCTGGTGGACGCCGCGCTGGTGGAGTCCCCGCTGCCGGGCCGTTACCGCTACCACGACCTGGTGCGGGTTTTCGCGTTGCAGGTCCGCCCGGCCGACCCGGAGAGGACGGCCGTCATGATGCGGCGCCTGCTCGCCCATCTGCTGGGGGCGGCCTCCTCGGCCTTCCAGCGGATGGCCCCGGGCGATCCGGTGCACACCACTTTGATGCCGGGCGCCCCGGAGGGTCCGCGCTTCACGGACGTGACGGAGGCCCGCGCCTGGATGGCGGCCGAGTTCGACGGGGTGGTCCACACGCTCCTGCTCGCGGCGGCCGACCGGACCGGCTCGGGAACCGACGTGCTGAACATGGCGGCCGATCTCCTGATCGCCTACAGCGCGTTCGGCCGGGACGTCCCGTACGCACGGCTGGCCGCGACCGCCCGGACGGTGGCCGACGCGGCCGAGGCCGCGGGGGACGACCGGGCCGCGGGGCGCGCCTTGTTCGTGTGCGGCAACGAGGCGCTCCAGGCGACACGGCTGGCCGAGGCGGGGGACCTGGCCGGACGGGCCGCCGAGGCCTCACACCGCGCCGGGGACACGGTCATCCTGTACCAGCACTTCAACGATCTCGGTGTCATCGCCAAGTTCGAGCACCGCTACGAGGACGCGGTCGGTCACTTCGACCGGGCCGTTGAACTGGCACGCGCGGCGGGTCACCGGTCCGGGGCACTGACGAGCTTGCTGAACGCGGCTCTGGTGCGGGTCCGGGGCGGGCACGCCGAGGAGGCGGTACGCGCGTGTGACGAGGCGCTGGTGGCGTTGCGCGAACTGGCCGGTGAACGCGACACCGCGCACGCGTTGTGCGTGCGCGGACAGGCCCTGCACGCGCTGGGGAGGTACGAGGACGCGCTGGCCTCCTACCGGCAGTGCCTGAGCGTGGCCGCGCGGGTGCGGCTTACCGGGCACGAGGCGCGGGCCCGGTTTCGCAGTGCGGAGACGCTGCTGGCCACGGGGCGGCCGACGGAGGCGTTCGCCGAGGCGCAGCGGTCGGTGGACCTGCTGGAGCAGACCGCCGAGCACAGTCGCGACCACGGCTACGCCCTGCTGGCCCTCGCCCGGACCGAGTCCCATCTCGACCTGCGGGAGCAGGCCCACACCCACGCCCGCCTGGCGTACGAGGTCTTCGCCCAGGCCGGCCTGCCCGAGACGAGCCAGGCCCAACGGCTCATGACGGGCACGCGCGCCCCCGGTCCGGGATTCCCGGTGCCCGAGGACGGCCCGGGCCGGGACGCCGTGGGCGTATAGCCCCGGGGCAGTCGGCGGGGCGTGGCCCGGCCGACTGCCCCGGCGCCCCCGCCCTACGCCAGCGGCTTCGGCCGGCTGCCCGCCTGGCTGCTCCAGTCCAGCGGGTCGGATGCCAGCACGGGACGGTGGTCGGCCTGGGTGCTCCACTCGGTCGGGAACTGCTCGTCCTGCACCCCTGCCCGGTCGTACGCCGTCGCCCCGTGCCGGTCCGGTCCCTCGTGCGCCGAGACGGACGGGACGGCGGACGCGATCGCGGCCACGAGAGCGGCGGTGACGGCGGCACGGCAAAGACGCGGGAGCGGGATGCGGCTCATGAGGACTTCCTCTCTACGTGCCCGGGACGGGCCGGCTGATGCCTTCATCCTGCTTCGCGGGCATCTACATCCCATCTACGGGACGTCCGCGCGGCGGTCAGCGGGCGAAGGAGCGGTGCCGGCGCGGCCGGCTTCCCCAGCGCAGGAGAGCGGCGGCGGCGACCAGGACCACCCCCAGCTTCAGCCATTCCAGGAGGAAGTCGCCGCGCAGCGAGAAGCCGCCTGGGAAGAGCAGCAGCGCCCCGGTGGCCTCGTTGCCGAAGAACGGGCCGGGGCCGAAGCCGAGGACCCAGGTCACGGAGGCCAGGAAGTTGTTGACGGCCTTCTCGTGGCGGAAGCCGAAACAGTATCCGAGGGCCGTCCCCAGGAGGAGGAAGACGCAGAGCATCAGGGTCGCCGTGATCAGATGCCGGCGGCGGTCCGGCACCGGTACCACCAGGAGGAGGGTCAGGAACAGGGCGAACGGGGCCAGGGACTCCGTCAGCCCGACCAGGACCCGGGCGGCCATGACGCGCGCGGGGCGCAGGATGTATTCGTCGGCCACGCCCGCGAACAGTTCCACTTCCCAGGTGCCGACGGCCGCGGACAGCGCGGTCAGGGGGATGAAGTAGCCGTACTGCAGGGCAAGGGCGTCAAGGTCGGGACCGCGGCCGCTCGCGCCGGTGAAGATCGCGAACAGGAGCAGGACGTTCCCCAGGCTCAGTGGGACCAGGCGCGCGGCGTACTGCCAGCCGCCCTCCTGCCGGGCCCGGTTGAGCAGGATGAGGTGGGTGAGGGTCAAGGTCTTCACAGGGCGGCCCGGCCATCGGTGAGGGTGCGTTCGACGCGGCGGCCCACGGAGTCGCGGAAGACGAGCCACAGGGCGACCGTCCACGCGACCGCGACCACCAGGAACATCAGCACCGTGGCCGACCCCCGTGTCTCCCCCGCGAACCGCAGCACCCAGCCGCACGGCAGGATCAGCGCCGCGGTGTCGGCGCCGGGGAACGGAACCACCGACAGCCCGATGACCAGGAGGACCATGCGGAACCAGGGGACCGCCGCCGCGGGCCGGGTGAACTGGCAGAGGGTCAGGGTGGACTGGTAGCAGATGGCCGCGAGGCAGACGTAGACCATCGCGATGAGCACGGCGGTACGCGGGGCGACCAGTGAGGGGAATTTCACCGCCGCACCGATGTACGGCACCACGATCGCCGGGGAGGTCACGACCGCACAGGCGGCCGCCCTGATCGCGAGGAGCCGGAACAGGGAGAGCCGCCCGAGCAGGACGCTCTCCATCGTTCCGTAGCGGAACTCGTTCTGCACGCTCGACATGGCCGAGAGGAGCACGATGGTCACGCAGGTCAGCAAGGCCGCGCGGGTGGCCAGCACCAGCGCGTGGCCGGCGTCCGTGGCCCGGCCGTGCAGGGCGACGGTGAGCATCAGGGTCTGCAGGGTGATGCCGATCAGGAACGACGAGGTCGCCTTGCGGTCGATCCACTGCACTCGGACGAGGAAGAGCGAGAACCTGATCACGTCACCCGCCCGCCGTCGAGTACGAGGGTGCGCGTGGCGACCCGGGCCAGGAAGTCCTCGTCGTGGCTGACGAGCACCTTCGTCTTCCCCGGTGTCTCGGTCAGGAGCTCCTCCAGCAGCCGCAGACCGTCGCCGTCCAGCCCGTTGGTCGGCTCGTCGATGATCCACAGCTGGGACGGCTCCAGCAGGAGCCGGGCCAGGTGCAGCCGCTGCCGCATGCCGAGCGAGAACGTCGCGTAGGTGGTGTCGGCGCTGTCGGACAGGCCGACGCGGGCCAGCAGGTGCCGCGCCTGATGGGCCGAGTACATCCGGCCCTTCATGCCCGAGAAGAAGCGGAGGTTCTCCACGGCGGTCAGCCGCGGGTAGAACCCCTGCGGGGCGCCCGCCGAGTAGCCGACGCCCGCCCGGTAGCGGGCGGGCGCCGGCCCGAGGCGAAGCCCCTGGTGCAGCAGGTGGCCGGAGGTCGGACGGAGCACCGTTGCGAGGATCTTGAGGAGGGTGCTCTTGCCCGAGCCGTTGCGCCCGACGACGGCCAGCGTCTCCCCCTCGTAGAGGCAGCCCTGGACGCCGCGCAGGACCGGGTCGCGGTGGCGTCCGGCGTGCGGGTAGGCGTACCAGAGGTCCGACATCTCCAGCAGGGGGGTCATGCCAGTCCCTGCGTTTCCAGCCACGTGCTGCGCTTGCGCAGCGAGAGCGGCACGTGGTCGGCGTACAGGCCGGCCTCCGCGTCGGGCTCCCCGGCCCGCGGCAGGTAGAGCGGGACGTCGCGCTCCGGCGGCTTCACGCACTGGTTCTGTTCCCGGTAGGCACGCATGATGATCCTCTGCTCGCGGGGGAGCCGCTCCGCCCACGCGGGGTCCGAGACGACGCGGTCGCTCGCGGTCAACCAGGACGGGCCGTACTCCAGGAACAGGTTCTGCCGGGTGGTCGTGCTGGAGTTGACGTCGACCCGGTGCCACAGCCCTCCCCACATCAGGGTCATCGCGCCAGGCCGTACGAGCAGGCGCTTCTCCTCGGGGTGCGGGTCATGGGTGTGGTACTGGGGCAGGTGGTCCCAGCGGTGGCTGCCCGGGATGTAGACGAGGTTGCCCATGCCGGCCTCCGGCAGCGGAGTGAGCCAGTAGCCGATCTTGATGCGCAGCGGGACCCGGTCCCCGAAGACCTGGAACGGCAGCAGGCGCGGACCGTCGAAGTGCCAGTCGTTACGGGTCACCTGTCCCGGAGCGCGCTTGAAGTACTCGCTCCTGAGCAGTTTGAGCATGTCGCCGTAGACATCGTGCATGTAACCGATGTGCGCCGGGTGATCGATGAGACCGGCGAATCGGGGGTCGCCGGCGACGATGTTGCCCTCGTGGTTCTTGGCCTGGTCGTCGATGGTGGCGCGAAGGGCCTCGACGGTGGCGCTCGGAAGTGCGTCGTCGATCACGAGAAGGCCGTCGCGCGCGAAGGTCTGCCAGGTTTCCGCGCTGAATCCGGCGGGGGCGACGGCGAGCCCGTTCGTGTTCCGTTCCATGGTCATCCTTGGGTCTCAGTCCAGTGCGATGGGCCGGATGCCCGGGAACGGTGTCGTTCCCGATTCGAGGTAGTCCGCCGTCTCGAAGAGTCCGATCGCCGTCATCGGCAGGCGGGCTCCCGTCTCCGCCGCGAACACGCAGGGGAGTACCTTCTTGCGCTCGGCCACCCCCGGTTCGCCGCTGGCGCGGATGTGCTTGTGCGTGTGGACGAGGATCGGCATGAACCCGCCGCCCAGGAACGAGCCCTGCTGCAGCACCGCCCCGCCGACGCAGTCGACGACGCAGCCCTTGCCCAGAACGGCGTCGCGCCCCATGTAGAAGTACGAGGGGTGGGCGGCCGAGCCGTGCTCGACGTGGAAGACACCGGCGCTCAGGCCGATGATCGAGCGCCCGGAGATGCGCAGCACGGACCGGTAGAAGGAGACGAGCGCCGGGCGCACCCGTGCGTCGGGCAGCTTGAATTCGGGGCAGAGCAGGGTGATGCGCAGCAGTTCGGCCAGCGTCAGGGCCTGGCCGTCCGACGAGGCCAGTTCCTGGTCCCAGGGCACCAGGTAGTCCGAAGGGCGGATGAGGGCCGCGTCGGCGTCCTTCGCGATCAGCTGCTCCGCCTCGGCGCAGAGGTACGGGCCGACGACGGCGTGCTGCTCCGGGAGTTGCAGCACCCTTGTGGCGATGAGATGCCGGCTCTCCCTGACCTTGAGGTCGCAGGCCTGGTCCAGCAGCGCTAGCCGCTCCTCGGCCGTCCCGGGAATCGGGAAGAGGTGGTCGATGCCGTCGGTGCGGGTGGCGGCCTTGGCGCGGAGCGACCGCAACGGCAGCGGCGCGTGCTCCGCGGCCGCCTCCGCGAAGTCGCGCCGGAAGTCGCCGATGCCCAGGCGGAGAAGGCGTTCGGCGGCCATGGCGCGATAGTCGTACGGCAGCGCGGTGGAGGTGGACAACGCGACGCGGGCGAGCAGGGCCCGGTGCCGGCCGGTGTCGAGGGCCTCGGACGCCACCTCCAGGGAGAGGTACGCCTCGGTGGTGCCCGGTGCGTGGATCCAGCTCTCCCCGAAGGGGGCCTCGAAGCAGCAGGCCCGGGTGAAGACCTCGTCCGCGGCGGGATCTCCGCGCAGTTCGTCCACCACGCGCCTGCGGACCGCGTTGCGGCTCTCCTCGCTCGCGGCGACCTCGGCGAAGATGTCCGGGGTCAGCCGGAGCAGGGTGGACAGGTCGTCGAGGGTCGTGTCGTCCAGGATGGCGTCGGTCACGCCGTCACCTCATCAAGGTTTCGGAGGGTCTGTGTGGGCAGATGCGCGGTGCGGGGCGCGACCCGGCGGGCCAGCTCGGCCATGTACCGGTGTTCCGGGAGGTAGATGCGGGACGTTCCCCCCTCGGCGCCGGTCAGAGCGTCCAACTGCGACAGCAGCGCGTGCTGGAGCTGGTTCCCCAGCACGTCCGTGGTGCGCTTCCTGCCCGTCCTGCTGACCGTGCGGACGACATGGACGTTCTTGTAGTCGGCCACTGCCGCGTGGTACGGCTCGAACACCAGGCTCGCCTGGGCCCCCGACGTGAGCTCCACATGGGCGAAGCGATATCTGAGGTCGGCTCCGTAGGGGATGTGGCCCCGCGCGATGTGGCGCCGGGACCGGGCGTTGGTGAGGGCGTGCCCGGCGATTTCCGGAAATCCGACCAGCCCGTTCATGGACGCGTACAGGTCGACCTGGGGGAAACCCCGTCCGGTGGTGCGGACCCGGATTTCCTGGGTGATCTGCGAGGGCGCACTCTGCAGAAAGGACCGGTACGAGGCGGGGTCGAGGGTTTCGCGCAGGACCGCCAGCATGTGGAACCACTCGTAGCCGACTTCGCCGTAGTGCCGGTCCACGAAACGGCCGGCGTCCACGTCCGCCTGCCGGTTCTTGGTGAATTCGACGGTGACTGCGCGGATCGGGTCGTTCGCGCTCATGGTCCGTACTTCCGCGGCGAAGAGCCGGACGGCGGCGCTGTGGCCGTACACGTTGTTGACCAGGACGCGCGCGCCGGGGTTTTCCCGGATTTCCCTGGTGAGCTCGGGGATCGCCGCGGGGAGGGCAGCCGGTTTCTCCAGCAGGACCCGGGCGTCCGGCGAGGTCCGGAGGATCCGGCGCAGCACGTGGAGATGCGTTTCGGTCGGCGTGGACACGATCCAGGCGTCGATGTCCGACGCCAGACGCCGGGGGATCTCGGCCACGTCCGCGAAGTCCGATGCTCCGCGCGGGTCCACGGTCACGGTCGTGTGGCCGGTCCTGCGCAGATAGTCCGCGTAGTGGGATCCGATGCTGCCGACGCCGATGACTGCGATTCTCATGTGCGCCTCACCAGCTGGAGGTCCCGGAGGCGACCGCGTCGCTGAGCGCGTGCTGGGTCGCGAGCAGCCGGAAATGGGGGGCCTTGCCGCTCGCGGTGGCCAGCTCGCCCAGCTCCACCGGGCGCACGGTGAGCTCTTTGAGGCTCATCGTGCCGGCCAGCTGCGCGAGGAGCCGCTCCGTCATGCGCGGGGCGTGCTCGGGCGCCAGCGGCACGATGAGGACCTCCAGCTTCCCGGTTTCCTCCTGGCGTACCTGCCAGCGGTGCAGCGGCTCGTTCTCCAGGATCAGGCGCAGCGGCTTGATGTTGACCAGCTGTCCCTCGGCGTCGGCGATCAGGGCGCGCTTGCGTCCGTCGATGCGTGTCAGCCGGACGTGCGGCCGGCCGCAGGGGCAGGGCTCGCGCAGCAGCTGTCCGCCGTCTCCGGGCCGGTAGTTCAGCAGCGACATCGCCGTGTTGGTCAGGGAGCTCAGCAGGATCTGTCCGTCCTCGCCGACCGAGACCGCTACGCGCTCCTCGTCGATGTGGTACGTCCCGGGACCCTGCGGACACTCCCAGCCGACGCGGCCGAACTCCTGCAGCCCGTACAGGTCGTAGTGCGGGCAGCCGAACGCCTGGAAGATGGTGTCCCGTGCATTCGCGTCGAGACTGTCGCCGTGTGTGAGGACGGCCTTCAGCTGAGGTATGCGCAGGGTGCCCTCACGCCCGCGCAGGGCCGCGAGCAGCACTTCCAGCGGCTGGCCCCAGAGGATGTCGGGCTTGAAATCGGCGCACAGCCGCTCGACGTAGTCGGCGTCCCGGGCGGTGAGGGTCGACACGTTGATCTGCAGGACCTTCGCCCCGCCGAAGTAGGGCAGCGTCTCGAACTCGAACGGGGCGTGCCGCAGATCGGCGGTGGCACGGATGACCCGCAGGCCGGGCTGGAGCCCGTACGCTTCCAGCATCCGCAGGTTGGAGGCCGTCGCTTCGGTGAGCTTGGTCTCGTCGTGGGTGATCCAGACGGGTTCTCCGGTGGTGCCGGACGTGTGGACGATGAGTTCGTCCCAGTCCTTGACCAGCCCGGTGGTGATGGCCTCTGGGGTGTGGCGCAGGACGCCCTTGTCCAGAACGGGGAGTGAGGCGAGAACGTCCTCCGCGTTCTCGGGCGTCACGGCCCGGTCCTTCAGGTGCGCTTCGAAGTGTTCGGTGCGTGCCGCGCGTTCGAGGGACTCCACGAGCCTGGTGCGCCGGATCCGTTCCAGTGCGCCGCTGTCGTACTGAGTGGGCAGGTAGATCTCCTGGAAGAGCCGCCATCCCTCGCCGACTGCCGCCGAGGTACGCAAGCTGGCGTTGTGCCACCAGTCGTGGCCGGTCATTGTGCCTCCGTCGTTGCGGATGTCGATTGGTCGGTGCGGGGCAAGCGGGCGGATGCAGATGCCGCGTGGGCATCTGCACCCGCCTATCCCGCGGTCACATTCAGCTGACGCCCTCGAAGAGAGTGATCTTCATGGTGTTCCACCTCCATTTCTGTTCCGCCGTGTCGCCGTGGACCGTTTTCACGGCCGGGATTACGAGACGCCCTCGAAGAGAGTGATCTTCACGGTGTTCCACCTCCTTTCCTGTTCCGCCGTGTCGCCGTGGACCGTTTTCACGGCCGGGATTACGAGACGCCCTCGAAGAGAGTGATCTTCACGGTGTCCCACCTCCTTCTCGCTGGAATCGGCCGAGAGGGGGCCGGCCCCTCGATCCCGCGGCCCGGATCAGGAGACGCCCTCGAAAAGCGTGATCTTCATCTGGCCCACCTCCTTTTCTCCGGTTTCCGTCGTGAGGGGCTGGCCCCCTTCGACACACCTGAGCTTGGACCCTGTGGATCGGCGGCGAATCCGCAGCCGATCTACAGCTGTTCTACGTGCGGGACATCGCCGTTCCGCCGCCACGGAGAAGGGCGCCGCCCAGCCCGTCACCGGGCACTGAGAACGGCGACCGGATGGGTCCCGGGCGGTCGAACGCCCCTCGGCGCCGCGCACAATGGAGCCGGGCGCGCGAGTGGATCAAGGAGAGACGCATGTTCGGTCGGGTGGGAACGCAGGGCGGCACGGTCACGGACGGGGGCTCCGGCGTCGTTCTGCGCGTGGCGGGCGAGGCGGACCTGGACACGGCCGCGGAACTGTTCCGCGGATACCTCGACTTCTACGGGGTGACGGTCGAGGACCCGGGCGCCCCGAGGGAGTTCCTCGCGGAGCGCATCGCCAAGGGCGAGTCCCTGGTGCTGCTGGCCGACGCGCCCGGGGTCACCGGTACGGTCGGTTTCGCGCAGGTCTACCAGGCCTTCTCCTCCCTCACCCTGCGCAGGGCGTGGATCCTCAACGACCTGTACGTGGCCCCGTCCGGCCGCCGTACCGGCGCGGGCCGGGCGCTGCTGCGCGAGGTGCTGCGCCGGGCACGGGAGGCCGGGGTGGCGGGGGTGCAGCTGGAGACCGCGTACGACAACCGCGTCGCGCAGGGGCTGTACGAGTCCGAGGGCTTCGTGCGCGAGGAGTTCCACGTGTACTTCCACGACCTCGGCTGAGGCCGCACCGGCCGGGAGGACGCCGTCATTTGGCGTCGGCGTAGCACTCCACGACAGCCGTGGTGAAGGGGAAGCGCACCGGGGTGTCCCCGAAGGTGATCCGGCCGGCCCGGTCACCGGCGGTACGGATCGCCTCGGCGACGGCCTCCGCCTCCTCGGCGGGGCAGTGCACGATCACCTCGTCGTGCTGGAAGAACACCAGCTCCGCGCGCATCCCGGCGGTCGCCTGGCGCAGCGCCGCGAGCATCAGCAGGGCCCAGTCGGCGGCGCTGCCCTGGACGACGAAGTTACGGGTGAACCGGCCGCGGGCGCGGGTGTTGGTGGAGGAGTGGCCAGGGGTCCAGCCGGTGTCCTCGGAGTCGGCGCGCTCCTGTTCCTGCGGGATGCCGGCCTCGTCCGCCTCGGCGGCGCCGGCCGGGGGCGGGCAGGTGCGGCCCAGCCAGGTCCGTACGAGGCGCCCCTCCTCGCCCGCGCGGGCCGCGTCGTCGACGTACGCGACGGCGCGGGGGAAGCGGCGCCGGAGGGCGGCCAGGTTCTTCAGGCCGTCGCCGGAGGTCTGTCCGTAGACGGCGCCCAGCACGGCGATCTTGGCCTTGTCCCGGTCGCCGGAGAAGCCCTGGCGGGAGATGGCCGTGTAGAGGTCCTCGGGGCGGCCGGCCACCTCCATGAAGGCCGGGTCGCGGGAGATCGCGGCGAGGACGCGGGGTTCCATCTGGTCGGCGTCGGCGACGACGAGCCGCCAGCCGGGGTCCGCGACGACCGCCCGGCGGATCACCTTGGGGATCTGGAGGGCCCCGCCGCCGTTGGTGACCCAGCGGCCGGTGAGGGTGCCGCCGGGGATGAACTCGGGCCGGAAGCGGCCGTCGCGGACCCAGTCCGCGAGCCAGGACCAGCCGTGGGCGGTGTAGATCCGGTACAGCTTCTTGTACTCGAGGAGCGGTGCGACGGCGGGGTGGTCGATCTCCTGGATCGCCCAGCGGCGGGTGGACTTGAGCTTGAAACCGGCCTCGGCGAAGGCCTTGATGACGTCGGAGGCCAGCTCGGGGCGCACGCGCCGGCCGAAGGCGGCGGAGATCCGGTCGGTGAGCTCGGCGAGGCGGCGCGGCTCGCCGCCGCCGGCGTAGCGCTCGCCGAGCAGCTCCGTCAGCAGGGCGCGGTGCACGTCGGCCCGCCAGGGCAGGCCCGCGCGGTGCATCTCGGCGGCGACGAGGAACGCGGCCGACTCGGACGCGATGAGCAGGCGCATCCGGTCGGGGTGCGCGGTGGCGGCCGTCCGGCGGGCCTGGTCGGCGTGGACGGCGAGCAGGGCGTCGAGGGGCAGGGGGGCGGCGGGCTGCGGGGCGAAGTCGAAGAGGGAGTCCTGCGCGGCGGCCCGGGCCGGCTCGGCGGCGCGCTGCGGGGGGTCCGGCGGGACGGGGGCGTTGGTGAGCCGGGCCCAGGCCGCCGCCGCCGAGCGGGGCTCGCCGGAGCGGCCCTCGTGGGCGAGGAGCAGCAGCTCGGCGTCCTCGATGTCGTAGCACCGCTCGACGCGGGTGCCGGCGGCGAGCAGGCGGGGGTAGACGGCGGCGGTGGAACGCCAGATCCAGCGGGTGCCGGGGGGCGCGGAGCGGATCGCTTCCGCGGGGGTGGCGTTGGTGATGGGCCGGGCGCCCGGGTGCAGGGGGGTGGCGTGCCACTGGCCGTCGGCGGCTTCGGCGAGGGCCCAGGGGGTGGTGGGGTGGTCGCTCACGGGTGCGAGTGTCCCACCGGGGTCTGACAACGGGCCCGCGCCCGGCCCGGGCGGTGTACGCGGCCCCGCGCGGGGGACCGTCCCGCCGGGCGGGTGCCGGTCCGGTGTACGCGGACCCGTGCGGGGGACCGCCTCGCCGGGCGGGGTGTCGGCGGGGCCGGGTGCGCGGACCCGTGCGGGGGACCGCCCCGCCGGGCCGGGTGTGGGCGGGGCGCCGACCCGGGTCCCGCTCCCCGGGGGCTCGGCCCCGGACGCGGCGTACGGCGAATGGCCCGGGCAGGCGGGTTGGTGCTGCGGAGCCGCGCCCCGGGCTCCTGTCCGGGCGGGCGGGGTAGCGCTGCGGGCCGGTCCCCGCTCAGGCCTCCGCCCCGCTGGGGCTGTGCGCATGCGCGGGTGCTCCCCGCCGCCGTTCGCCTGTTGTGCGGCGGCTCGGGCCCCCCCGCGGCCCCGCACCGTGGCCCCGAACGCCGCCGGCCGGCCGCTCCGCACACGCCAGGCGTGGGGCCCGGTATCGCGACCCGCCCGCCTCCGGGCCGGCCCCCGCCCGCCCCCGGCCGGGGGCGGGCGGGGGGCGTGTAAAGCTGAAGGGGTGAGTCAGTGTGCCGAGATCGTCGACCGGGCCTTCGCGGCCGCCCTCTACGCCCAGGACGACGCCGGGCTCGACACCGGTGCCTCCGTGCTCGCCGCCGACGGCGGGCTGTGGGGCGGCGTCGGGCGGGAGTTGCTCGCGCGCGGGGAGGCGTACGTACGGCAGGCCTGGGAGCGGGGGTGGCGGCCCGCCGACGTGCTGCGGCTGGTGCGGCGGGACCTGGAGGCCGTGCACCTCGGGATCGCCGGTGACGTGATCGCCGCCGAGGCCCGGCGGTACGCGCGGCTCCCGGAGCGGTGGGGCGCGCCGGAGGCGTGGTGGGGGGCCGACGAGGAGTACGCCGACCGGCTCGCGCGCCGTGAGAGGGCGGACCGGTTCACCCTGGCCACCGCCGTCCTGGAGCTGTTCCGGCTGCTGGTCCGGCTGCCGTCCGTCGAGCCGGTGGGGCCGGTCCCGGGGGACCCGGCCGGTGATGCCCTGGAGCACGCGCACATCGAGCCGCGCATGCTGGGCCGGATCCGGGCGCTGCTCGCGAAGGCCGAGGCGACGACCTACCCCGAGGAGGCGGAGGCGCTCAGCGCCAAGGCGCAGGAGCTGATGGCCCGGCACACCGTGGACGAGGCGCTGCTGGCGGTGCGCGGCGGCGCTCCGGCGCAGGTGCCCGGCGCCTGCCGGATCGGCGTCGAGGCCCCGTACGAGGAGGCCAAGGCGGTACTGCTGGACGCGGTGGCCTCCGCCAACCGCTGCCGGGCGGTGTGGAACAGCGGGTTCGGGTTCTCGACCGTCGTGGGGTTCGAGAGCGATCTGGAGGCGGTGGAGCTGCTGTACACCTCGCTGCTCGTGCAGGGCACGGCGGCGATGACCCGGGCCGAGGCCGCCCAGCGGGCCGGCGGGCGCAAGCGGACCAAGACCTTCAGGCAGTCCTTCCTGCTCGCCTACGCGAGCCGGCTGGGGCGCCGGCTCGCCGAGACCGCCGAGCACACGGCCACGGAGGCCCCCGACAACCTGCCCGCCCTGGTGGCCCGGGACGTGGCGGTCGGCGCGCGGGCCGACGAGATGTTCCCCCGGACCACGACCACCCGGCTGCGCGGGGCCACCGACCACGCGGGCTGGGAGGACGGTACGGCGGCCGCCGACGCCGCCCACGTGGGCGGGCGGCGCCCCGCACTGCCCTAGGCCGCATGTTTCCGGCTTGATCGGAAGAAAAGCTGGAAAACGGGACGAACGGTTACGCTCGACGCCATGAGCTGGCTGCGCGCGCTGAAGGACACCGCGCGCGCGGGCATGACGGTCGAGCGGGCCCGCCTGGAGCCCCTCGTCGCCGTCCGGGCCGCCGTGGGGCTCGCGGTCGTCATCGGCGCCGCGCTCGCCCTCCTCGGGCCGGGCGCGGCGGTCAGTTCCGCGTTCGGGGCCTTCATGGCGGCCATCGCCACCTTCCAGCAGAGCTGGCGCCCGCGCCCCGTGCTCGCCCTCGCCTCCGGGCTGACGCTGGCGGTCTCCACCTTCACCGGGTACCTGGTCGGGTCGGCGGACACCGGGCTGTTCCTGCCGATGCTGGCCGTCTGGGCCTTCGCGGCGGGCTTGTTGTGGGCCGCCGGTCCCACGGCCGGGATCATCGCCTCCGGCAACGTCGCGGTCATGCTGGTCACCGTCACCCTGCCGACCTCCGTCCCGCAGGCCGCCGGGCACGCCGCGATGATCGCCGCCGGAGGGGTGGTGCAGGCGCTGCTCATCGTGCTGTTCCCGGTCCGCCGGTGGGGCGCCCAGCGCGACGCCCTGGCCGACGCCCTCGCCGCCGAGGCCGACTACGCCCGCCGGCTGCGGCACGACCCGGTCAGCTCCTTCGACCCCGCGCCGCTGATGAGGGCCCGGGACGCCGCCGCCGTCACCGTCCGGCAGGCCCGGCGGCGGCCCGCCGAGCTGCACGGGGCGCGGGGGCTCGCGGAGCGGGTCCGGCCGGTGCTGGCCTCGCTCGCCGACCCGGCCGTCGGCGCCCCCGCCGGGGGGCCGGCCCGCGAACGGGTGCGGGAGCTGCTGGACGCCGCCGGGGCGGTGCTGGACGCCGCGGCGCACGCCATCCGCCACGGGGACCCCGTACGCCTGCCCGCGCCGGCGCTGGCCGTGCTGAAGGCACCCGATCTGCCGGAGGTCTTCACCGGCGCGCCGCTGCGGGCCGCGCGCAGGCTCGCCGCCCTGCTGGACGACGTACTGGAAACGGCCGAGCCGGGTTCCGGGCGCACCGCGGACCCCGCCGAGGCGAGGCTGCGGCCCACCGTGCCCGCCCTGGTGCCGCTGGTGCTGAAGGCCGTACGGGCCGAGCTGCGCCCCGGCTCGCCCGTGCTGCGGCACGCCGTGCGGGTGACGGCGGCGGCGTGCGCGGGGTACCTGGTCGGGCAGGTGCTGCCGTTCGGGCACGGCTACTGGGCGCCGATGGCCTCGGTGATGGTGATGCGGCCCGACTTCACCCAGACCTGGTCCCGGGCCGTCGCCCGTTTCGGCGGCACCCTGGCGGGCGTGGGGGTGGCCACCGCGATCGTGCGGCTGGCGCAGCCGGGGACGTACCTGTCGGGGCTGCTGGCGGTGGCCAGCGCGGGCCTGATGTACGTGCTGATGCGCACCGGTTACGCCGTCGCCCAGGTCTTCGTCTCGGCCTACGTGGTGTTCCTGCTCGGGATGGGCGGCGTCCGCTGGGACCAGACGGTGCCCGACCGGATCGCCCTGACCCTGGTCGGCGGGGTCCTCGCGATGCTCGCCTACGCGCTCTACCCGGCCTGGGAGACCCCGAGGCTGCGCACCCGTCTCGCCGACTGGCTCGCCGCCGACGGGCGGTACGCGGCCGCCGTGCTCGGGCAGTACGCCGACCCGGCCGGGGCCCGGCGGGCGGACGTGCGGGAGGCGCTGCTGGCGGCCCGCGACGCCCGGATCGCCTGGCAGGAGGCGCTCGCGCGGGCGGAGGGGGAGCCGGTGCGGCACCGGGGGCTGTCCCGGACGGCCGCCGAGGGCGCGGGAGACGCACTGGCGGCGCTGGGCCGCACCGCCATGCTGCTGGAGGCGCACCTCCCCGACCGGGCCCACCCGCCCGTGCCGGGGGCGGCGGAACTGGCGCGGGTGCTGCGGGAGGCGACCGAGGCGGGCGCGAAGGCGGTGCGGGAGCGGAAGGTCCCCCGGTGGGACGGGGTCCGGGAGCTGCTGGCGGCCGGGGAGGCCCCCGGACCGGGTGTCCTGCGCGGGGCGGCGGAGCAGCTGCTGGACGCGCTGGACGAGGTGTCGGAGGCGCTGCGGCCTTGACACGGGCGGGCCGACGGCCCTGACGGGCGGGCCGACGGCTGTGACGGGCGGGCCCGATCGGCCCCGCGCCGCACCGAAACGGAGGGCCCGGGTCCTGGACCGCGGTCCCCTGGTGATCAACAGTGATGAGTGGAGCACCCCGCGTGCACGTGCATCTGCCCATGCATGCGCTCATGAACACAGCTATGATCCGGTGCAGTTGACATCTGCACTATCGGGGGCTTCCTGTGGACCACGCGTACAACGGGATGGCAGCTGCAGAACTCACTTCCTTGTACGAGCTGACCTGGCAGAAGAGCAGACACAGCAACTCGCAGGGGTCCTGCGTGGAGTTCGCCAGGCTGCCCGGGGGCGACATCGCCATGCGCAACTCGCGCTTTCCCGAGGGACCGGCGCTCGTCTACACGCCGGCCGAGATCGAGGCCCTGTTGCTGGGCGTCAAGGACGGCGAGTTCGACCATCTGATCGGCTGATCGGCTGATCGGCTGATCGGCTGATCCGGCCGACGGCGGCCGAACGGGGGAAACGGCGCAGCGATCAAGCCATGCACGTGCACCGGCCGGGACCGATCGCACTGATCGGTCCCGGCCGGTCGTTCCGACGGCACGGTGCGCTCGGCGGGTGCGGAGCGTCGGGTCAGTCCTGGAGCATGAACAGCGCCCAGACCACCTTGCCGCTGAGGCGTCCCGCGAGCGGGTGCCAGCCCCAGCTGTCGCTGTAGGCGTCGACCAGGAACAGCCCGCGCCCCGACTCCAGGTCGCAGTTCTCGTCCGTGCGCTCCGGCGCGAAGGAACCGCCCGGCCGGTCCTCGCTGGGGTCCCGCACCGCGCACACGAGCCGCGTGCTCCACCGCATCAGGTGCAGCCGCACCGCCGCCTCCGGCCCGGCGGCCGGCCGCGCCTCGTCCGGCAGGGCGTGGCGCAGGGCGTTGGTGACGAGCTCGGAGACGACCAGGGAGACGTCGTCGAAGCGGTCGTCCAGGTCCCACTGGGACAGGGTCGATCTGGTGAAGGAGCGGGCGCCGCGCACCGCTTCGAAGCGGGCCGGCAGAGCGCAGGAGGCGGATCCGGAGACAGCCGTGGGGTCGACCGGGGGCAGCCCCTGCCGTAACGGCTCGAGCACGGTCGATCCATTCGTCCCCATGCGAGGCACTCCCGGGATTCGCGGACGAAGCGGGCGAGCTCCGTCCAAAGAGAACTGCGGGGTGGGTCCCGCGCCGGCGCGAAGAGCACGCAGGTGCGCGGCACCATCGTTCCGAATGGTGCAGCCGGATGCAAGGGCAGATGCACGTGCACGCGCCCGACCCGTCCCTTCCCGTGACGGTTCTTGCTCATTTCTTCCTACGCATACTTACGGACTTCTTTTCCGGGACGCCGGATTCCGTTACAGAACGAGTACGGGCCGATGCGTTTTGGTGGCAGACTGCGGCCCGGGGTGCGGGGCCCCGCCGAGGCACGCGCACACCACGCGCACACCATTGCGATGGGGAGGGCAGTACTAGTGACCGCAGAAGCCAGCGGTTCTGTGGTGCGCCGCATCCTCCTGGGCTCACAGCTCAGGCGACTCCGAGAATCCCGCGGCATCACCCGTGAGGCGGCCGGCTACTCGATCCGCGCATCCGAATCGAAGATCAGCCGCTTGGAGTTGGGAAGGGTGAGCTTCAAGGCCAGGGACGTGGAGGACCTCCTCACGCTCTACGGGGTCACCGACGGCGCCGAGCGGGAGTCCCTGCTCGGTCTGGTCCGCGAGGCCAACGCGGCGGGCTGGTGGCACAGCTACGGCGACGTGCTCCCCGGGTGGTTCCAGACGTACATCGGCCTGGAGGGCGCGGCGTCCCTCATCCGGATCTACGAAGTGCAGTTCGTGCACGGCCTGTTGCAGACCGAGGCGTACGCCCAGGCGGTCGTGCGCCGCGGCATGCCCGGAGCCGGCGCCGCCGAGATCGACCGCCGCGTCGCGCTGCGCCTGGAGCGCCAGAAGGTCCTGGTGTCGGAGAACGCCCCGGTGTTCCACGCGGTCCTCGACGAGGCCGCGCTGCGCCGCCCGTACGGCGACCGGGACGTAATGCGCGGCCAGCTGGAGCACCTCATCGAGATCAGCCAGCGGCCCAACGTGCGGCTCCAGGTGATGCCCTTCTCCTTCGGCGGCCACGCGGGCGAGAGCGGCGCCTTCACACTGCTGCGCTTCCCCGAGTCCGACCTTCAGGACATCGTCTATCTGGAACAGCTGACCAGCGCGCTCTACCTGGACAAAGAAGAGGAAGTGGCGCAGTACGCGCGGGCGATGGAGCGGCTCCAGGCCGACTGCCCGGATCCCGGCCAGACCCGTGACCTCCTCCGCGGGCTCCTCCAACTGTCCTGATCCGCACGTACTATGACGTCGGATCAGTGCATGAAGACGACCGATCGGTCTCCGGTGCAGCGCAGGGGTGCGCGCTCGCAGTAAGGGATGGCATGTCCATATTCACCGACCTGGCTCACCAGTACATCGACGGCGAATGGCTGGCCGGCACCGGTTCGTGGGACATCATCGACGTCAACCCGTACAACGGGGAGAAACTCGCCGCGATCACCGTGGCCACCGTCGAGCAGGTCGACCGGGCCTACCGCGCCGCCGAGCGGGCCCAGCGCGACTGGGCGGCCACCGGCCCCCACGCGAGACGCACCGTCCTCGAACGTGCCCTGCGCATCACGCAGGAGCGCCAGGAGGAGATCGTCGAGGCGATGATCGACGAGCTCGGTGGGACCCGTCCCAAGGCCGAGTACGAGGTCCACCTCGCGATGGAGTTCCTGCGCGAGGCGGTCCAGCTGGCCGTCCGCCCCGAGGGCAGCATCCTGCCCTCGCCGGTCGAGGGCAAGGAGAACCGGGTCCAGCGCCTCCCGGTCGGCGTGGTGGCGGTGATCAGCCCCTTCAACTTCCCCTTCCTGGTGACCCTGAAGTCGGTGGCCCCGGCACTGGCCCTGGGCAACGCGGTCGTGATCAAGCCGAACCAGAGCGCCCCGGTGGCCGGCGGCGGGATCATCGCCAAGATCTTCGAGGACGCGGGCCTGCCCGCCGGACTTCTGAACGTGCTGGTCACGGACATCGCCGAGATAGGCGACGCCATCCTGACCCACCCCGTCCCCAAGGTCATCTCCTTCGCCGGCTCCGACCGCACCGGCCGGCACGTCGGCTCGGTCGCGGCCCGCCACTTCAAGCGGACCGTCCTCGAACTGAGCGGCAACAGCGCCCTGGTCGTCCTCGACGACGCCGACGTCGACTACGCGGTGGACGCGGCCGTCTTCAGCCGCTTCGTCTTCCAGGGCCAGGTCTGCATGGCGGCCAACCGGATCCTCGTCGACGCGAGCGTGGCGGAGGAGTTCACCGAGAAGTTCACCGCCCGCGTGCGCGCCCTGAAGACCGGCGACCCACGCGAGGCCGACACCCACATCGGCCCGCTCATCAACTCCTTCCAGGCGGACGCGCTGACCGCGCTCGTGGACCGCGCCCTGGAATCGGGGGCACGGGCGCTCGTACGGGGTTCTACGCGCGGCAACCTGGTCGAGCCGACCGTCCTCGCCGGGCTGCCCGAGGACTCCCCGCTGCTGGGCCAGGAGATCTTCGGGCCGGTCGCGCTGCTGGTGGTCTTCGACGGGGAGGAGGAGGCCGTACGCCTGGCCAACGCCACCCCGTACGGGCTCAGCGGTGCGGTGCACACCCGCGACGTGGAGCGCGGCGTCCGCTTCGCCCGGCGCATCGAGACGGGCATGATCCACGTGAACGACTCCACGATCGGTGACGAGCCGCTGGCCGCCTTCGGCGGCGAGAAGGCCTCCGGTCTGGGGCGGCTGGGGGGCGAGGCCACCGTGGAGGCCTTCACCACCCAGAAGTGGATCTCGGTCCAGCACGGCCGGACCCGGTTCCCGTTCTGACCGCCGCCTCCTGCCCGCCCCCGCCGCGCCGCGCGGCTTTTCCCGTCCCCTCGCGAGTTGCGGACAGGAGCTGACCGCAAGCCTCCGTAGCGTAGTCCTCGTCAGCGGGGGACGGCCCCGCTCAGGGGATGAAGAGGTGGTCGGTCATGGCACAGATTTCCGGTGAGGTCCTGGGTGACGAGCGCGGCACCCTGCTGGCCTTCGTCGAGTCCCAGCGGGCCGCGATCCGCGAGGCCGCGGCGGGACTGACCGAGGAGCAGGCCGCGAGCCGCCCGAGCGCCAGCGAGCTGTCGCTGTCCGGGCTGCTCAAGCACGTCGCCGAGGTGGAGCTGGCCTGGCTGCGGATGGCGCAGCAGCGGCCCAACGAGAGCGCCCGTACCCAGGAGGACTACGCCGAGGCCTTCCGGCTCGTCGGCGACGAGACCATCGCGTCCGTCCAGATCTTCTGGGACGGGGTGAGCGCGGAACTGACCGCCTTCGTCGCGGAACTGCCCAGCCTGGACGAGACCTTCCCGCTGCCGCCGGCGCCCTGGTTCCCCGAGAACGCCAAGGTCTCCATGCGCTGGATGCTCCTGCACCTGATCGAGGAGTTCGCCCGGCACGCGGGCCACGCGGACGTCATCCGGGAGTCCCTGGACGGCACCAAGGCGATGGGCTGATCCTCTTTCCGCGGGCCCCTCGGGAAATGGGGCTTGCACCTCACGTGGCGTGAGGAACCACAGTGGGGGGCGTACCCAACCAGAGGAGCGGAAAGCGATGGGCTACTCCGTGGGCCAGGTCGCCGGGTTCGCCGCAGTGACGGTGCGCACCCTGCACCACTACGACGAGATCGGGCTGCTCCGACCGAGCGGCCGCAGCGGCGCGGGACACCGGCGTTACGACGACGCCGACCTGGACCGGCTGCAGCAGATCCTGTTCTACCGGGAGCTCGGCTTTCCGCTCGAAGAGGTCGCGGTCCTGCTGGACGATCCGCGATCGGACCCGAGGGAGCACCTGCGCCGGCAGCACGCCCTCCTGTCCGACCGGATCGCCCGGCTCCAGCAGATGGCCAAGGCCGTTGAGCACGCCATGGAGGCGAAGAAGATGGGCATCAACCTCACGCCCGAGGAGCGGTTCGAGGTCTTCGGGGACGAGGACCCGGAGCAGTACGCGCAGGAGGCCGAGCAGCGCTGGGGCGGCACCGAGGCCTACGCGGAGTCACAGCGCAGGGTCTCGACCTACACCAAGGACGACTGGAAGCGGATCCAGGACGAGGCCGCGGACTGGAGTGCCCGGTACGCGGCCCTGGTGGCGGCTGGCGAACCGGCCGAGGGCGGGGCCGCGATGGACATGGCCGAGGAGCACCGCCTGCACATCGGCCGCTGGTACTACGACTGCCCCTACGAGATGCACACCTGCCTCGGTGACATGTACGTCGCGGACGAGCGCTTCAAGGCGTACTACGACGCCATGGGCACGGGCGTCGCCGAGCACCTGCGGGACGCGATCACGGCGAACGCCGTGCGCAAGGCGTAGCCGGTCCCGCACCCGTACCGCCCCCTCCGGTCCCTGGAACCCGGTGGGGGCGGTGTGCGTTCATAATTAGACCGCCTGCCTCGTCGCGTCCCCCACCGCAGACGTCCCCCTGATCCAGGAGAGCCCGGAAACGTGGAACCCCTCTACACGCTTGCCCTCGGCCCCGAGTGGCTGTCCCCGGAGTACCTGATCGGGCACTTCGGCCTGATCGGCATCCTGGTCATCGTCTTCGCGGAATCGGGCTTCTTCGCGTTCCTGCCCGGCGACTCCCTGCTGTTCACGGCGGGCCTCTTCGTCGCCAGCGGCGACATCAGCCAGCCGCTGTGGCTGGTCTGCACGCTGATCGCGGCCTCCGCGATCATCGGTGACCAGGTCGGCTACCTGCTCGGCAAGTTCTTCGGGCCCAAGCTGTTCAACCGGCCGAACAGCAAGGTCTTCAAGAAGGAGAACCTGGACGCCGCGCACGACTTCATGGAGAAGCACGGCCCCAAGGCGATCGTGCTGGCCCGCTTCGTGCCGATCATCCGCACGTTCGCGCCCATGGTGGCCGGCGCGAGCGCGATGAAGTACCGCACCTTCCTGACCTTCAACATCGTCGGCGGCATCCTCTGGGGCGCCGGCGTCACCGTCCTCGGCTACCAGCTGGGACAGTTCGAGATCATCAAGAAGAACGTCGAGCCGATCTTCATCGGCATCGTGCTGATCTCGGTCATCCCGGTGATCTTCGAGGTGCTGAAGGCCCGCAAGACCAAGAAGGCCGAGGCGGCCGCGGGCCCGGCGCAGCCCGGTTACCCGCAGCAGGAGCAGCCGCCGGGCCCCGGCCAGCGCGGCCGCCACGCCAAGCGCTGACACCCGGCCGCCCCCCGAACCCCCGTACGCCCCGGAGACCGCCCGTCTCCGGGGCGTACGCGTACCCGTGGTCACGCGGGCCGCGCCGGGCCGCACGGGCCGCCCACGGGCCGCCTGCGGGCCCCAGGCGACCCACGCGCCTCAGAAGCCCCGGGTCCGCTTCGCCGCGGCCCGGCGCTTGGCCGCGCTGCGCGCCCCCGGGATCCGCATGAACAGCCGTGAGGTCTCGGAGCCGAGGTTCACCCCGATCGCGATCGCGAGGGCGATGGCGGCGGCGTTGGTGAGGGAGGCGAGGCCCGCGTCGAGCCGGTTCTCGGCGATCGAGAGCAGCCCGTAGTACGTGGCCGAACCGGGCAGCAGCGGCCCGATGGCCGCCGTCACGTACGGCAGGGCGGAGGCGAAGCGGTAGCGCGAGAAGAGCTGCCCGAACAGGCCGACCAGCCCGGCCGCGATGGCCGTGGACGGCACGGGCGGCAGCTCGGCGGCCCGCAGCGCGCCGAAGGTGACCCAGGCGACCCCGCCGTTGAGGGTCACGATCCACACCGTGGAGCGCTCCTGCTGGAGCAGGATCGCGAAGGTGAACACCAGAACCATCGAGGCGAGGATCTGCAGCACCGGGCGGTGCGGGATCTGGAGCACCTCGTCCGGGTTGGGCGAGGCGCCGAACTGGAGGCCCACGTAGATCACCACCAGAACGCCCACGATGATCCCGATGAAGAGGTACATGACCTCCAGCAGGCGGGCTGAGGCGGTGATGTAGTAGCCGGTCAGCCCGTCCTGCACGGCGGCGACCAGGGCCCGTCCGGGCAGCAGCGCGAACAGGCCGCCGGTGATCACGGCGGAGGCGCGGACGTCGAACTCGGCGATCTTCAGGGCCACCCCGATGGCGGCCGGGGGCATCGCGGCGACCACGAACTGGTAGAACTCGGGCAGTCCCCGGCCGGCGAAGTACCAGGCCAGGCGGTCGCCGAGGACGGCGCCGAGGGCGGCGCAGAAGAAGACGGCCACCCCGCCGCCGACCAGCGTGGAGGCGGCCCCGGCGAGCAGCCCGGCGGCGGCGGTGAGCACCCAGGTGGGGTACGGGTGGCGGTTGCGCCGGATCACGGCGAGACGGCGGTAGGCCTCTTCCAGGGAGACCTCCACGTCAGGCGCGCAGATGTCGTCCACCAGCCGGAACACGGCGGCGAGGCGGGTGTAGTCGGTGCCGCGGCGCCGCACGATGCGGTTCGCGGAGACGGGGTCGTCCACCAGGGAGGGCTGGTGGGTGATCGACAGCAGGGTGAAGGTGACGGTGGGCTCGCAGCGGTCGAGCCCGTAGGAGCGGGCCACCGCGAACATCGCTGCCTCCACGTCCTCGGCGCCCTCGCCGCCCGCGAGCAGCAGCTCGCCGATGCGCAGGGTGAGGTCGAGGACGCGGCCCACGGCCGGGCCGGACTCGGTCTGCCGGTGCAGCGGTTCGGGTACGGGGCGGACGTCCACCGGCATGCGCAGCATCGTGCGCATCCGGTCCTGCCAGGGGGAGGAGGCGGGGAAGCCGGGGGCCGGCAGGGGGGTGTAGGCGGGCGGGGACTGGCTGGCGCTGTAGGTGGCCGGGGCGGCGAACGCGGAGCCCTCGGGGCCGGGGGAGAGGGTGGTCGCGCCCTCGGGGAGGGCGAACTCCGAGGTCGGCTGGTCCTCGTCCGGGACCTCCGGCTGCGTCCCGGGTGGGGGAGTGAACGCGCTGTGCGCCTCGTCGGACTTCGGCTTCCGGTCCTCGGGACCGTGCCCTTCGGCCTCCGCCACGCATCCTCCCACCCTTGATCACCTGGCGGTATCAGTATGCGGAATCGTTTCGTCCGTGGCGAAGGGAGCCGCGAAGGGAGCCGCGAAGGGAGCCGCGAAGGGAGCCGCGAAGGGAGCCGCGAAGGGAGCCGCGAGGGGAGCGGCGAAGGGAGCCGCCCGCCCCGGAAAAAACGCCGCTGCGGGCGGCTCCCCGGCATGGGGGAGCCGCCCGCAGCGGTAGGTGTTACCGAGCGGCGGAGCTCAGTGGTGGCCGCCCTGGGCCTCCAGGCGCTTGTACGAGGCCTCGATCTCGGCCTCGGCCTCGGTGCGGCCGACCCAGTTCGCGCCCTCGACCGACTTGCCCGGCTCCAGGTCCTTGTAGACCTCGAAGAAGTGCTGGATCTCCAGGCGGTCGAACTCGGAGATGTGGTGGATGTCGCGCAGGTGCTCGACACGCGGGTCGGAGGCCGGCACGCACAGCAGCTTGTCGTCGCCGCCCGCCTCGTCCGTCATGCGGAACATGCCGATCGCGCGGCACTTGATCAGGCAGCCCGGGAAGGTCGGCTCGTCAAGGATGACCAGCGCGTCCAGCGGGTCGCCGTCCTCGCCGAGGGTGTTCTCGACGAAGCCGTAGTCCGTGGGGTAGCTGGTCGAGGTGAAGAGACGACGGTCCAGACGGATCCGGCCGGTCTCGTGGTCCACCTCGTACTTGTTCCGCGAACCCTTGGGGATCTCGATGGTGACGTCGAACTCCACGTCCTGCTCCTCCATGATCAGCTCCGGCCTCGTGCCGAAGCTTGATTGCTTCGAGTGATAGCGCGTCCGGCCCAGCCTCCCCCGGCCGGAGGCTGGGGGAGTACCCCCAGCCGGGTGGGGTGCCATGCTCGCGGCAAGACGCAGTGGTTAAGTGTCCCTCACGCATATGTGTGATCGCGAAAGGGGCTGGTTGAGGTGCCATTGGTCAAGACGTGGCAGCTCATCGTGGGGTCGGCCGTCGCCGGCCTCGCCCTCTCGGCGGCGGCGGTGGCCACCGCCGGTCCGTGGGACTCCGGCCAGCGTAAGGCCGAGCGGGCGAGGGCCGCCTCCTGGGGCCGTACGGGTGGCGCAGATCACGCCGCCGGGGCCCTGCCACAGGCCGCGCCCAGCGCCCCCGGAGTGCTGGCCGGGCTCGGCGGGCGCACGGCCGCCGACGGCGGGGCGCTCGCCGGGACGCTGGCCCCGCTGCTGGCGGACCCGGCGCTGGGCACCGTACGCGCGGCCTCGGTGGTCGACACCGCGACAGGCCGGGTGCTCTACGAGTCCGGGGCGGGCGAGGCCATGACCCCGGCCTCCACCATCAAGATCGCCACCGCGAGCGCCGCCCTGGCCGCGCTCGGCCCCGAACACCGGATCCGGACCACCGTGGCCCCCGGAGCCGGCCCCGGGGAGATCGTCCTGGTCGGCGGCGGCGACCCCTCCCTCACCGCCAGGAAGAAGAGCCCCGCCGGCTCCGGCGGCAGCCTCGTCGCCCTCGCCGCCGACACCGCCCAGGCCCTCAAGGCCGCCGGCACCGACACCGTCACCCTCGGGTACGACGACTCCCTCTACACCGGCGCCGTCCGCCACCCGATCGGCCGCAACGACAACATCGCCCCCGTCACAGCCCTCACCGCCGACGAGGGCCGCCCCGTGAGCGCCTCCCAGGCCGGAGCCCTCGGGGCGGACGCCGCCGCCGGACCCGCCGCACGCACCGACGACCCCTCCGGGGACACCGCCCGCGCCTTCGCCGCCCTGCTGCGCGACCGCGGCATCAAGGTGAACGGCGAACCCGCCAGGGCGAAGGCCCCGGCCGGGGCGCAGCCGCTGGCCACCACCCTCTCCACCCCGCTCGCCGGGCTCGTCGAGCGGATGCTGACCCACAGCGACAACGACATCGCCGAGGCCCTCGCCCGCCAGACCGCCCTCGCCGCCGGCAAGCCCGCCAGCTTCGAGGGCGCCGAACAGGCCGTCTCCGAGAAGCTGGCCTCCCTCGGCGTCGACCTCACCGGCTCCCGCTTCGCCGACGGCAGCGGCCTCAACCGCGCCGACAAGGTCAGCCCCCGCCTCCTGACGGGCCTGCTCGCCAAGGCCGCCGACCCCCGCCACCCCGAGCTGCGGCCGGTCCTCACCGGACTGCCCGTCGCCGGCTTCACCGGGACCCTGCGCGCCCGCAACGCCGGCTCCTCCCCGGCGGCCGGCCTGCTGCGGGCCAAGACCGGCACCCTGACCGGCGTGAACTCCCTCGCCGGGACCGTCGTCGACCCGTCCGGGCGCCTGCTCGCCTTCGCCTTCCTGACCGCGAACGCCCCCGACGGACCCGCGGCGGAGAAGGGGCTCGACAAACTGGCCGCCGCCGTCGCGGTCACTTCCTAGCGCATCGGGCCGCGGAGGGGGGTCCGCCGCGGCGCGGGTCCACGTACGGTTGACGCATGACGAGCATCGGTGGTGCGGAGATGGTCGACTGGAACCTCGCGGTGGCGACCGCGACCCGGATCGTACGGCCGGGTCCGGAGGTCAGCCGCGACGAGGCCCGGGCCGTGGTGGCGGAGCTCCGCCGGCACGCCAGGACCTCCGAGGAGCACGTGCGCGCGTTCACCCGGATGATCCCCGAGGGCTCGCCCCTCCCCGACACCCCCGTCCTCGTCGTCGACCGGGCCGGCTGGGTCAGGGCCAACGTGGCGGGCTTCCGCGAACTGCTCGGCCCGCTCCTCGGCAAGATGCAGGACCGGCGCTCCGCCACCCCCGGTGGCGCCGTCATCGGCGCGGTCGGCGGCAAGGTCACCGGTGTCGAGCTGGGCATGCTGCTCAGCTTCCTGGCCTCCCGGGTGCTCGGCCAGTACGAGACCTTCGCGCCCGCCGGCCCCGACCTGCCGGGCGGCGCCGCCACCGGCGGCCGGCTGCTGCTCGTCGCGCCGAACATCGTCCACGTGGAGCGCGAGCTCGAAGTGGACCCGCACGACTTTCGGCTCTGGGTGTGCCTGCACGAGGAGACGCACCGCACCCAGTTCACGGCGGTGCCCTGGCTGCGCGCCCACCTGGAGGGCGAGATCCAGACCTTCCTCGCCGCCACCGAGATGGAGCCCGGAGCCGTCCTGGAGCGGCTGCGCGAGGCCGTCCAGTCCTTCGCCGGAGCCCGCGCCGAGGGCGAGCGGGGCGACGAGGCCCCCTCCCTGGTGGAGCTCGTCCAGACCCCCGAGCAGCGCGAGGTGCTCGCCCGGCTCACCGCCGTCATGTCCCTGCTGGAGGGGCACGCCGACTTCGTCATGGACGGGGTCGGACCGGAGGTGGTCCCCTCCGTCGCCGAGATCCGCGAGAAGTTCCAGCAGCGCCGGGCCAGCGGCGCGGGCCGCCTCGACGTCGCCCTGCGCAAGCTGCTCGGCCTCGACGCCAAGCTGCGCCAGTACCGCGACGGCGAGCGCTTCGTACGGGCCGTCGTCGGCCAGGTCGGCATGGACGGCTTCAACCGGGTGTGGACCTCGCCGAACACCCTGCCCACCAAGGCCGAGATCGCCCGCCCCGCGGACTGGGTGGCCCGCGTCCACCGCAAGGGGGGCGCGGGGAGCGAAGAAGGATGAAGCCGGAGGCGTAAACATGTCTCACTGGGGGAAGCAGCATCACCCTTCCGAGGGACCGTGAGGCGTGGAAGGGCGTGCGATGCTCGGGGAACGGCTCGGTTCTGTCACCATCGACGCACTCTGAGTGACATTCCGCATCTTCCCGCGCAACACCCGAAGCCTCCGAGCATCCGAACTCCACGAAGGGCACCGGACATGGGTCCCCATCCTGCGGTCGCGGCGATACGCCTGGCGGTCCGCCGCGTACTCCACGACGTCCTCACCGGCCTCACCGACAGTTCCTCCCCCCGCGCCACGGCGGGCACCCCGCCGCTGGTCCTCGTCGCCTGCTCCGGCGGCGCGGACTCGATGGCGCTCGCCTCCGCCCTCGCCTTCGAGGCCCCCAAGCTCGGCATCCGGGCCGGCGGCATCACCGTCGACCACGGCCTCCAGGCCGGCTCCGACCTGCGCGCCGCGGAGGTCGTCACCCGCATGACCGCGCTCCGCCTCGACCCGGTGGAGTCCGTCGCCGTGCGCGTCGGCCGCGAAGGCGGACCCGAGGCCGCCGCCCGCGACGCCCGCTACGCCGCCCTGGACGAGGCCGCGGACCGGCTGGGGGCCTGCGCCGTGCTGCTCGGCCACACCCGCGACGACCAGGCGGAAACCGTCCTGCTGGGCCTCGCCCGCGGCTCCGGCATCCGCTCGCTGTCCGGCATGGCCGAAGTCAGCGGAGGCCCCGGCCGCACCCACCGCTACCGGCGCCCCTTCCTCCAGATCGACCGGCAGACCGCACGCAAGGCCTGCATGGTCCAGTCGCTGCCCGTCTGGGACGACCCGCACAACATCGACCCCGCCTACACCCGCTCCCGGCTGCGCCACGAGGGACTGCCCGCCCTCGAGAAGGCGCTCGGCAAGGGAGTCGTGGAAGCGCTCGCCCGCACCGCCCAGCTCTCCCGGGACGACGCCGACGCCCTCGACGCCTGGGCCGCCGACGCCGAGGCGGGGGTGCGCGACGAGGACGGCCGCCTGGAGTGCGCCAAGCTGTACGCGCTGCCCCCGGCCGTCCGCCGCCGGGTGCTGCGCCGGGCCGTGGTCGCGGCGGGCTCTCCCGCCGGCTCGCTCTTCGCCCGGCACATCGAGGAAGTCGACCGCCTCATCACCGGATGGCGGGGCCAGGGCGCCATCAACCTGCCCGGCCGCGTCGAGGCCCAGCGGCAGGGTGGCAGACTTGTCATCCGGCAGGGCTGATTGGTGCTGAAACACGGCTGAGTCCTCCGGGGGCACCCCCGGAGCCCCGGCCGACAACGAAAGTGATGCGGGTGGACGAGAAGGACATGGGCAACGACCTCCAGTCGGTGCTCATCACCAAGGAAGAGATCGACGCGAAGCTGGCCGAGCTGGCCGCGAAGATCGACGCGGAGTACGCGGGCAAGGACCTGCTCATCGTCGGTGTGCTCAAGGGCGCCGTGATGGTGATGGCGGACCTGGCGCGCGCCTTGTCCACCCCGCTCACCATGGACTGGATGGCGGTGTCCTCGTACGGCGCCGGGACCCAGTCCTCGGGCGTGGTGCGGATCCTGAAGGACCTCGACACCGACATCAAGGACAAGCACGTCCTGATCGTCGAGGACATCATCGACTCCGGCCTGACCCTGTCCTGGCTGCTGTCGAACCTGGGCTCCCGCCAGCCGGCCTCCCTGAAGGTCGTCACGCTGCTGCGCAAGCCCGAGGCCGCGAAGGTCGCCATCGACGTCGAGTGGGTCGGCTTCGACATCCCGAACGAGTTCGTCGTCGGCTACGGCCTCGACTACGCGGAGAAGTACCGCAACCTGCCGTTCGTCGGCACGCTCGCCCCGCACGTCTACGGCGGCTGACCCCGTCCTTCGCGGACGTCGTCACCGGCGGCGCCCCCGGGGAACCCGGGGGCGGCTTCCGACGTTGGAGCTTGGGAAGGCGGGTCTGTCAGCCGTCCCACGAGGCCGCGGGTGACAATTCAGGGGTACATTCCGAAGAACAGTCTTTACTCACAGCAGCATTTACCTACGGGCAGGAGGGACGGGGTGCCCGGCACCCCGTATGGATGGACGTGAAGCGATACTTCCGTGGGCCGGTCATGTGGATCGTGCTGGCCGTCCTCGCCGTGGTCGTGTTGATGAACGTCGTCGGCTCCGGCGGCGGCTACAAGTCGGTGGAGACCAGCGAGGTCATCAAGGCGATCAACAGTGGCCAGGTGGACAGCGCCAAGCTGACCACCGGTGACAGCCAGATGATCAAGATCGAGCTGAAGAAGGGCCAGAAGCTCGACAACAACAGCGGCACCAAGTTCCAGGCCAACTACATCGGGGATCAGGGCGTCCAGCTCGCCCAGAACCTCCAGACCAAGTTCGAAGCCGGTCAGATCCCGGACGGCTACTCCGTCACGCCGGACAAGACCAGCCCGTTCCTGAGCGTGCTGCTCTCGCTCCTGCCCTTCGTCCTCATCGTCGTCGTCTTCCTGTTCCTGATGAACCAGATGCAGGGCGGCGGCTCCCGGGTCATGAACTTCGGCAAGTCCAAGGCGAAGCTCATCACCAAGGACACCCCGAAGACGACGTTCGCCGACGTCGCGGGCTCGGACGAGGCCGTCGAGGAACTCCACGAGATCAAGGAGTTCCTCCAGGAGCCGGCGAAGTTCCAGGCCGTCGGCGCCAAGATCCCCAAGGGTGTGCTGCTCTACGGCCCGCCCGGCACCGGCAAGACCCTGCTCGCGCGTGCCGTCGCGGGCGAGGCCGGCGTTCCCTTCTACTCGATCTCCGGTTCCGACTTCGTCGAGATGTTCGTCGGTGTCGGTGCCTCGCGTGTCCGCGACCTGTTCGAGCAGGCCAAGGCCAACGCGCCGGCGATCGTCTTCGTCGACGAGATCGACGCCGTCGGCCGGCACCGCGGTGCGGGTCTCGGCGGCGGCCACGACGAGCGCGAGCAGACCCTCAACCAGCTGCTGGTCGAGATGGACGGCTTCGACGTGAAGGGCGGCGTCATCCTGATCGCCGCCACGAACCGCCCCGACATCCTCGACCCGGCGCTGCTGCGCCCGGGCCGCTTCGACCGCCAGATCGCGGTCGACCGTCCCGACATGCAGGGCCGTCTGGAGATCCTCAAGGTCCACCAGAAGGGCAAGCCGATCGCCCCGGACGTCGACCTCTCGGCCGTCGCCCGCCGCACCCCCGGCTTCACGGGTGCCGATCTGTCCAACGTGCTGAACGAGGCGGCCCTGCTCACCGCCCGCTCGGACAAGAAGCTGATCGACAACCACATGCTGGACGAGGCGATCGACCGCGTCGTGGCGGGCCCGCAGAAGCGGACCCGGATCATGTCGGACAAGGAAAAGAAGATCACCGCGTACCACGAGGGCGGACACGCCCTGGTCGCGGCGGCCTCCCCGAACTCCGACCCGGTCCACAAGATCACGATCCTGTCCCGCGGCCGGGCCCTGGGCTACACCATGGTCCTGCCCGACGAGGACAAGTACTCGACCACGCGCAACGAGATGCTCGACCAGCTCGCCTACATGCTGGGCGGGCGCGCGGCGGAGGAACTGGTCTTCCACGACCCGACCACCGGCGCCGCGAACGACATCGAGAAGGCCACGGCGACGGCCCGCGCGATGGTCACCCAGTACGGCATGACCGAGCGCCTCGGCGCCATCAAGTTCGGCGGGGACAACACCGAGCCGTTCCTGGGCCGCGAGATGTCGCACCCGCGGGACTACTCGGAAGAGGTCGCGGCGCTGGTCGACGAAGAGGTCAAGAAGCTCATCGAGACCGCGCACAACGAGGCCTGGGAGATCCTGGTCGAGAACCGGGACGTCCTGGACAACCTCGTCCTCGCGCTCCTGGAGAAGGAGACGCTGGGCAAGGAGGAGATCGCGGAGATCTTCTCCACGATCGTGAAGCGTCCGGCCCGCCCGGCGTGGACCGGTTCCTCCCGCCGTACCCCCTCCACCCGCCCGCCGGTGCTCTCGCCCAAGGAGCTCCAGCTGACGAACGCCGCGAACGGCACCTCGGCGGCCGCGGCCGCCGCCGCGCCGGTCTCGACGGAGAAGGGCATCGAGGTGGCCCCGGAGGACCGCCCCGAAGCCTGACCCACCCGGAATGGAAGCCGCGCCCCCCAGGTTCTAGCCTGGGGGGCGCGGCACATTTGCACGAGGGCCGCGCGTGCGCACAGGAACGAGGATGAGATGACCGACCCAGTGACCCTGACCGGTGGCGAGGGCACGATCGGCGAGTTCGACGAGAAGCGCGCCGAGGCGGCCGTCCGAGAACTCCTGATCGCGGTCGGCGAGGACCCGGACCGGGAAGGCCTCCTGGAGACCCCGGCGCGCGTGGCGCGGGCGTACAGGGAGATATTCGCCGGCCTCTACCAGAAGCCCGAAGAGGTCCTGACCACGACGTTCGACCTCGGCCACGACGAGATGGTCCTGGTGAAGGACATCGAGGTCATGAGCTCCTGCGAGCACCACCTGGTCCCCTTCCACGGCGTGGCCCACGTCGGTTACATCCCGTCCACCGACGGCAAGATCACCGGACTGTCCAAGCTGGCCCGCCTCGTGGACGTGTACGCCCGCCGCCCCCAGGTCCAGGAGCGGCTGACCACGCAGATCGCGGACTCCCTGATGGAGATCCTGGACCCGCGCGGCTGCATCGTGGTCATCGAGTGCGAGCACATGTGCATGACCATGCGCGGCGTCCGCAAACCGGGCGCGAAGACCATCACCTCGGCGGTCCGCGGGCAGCTGCGCGACCCCGCGACCCGCAACGAGGCCATGAGCCTGATCATGGCGCGCTGAACCGGTGGCGGAACCCGCCGTCTGGGAGCCGCTGAGCGAGGACGTACGGCGCACCCTGGAGATCCTGCTGGCCGGGGAGGCCGGGGAGAACCCGGCCTACCGGGCCCAGATCCCGTACGCCCTGATGACGGCCGGCTGCACCTGCGGCTGCCCCAGCCAGGACCTGTGGGTCGAGCCGGGGGACGTGGTGGCGGCGCGTGTGCAGCCCGGAGCCTCCCCGATCGTGGCGAGCCGGTGCGTGCAGTCCCCGGAGGGCGAGTACATCGGCGAGGCGATGCTCTTCGCCCACGAGGGGCGGATCGTGTCGCTGGAGGTCTGCCACTGGGAAGACCTGGGACCGCTGGTGCCGCCCCTGTGGCGGCGGCTGGGAGCCGTCTAGCGAGCCCCGCCGGGCGCGGGCGCCCCCGGGGTTCAGGCGGTGGCCGGGGCCTTGCCCGGGTCGTCGTCCTCGGGGAGCTTCAGGACGTGCTCCAGGAAGAGCGCGGCGGCCACCACGGCGGCCCCCGCGAGGACCGAACCGCCCGCGTACCAGGCCTGGTCCCGGCGGGCGGGGACGTCCAGGGCATCGGTCAGCAGGAAGACGCCGACGCCGCCGTACATGCCCGCCACCAGGGCCGCGACCAGGGCGCTCGCCTGGCCGAAGACCACGGCCCGGGCCGCCATCAGCGGCTCGACGCCCTTGGCCCCCGGCCGGCGCTCGCGCTGGGCCTTCAGGCGGGCGCGCATCGACAGGGCCGTCGCCAGCAGCACGGCGGCGATCACCGCCAGCACGATCGGCGCGGCCAGCGGGACGCCCGGCAGGGTGCCGTACGCGTTCCACAGGCGGGCGCCCGCCCAGGACAGCACACCGGCGCTCGCGAAGATGCCCGCCAGGACCGCCGGCCTCAGTTGCTTCACTTGCACATCCCCACTCGGTGACTGGTACCGCACAAGCTAACGGCTATTCCGGCAGGCGGAGTTCCAGGTCGCGGCGTGCCGTGACACCGGTGAGCCCGATCGCGGCCAGCAGCTCCGCGACGGGGCCGCGGCCCGGGAGCCGGGCCCCGGCGTCGATGTCGTGCCAGGGGGCCAGCACGAAGGACCTCAGGTGCGCCCGGGGGTGCGGGAGGGTCAGTACGGGGTCGTCGGAGACCACGTCGGCGTACGTGACGATGTCGACGTCGATCGTGCGCGGCCCCCAGCGCTCCTCGCGGACCCGGTCGAAGGCCTCCTCGATGGCGTGGGCCCGCTCCAGCAGCGACGAGGGCGGCAGGGTGGTCTTCAGCGCGACGACGGCGTTCAGGTACGAGGGCTGCGATCCGGGCTCGACGCCCCACGGCTCCGTCTCGTAGACGGGGGAGACGGCCTTGACCCGCAGCCCGGGAGTGTCCCCGAGGGCGTCGATGGCGCCCTGGAGGGTGTCCAGGCGGTTGCCGAGGTTCGCGCCGAGCGCCACGACGGCCCACTTGGGGTTCGAAAGGGTGACGTCCGCCGCGTCGACCGTCTCGACGACGGAGGCGGGCACGGGCTGGACCGTGGGGTCGCTCTGGGCGTTCAGTCCGTTGTTCATGCGCGGCTCCGGGTGATCGTGATGGTCACGTCGTCGAACGGGACGGTGATCGGCGCGTCCGGCTTGTGCACGACGACCTCCACCTGCGCCACGGCCTCGTGCTTGAGGCACTGCTGGGCGATCCGCTCGGCGAGGGTCTCGATCAGGTCCACGGGCTCGCCCTGGACCACGTCCACGACCTCCTCCGCGACGACCCCGTAGTGCACGGTCTTGGCCAGGTCGTCCCCGGCCGCCGCCGGGCGGGTGTCCAGGTGCAGCACGAGGTCGACGATGAAGGTCTGGCCCTCCTCGCGCTCCCGGGGGAAGACGCCGTGGTGCCCGCGAGCCTTGAGGCCGCGCAGCGCGACACGATCCACGCGAATCACTCCTGCTTTCGTAGGTTCTTCCGGTCCCGGGACTCCCCGGGGCCATGGGCCTACGCCGAGTGCGGTCGGCGTCGTCCACCTTCGAATTTACCTGCGGCAAACCCCGGCCCCCGCCCTTGGGGTCAGCCGGAGGCCTCTTCTTCCTCGTCATCGGAGTCCGTGAGCACCGGAGAACCGTGGTGGGACCACAGGCGCCACCCCTCCGGTGTGCGACGGAACACATTCGTGGCGACGACCAGCTGGCCCACCAGCGGACCCAGCTCCCCGGCCTCCTCGGCCGGGCCCCCGCTGAGGATGTTCTCGGTGCAGGTGACCAGGGCGGTGTCGCCTATGAGGGCCACCTTGGTGTCCGTCAGGAAGAACTGGATGTACTCGGTGTGGGACATGATCAGCGCGTACGAGCGCAACACCTCGCCCCGCCCCGAGAGCACCGGCCACCCGGGGTGGACGCAGGAGATCTCGTCCTCGAGCCAGAGCGCCGACAGCGTGTCGAAGTCCCCCTGCTCCATGGCCGCGTAGAAGGCCGTGTTGGCCTCTTCCACGGCTTCTATGTCGGTACGGCTCACCGTGCCCCTTCCCTGTACGTCCGGCGGGTGTACGTCCGGCGGGTCACAGAGCCCCTTCCACTGCGCGGGCCACCCGAACCGCGTCGGCGGTCGCCCGTACTTCGTGCACCCGTACGGCCCAGGCGCCCTGGTGCGCGGCGATGGCCGAGACGGCGGCGGTGGCCGCGTCCCGCTCGCGGGCCGGCGGCGGAGCGGCGTCGGGGGTGGCGGCCAGGACCCGGCCGAGGAAGCGCTTGCGGGACGCGGCGACGAGGAGGGGGAAGCCGAGGGCCCGCAGCTCGGGGAGGCGGGCGACCAGGGCCAGGTCGTGCTCGGCGTTCTTGGCGAAGCCCAGGCCCGGGTCGACGACGAGCCGCTCGGGGGCGATGCCGCCGGAGACGACGGCGTCGATGCGCGTGCGGAGCTCGGCGGTGACTTCCGCGAGGACGTCGTCGTAGACGGCGAGGCGGTTCATGCCGTCGCTGAAGCCGCGCCAGTGCATCACCACGAAGGGGACCTCGGCGGCGGCGACGGCGGGAACCATCCCGGGGTCGGCGAGGCCGCCGCTGACGTCGTTGACGAGGGCGGCGCCGGCCGCCACGGCCTGGGCGGCGACGGCCGCGCGCATGGTGTCGACGGAGACGGTGACCCCCTCGGAGGCCAGGCCCCGCACGACGGGGACGACGCGGCGGAGCTCTTCCTCGGCGTCGACGCGGGAGGCGCCGGGGCGGGTGGACTCGCCGCCGACGTCGACGAGGTCGGCGCCCTGGGCGACGAGCTCGAGGCCGCGCTTCACGGCGGCGGTGGTGTCGAACCACCGGCCGCCGTCGGAGAAGGAGTCCGGGGTGACGTTGACGACGCCCATGACCGCGCAGCGGTCCCAGTCGGGCAGCCCTGTGACGTTGCCCCTGGGGGCCGGCCCGAGGTTGCTGTTCATGGGCTCCAGGGTAGAGCCCCTGCCCTGGCCGGGCGCTTGCCCCTGCTCCACGCGCCGCTCGCGCGACCGGCCACGTCTTCCCACGTGCCGCTCGCGCGGCTCGGCCGTGGCCGGCCTTCCCGGCTTCGCGCCGCTGCGCCCGGCTCCGTCCGGCGGCCTCGGGTCGGGGCGGCCGGTGCCGGTGCCGGGGCCGGTGGTCGCCTGCGGGAGGGGGGCCGCTGCGCGGGGCTGCCCCTCCCCGCCCTTCCACCGTTCCCCGGGGCTGCGCCCCGGACCCCGTCTCCTGGGGGCTCCGCCCCCAGACCCCCGCGCCTCAAACGCCGACGGGGCTGGGAAGACCCGGACGCGGGTGGGGCTGGGGAGGCCGGCGCGGGCGGGGCCGGGGAGGCTCGAACGTCGGCGGGTCCGGGGAGGTCGAACGCCGGCGGGGCTGGGAAGACCCGGACGCGGGCGGGGCCGGTGCGGCCGGACGCGGGTGGGGCTGGGGAGGCGCGAACGCCGACGGGGCTGGGGAGGCGCGAACGCCGACGGGGCTCGCAACGCCGAACGCCGGCGGGGCTGGAAATCCAGCCCCGCCGGCGTTTGAGGCGCGGGTCCGGGCAGAGCCCGGGGAACGGTGGGAGGGTGGGTAGGGGACCGCTCCGCGCAGCGGCACCACCCGCCGGGCGGACCACCGGCCACGGACCACCCCGGACGGAGTCCGGCGTAGCGGCGCCCAGCAGGGACGGGCGCCGGTGGGAGGGGCTACGCCATCTGGACCTCGCGTTCCTGCTGGGACGGAACCTTCGCCGGGTGGATGGTGTGGGCGCAGGTGCGGACCGGCTTGGGGCGGCGGCGGCTGGCGAACAGGCGCGGCAGCGCCAGCGTCACGAAGCCCTCGGCCTGCATCACGGCGAAGCCGATGCGCGGCAGGTCGCGGTTGTGCCGGAAGACCATGAAGCGCGGCTCCCAGCGGGGACGGAACTTCTCGTTGAACTTGTACAGCGACTCGATCTGGAACCAGCGCGAGAGGAAGACCAGCAGCCCGCGCCAGGCCCGCAGGACCGGTCCGGCGCCGATCTTCTCACCGCGGGCGAGGGCCGAGCGGAACATCGCGAAGTTCAGGGAGACCTTCTCGATGCCCAGCTCGGGGGCCTGCTGGAGGGAGGCGACGATCAGCAGTTCGTTCATGCCGGGGTCGGCGCCCCGGTCGCGGCGCATCATCTCCAGCGACATGCCGTCCTTGCCCCACGGCACGAAGTGCTGGATGGCCTTGAGGTCGCCGAAGGGGCTGCTGTCGCCCTCCTCCACGCGGTGCGCGGTGGCGATGATGCAGTCGCCGTCGCCCGGGTCGCCGACGCGGCCCAGGGCCATGGAGAAGCCGCGCTCGGTGTCGGTGCCGCGCCAGGCCTCGGCGGCGCCGCGTACGGCCGTCAGCTCCTCCTCGGTGAGCTCGCTGACCCGGCGGACCTTGGTGGTGTAGCCGTTGCGCTCGATGCGCTTGACCATCTGGCGGACGTTGCGCATCGGGCGGCCCGACAGGGAGAAGTCTTTGACGTCGACGATGGCCTCGTCACCGAGCTCGAGGGCGTCCAGGCCGGTCTCGCGGGTCCAGACCTCGCCGCCGGTCTCGCTGCAGCCCACGACGGCGGGGGTCCAGGAGTGGGCCTTGGCCTCTTCCATGAACCGCTCGATGGCGCCGGGCCAGGCCTCGACGTCGCCGACCGGGTCGCCGGAGGCGAGCATCACGCCGGAGACCACGCGGTAGGTGACGGCGGCCTTGCCGCTGGGGGAGAAGACGACGGCCTTGTCGCGGCGGAGCGCGAAGTGGCCGAGGGAGTCGCGGCCGCCGTGCCTGGTGAGCAGCTCGCGCAGCTTCGCCTCGTCGTCGGAGGTGAGCCGGGCGGCCGGGTGCTCGGGGCGGAAGGCCAGGTAGATGGTGGTGACGGCGGTCAGCATGCCGAGGGCGCCGAGGGAGTACCCGACGGTCCAGGAGACCCGGCCGGCGTAGTCGACGGGGCCCTCGAACCCGAAGAGGCCGTAGACGACGTGGGTGATCTGTTCGTACAGGCTGGGGCGGCCGACGACCTTGCCCGGGTGCACGTTGACGATGACCAGGCCCAGCCCGATGGAGCCGGCGCTCATCAGGACGAAGTTGGCCAGGGCCTTCCAGCGGCTGCGCGGGTCCGGCAGGGCCTTGAATTCACCCTGGTGGCGCACCAGCAGCGCGAGGAGGACGGCCGAGATGACCACGCCGATGACGGAGTGGCGGTACGCGAACTGTGCGACGGCGCCGGCGGGCAGCAGGATGACGGCGGCCCGCCAGGCCCGCCGCTTGCGGCGCTTGAGACCGTGCGCGAGGAGCAGGATGAGCACGCCCGCGCTGATGGACAGGGCCGCGGCGAAGGGGCCCAGGGAACCGGGCAGCACCTCGGTGACCGCGTGGATCCGGCTGTGGCGGAATCGCGGGAAGACGCCCGCCGCGATGTCCAGAAGGCCGACGATCATGACGGCCGTACCTACGAGACCGGGCACCGACTCCGGCCGTGGTCCGCGGAAGATTCGCCGGACCGTACTCGGAACCTGTCCCGACTTATCGCCATCTATCCTGCTAGACATCGCTTCCCGTTGCTCCGCGAGAGATCATGTGGCCGAAGGCCGTGACAGCCTCCGGAGTGTGGTGCGTCCATTAGGACGACATCCGTGGGGAGCGGGTTCACTCTTCCGTCGGAAAAATCCAGTCCTGCCATCAGAAAGTCGACTGACTGCTCATGGGTCTCACCAGTAATACGGTTCTGGTCCTGGCCATCATCGCGGGCGTGGCCCTGTTCGCGGTCACGGTCTGGGCCTGGCCGAAGCTCTCGGGGCGCGGCGTGCGCGCGGTCCTCAGCCGGATCGGCCTGCTGCTCGCGACCCAGCTGGCGCTGTTCTCGGCAGTCGGGCTCGCGGCGAACAAGTCGTTCCTCTTCTACGGATCGTGGGCCGACCTCTTCGGCCAGGAGACCGCCGTCGGCAAGGTCGTCGACCACTCGATGAGCAGCAAGGACATCAAGGTCGTCGACAAGCAGAAGCTGGACGTGCCCGGCGGGGGCAAGCCCCAGGTCGGCGGCCAGATCCTGAAGGTCTCCATCACGGGCCAGAAGTCGAAGATAACGAGCCCCGGCTACGTCTGGCTGCCGCCGGAGTACTTCCAGCCGCAGTACAAGGACCAGAACTTCCCGGCGTCGATCGTGCTGACCGGCTACCCGGGCACCGCCGAGAACCTGATCAAAGGGCTGAACTACCCGATGACGGCCTTCAAGCAGGCCAAGGCGGGCAAGATGAAGCCGATGATCCTGGTCATGCTGCGCCCGACCATCGCGCCGCCGCGCGACACCGAGTGCGTGGACATACCCGATGGCCCGCAGACCGAGACGTTCTTCGCGAAGGACCTGCCGCAGGCCATCCAGTCCACGTTCCGGGTGGGCAAGAAGGCGGAGAACATGGGCTTCATCGGGAACTCCACGGGCGGCTACTGCGCCCTGAAGATCGCCGCGCACCACCCGCAGACCTTCGGGGCGGGCGTGGGCCTGTCCGCGTACTACAAGGCGGCGGACGACGCGACGACCGGTGACCTGTTCCACGGCGACGACAAGCTGAAGGCCCGCGCGGACGTCCTCCAGAGCCTCCAGGCCAAGAAGCCGACCGGTACGTCCTTCCTGGTCACGACCAGCGAGAAGGGCGAGGACAACCTGAACGACACCAAGAAGTTCATCAAGCTGGTCAAGGGCCCGGACCGGGTCTCCTCGATCATCCTCGACAGCGGCGGCCACAACTTCAACACCTGGCGCCGCGAGATCCCGCCGATGCTGGTGTGGCTGAGCGGCCGCATCCAGGCCTGAGCCGCGCGCGGTGACAGGACGTACGTGAAGGGCCCGGCTCCGGCCGGGCCCTTCACGCTTCCGCGGGGGCTCCGGGTCACGGGTCCTGGGTGTCAGGCGTCCTGGTGGCCGGCCCGGCGCAGCGCCCGGTGGACGTCGGCGGGGGTCAGTACGCCGGCCAGCGCGCCGGAGTCCGGGTCGGTGACGCCGATCCGGCCCGAGTCCTCCTGGAGCAGGGCGGCCAGGGCCTCGCGCAGCGACGCCCCCAGGGGCACCGAGGTGGCGGGGGCCGGGCCCTCGGCGGCCGTCACGTCGGCCGCTGCGACCGGGGTGACGGCGAGCCGCTTGAGTCCCCGGTCGGCGCCGACGAACGAGGCGACGTACGCGCTGGCCGGCGCGGCGAGCACGGCGGCCGGGCGGGCGAACTGCTCGATGGTGCCCTCCCCGTAGACCGCGATCCGGTCGCCGAGCCGGACGGCCTCCTCCAGGTCGTGCGTGACGAGCAGGATCGTCTTGCGGACGGTCCGCTGGAGGGCCAGGAACTCGTTCTGCAGCCGTTCGCGCACCACCGGGTCCACCGCGCCGAACGGCTCGTCCATCAGCAGGACCGGCGGGTCCGCCGCGAGGGCGCGGGCCACGCCGACGCGCTGGCGCTGCCCGCCCGACAGCTGCTGCGGGTACCGGCCCCCGTAGACGGCCGGATCCAGCCCCACGAGTTCGAGCAGTTCGGCCGCGCGGGCGCGGGCCCTCGCCTTCGGGGTGCCGATCAGCTGCGGCACGGTCGCCGTGTTCTCCAGCACCGTCCTGTGCGGGAACAGCCCGACCTGCTGGATGACGTAGCCGATGCGGCGGCGCAGCTCGACCGGGTCGGCGGCCGCGATGTCCTCGCCGTTCAGCAGGATCCGTCCCGAGGTCGGCTCGATCAGCCGGTTGACCATCTTCATCGTGGTCGTCTTGCCGCAGCCGGACGGGCCCACCAGCGTCACCAGCTCGCCCTCCGCGACCTCGAAGGACAGGTCCTCCACGGCCGTCGTCCCGTCGGGGTACCGCTTGGTCACTCGCTCGAATCGGATCACCCCGCCATCCTCCCCCAGCGGTCCGCCCGGATGGGCGAAGGGTTCGTCAGGGGAGTGTTGCGACTGTGCGAATGATTCCGGCCAGCACGGGCACCGGGGGTTATGGTCGCTCGAGGGCCGGTCTCCGGCACGCGCGTGCGAGGAGAAGGGGGTGGGCGGCATGGCCGGGCAGGGCTGCCTGGTGGCGAACGACTGGATCTGCTGGGAGTACGTCAGCTCCCGCTCCGCGGAACTCGCCGACGCCACGGCGGAGCACGTCTGGATCACCGCCGTGTCGGTGCTCATCGGCGTCGCCGTGGCCGTGCCGCTCGCGCTGCTGGCCCGCCGCGGCCGCCGCTGGGCGGCCCCCGTACTGGGCCTGACGACCCTGCTGTACACGATCCCCTCGCTCGCCATGTTCTCGCTGCTGCTGCCCTTCTTCGGGCTGTCGGCGGCGCTCGTGGTGACGGGCCTGGTCCTGTACTCGCTGACGATCCTGGTGCGCAACGTCCTGGCCGGCCTGGAGGCCGTCCCCGAGGACGTACGCGAAGCCGCGCGCGGGATGGGCTACGGCCCCGCCCGGCTGCTGTGGCAGGTCGAACTCCCGCTGGCACTGCCGGCGCTGCTCGCCGGGGTCCGGATCGCCACCGTGTCGACGGTGGCGCTGACCACCGTCGGCTCCATCGTCGGCAAGGGCGGCCTGGGCAACCTGATCGCTCCCGCCGTGAACAGTTCCTTCAAGGCCCAGGTGCTCACCGCCTCGGTGCTGTGCGTGCTGCTGGCGCTCGCCGCCGACCTGCTGCTGCTCGGCGTGCAGCGGCTGCTGACCCCGTGGACGCGCCCCGGCCGTCCCGCGAAGGCCGAAGGGGCGTGAGGGCATGGGCGTGATGGCGCGGGCCTGGGACTGGCTGGCCGACGGGGCCAACTGGTCCGGCGAGGCCGGGGTGTGGCACCGGCTCGGGGAGCACGTCTACGTCAGCGGGATCGCCCTGGCCATCGCCTGTGCGGTGGCCCTGCCGGTGGGGCTGTGGCTCGGCCACCTCGGCAAGGGCGGCACGCTCGCGGTGAACGTCTCCAACGCGGGGCGGGCGGTTCCGGTGTTCGCGGTGCTGGCCCTGTTCATGGTCTCGCCGCTGCGCAGCGCGGGCTACGTCCCGACCATCGCCGCGCTCGTGCTGTTCGCGGTGCCGCCGCTGCTGACCAACGCGTACGTCGGCATGCGGGAGGTGGACCGCGCGGTGGTCGAGGCGGCCCGGGGCATGGGCATGTCCGGCCGCCAGCTCTTCCTGCGGGTGGAACTCCCGCTCGCGCGGCCGCTGGTGATGACGGGGCTGCGCTCCGGTGCCGTGCAGGTCATCGCCACCGCCACGATCGCGGCGATGGTCGGCCAGGGCGGCCTGGGCCGGATCATCACCGCCGGCTTCAACACGTACGACACCCCGCAGGTGGTGGCGGGTGCCGTGCTGGTGGCCCTGCTGGCCCTGGTGGTGGAGGGCTTCCTGGTGGCGGCGGACCGGCTGCTGCCGCGGGTCCCGTCGCGCTGAGGCGCGGCCGCCGTGCCGCGGCCCTCCCGGCCCGCGGCCCTTCCCCGATTTCTAAGGAGCATGATGAGCAAGTCCACGCGCATCCTCGGCGCGACCCTGGGCGCGTTGGCCCTGACCGTCTCGCTCGCCGCCTGCGGGGGCGAGAGCCTGGAGACGTCCAAGGACGGCGGCTCCTCCGCGGCGCCGGCCGGGGGCGGCAAGGGCAGGCTGGTGGTGGGAGCGGCGGGCTTCACCGAGTCCAACGTGCTGGCCGAGCTGTACGCGCAGCTGCTGAGGGGCGCCGGCTACGACGCCTCCATCACCACCGTCAACAACCGGGAGCTGTACGAGCCGTCGCTGGAGAAGGGCGAGATCGACGTCGTCCCGGAGTACGCGGCCACGCTCGCGGAGTTCCTGAACGCCAAGGTGAACGGCCCGAACGCGCCCAAGGAGAAGCCGGTCGCCTCCAGTGACGCGGTGGCGACGGTGGCGGCGCTGGAGAAGCTCGCGCAGCCGCTCGGGCTGAAGGTGCTGCCGGCGGGCGCGGCGGTCGACCAGAACGCCTTCGCGGTGAGCCGGGAATTCGCGCGGAAGAACAACCTCAAGTCCCTTTCCGATCTTGGAAAGTCGGGCCTGAAGGTGAAGATCGCGGCGGGTGACGAATGCGCCGTCCGCCCGTTCTGCGCACCGGGGTTGGAGAAGACGTACGGAATCCAGGTTTCCGGCGTCGACCCCAAGGGAGTCGGCACCCCGCAGGCCAAGCAGGCCGTCAAGGACGGAGTGGACCAGCTGGTGCTGACCACCACCACCGACGCCACCCTCGACGGCTACGGCCTGGTTCTGCTGGAGGACGACAAGAAGCTCCAGAACGCCGACAACGTGCTGCCGGTCGTCAACGCCAAGGACGCCGGGGCCCCTGAGGTCGCGGCCGCCCTTGACGGGCTGACCAAGGTGCTGACGACCGCCGACCTCGTCGAGCTGAACCGGAAGGTGGACGCGGAGCGGGCGAAGCCGTCGGACGTCGCCAAGTCCTATCTCGACTCCAAGGGCCTTCTGCGGAAGCAATAGTTCCGTGTTTGTTCGCCCATTGTGGGGTAACTGCCCGGGAACGGATTGCCGGGCGGGTACCCCACACGCCGCCCACGCCCTGTAAATTTCAGGCCATGCCCCGTGGACGTCACCGCAATCCCGAGCCCCTGCACCGACTTCTCACGCCGGCGGCCGTCGCCGGGGTTTCCGTGGCCGGCGCCGGCGCGGCGTGGCTGCTGGCGGAACCCCTCGCACTGCGCCTGCTCGTGGCCCTCACGGCCGCCGCGGGCGCCGGCGGTGCCGTCCTCATGCGCTCCTGGGACCGGGCGGCCGGCCGCCGGGTGGCGGAGCTGGCCCGCGAGCGGGTCAAGGACGAGTGGAAGACCGACGAGCGGATAGCCGCGCTCGAGTCCGACCTCGAGGAGGCCCGCCTGCTGCGCGCCCGGCTCGACGCCAAGCTGCGCGCCAAGCGCGTCGAACTGGCGGGCCTGCGCGGGGAGCACGCCGCGCTGCTGCGCCGGTACGCGACCGCCGAGACCGAGCGCGCCAGCGCCCTGGAGAAGCGCCGGCTGCTCGCCATCGAGGCCGCCTCGGCCCCGGCGGGCCCCAAGGAGCTCCCGGCGGTCTCCGAGGAACGCACCGGCGCCGGCGCGCCCACCCCGGTCGGCTACGCCCGGGCGCACGCCGCGATGTCGGCCCTGGCGCGCAAGGCGCAGGAACGGTCCACCGCCGCTCCCCCGGCCCCCGCCGCCCCCGCCACGGCCGTCGCGCACACCCGGCCCGCCGCTCCCGCCCCGGCGGCGGCCGTCCCGGCCCGCCGGCCGGCCGCGCCCGTGGCCCCGTACGCGGCCCAGCGCCGCACCGCCTCCCGCGTCGAGGGCGGCTTCGACTTCTTCGGCACCAAGAACGCCGCGCAGGCCCGCGCCGTGATCGAGTCCGTGCAGAACGAGGACCTGGCCGACGTGGTCGGCGCCGAGGCCCTCGCCGTCCACAAGGCGGAGACCGCGGGCGGCGGAGCGGAGCCGGAGTTCAAGGCGGCCACCCCCGAACAGGAGGCGATGGGCCAGGTCATCGACCTGACGGCGCACGACGAGACCGAGCCCATCGACGTGGTCCGGCTCCGCACCGCGATCTCGTAGGCCCTGACCGTTCGGCCCTGACCGCTCCGCACTGACCGCTCCGCACTGACCGTTCGGCCGGGCACCCGCGGAGGGTGCCCGGCCGAACGGATTTTCCACAGCCTGTGTACAACCCGCGGGGTCGCGTCGGGCCAGGCAGGTCGGCCGGGCTCAGGGGAAGACGAGCACCAGCCCCACCGCGGCCGGCTCCAGCACCAGTTGCGCGCCCAGAGCCCAGCCACGCAGCCGCTCCGGCGCGGCCAGGGCCAGCACCATCGCCACCGCCGCCGCACCGCACAGCACCAGGAAGAGGACCCCGGGGAAGGGCGCGCAGCCGCCGTACATCAGGCAGCGGCCACCCGTCTCGGTGGACAGCACCAGGATCTTCGCCACCACCAGCGCGGGCAGGAACAACGCGGCGGCGATCAGCGCGCGCACGCGCGTCCGCCCCGCCCCGGCGGACGGGGGCGCGGTGACGGTCGGGGGCTGAGGGCTCCAGGTCATGCGGCCATCCTGGCGCGGCGGGCCGGGCGCGGGGATCCGTACGCGTACTCAGACGCCCCGGCCCCGTACCCAGTACCCGGTACCCGGTACGGCGACCGCCCGGTGCCTCAGAACAGCGGCAGCTGGCCCGGATGCGGCCCGAGGACGAAGCCGTCCAGGGTCGGGGCCGAGGCGCCGAGCACCACGCGGGCCCGGGAGCCGGGGCAGGACACCAGGTCGCCCCGGCCGCGCCCGGCCGGAGGGTCGTGGCGGGCGATCCGGCCGGCGGTCACCGCGCAGTCGCGGCCGCAGGCGGGGCAGGCCCGTCGGGGGGAGTGGGACATGCCCCCAGTCTGCCCTGCCGCACCGACACCGAAGCCGTCAGGAGGCCGCCGGGGTCTCCTGCGCAGCCCTGGACGCCAGCCACGCCCTGTGCGTCTCGTCGACCCGGGCCCACAGGGCGTCCCGGTCGGCGGCCGTCAGGTCGTCGAGGCTCCGCCGGAAGGTGCCCGCCACGGTCTCGAAGAACTCCCGCTGCCCGGCCACTTCACGCCGGCCGGTCTCCTTCCCGGCGGAGATCCGGGTCAGGACGCGGCCGCGCATGACGTCGATGCCGTCGGCGTCGCGCCGGAGCAGCGCGAGCGTCCGTACGAAGGGGGATTCCGGGGAGGTCGCCAGCCAGGTGTGCGTCTCCTCGAAGTCGGCCGTCGTGGCGGGCGCGTCGCGGAAGTTGACCCGCGGCGTGCTGCTGGCGGGGGACAGGAAGCTCCAGCCCGGGCCCTCGCCCTCCAGGGGCTCCAGCCGCTCCAGCGCGTAGCGGAAGCCGCCCTGCTCGTACGGGCCCTCGCGCAGCGGCAGCGGCTCGTACGGGCCGTCGCCGAGCCCGGCGTCCACCCAGTACGCCTCCCCCTCCACGCGGACCGTCAAGGTCAGGTGCTGCCCGTTGACCACGCGCGAGGCGGCATCGTCCTCGACGCCGCCGAGGTGGCGGGTCACGTGGTACCCCAGGTGTTCCAGGAGCGCGGCGAAAGCGCCGTTGAGGTGGAAGCAGTAACCGCCGAAACCCGCGCTCAGCCGCCGCACCGACAGCGCCGGGTCGATACCCGGCGGCCGGCCCGCGTGGATGTCGAGGTTGTCGTAGGCGACGTGTTCCAGGTGGGCGCGCTGGAGCGCGAACAGCCTTCCCGCGGAGGGGGCGCCGGGAGCGGTGATGCCGATCCTGCGCAGGTAGTCCGTGTACGTACCAGTGGTCATGGGGGCACCCTAGGACGCCCCACCGACACCGCCCCGGCCGCCCTCCGCCGGACCGTCAGGTCGGGCGGGGAGCGGAAGCCGGCGGTCCCGGCTACTTGTCGATGTCGCCGACCACGAAGAAGAGCGAGCCCAGGATCGACACCATGTCCGCGACCAGCTGCCCCGGCAGCAGCACCGCCAGCGCCTGGATGTTGTTGAAGGAGGCGCTGCGCAGCTTGAGCCGGTACGGGGTCTTCTCCCCCTTCGAGACCAGGTAGTAGCCGTTGATGCCGAGCGGGTTCTCCGTCCAGGCGTACGTGCTGCCCTCGGGCGCCTTCAGGACCTTCGGCAGCCGCTGGTTGACCGGCCCGGGCGGCAGCTCGGCCATCCGGTCCAGGCAGGCCACGGCCAGGTCGAGGGCGTTGTGCGTCTGGTCGAGCAGCACCTCGAAGCGGGCCAGGCAGTCGCCCTCGGTGCGGGTGACGACCTTCAGTACGTCGGCCAGCTCGCCGTACGCGAGGTACGGCTCGTCGCGGCGCAGGTCGAAGTCCACGCCGGAGGCGCGGGCGATCGGGCCGGAGACTCCGTACGCGTGCACCGCCTCGGGGGACAGGACGCCGACGCCGCGGGTGCGGGCGCGGAAGATCTCGTTGCCGTGGACCAGCTTGTCGTAGACGTCCATGCGGGTGCGGACGTCGGCGATGGCGGCGCGGGCCCGGCCGAGCCAGCCGGCGGGGAGGTCCTCCTTGAGGCCGCCGACGCGGTTGAACATGTAGTGCATGCGGCCGCCGGAGATCTCCTCCATGACGGCCTGGAGCTCCTCGCGCTCGCGGAACGCGTGGAAGATCGGGGTGATACCGCCCAGTTCGAGGGGGTATGACCCGAGGAACATCAGGTGGTTCAGGACCCGGTTCAGCTCGGCGAGGAGCGTACGCATCCACACCGCGCGCTCGGGGACCTCCATGCCGAGCATCCGCTCGACGGCCATGACCACGCCGAGCTCGTTGGAGAACGCGGAGAGCCAGTCGTGGCGGTTCGCGAGCATCACGATCTGCCGGTAGTCGCGGGCCTCGAAGAGCTTCTCGGCACCCCGGTGCATGTAGCCGACCACCGGCTCGGCGCTGGCGATGCGCTCGCCGTCCAGGACGAGCCGCAGGCGCAGCACGCCGTGGGTGGAAGGGTGCTGGGGTCCGATGTTGAGCACCATGTCGGTGCTCTCCGCCGCACCGCCGATGCCGACCGTGGTCTCCGTCATGGGCGCATTGTCTCAGTCCTAGGGTGGGCACATGGATACGGGGACGCAGGGTGAGACGGGCCGTCCGCGGTGGGTGGGCCTGCCGGGCGGACTGCGCCGGATCAGGCGGCTGCTGCTGGTGATCTGGACGGTGCCGCTGACGGCGGCCACGGGCGTGTCGCTGGGCCTGGCGTTCGGGCCGGGGTGGGCGGCCTGCGGGGCGCTCTGGCTCGTGGTCCTGGGCTGGGGATGGGTGCTGGTGGGGCGGAACTGGCGGTCCTGGCGGTACGCGGAGCGGACGGACGACCTGCTGATCAGCCGGGGGGTGCTGTGGCGGGAGGAGACGGTGGTCCCGTACGGGCGGATGCAGCTGGTGGAGGTGACCTCGGGCCCGCTGGAGCGCCGCTTCGGCCTCGCCTCGGTCCAGCTCCACACGGCCGCCGCCGCGACGGACGCCAAGATCCCGGGCCTGGCCCCCGCCGAGGCGGAACGCCTCCGCGACCGCCTGACGGCGCTCGGCGAAGCAAGGTCGGCGGGCCTGTGACCGGCGGGCCTGTGACCGGCCCCTCCGCGGGAACCCCGGACGGGGACGCCCCGCCGCCGGCTTCCGCGACGCCCCCCGGCGCCCCCGCCCCGCGGGGCAGCGTTGAGCGGCGGCTGCACGTGCTGACCCCGCTGCGCCGCGCATGGGTGCCGATCGCCGCCACCGCCGGTGTCCTCGTCCAGCAGGGCGACCGCGTCCAGGAGTGGATCACCGGCCTCACCCCCGCCGTGCGGCTGCTCGTGGTGGCCGGGCTGGTCCTCGTCTTCGGCACGTACGGCTTCCTCAGCTGGTGGTTCACCCACTACGCCGTCACCGACACCGAGCTGCGCATCCGCACCGGGCTGCTCTTCCGCCGCACCGCCCACATCCGCCTCGACCGCCTCCAGGCCGTGGACGTGACCCGCCCGATGCTGGCCCGGCTGGCCGGGGTCGCCAAACTCCGCCTCGACGTCGTCGGCACCGAGGAGAAGGACGAGCTCGCCTTCCTCGACGAACGCGACGCCGTCGCCCTGCGCGCCGAGCTGCTGGCGCGGGCGGCGGGCTTCGCGCCCGCCGAAGCCGTCGCCGTCGGCCAGGCCCCCGCGCGCGAGCTGCTGCGCGTGTCCGTACGGGACCTGGTGGTCTCCCTCCTGCTCAGCCTCGACGTGTGGGCGGCGCTCGCCGCCGGGCTCGTCGCCCCGCTGGCGGTGTGGCGGCTCAGCGACAGCGCCTGGGCGGCGGTGGTCATCCTGGTGCCGCTGCTCGGCGCGGTGTGGACCGGCAGCCTCGGCCGCTTCCTCGCCGGGTACGGCTGGACCGTCGCCGAGTCCCCCGACGGGCTGCGCCTGGACCACGGGCTGCTGGACCGGGCCCACGAGACCGTCCCGCCGGGGCGCGTGCAGACCGTACGCATCGTGGAGCCGCTGCTGTGGCGGCGGCTCGGCTGGGTCCGGGTGGAGCTGGCCGTGGCGGGCTCCGGGAACGGGGTGCTGGTGCCGGTGGCCACCCGCGCCGCTGCCCACGCCCTCATCGCCCGCGTGCTGCCGGGAGCGGACCCGGCGGGCCTGGAGTTCACCCCCTCCCCGCGCACCGGCTCGCGGTGGGTGGTGCCGGTGTGGTGGAAGGGGTACGGCCTGGCCGTCTCGGAGGAGGTCTTCGCGGCCCGGCGCGGGCGCCTGTGCCGGCGTACGGAGATCGTTCCGCATGCGAAGGTGCAGAGCGTGCGCCGTTCCCAGGGCCCCTGGGAACGCGCCCGGGGGCTGGCCGACCTGCACGTGGACACCGGCGCGAACCAGACCGTCACCGCCCGGCTGCGCGCCGCCGCCGAAGCCCGCGACCTGCTGCACGACCAGGCGGTCCGCTCCCGCACCTCCCGCGCGGCGGCCCGCCCCGACCGATGGATGACCTGACATGGCGACGGCCTACGAGAGGCTGCTGGGCACGGATTTCGACGGCGCCCCCACCGACGACCCCTACGAGGTGATCTGGGAGGGCGAGGACCGTCCCGCCCACCGCGACCGCGTCCCCGGCCTCACCGCGCTCGTCGGCGACCCGGCCGCGACCGGCGGCGAACGCCTCATGGCCCTCGTCGCCCTGGTCCACTGGGCGGAGCCCGCCGGGTACGAGGCCGTGGTCCGGGCCGCCACGACCGACCCCCGCGCCGCCTTCTGGTACGACTGGTCCATCGACCGCTGGTTCTCGGTGGACCGCAGCTACGGCCTCTTCTGCGAAGCCGCCGTCGCCGGCCGCGAGTTGGCCGAGGAGAAGGGCACCTCGGCACTGCGCACCGAGACCCTCCGCGCCCTGGTCGGGCTCGCCGACCGGGAGGGCTTCGACAACCGGCTGGGCGACTGCCTGGACGCGCGGGACGTGCGGGACTGCCTGCCCGCGATCCGTGCCGCCGTCGAGCGGGGCCTCGCCCGGATGCGGGCCGGCGAGCGCTTCCGCTTCGACGTGGAGACCCAACTCGTCGGCCTCGCGGGTGCGGTGACCCTCGTGGACGAGGCGCCGGCCGTGGAGCTGCTGCGGCGGCTCCTGGGCGACGCACCCTCCGACCGCGCCCTCCGGCACGCCGCCGGCCCCGTCTCCCGCTGCCAGGGCCCGGACGGCCGGGCCCTGGCAGCCTGGCTGTGGGACGCGGGGGACGACTACGTTCGGAAGGTCCTGGGGCAACGGGGACCGGAGCGCGGCGCTTTTCGGCCAGACGTCGAGGACGGAGGAAACCGTGTTTGTGTTCGCAACGTCCCTTCGGTAGACAGGTAGGCACGCAAATGACGGCACAACACGTCAGGGGTGGGTGAATGAAGTTCGACATGGGCAGCACGACGCTGTCCGAGCTGGGCAAGGCCACGGGCGGTTCCAGCGAGGACCTCGGCACGCTGATCAAGCTGCTGATCGCTGCGGCGGACCCGCTGGAGGGCAAGTTCAACGGCGTCGGCCGGACCGCGTTCGACTCGTTCAAGCGGCGCTCCGACGCGATCACCGCCGAGCTGAACGGATCCCTGCGGGCCATCCTCGGCGGTCAGGCCGGGATGGACACCTCGTTCACCACCGGTGACCAGGAGCAGGGCGACAACGCCCACCAGAACATGGGCTCCGCCAACTTCGACGCCGCGCGCTTCGGCGCGCGCTGACACCGGGGGACCGTGAGACATGGCTAACCAGGACCGCACCTCGTACGACATCGCGGCCTCCGTGGAGGTCCAGGGCGGACTCGGCGGGATCATCGGCCAGCTGGAGCGGGTGCTCGGCGACCGTGACGCCGCGGTGAAGGCGGCGATGGCCGAGTTCACGGCCGACGGCGTCTCGGACGAGTACCACGGCAAGGAAGTCCGCTGGAACAAGGCGGCGAACGAGGTGCGCGACATCATCCGCCTCGTCCGCACCACGCTGGAGCAGAACGACGCGACCGCGCAGGCCACGCTGGCGAGGGCCAAGGCCGCCGTCGACAACATCGGCTGACACCGGGCCGGACGGACGCGGGACGCACGAGGGACGCGGCGAGGGACGAAGGACACGGGGGTAGGACATGGGCTGGGACATCAAGCCGTCGGGCGTGCAGGGGGTCGTCAACAAGACGATCACCGCTGCCGAGGGCTTCCAGAAGGCGGGCAAGACGCTCCAGACGGAGCTGCCGGAGGCGGCGAAGCACGCGGGCACGGTCACGCCGGGCGGCGGCACCGGCGGCGAGGGCGGCGGCATGGGCCCGATCGCCGGCGCGCTGGGTGAGCTCATGAAATCCCACGAATACCGTCTCTCGTACATCGGCGCCCGTACGGAGGCCTCGATCAACGGCGTCGTCAAGGCCACGACGGCGTACGTGCAGGGCAACATCGAGCAGGCGCAGAACGCGCAGCGCGAGGCCCTGAAGGAGCCGAAGGTCGACCTCCCGGGGGCGGGTCAGAAGTGACCGACCACGTACCGATCAATCCGTGCACGATTCCGCAGTTCACGGGTGATCTGGACGCGCTGGAGCAGGACCGTAC